>NZ_JAIZQO010000016.1:0-173996 GCF_020419725.1 Burkholderia sp. AU38729 | reverse complement strand
TGCACATGCGCCTGATGAAGGGCCTGCGCGGCACGGTGGCCGCATGGTGGGCGCTCACGGGCCTGCTCGTGACGACCTTCGCGTTCCTCGGCGTCAACATGTTCCTGTCCGGGCTGCACAGCTACGGCAAGCTGTAAGATTTCCGCTGTTCGTCCGACTATGAGACCGCCGGTGCACTGCGTGCCCGGCGGTTTTCTTTTGTAACGGGCGGGCGGTCCGGGCGTCGAACGGCGCAAGACGGGCCGGGTCGAACGCTCATGAAACTGCGCGCGGCGCAGGCAGGAGGAGCAGCACGATGTGGATCAAACGCCCTTTGCGGAACGTACTGACCGGCGGCGATATTGCGCCCGGCGAAATCACGCCGCGTGCGGTGTTCGAGAACCGGCGGCGCGTATTGCAGGCGGCCGGCCTCGCGGCGGCGGGCGGGTTGCTCGGCGGCAGCGGCGCAGCATTGGCCGGCTATGCGTCGCCCGATGCGCGGGCCGCGAAGCTCGCGGCGAAGACGAATCCGAAGTTCGTCGCGGCCGACAAGGTGACGCCGTTCAAGGACATCACCACCTACAACAACTTTTACGAATTCGGCACCGACAAGAGCGACCCCGCGCAAAACGCGGGCACGCTGCGGCCGCGCCCGTGGCGGGTGAGCGTCGAGGGCGAGGTGCTGCATCCGAAGGTGTTCGATCTCGACGAACTGCTGAAGCTCGCGCCGCTCGAGGAGCGCGTGTACCGGCTGCGCTGCGTCGAGGGCTGGTCGATGGTGATCCCGTGGATCGGCGTGCCGCTGTCCGAGCTGATCAAGCGCGTGCAGCCGACCGGCAACGCGAAATACGTGCAGTTCGTCACGCTGGCCGATCCGTCGCAGATGCCCGGCCTCTCGACGCCCGTGCTCGACTGGCCGTACTCGGAAGGATTGCGGATGGACGAGGCGATGAATCCACTGACGCTGCTGACAATGGGCGTTTACGGGCAGGTGCTGCCGAACCAGAACGGCGCGCCGGTGCGGATCGTCGTGCCGTGGAAGTACGGCTTCAAGAGCGCGAAGTCGCTCGTGAAGATCCGCTTCGTCGACAAGCAGCCGAAGACGAGCTGGAACACGTACGCGTCGAACGAGTACGGCTTTTATTCGAACGTGAACCCGAACGTCGATCATCCGCGCTGGAGCCAGGCGACCGAGCGGCGCATCGGCGAGGACGGCTTTTTCACGCCGAAGCGCAAGACGCTGATGTTCAACGGCTACGGCGACCTGGTCGCGTCGATGTATCAGGGCATGGACCTGAAGAAGAATTTCTGAGGGCGATGGTGAGAAACGACATGCCCCCTTCGACGCTGACGGCCGCGCCCACGGCCGGCGCCGGCCAGGCTGCACGTGCCGCACGGCGCGGCGCGGTCCGTCCCGCCGCACCGCGCTGGCTCGCGCCGGCTAAGGTGCTGGTTTTCGCGGCCGGCCTTTATCCGCTCGCGCGACTCGTGCTGTTCGGGCTGACCGACCGGCTCGGCGCGAATCCGATCGAGTTCATCACGCGCTCGACGGGGCTCTGGACGCTCGTGATCCTGTGCATCACGCTCGCCGTCACGCCGCTTCGGCGCATGACGGGGTTCGCCGCGCTGCTGCGCTTTCGCCGGATGATCGGGCTGTTCGCGTTCTTCTACGCGACGCTGCACTTCACGACCTACCTGTGGTTCGACAAGTGGTTCGACGTCGTCGCGATCCTGAAGGACGTCGGCAAGCGCCCGTTCATCACGGTCGGTTTCGCCGCGTTCGTGCTGCTGATTCCGCTCGCGGCGACGTCGCCGCGCGCGATGGTGCGCCGCCTGGGCCGCCACTGGGCGACGCTGCACAGCGCGATCTACGTGATCGCGCTGCTCGCCGTGCTGCACTTCTGGTGGATGCGAGCCGGCAAGCACAATCTGGCGCAGCCGAAGCTGTATGCGGGAATCGTCGCCGTGCTGCTCGGCTGGCGGCTCATCGCATGGGGATGGCGGCGCGTGCGCGCGTGACGGCGCAGCCTGAAAAAACAAAAGGCGATGACCGGGAAGTCATCGCCTTGTTTCGTGAACCGTGCAAGCGGCGCGTCGTTACTTCGCGGCCGGGCTCGACGCTGGTGCAGGCATCGACGATGCGCTGCTCGACAGTTCGGGTGACAGCGTGAGCGGCGTGCCGGACGAATCGGGCACACTGTCGGACGACGCGTTTTCATCGGTCGGCTTCACGTCCGACGGCGGGGTGTCCTGCTGCTGGAGTGGCTTGGGCATCGGAGGCACGGTGGGCAGATAGAGCGCGCCGCTTTGACCGCAGCCAGCAAGAATCGCCAAAGCCGCTACAATCGCGCTCATCCGGAAAACGACTCGCATGATCGTCCCTGAACAATTGAACCGATAGAGTTTAGCATGTCCGATACCGAATACCTGACCCGTGCCGAGGCCGTGCTGGCGGCCGTCGAGCGTACTGTCGACGACGCCAACGACGGCGATCACGACATCGATCTGGAGCGCAACGGCAGCGTCCTGACGCTGACGTTCGAGAACGGCTCGAAGATCATCGTCAACCTGCAGCCGCCGATGAAGGAAGTGTGGATCGCCGCGAGGGCGGGCGGTTTCCACTACCGTTTCATCGACGGCGAATGGCGCGACACGCGCACGGGCACCGAGTTTTTCTCGGCGCTCACCGAATACGCGACGCAGCAGGCCGGCCTGCCGATCACGTTCAGCGCGCCGTAACCGCTCCGGCCGAAGCCGGGGCTGCGCGTCGACGCGTCGTGCCAAGGAAAAAGCGCCCCGCGGGGCGCTTTTTTCATGTCGGGCCGGTGGTCAGTGCGCGAACAGGTTCATGATGTCCTGCTTTTCCTGCTCGTCGACGTGCGGCACGGTGGCGTCGACGTTCTGCGCGGCCGGTGCCTGCGGTACGCCGACCGTCGACACGAAGCCGTGGCCCGGCGCGAACTCGGTGAAGTACAACTCGCCGCCGAGCGATTCGACACCGTCCGGCATCGTCGGCTTGAACTCGGGCACGCCCTTCAGCGCGGCGCCCATGTAGTCGATCCAGACCGGCAGCGACAGGCCGCCCCCCGTTTCGCGATCGCCGAGGCTGCGCGGATTGTCGTAGCCGATCCACGCGATCGCGGCGAGCGTGTGCTGGTAGCCGGCGAACCACGCGTCGTGCGAGTCGTTCGTCGTGCCGGTCTTGCCCGCGAGGTCGGTGCGCTTCAGCACGTTGGTCCGTGCGCCCGTGCCGCGCTGCGCGACACTCTGCAGCAGGCTGTTCATCACGTACGCGTTGCGCGGGTCGATCGCGCGCGGCGCATTCTGCTCGGCGACGAGCGGCTGCGCACGCACGACGATCGCGCCGTTCGGATCGGTGACTTCGGCGATCAGGTACGGATTGACGCGGTAGCCGCCGTTCGCGAAGACCGAGTACGCGCCCGCCATCTGCAGGGGCGTGACCTGGCCCGCGCCGAGTGCCATCGGCAGGTAGGCCGGATGGCGTTCGGCGTCGAAGCCGAAGCGGGTGATGTACTGCTGCGCGTACTTCGTGCCGATGTGGTTCAGGATCCGGATCGACACGAGGTTGCGCGAGCGCTGCAGCGCGGTGCGCATCGACATCGGGCCTTCGAAGCCGCCGCCGTAGTTTTTCGGCTCCCAGGGCTGGCCACCCGTTTCGGCGGCGCTGAAATACAGCGGGCCGTCGTTGATCACGGTGGCCGGCCCGAGGCCCTTGTCGAGCGACGCCGAATAGATGAACGGCTTGAACGACGAACCCGGCTGCCGCCACGCCTGCGTGACGTGGTTGAACTTGTTCTTGTTGTAGTCGAAGCCGCCGACGAGCGAGCGGATCGCGCCGTCCTGCGGGACGATCGACAGGAACGCCCCCTCGACCTGCGGCAACTGCGTGATCGACCATTTGCCGGCGTCGTTCTTCACGACGCGGACGATCGCGCCCGGGCGGATGCGGCGATTCGGCTGCGCATTGGCCGACAGCGCGCCCGACGCGAAGCGCAGGTTGTCGCCCTCGATCGTCGCATTGCTGCCGTCGATGAATGCGACCGTGATCTGGCGCGGGCTGGCGGCCGTGACGACCGCGGCGATCAGTTCGCCGTTGTCGGGGTGTTCGAGCAGCGCATCGTCGATCGCCTGTTCGCGGTCGTCGGCACCGGCCGGCAGCTCGATGAAGCCTTCCGGCCCGCGATAGCCGTGCCGGCGTTCGTAATCCATGATGCCCTTGCGCAGCGCGGTGTACGCGACCTGCTGATCCGCGGAGTCGATCGTCGTGACGACGTTGAAGCCGCGCGTGTAGGTTTCCTCACGGTACTGCGCGTACATCATTTGTCGGACCATTTCCGCGACGTACTCGGCGTGCACGCTGAAATCGCGGCCCGGGCCCTTGACGACGAGCGGCTGCGCGACGGCCTCGTCATACTGCTCGCGCGAGATGAAGTTCAGCTCGAGCATCCGTTGCAGGATGTATTCCTGGCGCACCTTCGCACGCTTCGGGTTCACGACCGGGTTGTACGCGGACGGCGCCTTCGGCAGCCCGGCAAGCATTGCGGCTTCGGCGAGCGAGATGTCCTTCAGGTCCTTGCCGAAGTAGACCCGCGCGGCGCTCGCGAAGCCGTACGCCCGCTGGCCGAGATAGATCTGATTCATGTAGACCTCGAGAATCTGATCCTTCGTCAGCGCACGCTCGATCCGGTACGCGAGCAGCATCTCGTAGATCTTGCGCGTGTAGGTCTTCTCGCTCGACAGGAAGAAGTTGCGCGCGACCTGCATCGTGATCGTGCTCGCACCCTGCGACGCATGGCCGTTCGTCAGCGCGACGATGCCGGCGCGGACGATGCCGGTGAGGTCGACGCCGCCGTGATCGTAGAAGCGTGCATCCTCGATCGCGAGGATCGCCTTCTTCAGCGAATCGGGCACGTCCTTGAAATGGACGACGTCGCGGCGCTCTTCGCCGAATTCGCCGATCAGCACGTGATCGGACGTATAGATGCGCAGCGGCACCTTCGGCCGATAGTCGGTCAGCGCGTCGAGCGACGGCATGTTCGGCCACGCAACGACGAGCGCGTAGCCGAGCACGAGGCCGCCGGCCACGACGAGCGCGACGCACATCGTGGCGAATCCGAGCAGGACTTTTTGCCACCAGGGCCGCTTCTTCGGCTCCGGGGCGGGAGGCGGGGACGTAGGAGTCGTGGATTGCATAGGCATACCGGAAAACAGTCCCGCGATTATAGCTGCCCGGTAAGACCGGTCCTGACGCGGGGGGCGCCCGCCGCGAAGACGCGGTCTGGCGTGCTTCCAGCATAGCCTGCGCATGGCCGTCGCGAGCGGATGCTGGCCGTTAGGCCGACTGTCGGCCGCACGCGCCGATTTGCAGAATCAGGTCTCGGAAACGCGGCATGGGCCGCGACGATTTCGGGAGGATGGGATGGCGGGACGATGGCGAGCGCGGTTTGCGCAGGGTGGGCATCGGTCGACGGGAATCGACGTCGGTGCAGACGAGGTCAGGGTGGCCGTGCTGAGCCGGTGCGGCCGGGGCGCGGAGGTGTGCGTCGAGGGGCTGGAGCGGGAGCCGGTCGGGTTGGCGGGCGGCCCGGAGGATGCGCGCTGGGCGGCGGTTGCGCGTGCGCTGGCCGCCGCCGTGTCGAGGCTGTCGGCGGCCGGGGTGCGGTGCGACGCGCGCGGCGTGATGGCGTTGCACGATGACGAGATGCGCACCGCGACGCTCGACCTGGCCGGGCGGGCCGATGTCGAGGACGCCGCGCGGCAGGCGGCCGAACGCATCTCGGGGCTGGCGCCGGACAGTCTCGCGTTCGACTGGCGGCAGGACGGCGGCGCACGAGCCGGCGAGATCGAGATTGCCGTGGCTCCGCTGGCGCTGCTCGAACGGCGGATCGACGTGGCCGCCCAGGCCGGTGTCGACCTGACGGTGGTCGACGGCGAGTCGGCCGCGGCGCTGCGTGCGTTGCGCTATGCCGCGCAATTCGAACCCGACGCGCAGGCGGGCCCCTACGCGGCGCTCTGGTTCCATGACTCGGGCGTGCACGGCTGGCGAATCGACGGCCCGTTGGCCGTACCGGTGCTGACGCTGTCCGGCGCCGTGCCGGGGGCGTTTTCCGATGCATTGCGCCAGCGCGCGCTCGGGGCCGTGTGTTGCGTACTCGTGTCAGGGGACGAGCGGTGTATCGCCCGCTTCGACACGTCCGTCGCCGAGATTGGCGACGTGCTCGGCGCGGTTGCGGTGTCGTTCGACTGCACCGGCTGGAATGGGCAGCCATGCCTGCCCGCCGGCATGCCGGGCGGCCCGGCATGGGCGGTCGCATTCGGGCTGGCATTGCGCGGGGTGTGGGAATGACGGCCCGTCGTGCGGAGCCGGGCGGCTTCAACCTGCTGCCGTACCGCGAGCGGCTGGCGCAGGCGTTGCGACGTCGCCGGGCCACGCAGTGCGGTGCGGCGATTCTGCTTGGTGTGCTCGGCGTCGGCCTGTGGACGGGCGCCGCCACCGGGGCGCGGTGGCGCGTGGATGCCGAGCGCGCGAGTGTGGAGGCGCGGCTGCGGCAGTTGCAGCCGCAGGTGGGGGCCGCGACACGCGCAGCCAAGGCTGCGGCCGTTGCCGCGCAACGCGACGCGCAGGCGGCCGCGCTCGCCGCGCCTTATCGGCACGTCGCAGGGCTGCTGGCCACGCTGGCGCAGGTGCGCGACGGCACCGTCCGGCTCGATGCGCTGCGCACGACGTCGGCCGGTGCCGTGCTCGACGCGCGTGCCGCGAGCTACCGGGCGGCCGCGCGATGGCTCGGGGGGATGGCGCGCGAGCAACGTGGCTGGCGGATCGATATCGATGCACTGAAGCCTGCTTCCGGTGCTCCGGTCGTGACAGGCGGGATGCCGTTCCGGTTCTCGATCCAGCTGCGCTGGCTCGACGCGATGGCGTCCCGGAAAGCGTCGGGAGGTGGCGCATGACGGCGGTGCTCGCGCATCGGTCCGCACTGCGCAGCGACGGATGGCGAGGCGGCATGCGGCGCGTGTCGCCGGCGGCTGCGCACCTCGCAGGCTGTGGGCTCGCATTCGCGGCCGTGCTCGCGGGCGGCATTCATCTGGCGAATGCTGCCGACTGGAGCGGGCTCGCGCATGGCCGCGCGTTGCTCGCCGCGGCGCAGATGCGGGAGGCCGACGCGCGGCGTGTCCTGGCTGCCGCTGCACGGCAACGCGGCGTGCAGCCGGCGGCGGCACACGGCGATCGCTCGCCGCGTACGCCGGAATGGGCTGCGTTGATGCTGGAACTGGCGGATCGCGCCGCGTCGAGCGGGCTGCGCGACGTATCGATCGAACCGCTGCGCGCCGACGGCGCAGTGCCGGACGGCAGGCGCACGGTGCGCATCGTCGCGGAGGGCCGCTTTCACGCGTTGCTGCAGATGGTCGGCGAGCTGGCCCGCTTCCCGGTGCTGGCAGTGCCGTCCGCGCTGCGTGTCGAACGGGGAAAGGAGGCCGCGCGCGTTGAAATGTCCGTCGACGTGTTTCCGGCGTTGCCGGTGCCAACGTTCACAGGCGGGGAGGCGTCGGTTCTGGCCGGCGCACCCGGCGCCGATCCGTTCGGCGAGGCCGGTTCGTCCGAAGCGCACGGGGCGGCTGCCCGCCTGGCTGGCACGATTCGCGACGGTCATGCAGGTCTCGCGCTGTTCGACGACGGTGGCGGCGCGTTCACGGCCGTGGTTCCCGGCGATACCCTCGGGGCCGCGCGAGTGGTGCGCGTCGACCCCGTCACCGTGACGCTCGCAACGGCGGATGGCGCGTACCGGGTCACGCTGGACGACGGGAGGCGGCCATGATCAAGCACGGATGCCGGGTGCTCGCCGTTTGGGTAGGCTTGACCGCGGCCAGTGCAAGCGCGTCATTGCCGCCGCTGCCGGCCGTCTGGCCTGCCGCATCGTTGGATGCGCAGGTGCCGGGCCTTCCATTGCCACAAGGCGGGGTGGACGGGGCGGATCACGCCGTAGCGACGGAGGCCGGGCCGCCGCCGTTCGACCAGGCGGCTCGCGCGGCGTTTCAGGCGGAGGCCGCCACCTCGGCACCCGGGCTGGAGGGGCCGCCGATCCCGTTGGCGCCGCCGGCCCGGATGGGCGACGCGGCGGCCCGGCAACCGGGCGATGCGGACGACACGCGGCGGATCTCGTTGAATCTGCAGGGCGCAGGGCTTGCGGCCGCGTTCGACGCGTTCGCACGGTTCACGGGGCTCAATATCGTCGTCAGCGAGCAGGTGCGCGGTACCGTCACGTTACGTCTGAACAATGTCCCTTGGCGCGATGCCTTCGACACGCTACTCGACACACACGCGCTCGCGATGACCCGGCGGGGCAACGTGATATGGGTCACGCCGGCGGTCGAACTGGCCGCCCGCGAACGCGAGCGCTTCGAAATGCACGCGCGGGCCGCCGATCTGGAGCCGCTTGCGAGCCGGACGTTCGCGCTGCACTACCCGCGCGCGCAGGACGTGCAGCGACTGCTGGCCGGCGCAACCGGCCAGCGGCTGCTGTCGAAGCGCGGCGCAGCGGCGGCCGATCCGCGCACGAACCTGCTGTTCGTCACCGATCTCGCGCCGCGTCTCGACCAGGTCGCGAGCCTGATCGAGGCGATCGACCGGCCGTCGCGGCAGGTCCGGATCGAGGCCCGCATCGTCGAGGGCGAGCAGGGTTTTTCGCGCAATCTCGGCGCACGTGTCGCGCTGCGCGCGCAGGAGCGGCCGCCGTCGGGCGAGAGCGCCACGTTTGCGACCGGTGCCCGCAATGCGCTCGACCTGGCTGCACGGCCGCTCGGCGGCTTCGAAGCGGCAACCGCCGGCTTCACGCTGTTCGCCGCGCCGCTCAGCCGTGTGCTCGACGTCGAACTGAGCGCGCTCGAGGCACAGGGGCGGGGCCAGATCGTTTCGAGCCCGCGCGTGGTGACCGCCGACCGCGTCAAGGCCATCGTCGAACAGGGGTCGGAGTTGCCGTACCAGGCGAAGGTCGGGAACGGCGTGAGCGGCGTGCAGTTCCGCCGGGCCACGCTCAAACTGGAGGTCGAGCCGCAAATCACGCCGGACGGGCGCGTGGTGCTCGACCTGGACGTGACGAAGGACAGTATCGGCGAGCCGACGGCGGCCGGCCCGGCGATCCATACGAAGCACGTCCAGACGCGCGTCGAGGTCGAGAACGGCGGGACGGTCGCGATCGGCGGGATCTATGAACAACTGAACCGGAACGATGTGACGCGCGTGCCGCTCTTGGGCAAAATACCGTTTCTGGGCGCGCTTTTCCGGCACCGCGCGCAACGCGATCAACGTAACGAGCTGGTCGTCTTCATCACGCCGACCGTCGTCGATGCGCGCTGTAATGCGCGCGGCGCGGTCAGCACGGATGCCGAGAAAACGGGGCCTGAAGCCGCCGGCGCAGGCTCGACAAGGCAGCCGCTTTGCCAGTAAGCTGCGCCACACACCAGCAAGATTGAAGCAGAGGAAGCCGTTGCAAGCGCGGGACCCACATGCAAACGTATTTTTCGTCGGCCTTATGGGAGCGGGTAAGACCACCGTGGGCCGTGCGGTCGCGCGCCGTCTCGACAGGACGTTCTTCGACTCCGACCACGAAATCGAGGCCCGCACGGGCGCGCGCATTCCGGTGATCTTCGAGATGGAGGGCGAGGCCGGGTTTCGCGATCGCGAAACGCAGGTGATCGCCGATCTCACGCAGCGCGAGAACATCGTGCTCGCGACGGGCGGCGGCGCGGTGCTGCGCCCGGAAAACCGCGACTGCCTGAAAAACCACGGCATCGTCGTCTACCTGCGCGCCAATCCGCACGATCTGTGGCTGCGCACGCGCAAGGACAAGAATCGCCCGCTGCTGCAGACCGAAGATCCGAAGGGGCGTCTCGAAGCGCTGTACGAGGTACGCGACCCGCTGTACCGCGAATGCGCGGATTTCGTCATCGAGACCGGCCGTCCGTCGGTCAACGGTCTCGTCAACATGGTGCTGATGCAACTCGAACTGGCCGGCGTCATCGCCAAGCCGCTACAAGCATGATTACTGTCAACGTCGACCTGGGCGACCGCGCCTATCCGATTCACATTGGCGCCGGCCTGATCGGTCGCGCCGAGCTGTTCGCGCCTCATATCAAGGGCTCGTCCGTCACGATCGTCACGAACACGACGGTCGATCCGCTCTACGGCGACGCGCTGCGCGCGGCGCTTGCGCCGCTCGGCAAACGCGTGTCGACGGTCGTGCTGCCGGACGGCGAGGCGTACAAGAACTGGGAAACGCTGAACCTGATCTTCGACGGCCTGCTGACCGACCGCGCGGACCGCAAGACGACGCTCGTCGCGCTCGGCGGCGGCGTGATCGGCGACATGACGGGCTTTGCCGCCGCGTGCTACATGCGCGGCGTGCCGTTCATCCAGGTGCCGACGACGCTGCTGTCGCAGGTCGACTCGTCGGTCGGCGGCAAGACGGGCATCAACCACCCGCTCGGCAAGAACATGATTGGCGCGTTCTACCAGCCGCAGGCCGTGATCGCGGACATCGGCGCGCTGACGACGCTGCCCGACCGCGAACTGGCAGCCGGCGTCGCCGAGATCATCAAGACCGGCGCGATCGCCGATGCGGAATTCTTCGACTGGATCGAGGCGAACGTCGACGCGCTGAACCGTCGCGACCCGGCTGCGCTCGCGCATGCGGTGAAGCGCTCGTGCGAGATCAAGGCAAGCGTGGTGGCGGCCGACGAACGCGAAGGCGGCCTGCGCGCGATCCTGAATTTCGGCCACACGTTCGGCCATGCGATCGAGGCCGGGCTCGGCTACGGCGAATGGCTGCACGGCGAGGCGGTCGGCTGTGGGATGGTGATGGCGGGTGATCTGTCGGTGCGGCTCGGCCTGCTCGACGAAGCGTCGCGGCAGCGCCTCGATGCGGTGATCGCGGCTGCGCACCTGCCGACCCGCGGGCCCGCGCTCGGCGATGCGCGCTATATGGACCTGATGCGTGTCGACAAGAAGGCCGAGGCCGGCGCGATCAAGTTCATCCTGCTGAAGCGATTCGGCGATACGCTGATCACGCAGGCGCCGGACGAAGCCGTGTTCGCCACACTGGCGCAGACCACCCGCTAACGGCGGCCCGGATGCCCCGGCGCCCCTGACATGGAGGAGACGTGAGCGAGACATCCAGCAGCACACTGCCCGAAGCCGGCCACGCGTCAGTTGCGCCGGTGGCCGAGCCGCCGACGCTGGCGGCGCTGGAAGCCCATCTCGCTCCGTATGCGGCACATGCGTCGCAGTCGCGCGGCCGTCGCCATCCGGAAGCACCGCCGGCGGCGCGCACCGAATTCCAGCGCGACCGCGACCGCATCGTCCATTCGACCGCATTTCGCCGGCTCGAATACAAGACGCAGGTCTTCGTCAATCACGAAGGCGACCTGTTCCGCACCCGTCTCACGCACAGTCTCGAAGTCGCGCAGATCGCGCGCTCGGTCGCGCGCAACCTGCGCCTGAACGAGGATCTCGTCGAAGCGATCTCGCTCGCGCACGACCTCGGCCATACGCCGTTCGGCCATGCCGGGCAGGACGCGCTGAATGCCTGCATGCGCGAGCATGGCGGCTTCGAGCACAACCTGCAGAGCCTCGCGGTCGTCGACGAGCTCGAGGAGCACTACGGCGCGTTCGACGGGCTGAACCTGTGCTTCGAGACGCGCGAAGGCATTCTGAAGCACTGCTCGCGCGAGAATGCGCGCAAGCTCGGCGCGCTCGGCGAGCGCTTCCTGCAAGGCCGCCAGCCGTCGCTCGAAGCGCAGCTCGCCAACATCGCGGACGAGATCGCGTACAACAACCACGACGTCGACGACGGCCTGCGTTCCGGCCTGATCACGATCGAGCAGCTCGCGGAAGTCGAGCTGTGGCAGCGCCACTACGAGGCGGCGCTCGCCGAATTCCCGTACCTCGAAGGCCGCCGTCTCGTGCACGAGACGGTGCGCCGCATCATCAACACGCTGATCGTCGACCTGATCGACGAGACGACGCGCAATCTCGCGCGTGTCGCGCCCGCATCGCTCGACGACGTGCGCGCCGCGCCGCCGCTCGTGTCGCACAGCGAAACGGTCGCCGCGCAGGCGGCCGCCCTCAAGCGTTTCCTCTTCAAGAACCTCTATCGCCACTACAAGGTGATGCGCATGGCGAGCAAGGCGCAGCGGGTCGTCACCGGCCTGTTCGACGCGTTCATCGACGATCCGCGCCTGTTGCCGCCGCCGTACCAGTCCGACGACACCGCGCAGCAGCCGCGCCTCGTCGCGCACTACATCGCCGGCATGACCGACCGCTTCGCGCTGAAGGAGTATCAGCGCCTGTTCGTCATCGGCGACAACTGACTGTCACAAACGATCACTAGACTTCGCCGGTTCAATGGCGACGGGAATGTTGCACACGCTGTTGGTAACGTTTTCATAGGAGAGAGGTCGATGAAGAAGAAGCCTGCGGGGACACTGGTTCGTTCGATCGCGCTCGGCGGCGCGCTGATGTTCGGGGTACAGCACGTGGCGCTCGCCGCGACGGAAATCCAGTTCTGGCATGCGATGGAGGCCGCGCTCGGCGAGCGGGTCAATGCGATCGCCGACCAGTTCAATGCGTCGCAGAGCGACTACAAGATCGTGCCGGTCTTCAAGGGCACCTACGACCAGGCGCTCGCGGCCGGCATCGCCGCCTATCGCAGCGGCAACGCGCCGGCGATCCTCCAGGTCTACGAAGTCGGCACGGCCACGATGATGCAGGCGAAGAAGGCCGTCGTGCCCGTCTACGACGTGTTCAAGCAGGCCGGCGTGCCGCTCGACGAAAAGGCGTTCGTGCCGACCATCGCGAGCTACTACAGCGACGCGAAGACGGGCCATCTCGTCTCGATGCCGTTCAACAGCTCGACGCCGGTGCTGTACTACAACAAGGACGCGTTCAAGAAGGCCGGGCTCGACCCGAACCAGCCGCCGAAGACGTGGGCCGACGTGCAGGCCGATGCCGAGAAGCTGCGCAAGTCGGGGATGGCGTGCGGCTTCACGACCGGCTGGCAGGGCTGGATCCAGCTCGAGAACTACAGCGCGTGGCACGGGCTGCCGTTCGCGAGCCGCAACAACGGCTTCGACGGTACCGACGCGGCGCTCGAATTCAACAAGCCGCAGCAGATTGCGCACATCTCGTTCCTGCAACAGATGGCGAAGGACGGCACGTTCACGTACGCGGGCCGCAAGGATGAGGCGTCGGCGAAGTTCTACAGCGGCGACTGCGGGATCCTGACGACGTCGTCGGGCGCGCTCGCGAACGTGCAGAAGTTCGCGAAGTTCAGCTACGGCACGGGCATGATGCCGTACGACGCGAACGTGAAGGGCGCTCCGCAGAACGCGATCATCGGCGGTGCGAGCCTGTGGGTGCTGGCGGGCAAGGATCCGGCGACCTACAAGGGCGTCGCGAAATTCCTCGCGTACCTGGCCTCGCCGGCGGTCGCCGCGAAGTGGCACCAGGACACGGGCTACCTGCCCGTGACGACCGCGGCGTACGACCTCACGCGCCAGCAGGGCTTCTACGCGAAGAACCCGAGCGCCGAAACCGCGATCAAGCAGATGCTGAACAAGCCGCCGCTGCCGTACACGAAGGGGCTGCGCCTGGGCAACATGCCGCAGATCCGCACGGTGGTCGACGAGGAGTTCGAACAGGTCTGGGCGCAGAAGAAGTCGCCGAAGGACGCGCTCGATTCGGCCGCGTCGCGCGGCGACGAACTGCTGCGCCGCTTCGAGAAGTCGGGCGGCTGAGCCCGCATCGCACCGTGCCGCCGGCCGCGTCGCATCCAGTGCGGATGCGCGTGCCGGCCGGCGGCACGCCCCCTTTCCGTTGCGCCTGACCGGATCTTCGCGATGCAATCCCGTTCCCGTTTCGGTACGAGCCTGCTGCCGTACCTGCTGATCGCGCCGCAGCTCGCGATCACCGCCGTGTTCTTCCTGTGGCCGGCCGGCGTCGCGCTATGGCAGTCGACGCAGATGCAGGACGCGTTCGGCACGTCGAGCGAATTCGTCGGCCTCGCGAACTTCACGCACCTGTTCGCCGATCCGCTGTATCTCGATTCGTTCCGCACGACGCTCGTGTTCAGTTCGCTCGTCACGGTGAGCGGGCTAGTCGTGTCGCTGGTCCTCGCCGCGTGCGCCGACCGCGTGATCCGCGGCGCGCGCGTGTACCGCACGCTGCTGATCTGGCCGTACGCGGTCGCCCCGACCATCGCTGCAGTGCTGTGGGCGTTCCTGTTCAACCCGAGCATCGGCCTGATCACCTATGCGCTCGCGAAGAGCGGCATCGTGTGGAATCACGCGCTGAACGGCGGGCAGGCGATGTTCCTCGTCGTGCTCGCATCGGTGTGGAAGCAGGTGAGCTACAACTTCCTGTTCTTCTACGCGGGCCTGCAGGCGATTCCGCGCTCGCTGATCGAGGCGGCTGCGATCGACGGCGCCGGGCCGGTACGGCGCTTCTTCAACATCGTGCTGCCGCTGCTGTCGCCCACCAGCTTCTTCCTGCTGGTCGTGAACCTCGTCTACGCGTTCTTCGACACGTTCCCGGTGATCGACGCGGCCACCGGCGGCGGTCCGGCGCAGAGCACGAAGACACTGATCTACAAGATCTTCGCGGAGGGCTTCCAGGGGCTCGACATCGGCAGCTCGGGCGCGCAGTCGGTCGTGCTGATGATCATCGTCGTCGGGCTCACGGTGATCCAGTTCCGCTTCGTCGAACGCAGGGTGCAATACGCATGATCGAAAATCGCAAGGGCTTCGACCTGTTCTGCCACGCGGTGCTGATCGCGGGTGTGGTGCTGATCGTGTTTCCCGTCTACGTCGCGTTCTGCGCGGCGACGATGAACGCGCAGGAAGTGTTCACGGTGCCGCTGTCGCTCGTGCCGAGCACGCACCTGTTCGAGAACGTCGCGTACATCTGGGGGCATGGCAGCGGCGGTACGACGGCGCCGTTCGGCCGCCTGCTCGTGAACAGCTTCGCGATGGCGCTCGGCATCGCGGTGGGCAAGATCGCGGTGTCGATCCTGTCCGCGTACGCGATCGTCTATTTCCGCTTCCCGTTCCGCAACACGGCGTTCTGGTTGATCTTCATCACGCTGATGCTGCCGGTGGAAGTGCGGATCTTCCCGACCGTGCAGGTCGTGTCGACGCTGCACCTGACGAACACCTACGCGGGGCTCACGCTGCCGCTGATCGCATCGGCGACCGCGACGTTCCTGTTCCGCCAGTTCTTCATGACGCTGCCCGACGAGCTGATGGATGCCGCACGCATCGACGGCGCGGGGCCGCTGCGGTTCTTCTGGGACGTCGTGCTGCCACTGTCGAAGACGAGCATCGCGGCGCTGTTCGTGATCACGTTCATCTACGGCTGGAACCAGTATCTGTGGCCGATCCTGATCACGACGGAGGCCTCGCTGTCGACGGCGGTGGTGGGTATCAAGACGATGATCGCGAGCGGCGACGCCGCGACCGAATGGCAATACGTGATGGCGGCGACGCTGCTGGGAATGATCCCGCCGCTCGTCGTCGTGCTGGCGATGCAGCGCTGGTTCGTGCGCGGCCTCGTCGATTCCGAGAAATAAATGACGGACGGCAACCGGGAGAAAGACCAAGAATGGCTGCGCTGAGCTTGAAGGGCGTCAGGAAATCCTACGACGGCAAGCAGCACGTGCTGCATGGCATCGACGTGGAGATCGCCGACGGCGAATTCATCGTGCTGGTCGGCCCGTCGGGCTGCGGCAAGTCGACGTTGCTGCGGATGATCGCGGGGCTCGAGACGGTGACGGACGGCGAGATCGCGATCGGCGAGCGCGTCGTCAACGCGCTGGAGCCGAAGGATCGCGACATCGCGATGGTGTTCCAGAACTATGCGCTGTACCCGCACATGACGGTCGCGCAGAACATGGGCTACGGGCTGAAGATCCGCGGGATCGAGCGCGCGACGATCGATTCGCGGGTGGCCGCGGCCGCGAAGATCCTCGAGCTCGAGCCGCTGCTCGCGCGGCGGCCGCGCGAGCTGTCGGGCGGCCAGCGGCAGCGTGTCGCGATGGGGCGCGCGATCGTGCGCGAGCCGTCGGTGTTCCTGTTCGACGAGCCGTTGTCGAACCTCGACGCGAAGTTGCGCGTACAGATGCGGCTCGAGATCCAGCGGCTGCATGCGCGGCTCGCGACGACGAGCGTCTACGTGACGCACGACCAGATCGAGGCGATGACCCTTGCGCAGCGCGTGATCGTGATGAACCGCGGCAACGCGGAGCAGATCGGCGCGCCGGTCGACGTGTACGAGAAGCCGGCGACGGTGTTCGTCGCGGGCTTCATCGGCTCGCCGGCGATGAACCTGATGCACGGCCGGCTGTCGGACGACGGCGCGACGTTTACGGTCGCGGGCGGCGGCCCCGCGCTGCCGGTCGCGGGCGCCCCCGGCATCGGCCGCGAGATCGCCACCGGGCGCGACTGGGTGCTCGGCGTGCGTCCCGAACACATGACGCCACAGCCGGGCGTCGCGCAGGCGACGCTGCCGGTCGACTCGTGCGAGCTGCTCGGCGCGGACAATCTCGCGCATGGCCGGTGGGGCAGTCACGACGTCGCGGTGCGCCTGCCGCACGCGGACCGTCCCGCGCGCGGCACGGCGCTGGCGGCCGCGCTGCCGGCGCACCGCCTGCATTTCTTCGATCCCGAGACCGGCAAGCGTGCCGGCTGACCCTGCTGACCTTGCCGAGAGACCGACGATGACGACCCGTACCGACTGGTGGCCTTATCCGCGCGTCGTCGCCCATCGCGGCGGCGGCACGCTCGCGCCGGAGAACACGCTCGCCGCGCTCGACGAGGGCGCGCGCCGTAGCCACCGGATGGTCGAGTTTGACGCGAAGCTATCGGCCGACGACGTGACGTTCCTGCTGCACGACGACACGGTCGACCGCACGTCGAACGGTCACGGCGCGGCGGCGGGCATGCGTTATGACGCGCTGGCCGCGCTCGATGCGGGCACGTGGCGCGACGCGCGCTTCGTGGGCGAGCGGATGCCGACGCTCGAGGCGGCGGCGGCGCGCTGCCTCGCCCACGGGCTGGCGGCGAATGTCGAGATCAAGCCGTGCCCGGGGCGCGAGATTGAGACCGGGCAGCGCGTGGCGGCCGACGCGGCCGCGTACTGGCGTGATGCCGCGATTCCGCCGCTCCTGTCGTCATTCTCGTTCGATGCGCTGCAACAGGCACGCGCGACGGCGCCTGCGCTGCCGCGCGGAATGCTCTACGAGTCCGTGCCGGACGATTGGCATGCGCAGGTCGTCGGCGCGCTCGGCTGCGTTTCGTTGCATGCAGACCACACCCAGCTCGACGAACCGCTCGTGCGCGCGATCAAGGCGGCCGGGCTGCGCATCCTGGTTTACACGGTAAACGACCTCGAACGGGCACGCGAACTCGCCCGCTGGGGCGTCGACGCGGTCTGCACGGACCGGATCGACCTGATCGGGCCGGCAGCGCTGGACGACATCGCCATCCCCTGACGGCGCGACAACGGCTGGCGAAACCGGCGTCAGGAACGTGCCTGATGCGAAAAAACGACGCCCCGACGGGATTCCCGCCGGGGCGTTTCGCATCGTGGAGACGTTACGTCACGAAAAATCCGCTACAAATTGCAGCAGGATTAACCATTCCCCAAATATTCGACTACGCTTAGAAGCGGTAGCCGAGGTTCAGGTACGTGACGATCGGGTTCAGCGAGATCTTCGCTTTCGACGTTTCGGTCAGGGTGCCGACCGGCGTCCGGCGGGCCGTCGTGAAGGTCGCGGTCACGCTGACAGGGATGTACGAGAGCGACAGCCCCGCGAACCAGTGCTTCGTGAAGTTGTACGTGAAGCCGGCGTTGAAGACGGGCGCCCACTGGTTGCTGGTCGTTGCGCTGGTCGGGCCGCCGAGCACGCCGTTCTCGAACGTGCCGTTGGTGATCTTCGCGCCGGTGAACCAGACATAGGTCGCGCCGACACCGACATACGGACGGAACTTCGCATTGGCGTCGTTGAAGTGGTAGCGCAGCAAGACGGCGGGGCTCCACTGGTACGCGCGGCCGAGTACGCCGAATCTATCGAACTGACCCTTGCCGGTAATGTCGAACTTCGGCGGTATCCCCATCACGAGCTCGGTGGAGATATGGTCGGTGACGAAGTAGCCCGCCGCGAGCCCCAGCGTGTCGGCGTCGTTGATGCCCGCGCCGGTGTTGGGAATGGATTGGTTGATGGGCGTGCCGCCTACGCGGTAGACGAACAGCGGGTCGCTGCTGTCCTGCGGCGAAAGGTGCAGCCAGCCGGTGCTGACGTAGAAATCACCTGCGGATTGTGCGTGTGCCGTACCGCCCGCGAATGCGAGCGCTGCGGCCCCCGTAATGGCCAGTTTTCGTTTCATTGTGTCTCCTCCGATCAAAGGCGTGCTCATTATGACGACTGCGTTTAAAACCAAACAAGCTCGTAAGTTAGAGTTTTCTCCCTAGGTTTCGTACGACCGTACGCTTTCGCGCCCCGCGGGGACAGGCATTCTACGCAGGTGCGCACTTTCGGACCCCCGGGTATTTCCTAACGCGTTCAAACGGACATTCAGCATGGCACGGTTAGCACGACTCTACGTTCCCGACCAGCCGCAGCACGTGATACTGCGCGGCCTGGATCAGCAACCCGCGTTCGTCGACGACCAGGACTACGAACTCTTCATCGATTGCCTGAAGGCCGCCGCGCGCGATCATCACCTGTCGGTGCACGCCTACGTGCTGCTGCCCCGCCAGGTGCAACTGCTCGTGACGCCGAGCGACGAAGCGAGCCTGCCGAAAGCGATGCAGGCAGTCGGTCGCCGCTACGTCGCGCATTTCAACCGGCGCTATTCGCGGCGCGGCACCCTGTGGGAAGGCCGCTATCGCGCGACCGTGATCGAAGGCGAGCGCTATTTCCTGCTCGCGAGCCGCGTGGTCGAGATGAGCCCGGTGCGCGCGCAGCTCGTCGCGACGCCCGAGGCCTATCGCTGGTCGAGCTACCGGCACCACGTCGGGCTCACCGTCGACAGCCTGATCACCGACCATCCGCTCTACTGGGCGCTCGGCAATACGCCGTTCGACCGCCAGCGCGCGTACAAGGAGCTGTGCGAGCAGCCGCTCGACGAGCGCCAGGCCGACCAGCTGCAGCAGGCGACGTTGAAGGGCTGGGTGCTCGGCGGCGAGAATTATCGCGAGTGGGCGGCGCGTACCGCGAACCGGCGCGTGTCGCCGCTGCCGCGCGGACGCCCCAGAAAGGTGCGTGAAAACACGCCGCCGATCCAGCAGTAACGCAGGAATGGCGGTTCAGGAGGCGGCGCTGCGGGTGCCGCTTCTTTTTGCACCAAAACGATACGTCCCCAATAAAACGGCACCAGATCGAGGCATCCATTTTATTGGGGCTCTATCAAGCGGTTTTTGTTGCTATTCCTTTGATTCGTCGCGTATATTCCGAATTCCGGTGGCCCGGGCGAAGCATGCCCATCCACGGTCGGCCGTGCCGTCTCCCGTTGGGAGCGGGATCGACGGCAACAAGAAAATGGTTCAACGGCCTCCAGGCCCCCTTTACGACGGTGTCCCCATGAACGACCACCAGCAGCCGCTCGCCGCGGTGCCCGCCGCACAAGGTCTGTATGACCCGCAAAACGAACACGACGCCTGTGGCGTCGGCTTCGTCGCTCACATCAAGGGCAAGAAGAGCCACGAGATCATTCAGCAGGGTCTGAAGATCCTCGAGAACCTCGATCACCGTGGCGCGGTCGGCGCCGATCCGCTGATGGGCGACGGCGCGGGCATCCTGATCCAGATTCCGGACGCGTTCTATCGCGAGGAAATGGCGAAGCAGGGCGTGAACCTGCCGCCGGCCGGTGAATATGGGGTCGGCATGATCTTCCTGCCGAAGGAAAACGCATCGCGTCTCGCGTGCGAGCAGGAGCTCGAGCGGACGGTGAAGGCCGAAGGTCAGGTCGTACTCGGCTGGCGCGACGTGCCGGTCGACCATGCGATGCCGATTTCGCCGACGGTCAAGGCGAGCGAGCCGCTGATCCGCCAGATCTTCATCGGCCGCGGCAAGGACATCATGGTGACGGACGCGCTCGAGCGGAAGCTGTACGTGATCCGCAAGACGGCGAGCCACCGCATCCAGGCGCTGAAGCTCAAGCACGGCAAGGAATACTTCGTGCCGTCGATGTCGGCGCGCACGATCGTCTACAAGGGGCTGCTGCTCGCGGGCCAGGTCGGCGTGTATTACCGCGACCTGCAGGACGCGCGTGTCGTGTCGGCGCTCGCGCTCGTGCACCAGCGCTTTTCGACCAACACGTTCCCGGCGTGGGAGCTGGCTCACCCGTACCGGATGATCGCGCACAACGGCGAGATCAACACCGTGAAGGGCAACGTGAACTGGCTGAACGCGCGTACCGGCGCGATCGCGTCGCACGTGCTCGCCGACGATCTGCCGAAGCTGTGGCCGCTGATCTACCCGGGCCAGTCGGATACCGCGTCGTTCGACAACTGTCTCGAGCTGCTGGTGATGGCCGGCTACCCGCTCGTGCACGCGGTGATGATGATGATCCCGGAAGCATGGGAACAGCACACGCTGATGGACGAGAACCGCCGCGCGTTCTACGAATACCACGCCGCGATGATGGAGCCGTGGGACGGCCCGGCCGCGATCGCGTTCACCGACGGCCGCCAGATCGGCGCGACGCTCGACCGTAACGGCCTGCGTCCGGCGCGCTACATCGTCACCGACGACGACCTCGTCATCATGGCGTCGGAAGCCGGCACGCTGCCGATCCCCGAATCGAAGATCGTCAAGAAGTGGCGCCTACAGCCGGGCAAGATGTTCCTGATCGACATGGAACACGGCCGCATCATCGACGACAAGGAACTGAAGGACAACCTCGCGAACGCGAAGCCGTACAAGAGCTGGATCGATGCCGTGCGCATCAAGCTCGACGAGATCGAGCCGAAGGCCGAGGAAGTCGCGGCCGGCCGCACGCAGGGCGCCGCGCTGCTCGACCGCCAGCAGGCGTTCGGCTATACGCAGGAAGACCTGAAGTTCCTGATGGCGCCGATGGCGCAGCAGGGCGAGGAAGCCGTCGGTTCGATGGGCAACGACTCGCCGCTCGCGGTGATGTCGAACAAGAACAAGACGCTCTATCACTACTTCAAGCAGCTGTTCGCGCAGGTCACGAACCCGCCGATCGACCCGATCCGCGAGAACATGGTCATGTCGCTCGTGTCGTTCATCGGCCCGAAGCCGAACCTGCTCGACACGAACAACATCAACCCGCCGATGCGTCTCGAAGTGTCGCAGCCGGTGCTCGACTTCAAGGACATCGCGAAGATCCGCGCGATCGACCAGTACACGGGCGGCAAGTTCAGCGCGTACGAACTGAACATCTGCTACCCGGTCGCCTGGGGCAAGGAAGGCATCGAGGCACGCCTCGCGTCGCTGTGCGCGGAAGCCGTCGACGCGGTGAAGTCGGGCTACAACATGCTGATCGTGTCGGACCGCAAGACGGACGCCGAGCATGTCGCGATTCCGGCGCTGCTCGCCACGTCGGCGATCCACTCGCACCTCGTCCAGCAGGGGCTGCGCACGAGCACGGGCCTCGTCGTCGAGACGGGCTCCGCACGTGAGACGCACCACTTCGCGCTGCTCGCGGGCTACGGCGCGGAAGCCGTGCACCCGTACCTCGCGATGGAAACGCTCGCGAAGATGGCCGAAGGGCTGCCGGGCGACCTGTCGCCGGAGAAGGCCGTCTACAACTTCACGAAGGCGGTCGGCAAGGGCCTGCAGAAGGTGATGTCGAAGATGGGCATCTCGACGTACATGTCGTACACGGGCGCGCAGATCTTCGAAGCGCTCGGCCTGTCGAGCGACCTGGTCGAGAAGTACTTCAAGGGTACCGCATCGAAGGTCGGCGGCATCGGCCTGTTCGAAGTCGCGGAAGAGGCGATCCGCCTGCACCGCGACGCGTTCGGCGACAGCCCGGTCCTGCGCGACATGCTCGACGCGGGCGGCGAGTACGCGTACCGCGTGCGTGGCGAAGACCACATGTGGACGCCGGATTCGATCGCGAAGCTGCAGCACGCGACGCGCAGCAACTCGTACCAGACGTACAAGGAATACGCGCACCTGATCAACGACCAGACCAAGCGCCACATGACGTTCCGCGGCCTGTTCGAGTTCAAGGTCGAGCCGACCAAGGCGATCCCGATCGACGACGTCGAGCCGGCGAAGGACATCGTCAAGCGCTTCGCGACGGGCGCGATGTCGCTCGGTTCGATCAGCACCGAAGCGCACGCAACGCTTGCGATCGCGATGAACCGGATCGGCGGCAAGTCGAACACCGGCGAAGGCGGCGAGGACGAGAAGCGTTACCGCAACGAGTTGCGCGGCATTCCGATCAAGTCGGGCGAGACGCTGAAGTCGGTGATCGGCGATGAAATCGTCAGCGACATTCCGCTGAAGGACGGCGATTCGCTGCGCTCGAAGATCAAGCAGGTCGCGTCGGGCCGCTTCGGCGTCACCGCCGAGTACCTCGCGTCGGCCGACCAGATCCAGATCAAGATGGCGCAGGGCGCGAAGCCGGGCGAAGGCGGCCAGCTGCCGGGCCACAAGGTGTCCGAATACATCGGCAAGCTGCGTTACTCGGTGCCGGGCGTCGGCCTGATCTCGCCGCCGCCGCACCACGACATCTACTCGATCGAGGATCTGGCACAGCTGATCCACGACCTGAAGAACGTGAACCCGAGCGCGAGCATCTCCGTGAAACTCGTGTCGGAAGTGGGCGTCGGCACGGTCGCGGCCGGTGTCGCGAAGGCGAAGGCCGATCACGTCGTGATCGCCGGCCATGACGGCGGCACGGGCGCATCGCCGCTGTCGTCGGTCAAGCACGCGGGCACGCCGTGGGAACTCGGCCTGGCCGAAACGCAGCAGACGCTGGTGCTGAACCGCCTGCGCGGCCGTATCCGCGTGCAGGCCGACGGCCAGATGAAGACGGGCCGCGACGTCGTGATCGGCGCGCTGCTCGGCGCGGACGAATTCGGCTTCGCGACGGCGCCGCTCGTCGTCGAAGGTTGCATCATGATGCGCAAGTGCCACCTGAACACGTGCCCGGTCGGCGTCGCGACGCAGGATCCGGTGCTGCGTGCGAAGTTCAAGGGCCAGCCCGAGCACGTCGTGAACTACTTCTTCTTCGTCGCCGAGGAAGTGCGCGAGATCATGGCGCAGCTCGGCGTCGCGAAGTTCGACGACCTGATCGGCCGCGCCGACCTGCTCGACACCCGCAAGGGCATCGAGCACTGGAAGGCGAAGGGCCTCGACTTCTCGCGCGTGTTCTACCAGCCGGAAGAATGCGAGGACGTCGCGCCGCGTCACGTCGACGTGCAGGATCACGGCCTCGAGCGCGCGCTCGACCACGTGCTGATCGAGAAGGCGAAGGCCGCGATCGAGAACGGCGAGCATGTGTCGTTCATCCAGCCGGTGCGCAACGTGAACCGGACGGTCGGCGCGATGCTGTCGGGCGTGATCGCGAAGAAGCACGGCCACGACGGCCTGGCCGACGACGCGGTGCACATCCAGCTGAAGGGCACGGCCGGCCAGAGCTTCGGCGCGTTCCTCGCGAAGGGCGTGACGCTCGACCTCGTCGGCGACGGCAACGACTACGTCGGCAAGGGGCTGTCGGGCGGCCGGATCATCATCCGCCCGACCAACGACTTCCGCGGCAAGTCCGAGGAAAACATCATCTGCGGCAACACGGTGATGTACGGCGCGATCGAAGGCGAATCGTTCTTCCGCGGTGTGGCGGGCGAGCGCTTCTGCGTGCGCAACTCGGGTGCGACGGCGGTCGTCGAAGGCACGGGCGACCATGGTTGCGAATACATGACGGGCGGCACGGTCGTCGTGCTCGGCGAGACCGGGCGCAACTTCGCGGCCGGCATGTCGGGCGGTCTCGCATACATCTACGATCCGGAAGGCACGTTCGCGGCGAAGTGCAACAAGTCGATGGTCGCGCTCGAGCCGGTGCTGCAGCAGGCCGAGCAGGAGCGCACGGTCGACCGCGCGCTCTGGCACGAAGGCACGACGGACGAAGCGCTGCTCAAGGGGCTCGTCGAGCGTCATTTCCAGTTCACGGGTTCGCCGCGCGCGAAGTCGCTGCTGGAAAACTGGGACGCGGCGCGCCGCCAGTTCGTGAAGGTGTTCCCGCACGAATACAAGCGCGCGCTGGGCGAGATCGGTGCGAAGAAGGCGGCGAAGGAAGAGCTGGCCGCCTGAGCGACGAACGACATAGCGAATGCCGCGCGCGCATGATTGCCGCGCGCGGCTCCCCCACCCGATACACCGAACAGAAGAGCACCTTATGGGCAAGGCAACCGGTTTTCTGGAGTTCGAACGCCGCCACGAGGCGTACGAAGCACCGCTCACGCGCGTGAAGCACTACAAGGAATTCGTCGCGGCACTGACCGACGCGGACGCAAAGGTCCAAGGCGCGCGCTGCATGGATTGCGGCATCCCGTTCTGCAACAACGGCTGCCCGGTCAACAACATCATTCCGGACTTCAACGATCTCGTTTACCGCCAGGACTGGCAGCAGGCGATCGAAGTCCTGCACTCGACCAACAACTTCCCGGAATTCACGGGCCGCATCTGCCCGGCGCCGTGCGAAGCCGCCTGTACGCTCGGTATCAACGACGATCCGGTCGGTATCAAGTCGATCGAGCACGCGATCATCGACAAGGCCTGGGCGGAAGGCTGGGTGAAGCCGCTGCCGGCCGAGCACAAGACCGGCAAGAAGGTCGCGGTCGTCGGTTCGGGCCCTGCGGGTCTCGCCGCCGCGCAGCAGCTCGCGCGTGCGGGCCACGACGTGACGGTGTTCGAGAAGAACGACCGTGTCGGCGGCCTGCTGCGTTACGGGATCCCCGACTTCAAGCTCGAGAAGTGGCTGATCGACCGCCGCATGCGCCAGATGGAAGCGGAAGGCGTGACGTTCCGCACCAGCGTGTTCATCGGCAAGGATCCGCTGCCCGAGTCGATCGGCAGCCTGGCAAAGGAAACCATCTCGCCGGACACGCTGAAGGAAGAATTCGACGCGGTCGTGATCGCGGGTGGTTCGGAAACGCCGCGCGACCTGCCGGTGCCGGGCCGCGAACTCGCGGGCGTGCATTTCGCGATGGACTTCCTGCCGCAGCAGAACCGCGTGAACGCGGGCGACAAGCTCGTCGACCAGCTGCTCGCGAAGGGCAAGCACGTGATCGTGATCGGTGGTGGCGATACGGGTTCGGACTGCGTCGGCACGTCGAACCGTCACGGTGCGAAGCAGGTCACGCAGTTCGAGTTGCTGCCGCAGCCGCCGGAAGAGGAAAACAAGCCGCTGGTGTGGCCGTACTGGCCGATCAAGCTGCGCACGTCGTCGTCGCATGACGAAGGTTGCGAGCGCGACTGGGCCGTTGCGACGAAGCGTCTCGAGGGCAAGAACGGCAAGGTCGAGAAGCTGATCGCGGTGCGCGTCGAGTGGAAGGACGGCAAGATGCAGGAAGTGCCGGGCTCCGAGTTCGAAATGAAGGCCGACCTCGTGCTGCTCGCGATGGGCTTCACGCAGCCGGCAGCCCCCGTGCTCGAGGCATTCGGCGTCGCGAAGGATGCGCGCGGCAATGCGCGTGCAGCGACCGAAGGCGATCGTTCGTACTACACGTCGGTCGACAAGGTGTTCGCGGCGGGCGACATGCGCCGCGGCCAGTCGCTCGTGGTGTGGGCGATCCGCGAAGGCCGCCAGTGCGCACGCTCGGTCGATGCGTACCTGATGGGGCATTCGAACCTGCCGCGATAAGCGTAGGTCGGTAGCCGTCGTGCAAACCGGGCGTCCGAAAGGGCGCCCGGTTTTTTTGCGCACGCGATTCGGTGATCGTGCGGCGCGCGCCGCGCGCTCCGTATCGAGCGACCGACCGGCGTTTCGGCGCGTCGACCACCGCCCGGACGCGCCACGACACGGTCCCATGTCGCGGCTTCACGATCCTGGCACCCCCGCATTTTCGCGAAGCGTCGCCTAATCTGATCACATCCGGCAGCAATTTCCCCCCATCCAAAACCTTTCGTTTTGTAATAATCCTTGCAAACTGTCATATCATGTCGCCCCTCGGGCCGCATTCGCGGTGGCTGCATGTGACCGACCCTATTTACAAGGACTCTGGATGGAAGCACTCGTGCAAGGGCTGATCGACGCCGTCAACGGCGTGTTGTGGAACTACGTGCTGATCGCGCTGCTGCTCGGCGTGGGCCTGTGGTTCACGCTGCGGTTCCGGATGATCCAGCTGAAGGCGCTGTTGCTCAGCGTGAAGCTGGTCGGCAGCAAGGGCGAGCCGGGCAGCATCTCGTCGTTCCAGGCGTTCGCGACCGGGCTCGCGAGCCGCGTCGGCACCGGCAACATCGCCGGCGTCGCGGTCGCGCTGACCGTCGGCGGGCCGGGCGCGATCTTCTGGATGTGGATGACGGCGCTGGTCGGGATGTCGTCCGCGTTCGTCGAGGCGACGCTCGCGCAGATCTTCAAGGTGTCGCATCCGGACGGCAGCTATCGCGGCGGCCCCGCGTACTACATCCAGACGGGCCTGCGCTCGCGCGGCTTCGGCGTGCTGTTCTCGCTGTCGCTGATCCTCGCGTTCGGCTTCGTGTTCAACGCGGTGCAGGCCAACGCGATCGCCGATGCGTTCGACACGTCGTTCGGCTGGAGCCGCGCGACGGTCGGTCTCGGGCTCGTGCTGCTGACCGCGCCGATCATCTTCGGCGGGATTCGCCGGATCGCGGCGGTTGCGCAGGTGATCGTGCCGCTGATGGCGATCGGCTACCTCGCGCTCGCGGTCTATGCGGTCGCGACGCATATTGCGCTGGTGCCGGGCGTGATCGCGCTGATCGTGAAGAGCGCGTTCGGTCTCGAACAGGCGGCGGGTGGCCTGACGGGCTATGCGGTCAGCCAGGCGGTCGCGATGGGCGTGAAGCGCGGGCTGTTCTCGAACGAGGCCGGCATGGGTAGCGCGCCGAATGCGGCGGCAACGGCCAGCACGCGGCATCCGGTCGTGCAGGGGCTGATCCAGATGCTCGGCGTGTTCGTCGACACGATCGTGATCTGCAGCGCGACCGCCTTCGTGATCCTGCTGTCGGGCCAGTACGAACTCGGCACCGGCATGGAAGGCGCGGCGCTCACGCAGCGCTCGATCGCGAGCCACGTCGGCGACTGGGGCGGCATCTACATGGCGTTCGCGATCTTCTTCTTCGCGTACTCGTCGGTGATCGGCAACTACGCGTATGCGGAAGGCAACGTCGAGTTCATCACGAAGCGGCGCGGCGTGCTGCCGCTGTTCCGCGTCGCGGTGCTCGCGATGGTGATGTTCGGCAGCGTCGGGCAACTGCCGCTCGTGTGGGCGATGGCCGATACGAGCATGGGGCTGATGGCGATCATCAACCTGATCGCGATCCTCGCGCTCGGCAAGTACGCGCACGCGGCCTGGCGCGACTATCGCCGCCAGCGCGCGGCAGGCGTGGCCGATCCGGTGTTCACGCGCAACACGATTCCGGAGCTCGCGAACGTGCTGCCGACCGACGTGTGGGGCGAGCATGGCCCGCTGCCGCAGCGTCCGGCCGCGGCTGATCCGGCGCGCGCGCCGCGCGCGGTGGCGAGCGAGTCATGAACGGCGACCGGCTGCGCGTGTTCGTCGCGCTGATGCCCGATGCGGCATCGCGCGACGCGCTGCACGCGTTGCCGGTTACCCGGGGCGCGCGGCGTCCGCTGCCCGCGCAACTGCATGTGACCCTCGCGTTCGTCGGCGCGATCGAGCGGGCGTGCTGCGACGCGCTGGCCGCGTGCCTGCCGGCGCTCGCGGCCGCGCATGCACTGCCGTTGATGCCGGTCGAACGGATCGCGTGGTGGCCGAGCCCGCCGCGCGCGCGGCTGATCGTCGCCGAGCTGGCCGCCGAACCGGCGTGCGCGGCGTTGAATGCCGCGCTGTCGGCGAAGCTGCGCGAACTCGGCGTGCCGGCTGACCGGCGGCCGTTCCGCCCGCATGTAACGCTCGCGCGGCTGCCGCACGATGCGGTCGGGCAGCCGGCGCACGGCGGTGCGGTGAAGCGGCCGGTCGCGCTGCGGTTCGATGCGCTCACGCTGTTCGAAAGCCGGCTGTCGCACGAAGGCGTGTCGCATCGGCCGATCGTGTCGGCGCCGATTGCGCGGGCGGACGGTGAGGCGGGCGGCCAGGCGGCGCAGTGAGCGGCTTGTGAGCTGCGTTGCGATTGCCGGCTGCCATGTGTATCGCGTCAGCGCATCGCGTCGACGATATCGCCGGGCCTGCCGGGCCTACCGGGCGTAGCGCGCGAGCGTCAACCCCGACAGATCGATCTCCGGTTCTCGCCCCGTGACGAGATCCGCCACCACCTTCCCCGACCCCATCGACATCGCCCAGCCCGTCGAGCCGTGGCCGACGTTCAGCCAGAGTCCGTCGATCCCGCTTGCGCCCAGCAGCGGCGGCCCGTCGGGCGTCATCGGCCGGCGGCCGACCCAGAAGCGCGCCGACGCCCGATCGGCCGCGTGCGGGAACCAGTCGTCGAGCACCTTCATCAGCGTATCGAGCGCCTGCTGGCGCAGCGCGGCGTGCCGGTTGCCGAGTTCCGCGGTACCCGCGACGCGCAGCGTCGGGCCGAAACGCGTGATCGCCGTCTTCAGCGATTCGTCCATCAGCGCGGCGTGTGGCGATTTTTCGTCGTCGACGACGGCGAGCGTCGCCGAGTAGCCCTTCACCGGATACAGCGGCACGTCGATGCCGTGCGGCCGCAGCAGGCCGGCGCTGTCGACGCCGAGCGCGACGACGATCGCATCGGCGGCGATCCGCACGTCACGGTGCTGGCCGCCGGGGTTTGATGCGCGCGGATTCGGTCCGCCATCCTCGTCGCCGGTGCCGACGATCCGCACGCCGCGCACCCGGCCGGCTTCAACGTCGAGCGCCCGCACTTCCGTGCGAAAGCGGAACGTCACGCCGCTGGCTTCGCACAGTGCCCGCAGTTCGCGCGTGAAGCGTGCGCAGTCGCCGGCTTCGTCGTCGGGCAGGTAGATGCCGCCGACGGGCGCCTGCCGCGCCCAGCGCAGGCCCGGTTCGATCGCCGTGCAGCCGGCCGCGTCGAGTTCGCGAAACGCGATGCCCGCGTCGCGCAGCACCTTCAACGCGGGCTGCACCATCTCGACGTCGAACGCGCCGCGCAGCAGTTGCAGGTAGCCGCGGCTCGCGCCGTAGTCGAACGGATGGCGGTCGCGAAACGCGTGCAGGCATGCGCGGCTGTAGTACGCGATGCGCTGCATCCGCTGCTTGTTCACACGGAACCGCTCGAACTCGCATTCGCGCAGCCAGCGCGCGATCCAGCGCCACTGCGCGGCGTCGAGCGTCGGCCGGAAGATCAGCGGCGAAGCGGGCTTGAACAGGTACTTGAGGATCTTGCCCGGCATCCCGGGCGCGGCCCACGGCGTCACGTAGCCGGGGGCGATCACGCCCGCGTTGCCGAGGCTCGTCGCCTGCGCGACATCGGCTTCGTGTTCGATCACGGTGACGTCGCAGCCTGCTTCGCGCAGGTGCCAGGCCGTGGTGACGCCGATCACGCCGGCGCCGAGAACGATCACGTGCATGCGGTTTCCCGAACGAAGAGGCCGATCATGACGCGACGGCCGGATCGTCGACGAGCGACTTGCCGCGCGTTTCCGGCAGCACGAGCGCGGCGACGATCACAAGCAGGTAGCCGCCGCCGGCCACGAGGCCGATCGCCTTCACGAGCGACATCGACTGCGACAGCGCGCCGACGAGAATCGGGAAGAACGAGCCGAGCCCGCGCCCGAGGTTGTAGCAGAAGCCCTGGCCCGAGCCGCGGATCGCGCCCGGATACAGCTCCGACAGATAAGCGCCGACGCCCGCGAAGATCCCCTGCACGACGATGCCGAGCGGGAAGCCGAGCAGCAGCATCGCGGTGTCGGTGATCGGCAGCATCGTGTACGCCATGCCGAGCGAGAACGAGCCGATCGCGAACAGGATGAACGACGCGCGGCGGCCGAGCCGGTCGGACAGGATCGCGCCGACCACGTATCCGACGAACGAGCCGACGATCAGCACGACGAGATAGCCGCTCGTGTTGAACACCGACAGGTGGCGGACGGTTTTCAGGTAGGTGGGCAGCCACGTCGTGATCGCGTAGTAGCCGCCGAGCATCCCGGTGCACAGCGCGCTGCCGAACAGCGTCGCGCGCAGGTGCGGCGGCGAGAAGATCTCGAGGAAGTGGCCCGACACGCGGCCTTCGTCGCGCGCGCGGCGGGTGGCCGTGTAGATGTCCGGATCGCTGACGTTGCGACGGATGTACAGGATCCACAGCGCGGGCAGGATGCCGATCCAGAAGCACGCGCGCCATGCGACCTGCTCGGGCAGCAGCGCGAAGAACGCCCAGTAGAGGATCGCGGCCGCGCCCCAGCCGAACGACCAGCTGCTCTGCACGGTGCCGACCGCTTTCCCGCGATGCTCGGGCGAGCGGATCGTCTCGGCCATCATGATCGTCACGACCGACCATTCGCCGCCGAAGCCGAAGCCCTGCAGCGTGCGCGTCGCGAGCAGCTGCCAGAACGAATGGGTGAAGCCGGACAGGCAGGTGAACAGCGCGAACGTCGCGATCGTCCACTGCAGCACGCGTACGCGGCCGTAGCGGTCGGCAAGGATGCCGGCGACCCAGCCGCCGAGCGCCGACGAGATCAGCGAGCTCGTCGCGATCATCCCGGCCTCGCTCTTCGTCATGTCCCAGGTGGCGATCAGCGTCGGAATCAGGAACGAATAGATCATGAAGTCGAACGCATCGACCGCGTAGCCGCCGAAGCCGGCGTACAGCGTCCTGCGCTCGCGCGTCGACAGTTCGTTGAACCACTGGAATGCCTGCATGCTTGCCGCCCCCCTCTTCTGTCTCGTCTCGCGCTGCCGTCTGGCGGCTATTTTACGGGCGGGATGCGGGGTGCCAAAAAGGGAAGTGCCGGTGCGCGGCGGCGCGGTGAAGGGCGAGGGCGGAGGGCGTGCGTTCGGGGAAAGCGTGATGGTCAATCCGATCGCGCCTGGGCGCCATGCCGGCCCTGGCAACGGCGACGGTCCGCGCGCCGGCACGGCGCGCAGGCACTTGCTTCAGAGCGTCAGGCCACCGTCGACATGCACGACCTGGCCGGTGATCTGCCGCGCGGCGTCCGACAGCAGGAACGCGATCAGCGCGGCCACATCGTCGGGTTCGGCGATCCGGCCGAGCGGTGTCGCCTGTTCGGCCTGCGCCCATGCGGCAGCATTGCCGGCGCTCGGCCCGTGGTCCTTGCGCGTGAAGCCGGGCGCGACCGCATTGACGGTGATGCCACGCACGGCGAATTCGGCGGCAGCGGAGCGCACGAGCGATTCGAGCGCCGCCTTCGCCGCGGCGGTGGCCGCGAACGGCGCGTCGGCGCGGTAGCGGTGTGCGACGAACGAGCTGACCGCGACGATCCGCGGCGCAACCGACGCTTCGAGCAGCGGCCGCGCGCGGCCCGCGAGCGCGGAGAACGCGCCGGGCATCGCCGCGAAGGCGGACGCGAGCGCGTCCGCGGAAAGACCGGAAAAGGATTGCCGCGCGGCGAAGCCGGCATTGGCAACGAGATGATCGAGCCCGCCGAAGTGCGTGGCGGTCGCATCGACGAGCGACGCGGCGACGCCCGGCTCGCCGAGATCGCCGGTGAGCGTGACGCACGCCGCGCCGGCCGCCGTGCATGCGTGAGCAACTTCGGCGAGCCGGGCGCGCGCCGCTTCGTCCGCGCCGCGCGCGTGCAGCGCCAGCGCCATGCCGGGTGCCGCAAGCCGCCGCGCGAGCGCCGCGCCGATCCCGGAACTCGCACCGGTGATCAGCGCGATCCGTGCGATGGGCGCGGCGCGTGCGCTCAAGCCGCGACCTTGTCGCTGTCGTTCACGCGCTCGACGTTGATCGTGCCGACGTGGAACGCGGCCAGCGATTCGCGGTGCGCGATGCTGACGATCGCGGCCTTCGGCAGCCGTTCGGCAAACAGGTGGTACAGGCGCGCCTCGTTGTCGGCGTCGAGCGCGCTGGTCGCTTCGTCGAGGAACAGGAAGTCGGGCTTGTGCAGCAGCACGCGCGCGCCGGCCAGGCGCTGCTGTTCGCCCGGCGACAGCACGCGGGTCCAGTGCGCGGTCTCGTCGAGGCGGTCGACGTAATCCTCGAGGCGGCATGCGCGCAGCGCGTCGCGGCAGGCTTCGTCGCTGAACGCGTCGGCCGTCGCCGGATAGGTGAGCGCAGCCTTCAGCGTGCCGATCGGCAAGTAGCTCGTCTGCGGCACGAACATCATCCGCGCGCCGACCGGCGCGTCGATCGCGCCGTCGCCGAACGGCCACAGGCCCGCGAGCGCGCGCATGAACGTGCTCTTGCCGGAACCCGACTTGCCGATCACGAGCCAGCGCGAGCCGGGCTCGATCGTGACGCTGCCGATGTTCGCGAGCGCGTTGCCGTTCGGCAGCGCGAGCTTGAGCGACGACGTCGACAGTTTCGCGCCGTCGACGTAGTGCAGGTTGATGCCGCCGTGCTCGGTCGCGGGCGACAGGCTTTCCTTCAGGTGCGACGTGCTCATCACGCGCTTGAATTCGCGCAGACGGTTGACGGTGGCGCGCCATTCGACGAGGGTCGAGTAACTGTTGATGAACCACGAGAACGAATCGCTGACGGTGCCGAACGCGGACGAGATCTGCATCAGCACGCCGAACGAGAACGCACCCGCGAAATAGCGCGGCGCGGCGACGACGAGCGGGAAGATGATCGCGATCTGCCCGTAGAAGCTCAGCACGAACGTGAGCCGCTTCGTGTACTTCATCACGCGCCACCAGTTGTCGCGGATGCGCATGAAGAGGTTTTGCGCGTTGCCGGTCTCGGTCTGCTCGCCGTCGTAGAACGCGATCTGCTCGGCGTTCTCGCGCACGCGGATCAGCCCGAAGCGGAAGTCGGCCTCGACGCGCTGCTGCTGGTAGTTGATCGACACGAGCGGATGGCCGACCTTCTGGATGATCAGCGAGCCGACCACCGCGTACAGCGCGGCCGCCCACACCATGTAGCCGGGGATCGCGATCGGCGTCGCGCCGAGCGAAATCGTCAGCGCGCCGGCGAGCGACCACAGGATCGTGATGAACGACACGAGCGTGACGACCGTCGACAGCAGGTCGAGCGACAGCGCGAGCGTGGTCGTCGCGAACGACTGGAGGTCGTCGGTGATCCGCTGGTCGGGGTTGTCGGCGAGGCGGTCACGCTCGATCCGGTAGAACGCGCGATCGCCGAGCCACTGGCCGAGAAAGCGGTCGGTGAGCCACTGGCGCCAGCGGAAGCCGAGCATCTGCCGCAGGTAGCGGCCGTACACGGCGAGGATGATGAAGGCGAACGCGAGCGCGGAGAACTGCATCAGCAGGTTCGGGAAGTCGTGGACGTCCTTCGACTGCAGCGCGTTGTAGAACTCCGCGTTCCACTTGTTCAGCCGGACGTTGATCCAGACCACGCAGAGGTTGATCGCGATGATCGTGACCAGCAGGCCCCACGCGATTTTCCATTCGGACGATACCCAGTAGGGCTTGATGAGGCTCCATGCGGATACCGGGCGGTCGTCCTGCGGCGCGTCGGAGGCGGAGCGGACGGGATCGATCGATTGGGTCATGTGCTTCCTGATGAGTAGCCGGCGCGCGGGCCGGGCGAAGCCGGGCGCGCGCCGCGATACGGCATGCCGGGACGCGGCGCCGACTGACGGCGGGCGTCCGGATGGTCGCCCGCGCGTCTTAAACGGCACTTAAGGCCGGCGGTGACGCGGCAACCGGCCGCTCGCGCGGCCGGCCTGCGGGCATTGTGCCAGAGCGGCGCGGCACGTCGGCGAATTTGCCGCAAGGGGGACAGTTTGCGGCGCTTTCCGCTTTTATGGTCTAATGGCCGACGACGAAACAGGGGTGCTTCGTGGCGCGGCCGGCAGATGTTCCGGGCAGCGCGATGAGGCTGAGAAAGACCCTTCGCACCCGATCCGGGTAATACCGGCGAGGGAAGTTTCTGATCCCGCCGGGTCGCGCTGGCTGCCATCCCACATGGTCAGCGCCCTTGTCCCGCCCGGCCGGCCTTTGCTGCCGGTTTCGTCCTTTTGGGTACGCGCCTTGCGCGTTACGGAAGGAATGATGACCGCACAATCTTCAGTCTTTTGCATGATTCCCGGCCCGATGCCGCGTGCGTCCGCATGCGGCGGCGCGTGCGCGTCGACACTCGTCGTGCGTGCTCGCGCGGAGGGCGCGCGATGAACGTCCGGGATTCCCGACCCGATTTCGCGGTGCTCGGCGGCGGCCTCGTCGGCCGCCTGATCGCCTGGCGGCTCGCGGGCGACGGGCATCGCGTCGCGCTTTACGAGCGCGGCGGCCCGGACGGCGAGCAGTCGGCCGCGTGGATCGCGGCCGCGATGCTCGCGCCGCTCGCGGAAGCGGCGAGCGCGGAACTGCTGATCACCGAGCTGGGCGCCGCGTCGCTCGCGCGCTGGCCGCAGTGGCTCGCGGAACTGCCCGAACCCGTCTTCTTCCAGCAGCACGGCACGCTCGTCGTCTGGCACCACGCCGATCGCGCCGAGGCGCCGCTGTTCGAGCGGCGTGTGCGCGCGAACGCGCCGGCCGACCTGTTCGACCGCGGTTTCGTGACGCTCGCCGGCGCGCAGGTCGACGCGGCCGAGCCCGTGCTCGCGGGCCGCTTCGCGCGCGGCCTGCTGCTGCCGAACGAAGGCCAGCTCGACAATCGCCAGGCGCTGCGCGCGCTCGCGGCCGGCCTCGTCGAGCGCGGTGTCGACCTGCACTGGCACGTCACGATCGACGAGGCGAACCTGCCTGCCGCGCACTTCACGATCGATTGCCGCGGGCTCGGCGCGAAACCCGCGCTGCCCGCGCTGCGCGGCATCCGCGGCGAAGTCGCGCGCGTGCGCGCGCCCGGCATCGGGCTCACCCGGCCCGTGCGGCTGCTGCATCCGCGCTACCCGCTGTACATCGCGCCGAAGCAGGACGATCTCTATGTGATCGGCGCGACCGAGGTGGAGGGGGAGGACATGTCGCCCGTCAGCGTGCGCTCTGCGCTCGAACTGCTGAGCGCGGCGTTCTCCGTGCATCCGGCGTTCGGCGAGGCGCGCATTCTCGAACTCAATGCGCAATGCCGGCCGACGCTGCCCGATCATCGCCCGGCGGTGATCTGGGACGGCGCGTCGACGCTCGCCGTCAACGGCCTGTACCGGCACGGCTTCATGATCGCGCCGGAAGTCGCGCACGCGGCGGTCGCGTTCGCCGAAGCCGCGCTCGGCGGCGCGTTCGGCGATGCCGATGCGTTCGCCGCGTGGCGCGACGCCGAGCGCTGGCCGACGCTCCTTCATCACCGCAACGACGCGCGTCAGCCGGCCTGACGCGCGCTGCCGACCGAATTCGACGAAGCCCCATGGACATCCAGATCAACCAACAGAACCTGACGTTGCCCGACGGCGCAACGGTGGCCGACGCGCTCGCCGCGTACGGCGCGCGTCCGCCGTACGCGGTCGCGCTGAACGGCAACTTCGTCGCGCGCACGCAGCATGCGGCGCGCGCACTCGCGGCGGGCGACAAGCTCGACGTCGTGCACCCGGTCGCGGGCGGCTGAGCGCCGCCGCGTTGTTCACGCTTCGTCCCCGCTCTTTCAGGAAAACGACATGACGTCCCTCACCTCCGCCGACGCGCTGACGCTGTACGGCGAAACCTTCGCAAGCCGCGTGTTGCTCGGCACGTCGCGCTATCCGTCGCTGCAGTCGCTGTCCGATTCGATCGCCGCGTCGCGTCCCGGGATGGTGACGGTCGCGCTGCGCCGCCAGATGACCGGCGGCACGGCCGAAGCCGGCTTCTTCGACCTGCTCAAGCGCCACGCGGTGCCGCTGCTGCCGAACACGGCCGGCTGCCAGACCGTCGCCGAAGCCGTGACGACCGCACACATGGCGCGCGAGGTCTTCGGCACCGACTGGATCAAGCTCGAACTGATCGGCGACGACTACACGCTGCAGCCCGACCCGGTCGGCCTGATCGAAGCGGCCGCGCAACTGGTCAAGGACGGCTTCAAGGTGCTGCCGTACTGCACCGAGGATCTGGTGATCGGCCGGCGCCTGCTCGATGTCGGCTGCGAGGCGCTGATGCCGTGGGGCGCGCCGATCGGCACGGGCAAGGGCGTCGTGAACCCGTACGGCCTGCGCGTGCTGCGCGAGCGGCTGCCGGACGTGCCGCTGATCGTCGACGCGGGGCTCGGGGTGCCGTCGCATGCGTGCCAGGTGATGGAGTGGGGCTTCGACGGCGTGTTGCTGAACACGGCCGTGTCGCAGGCCACGCATCCCGAGATCATGGCGCGCGCGTTTGCGCAGGGCGTCGAGGCCGGCCGTGCCGCGTATCTCGCCGGGCCGATGGATGCGCGCGAGACCGCGCATGCGAGCACGCCGGTCGTCGGGATGCCGTTCTGGCACCAGGACGGAGGCGCCGCATGAGCGCGCGTTTCGCCGATGCATTCTGGCCGCCGGCCGACGAACTGGCCGAAGCGGCCGAACGGATTCGCGCGCGGCTCGGCGACTGGCCGCGCGGCGCTGCGCCGTGGCGGCTCTGCGTCGCGGTGCCCGATGTGCCGGCCGATGGCGACGTGCTGATCGTTTCGGCCGGCGACCGCGCCGCGCAGGCGCGCGTGTCGGCCGCGTCGCGGCCCGCGGCGCCGGGCGCCGTCGCGATCGAATTCGACGAGCAGGGCGCGGTGTTTCACACGGCGGGGGCGCGTTACGCGCTCGACGCCGCGCATCCGCTCGGGGACGACTGGATCGCCGCGCTCGCGGCGTTCCTCGATTGCGGCTTTGCGCCGATCGACGCGCTGGTGCTGGCGCTGGCCTGGCGCGACGGCGATGAAACGCGCGCCGCCGATGCGTGGCCGGTCGACGCTGCGCAGTTCCCGCGGGTCGCCGGGTTGCCGGCCGCGCCCGAACCCGCGTTCGCGCCGTGTCCCGCGCAACTAGGCCTGTATCCGGTCGTGCCGGACGCCGAATGGGTCGAGCGCGTGCTCGATTGCGGCGTGCGAACCGTGCAACTGCGTGTGAAAGGCGCGACGCCGGACGTGATGCGGCGGGAAATCGCCCGCGCGGTCGCGGCCGGGCGCCGCTATCCCGATGCGCGTGTGTTCATCAACGATCACTGGCAGATGGCCGCAGAAGAGGGGGCGTACGGCGTTCATCTGGGTCAGGAAGACCTCGAGACGGCCGATCTGGCCGCGATCGCGCGCGCGGGCCTGCGGCTCGGACTTTCGAGCCATGGTTATTACGAAATGTTGCGGGCATTGCACGAGCGCCCGAGCTACCTCGCGCTCGGCCCCGTGTACGCGACCGCGACCAAGGCCGTTGCTGCGCCGCCACAGGGCCTCGCGCGGATCACCCGCTATGCGCGCTTCGCTGACGCTCACGCGCCGCTCGTCGCGATCGGCGGGGTGGGGCTCGACGCGCTGCCCGGCGTGCTGGCAACGGGCGTCGGCAGTGTCGCGGTGGTCAGTGCGGTGACCGGCGCGACCGACTATCGGGCTGCCATTGCTGCGCTGCAGCAATGCTTTCCCGGACAATTTGACAATCGTTGACCGCAGGGCCCGAAACGGCTTCACGACATCATTCCAATGCAGGCCCTATAATTCGGCGTTCTGCGTAAAAGGACTGTCAGCTCCGTGAGCCCCACTCCTACCGAGACACTGCTGGAACTTCGCGACGTCGACTTCGGCTACGGCGACCGCCTCGTCCTGTCCAACCTGAACCTGCGCTTCGGGCGTGGGCAGGTGGTTGCGGTCATGGGCGGGTCGGGTTGCGGCAAGACGACCGTGCTGCGCCTGATCGGCGGCCTCGTGCGCGCGCGCCGCGGCCAGGTGCTGTTCGACGGCGCCGATGTCGGCGCGCAAACGCGCGACGGCCTGTACGCGCTGCGCCGCAAGATGGGCATGCTGTTCCAGTTCGGCGCGCTGTTCACCGACATGTCGGTGTTCGAGAACGTCGCGTTCGCGCTGCGCGAGCACACCGACCTGCCCGAAGACCTGATCCGCGACCTCGTGCTGATGAAGCTCAACGCGGTCGGGCTGCGCGGCGCGCGCGACCTGATGCCGTCCGAGGTGTCGGGCGGGATGGCGCGCCGCATCGCGCTGGCACGCGCGATCGCGCTCGATCCGCAGCTCATCATGTACGACGAGCCGTTCGCGGGCCTCGATCCGATCTCGCTCGGTATCACCGCGAACCTGATCCGCACGCTGAACCAGGCGCTGGGCGCCACGTCGATCCTCGTCACGCACGACGTGCCGGAATCGTTCGCGATCGCCGACTACGTGTATTTCCTGGCCAACGGCGGCGTGCTCGCGCAGGGCACGCCCGACGAGCTGCGCGCGTCGACCGACCCGAGCGTGCGGCAGTTCATCGACGGCGCGCCGGACGGCCCGTTCAAATTTCATTACACGAGCCCGCCGCTCGCAGCGGATTTCGGCCTCGGCGGAGGGCGCGCATGATCAGCGCGATCGGACGTTACGTCATCGGCGGCCTCGAACGCGCGGGCTACGGCACGCGGCTGTTCGTGCGCCTCGTGCTGGAATTCTTCCCGCTGCTGCGCCGGCCGCGGCTGGTCACGAAGCAGATCCACTTCCTCGGCAACTATTCGTTCGTGATCATTGCCGTGTCGGGGCTGTTCGTCGGCTTCGTGCTCGGCCTGCAGGGCTATTACACGCTGAACCGCTACGGTTCCGAGCAGGCGCTCGGCCTGCTGGTCGCGCTGTCGCTCGTGCGTGAGCTCGGGCCGGTCGTCACCGCGCTGCTGTTCGCGGGGCGTGCAGGCACGTCGCTCACGGCCGAGATCGGCCTGATGAAAGCCGGCGAACAGCTCACCGCGCTCGAGATGATGGCGGTGGACCCGATCAAGAACGTGATCGCGCCGCGCATGTGGGCGGGCATCATCGCGATGCCGCTGCTGGCGGCGATCTTCAACGCGGTCGGCGTGCTCGGCGGTTACTTCGTCGGCGTCGTGCTGATCGGCGTCGATCCGGGCGCGTTCTGGTCGCAGATGCAGGGCGGCGTGCAGGTCTGGGCCGACGTCGGCAACGGCGTGATCAAGAGCATCGTGTTCGGGTTCGCCGTGACCTTCATTGCGCTGTATCAAGGGTATGAAGCGAAGCCCACGCCCGAGGGCGTGTCGCGCGCGACCACCAAGACGGTCGTGTTCGCGTCGCTCGCCGTACTCGGCCTCGATTTCCTGCTGACCGCGCTGATGTTCAGCTAAGCCTCAGCCAAGCCAAATTTTGGGATGACGATGAAAAAGACTGCTCTCGACTTCTGGGTCGGCCTGTTCGTGGTGGTGGGCTTCCTTGCGGTGCTGTTCCTGGCCCTCAAGGTCGGCAACATGAGCTCGCTGTCGTTTCAGCCGACCTATTCGGTGAGGATGAAATTCGACAATATCGGCGGGCTGAAGCCGCGCGCGGCCGTGAAGAGCGCGGGCGTCGTGGTCGGCCGCGTGAAGACGATCGGCTTCGACACGAATACGTACCAGGCCCTTGTCACGATCGATGTCGACGGCCAGTATCAGTTCCCGAAGGATTCGTCGGCGAAGATCCTGACGTCGGGCCTGCTGGGCGAGCAATATATCGGCCTGGATCCGGGCGGTGACACCGAAATGCTGAAGTCGGGCGATACGATCACGATGACGCAATCGGCGATCGTGCTCGAGAACCTGATCGGCCAGTTCCTGTACAGCAAGGCCGCCGATGCGGGCGGGGCGAAGCCGGCAGCCGGCGCGTCGGCCGCCGCGCCCGCCGCGCCCGCCGCGCCCGCACCGGTGGCGGTGCCGGCGTCGGCGGTGTCCGCTGCGTCCGGTTCGGCGGCCCAATAACCACACGAGAGAAAACAAGAGGGAATGACCATGCAGACGATCCGCATCAGGCAGGCCGCGCTGGCGGTAGCGGCAGTCGCCGCGTTGAGCGGCTGCGCGACCGTGCAGACGCCGACCAAGGGCGATCCGCTCGAAGGCTTCAACCGGTCGATGTACAAGTTCAACGACACGGTCGACACGTATGCGCTGAAGCCGGTCGCGAAGGGCTACCAGTACGTGGTGCCGCAGCCGGTGCGCGACAGCGTGACGAACTTCTTCTCGAACATCGGTGACGTCTACATCGCGGCGAACAACATCGTGCAGCTGCGCATTGCCGACGGCGTCGGCGACATCATGCGCGTCGTGATCAACACGGTGTTCGGCGTCGGCGGCCTGTTCGACGTCGCGACGATCGCGAAGCTGCCGAAGCACACGGCCGACTTCGGGATCACGATGGGCCGCTACGGCATGCCGTCGGGCCCGTATCTCGTGCTGCCGCTGCTCGGCCCGAGCACGCTGCGCGACACGGCCGGCCTGGGCGTCGACTACGTCGGCAACCCGCTCACGTACGTGAAACCGGATGGCCTGAGCTGGGGCCTGTTCGGCGTGAACCTCGTCAACACGCGCTCGAACCTGCTCGGCGCGGGCGACGTGCTGGATGCCGCGGCGCTCGACAAGTATTCGTTCGTCCGTAACGCATACCTGCAGCGCCGCCAGATGCTGATCAGCAACGCGCGCGGCGAGGCGGCCGCGACGTCGAGCAACGATGCGCTGCCGAAGTACGACCTGCCGGAAGACGGCGCGGCACCGGCGGCAGCTGGCGCGGCCGGTGCCGCGGGCGCCGCTGCGGTGGGCGGTGCAACGGCGCCGGCAGGCGCATCGGGCGCGGCGGTGGCCGCGCCGGCTTCGGGCACGGCCGAATCGCCGAACCCGGCCAGCGAGACGAACGTGCCGGCGATGCAGGTGGCGCCGCCGTCGCCGGGCGGGTTCCGGTTCCCGAGCATCCGGCTGCACTGACGGATTTACATTCGTTACAGCCGGAAACGATTCAGTCGGTAGCGTATGCGAACTTGCGCGTAAGCTACCTGCTCCAACCTTCGCATCGACTCATTCATGCAGGCCACTATGATGAAAAAACTGTTCCTGATCCCCGTTTTCGCGGCGCTGTTCTCGTTCGGCAGCGCAGCCCACGCGCAAGTCGACCAGTCGAACCCGCAGGCGCTGATCAAGACGGCGACGCAGCAGGTGCTCGACGAAGTCAAGCAGCAGACGATCAAGCAGGGCGACACCAACCGCATCATTACGATCGTCAACAAGGACATCCTGCCGTACACCGATTTCCGCCGCACCACGCAGCTCGCGATGGGCCGCAACTGGCGCACGGCGACGGCCGAGCAGCAGCAGCAGGTTCAGGAGCAGTTCAAGCTGCTGCTGATCCGCACGTACTCGGGCGCGCTGGCGCAGCTGAAGCCGGACCAGCAGATCCAGTACCCGCCGTTCCGCGCCGATCCGGCCGATACCGATGTCGTGGTCAAGACGGTCGCGATGAACAACGGCCAGCCGGTCCAGATCGACTACCGCCTGTACAAGACGGCCAACGGCTGGAAGGTGTATGACCTGAACGTGCTCGGCGCGTGGCTGATCCAGACGTACCAGCAGCAGTTCAACGAGAAGATCCAGCAAAGCGGCGTGGAAGGCCTGATCCAGTTCCTCACGCAGCGCAACCAGCAACTTGCCGCCGGCAAGCAAGCGTCGTGAGCGGCTTCGAAGCCGGCTCCTCGCTGACCGTCGCGAGCGCGAAGTCCGCGCTCGCGGACGGTCTTGCGCGCATCGGCGCGGGCGCGACCGCCGTCGATTGCGCGGCGCTGACGCAGTTCGATTCGTCCGCGCTCGCCGTGCTGCTCGCATGGCAACGTGCCGCCAAGTCGCGCGGCGCGACCCTCGACATCCTCAATCTCCCCCCGAAGCTCGCCAGCCTCGCGCGCGCGTACGGCGTCGACGCGCTCATCGACGGCACCGGGCGACATTGACCCTGTCCGACCGGAGCCTGCCGCGCCGCCCGGCGCGCGCAAGCTTCAGGCCGCGTGCCTCCGGCACCGGCTCCCCCAGCCGGTTTGCCCTATAATCAAGCGTTTTGCGGGGCAGCCAATCGGCGTCCGGCCCCCCATTTTCATACGCAGCAAGCACAGAATAGGCGTCGCGGCCCTGGCGTCGCGCACAGTCATGTCAGCCATAGAAATCCGTCACGTCAAGAAGCGCTACAAGGCGCTTCAGGCGCTCAAGGGCGTCAGCCTGTCGGTCGAGGAAGGCGAGTTTTTCGGTCTGCTCGGCCCCAACGGCGCAGGCAAGACCACGCTCATCAGTATCCTCGCCGGGCTCGCCCGGGCCGACGAAGGCAGTATCTCGGTGCGCGGTCACGACGTCGTCAAGGACTTCCGTGGCGCGCGCCGTGCACTCGGCGTCGTGCCGCAGGAACTCGTGTTCGATCCGTTCTTCACCGTCCGCGAGACGCTGCGGATCCAGTCCGGCTATTTCGGGCTGCGCCGCAACGACGACTGGATCGACGAAGTGATGGCCAATCTCGACCTCACCGAGAAGGCCGACGCGAACATGCGCGCGCTATCGGGCGGGATGAAGCGCCGCGTGCTGGTCGCGCAGGCGCTCGTGCACCGGCCGCCCGTGATCGTGCTCGACGAACCGACCGCCGGCGTCGACGTCGAATTGCGCCAGACGCTGTGGAAATTCATCTCGCGCCTGAACCGCGAAGGCCACACGATCGTGCTGACCACCCATTACCTCGAGGAAGCCGAGTCGCTGTGCGACCGCATCGCGATGCTGCGCCGTGGCGAAGTGGTCGCGCTCGACCGCACCGATGCGCTGCTGCGCCGCTTCGCGGGGCTGCAGCTCTACCTGCGCCTCGCGACCGGCGCGCTGCCGTCCGAGCTGCGCGGGCTGGAGTCCGACCCGGCCGCCCGCGCGCCGGGCGAGCACCTGCTGCGCCTCACGAGCTATGACGATGTCGAGCGGATCCTCGCGCAGTGCCGCGCGGCGGGCTGCACGTTCGACGAGATCGAGGTCCGCAAGGCCGACCTCGAAGATGTGTTCGTCCAGGTGATGAACGGGGCCGAGGTCATCGAGGGTCTGGCATGAATCAACAACCCCCACGCGAACTGCGTTCGCTGCCCCCCGAGGGGGCGCCCGCCACTCTTGGGGCGGCCCGGCGAGTGTCGGGAAGCGGGTTTCAAACGCTGTTCTACAAGGAACTGCTGCGTTTCTGGAAAGTGTCGTTCCAGACGGTGTGCGCACCGATCGTCACGGCGCTGCTGTATCTGACGATCTTCGGCCACGCGCTGTCGGGCCGCGTCGAAGTCTATCCGGGCGTCGAGTACGTGAGCTTTCTCGTGCCGGGCCTCGTGATGATGAGCGTGCTGCAGAACGCGTTCGCGAACAGCTCGTCGTCGCTGATCCAGTCGAAGATCACCGGCAACCTCGTGTTCATGCTGCTGCCGCCGCTGTCGTACCGCGACATCTTCGGCGCGTACGTGCTCGCGTCCGTGGTGCGCGGCCTCGCGGTCGGCGCGGGTGTGTTCGTCGTGACGATCTGGTTTATCCCGATGCATTTCGCGGCGCCGCTGTTCATCATTGCGTTCGCGCTGCTCGGCTCGGCAATCCTCGGCACGCTCGGCCTGATCGCCGGGATCTGGGCCGAGAAGTTCGACCAGCTCGCCGCGTTCCAGAACTTCCTGATCATGCCGCTGACGTTCCTGTCCGGCGTGTTCTATTCGACGCACTCGCTGCCGCCCGTGTGGCGCGAGATCTCGCGTCTCAATCCGTTTTTCTACATGATCGACGGCTTCCGTTTCGGGTTCTTCGGCGCGTCCGACATCAACCCGTTCGCGAGCCTCGCGATCGTCACCGGTTTCTTCGTGCTGCTCGCGCTGATCGCGATGCGGCTGCTCGCGACCGGCTACAAACTGCGTCATTGATATCGACAGGCAGCGGCCGCCATCCGGGCGGCGCGCGCCGACAGGAGCCTTACACCATGTTGCCGACTCCCGAACAGGTCAAGCAATACATCGCCGGCGGTCTCGCCTGCACGCATCTGGAAGTCGAAGGCGACGGCCAGCATTTCTTCGCGACGATCGTGTCGGCGGCCTTCGAAGGCAAGCGGCCGATCCAGCGGCACCAGCTCGTCTATGCGGCGCTCGGCGACCGCATGAAACAGGAAATTCACGCGCTCAGCATGAAGACGCTGACGCCCGCCGAATGGCAGAACGCATAAACGGAAATCACTGAGTGCAAGTCACCGTCAACGAGCGCGACGCCGTCCAGAGCGTCGCCACGGCACACCCGGCCGCCAACGGGGAAGCGCATGGCCATGGGATGGACAAGCTCGTGATCGAAGGCGGCCACCGCCTGTCGGGCGAGATCGTCGTGTCGGGCGCGAAGAATGCCGCGCTGCCGATCCTGTGCGCGGGGCTGCTCACCGGTGACCCGGTCGATCTCGACAACGTGCCGAATCTCAAGGACGTGCGGACCACGCTGAAGGTGCTGAACCAGATGGGCGTGAAGAGCGAGACGGACGGCTGCCGCGTGCAGCTCGACGCGTCGCGCGTCGACAACCTCGTCGCGCCGTACGAGCTCGTGAAGACGATGCGCGCGTCGATCCTCGTGCTCGGGCCGCTGCTCGCGCGCTTCGGCGAGGCAAAGGTGTCGCTGCCGGGCGGCTGCGCGATCGGCGCGCGTCCGGTCGACCAGCACATCAAGGGCCTGCAGGCGATGGGCGCCGAGATCAGCATCGAGCACGGCTTCATCGAAGCCCGCGCGAAGCGCCTGAAGGGCGCGCGCATCGTGACCGACATGATCACGGTGACGGGCACGGAAAACCTGCTGATGGCCGCGACGCTCGCCGACGGCGAGACCGTGATCGAAAATGCCGCGCGCGAGCCGGAAGTGAGCGATCTCGCACACTTGCTGGTCGCGATGGGCGCGAAAATCGACGGCATCGGCACCGATCGCCTCGTGATCCAGGGCGTCGAGCGGCTGCACGGCGCGCGCCATTCGGTGATCCCCGACCGCATCGAGGCCGGCACGTTCCTGTGCGCGGTCGCGGCGGCCGGCGGTGACGTGATGCTGACGGGCGTGCGCCCGCACATTCTCGACGCGGTGATCGACAAGCTGCGCGAAGCCGGCGTGTCGATCGAGGAAGGCGACAGCTGGCTGCGCGTGAAGATGGACCGCCGCCCGTCGGCGGTGACGATCCGTACGTCGGAATATCCGGCGTTCCCGACCGACATGCAGGCGCAGTTCATGGCCCTCAATACGGTCGCGACGGGCACCGCGCAAGTCGTCGAAACCATTTTCGAGAACCGTTTCATGCACGTGCAGGAGCTGAACCGGCTCGGCGCGAACATCACGATCGACGGCAACACCGCGCTCGTGACGGGAGTCGAGAAGCTGTCGGGCGCGAACGTGATGGCGACCGACCTGCGCGCGTCGGCGAGCCTCGTGATCGCCGGGCTGCGTGCCGACGGCGAAACGCTGGTCGACCGCATCTATCACCTGGACCGCGGCTACGACCGCATGGAAGCCAAACTGACCGCCGTCGGCGCGAACGTGCGCCGCCTTTCCGGGAGCCAAGCATGACCGCGCCGCTGACCCTTGCCCTGTCGAAGGGCCGGATTTTCGAGGAAACCCTGCCGCTGCTGGCCGCGGCAGGCGTGCAGGTGACCGAGGATCCTGAAACGTCGCGCAAGCTGATCCTGCCGACGACGAACCCCGACCTGCGCGTGATCATCGTGCGCGCGAGCGACGTGCCGACCTATGTCGAATACGGCGCGGCCGATTTCGGCGTGGCCGGCAAGGACGTGCTGGTCGAGCACGGCGGCTCGGGCCTGTACCAGCCGATCGATCTGAACATTGCGCGCTGCCGGATGTCGGTGGCCGTGTCGGCCGGTTTCGACTATGCGAGCGCCGTGCGCCAGGGCGCGCGCCTGCGCGTCGCGACGAAGTACGTCGAAACCGCCCGTGAGCACTTTGCCGCGAAGGGCGTGCACGTCGACCTGATCAAGCTATACGGCTCGATGGAACTGGCGCCGCTGGTCGGGCTGGCCGACGCGATCGTCGACCTCGTCAGCTCGGGCGGCACGCTGAAGGCGAACAATCTGGTCGAGGTCGAGGAGATCATGGCGATTTCGTCGCGCCTCGTCGTGAACCAGGCTGCGCTGAAGTTGAAGCGCACGGCGCTCAAGCCGATCCTCGACGCGTTCGAACGCGCGTCGCAGAATGGCGGTTGAGCGCATCACCGTAACGGAACTCCCATGTCCATCACCATCCGCAAGCTCGATTCGACGAGCGAAGGCTTCGGCGCCGAGCTGCGCGCGCTGCTCGCATTCGAGGCGAGCGAAGACGCGGCGATCGAGCAATCGGTCGCGCAGATCCTCGCCGACGTGAAGTCGCGCGGCGACGCCGCCGTGCTTGAGTACACGAACCGCTTCGACCGGCTGAGCGCGACGAGCGTCGCCGCGCTGGAGCTGCCGCAGGACGCGCTGCAGACGGCGCTCGACGGCCTCGCGCCGAAGGCGCGCGCGGCGCTGGAAGCCGCTGCCGCGCGGGTGCGTGCGTACCACGAGAAGCAGAAGATCGAGTGCGGCACGCACAGCTGGCAATACACGGAAAGTGACGGCACGGTGCTCGGCCAGAAGATCACGCCGCTCGACCGCGTCGGCCTGTACGTGCCGGGCGGCAAGGCCGCGTATCCGTCGTCGGTGCTGATGAACGCGATTCCCGCGCGCGTCGCGGGCGTCGGCGAGATCGTGATGGTCGTGCCGACCCCGGACGGCGTGAAAAACGACCTCGTGCTCGCCGCGGCGCTGCTCGGCGGCGTCGATCGCGTGTTCACGATCGGCGGTGCGCAGGCGGTCGGCGCGCTCGCCTACGGCACGGCGACGGTGCCGGCCGTCGACAAGATCTGCGGCCCCGGAAATGCGTACGTCGCGTCGGCGAAGCGCCGCGTGTTCGGCACGGTCGGCATCGACATGATCGCCGGGCCGTCGGAAATCCTCGTGCTGTGCGACGGCACGACCGACCCGAACTGGGTCGCGATGGATCTGTTCTCGCAGGCCGAGCACGACGAACTCGCGCAATCGATCCTGCTGTGCCCGGACGGCGCGTTCCTCGAGCGCGTCGCAAAGGCGATCGACGAGCTGCTGCCGTCGATGCCGCGCCAGGACGTGATCCGCGCGTCGCTCGAAGGCCGTGGCGCGCTGATCAAGGTGCGCGACATGGCGGAAGCCTGCCGGATCGCGAACGACATCGCGCCCGAGCACCTGGAAATTTCCGCGCTGGAGCCGCAGCAATGGGGCCAGCAGATCCGCCATGCGGGCGCGATCTTCCTCGGCCGCTACACGAGCGAGAGCCTCGGCGACTACTGCGCGGGCCCGAACCACGTGCTGCCGACGTCGCGCACCGCGCGCTTCTCGTCGCCGCTCGGCGTGTACGACTTCATCAAGCGCTCGAGCGTGATCGAGGTCAGCGCGGAAGGTGCGCAGACGCTCGGCGAGATCGCATCCGAGCTCGCGTACGGCGAGGGGCTGCAGGCGCACGCGAAGAGCGCCGAATTCCGGATGAAGAACTGACCGCACGCTGCTTGAGGCCGTGGCCGGCGCCGATGTGCCGCCCGGCCGGCCCCCGACGGTCGGGGCGGGAGACACCTGTGCAGGGCGGCAGCCGCCGCTTTGCCGACTTATTGACGCCGGCGCGACGTACGCCGGCTTGAGACCATGACGACGCCACAAGACATCATCCGCCGCGACGTGCTCGCGATGACGAGCTACCCGGTGCCGGACGCGAGCGGGTTCGTGAAACTCGACGCGATGGAGAACCCGTACCCGCTGCCCGAACCGCTCGCCGCGGCGCTCGGGGAGCGTCTCGCGCAGGTCGCGCTGAACCGCTACCCGGCGCCGCGCCCGGCCGCGCTGCTCGACAAGCTGCGCCATGCGATGGGCGTGCCGGCCGGCTGCGACGTGCTGCTCGGCAACGGCTCGGACGAAATCATCAGCATGATGTCGATGGCCTGTGCGAAGCCGGGCGCGAAGGTGCTCGCGCCGGTGCCGGGCTTCGTGATGTACGAACTCTCCGCAAAGCTCGCGCAGCTCGAATTCGTCGGCGTGCCGCTGAAGGCCGACCTGACGCTCGACGTCGACGCGATGCTCGCGGCTGTTGCCGAGCATCGTCCGGCGCTCGTCTATCTCGCGTACCCGAACAACCCGACCGGCACGCTGTACGACGATGCCGATATCGAACGGATCGTCGCGGCCGCGCGGCACAGCCTGGTCGTGATCGACGAGGCGTACCAGCCGTTCGCCGTGCGCTCGTGGCTGCCGCGCGCCGCCGAGTTCGACAACGTCGTCGTGATGCGCACGGTGTCGAAGCTCGGCCTCGCGGGCATCCGCCTCGGCTATCTGGTCGGTTCGCCCGCGTGGTTGACCGAATTCGACAAGGTGCGCCCGCCGTACAACATCAACGTGCTGACCCAGGCGACCGCCGATTTCCTGCTCGACCACCTCGACGTGCTGGACGCGCAGGCGGCCGACCTGCGGGCGGAACGCACGCGTCTCGCACGGGAAGTGGCCGCGCTGCCGGGCACGACGGTGTTCCCGAGCGCCGGCAATTTCCTGCTGGTGCGCGTGCCGGACGCGGCCGCCGTGTTCGACGCGCTGCTCACCGAGCGGGTGTTGGTCAAAAACGTGAGTAAAATGCATCCGTTGCTGGCTGAATGCGTGCGGCTGACCGTCGGTTCTCCCGACGAAAACGCGCGCCTGCTGGCCGCTTTGAAACTCGCGCTGCCCGGTTGAGCCTCCGGGCGCCGCAGCGCGAAACGATCAATCCCCATTTACATCGACTCAGTCAAGGAATTGCCATGCGTGTGGCGGAAGTCGTTCGCAATACCAGCGAAACGCAGATCCGTGTGAAGCTCAATCTCGACGGCACGGGCCAGCAGAAGCTGGCCACCGGCGTGCCGTTCCTCGACCATATGCTCGATCAGATCGCTCGACACGGTCTGGTCGATCTCGAGGTTGAAGCGCATGGCGATACGCATATCGACGACCACCACACGGTCGAGGATGTCGGCATCACGCTCGGTCAGGCCGTCGCGAAGGCGATCGGCGACCGCAAGGGCATCCGCCGCTACGGGCATTCGTACGTGCCGCTCGACGAGGCGCTGTCGCGCGTCGTGATCGACTTTTCCGGCCGGCCGGGCCTCGAATTCCACGTGCCGTTCACGCGGGCGCGGATCGGCACGTTCGACGTCGACCTGTCGATCGAATTCTTCCGCGGTTTCGTGAACCACGCGGGCGTCACGCTGCACATCGACAACCTGCGCGGGATCAACGCGCACCATCAGCTCGAAACGGTGTTCAAGGCCTTCGGCCGCGCGCTGCGCGCGGCGGTGGAGCTGGACGAGCGTGCGGCGGGGCAGATTCCGTCGACGAAGGGCAGTCTCTGAACCTGAACTGACCGGACGGCGCGTCAAGGACAACCTCACGGCTTCGGCGCGCGGCGCGGGCTTGCGATGGATCTGCTCAAATCGTTCATATCGCTGCTGGCGCTGATCAACCCGGTCGGCGCGGTGCCGTTCTTCCTGAGCCTGACGGCGCAGCAGACGGATGCCGAGCGGCGGCGCACGATCCGGATCGCGTCGGTGTCGGTGTTCTGCGTGATCACGGTGACGACGCTGCTCGGGCAGCAGATCATCGACTTCTTCGGCATTTCGGTCGGGTCGCTCGAAGTGGGCGGCGGGATCATCATGCTGCTGATGGCGATCAACATGCTGAACGCGCAGATCGGCAACACGCGATCGACGCCGGAGGAGCGCCACGAGGCCGAGCTGAAGGACAACATCGCGGTCGTGCCGCTGGCGATTCCGCTGCTCACGGGCCCCGGCTCGATCAGCACGGTGATCATCTATGCGGCGAACTCGCATCACTGGTATGAGCGGGCCGGGCTGGTCGCGATCGGCGCGGTCCTGGCTTTTCTGTGTTTCGTCGCGATGCGGCTCGCCGAGCCGATCGCGAACTGGATCGGCCGCACGGGCATCAACATCGCCACGCGGCTGATGGGTCTGATGCTGTCGGCGCTGGCGGTGGAATTCATCGTCAATGGACTGAGGGCGCTACTGCCTGCACTGAGATGAAAACTTCGATTGCGATTGTGGATTATGGGATGGGCAACCTGCGCTCGGTCGCGCAGGCGCTCAAGAAGGCCGAACCGGCCGCCGACGTGGCGATCGTCGACACGCCGGCCGCGATCCGCGCGGCCGACCGTGTCGTGCTGCCCGGCCAGGGCGCGATGCCCGACTGCATGCGCAGCCTCGGCGAATCGGGCCTGCAGGAGGCCGTGATCGAGGCCTCGCGCACGAAGCCGCTGCTCGGCGTGTGCGTCGGCGAGCAGATGCTGTTCGACTGGAGCGCGGAAGGCGACACGAAGGGCCTCGGCCTGTTGCCCGGCAAGGTCGTGCGTTTCGCGCTCGACGGCCGCCTGCAGGACGACGGCTCGCGCTTCAAGGTGCCGCAGATGGGCTGGAACCGCGTGCGCCAGTCGCAGCCGCACCCGCTGTGGGACGGCGTGCCCGACGACGCGTATTTCTACTTCGTGCACAGTTATTACGTGACGCCGGACAACCCGGCGCATACGGTTGGCGAAACGGCCTACGGCGCGCCGTTTACGTCCGCGGTCGCGCGGGACAACCTCTTCGCGACCCAATTCCACCCGGAGAAAAGCGCGGAGGTCGGATTGCGTCTGTATCGCAACTTCGTACACTGGAAACCGTGAAACGTGGTGCGCGAGCCACAGTCGATCTGGCCGAACGGCCTGTCGCACGGCGCGCTCGCGCCTAAGCGCCGAAAGAGTTGTACTAAACTAGCGAGACGGCGCGGTACCGGATTGGCCGGTACGCGCCGGATTCTTTTCTTTTTCCACGACGACACCCGATTGCTATGTTGCTGATTCCGGCCATCGACCTCAAAGACGGTCAGTGTGTGCGCCTCAAACAGGGCGATATGGACCAGGCCACGATTTTTTCCGAGGACCCGGCGGCGATGGCCCGCAAGTGGGTCGATCTCGGCGCCCGGCGGCTCCATCTCGTCGACCTGAACGGCGCGTTCGCCGGCAAGCCGAAGAATCTCGAGGCGATCGAAGCGATCCTCGACGAGGTCGGCGATGAAATTCCCGTCCAGCTCGGCGGCGGCATCCGCAGCCTCGAGACGATCGAGAAGTATCTCGACGCCGGCCTGTCGTACGTGATCATCGGTACGGCCGCCGTGAAGAACCCCGGCTTCCTGCAGGACGCGTGCACCGCGTTCTCCGGCAACATCATCGTCGGCCTGGATGCGAAGGACGGCAAGGTCGCGACCGACGGCTGGAGCAAGCTGACCGGCCACGAAGTGATCGACCTTGCGCGCAAGTTCGAGGACTACGGCGTCGAATCGATCGTCTACACGGACATCGGCCGCGACGGGATGCTGCAGGGCATCAACATCGAGGCGACCGTGAAGCTCGCGCAGGCAGTCGGCATCCCCGTGATCGCCAGCGGCGGCCTGTCGAACCTCACGGACATCGAGAACCTGTGCGAAGTCGAGGAGCACGGCGTCGAAGGCGTGATCTGCGGCCGGGCGATCTACTCCGGCGATCTCGATTTCGCGGCCGCGCAAAGGCGCGCGGACGAACTGAACGGCGAACTCGACAACGCATAAGCGCGGCTGTCCCGCTCGCCGGGGCTGCCTGCAGGCGGCCCCGACCGGAAGCCTCGCGCGAGGCTTTCCGCAACCGGCCGTCCCATCGCGGCATTTGGCGCAACATCATGGCTCTAGCTAAACGCATCATCCCCTGCCTGGACGTGACTGCCGGGCGTGTCGTCAAGGGCGTCAACTTCGTCGAGCTGCGCGACGCCGGCGATCCTGTCGAGATCGCCCGCCGCTACGACGACCAGGGCGCCGACGAACTGACGTTCCTCGACATCACCGCGACGTCCGACCAGCGCGACCTGATCCTGCCGATCATCGAAGCCGTCGCGTCGCAGGTCTTCATTCCGCTGACCGTCGGCGGCGGCGTGCGCGCCGTCGAGGACGTGCGGCGCCTGCTGAACGCGGGCGCGGACAAGGTCAGCATGAATTCGTCGGCGGTCGCGAACCCGCAGCTCGTGCGCGACGCGGCCGACAAGTACGGCTCGCAGTGCATCGTCGTCGCGATCGACGCGAAGCGCGTGTCGGCCGACGGCGAGACGCCGCGCTGGGAAGTCTTTACGCACGGCGGCCGCAAGAATACGGGCCTCGACGCGATCGAATGGGCGCGCAAGATGGCCGAGCTCGGCGCGGGCGAGATCCTGCTCACGAGCATGGACCGCGACGGCACCAAGTCGGGCTTCGACCTCGCGCTCACGCGCGGCGTGTCGGACGCGGTGCCGGTGCCGGTGATCGCATCGGGCGGTGTCGGTTCGCTGCAGCACCTGGCCGACGGCATCAAGGACGGCCGCGCCGACGCGGTGCTGGCCGCGAGTATCTTCCACTACGGCGAGCACACGGTCGGCGAGGCGAAGCGCTTCATGGCCGACCAGGGCATCCCGGTGAGGCTGTGATGAATACGGAAACGAATGCATTGCCCGCGTGGCTCGACAAGGTCCGCTGGGACGACAACGGCCTCGTGCCGGTGATCGCGCAGGAAGCGTCGACGAACGACGTGCTGATGTTCGCGTGGATGAACCGCGAGGCACTGGCGAAGACGATCGAGACGCAGCGCGCGGTCTACTATTCGCGCTCGCGCAAGCGCCTGTGGTTCAAGGGCGAGGAGTCGGGCCACGTGCAGCACGTGCACGAGATACGGCTCGACTGCGACGAGGACGTCGTGCTGCTGAAGGTCGAGCAGGTGTCCGGCATCGCGTGCCACACTGGCCGGCATTCGTGCTTCTTCCAGAAATTCGAAGGCACCGTCGACAGCGGCGATTGGGTCGCGGTCGAACCGGTGCTGAAAGATCCCGAACACATCTACAAATGACGCAATCGACCGAAGACACGCTGCTGCGCCTCGCGGCCGTGATCGATAGCCGCAAGGGCGGCGATCCCGATCAATCGTACGTATCGCGCCTGTTCCACAAGGGCGACGACGCGGTGCTGAAGAAGATCGGCGAAGAGGCGACGGAAGTCGTGCTGGCCGCGAAGGACGTGCGCCAGGGCGGCGCGCCGACCGCGCTCGTCGGCGAGGTGGCCGACCTGTGGTTCCACTGCCTCGTGATGCTGTCGCATTTCGACCTGAGCCCGGCCGACGTGATCGCCGAGCTCGAGCGCCGCGAAGGTCTGTCGGGTATCGAGGAGAAGGCCCTGCGCAAGCGTCGCGAGCGCGAGGAAAACGGCGGTTGACAGGCCCTTGTCGCGGGATGGCCACAGTGCGGTAAGCTGTAAGAATTGTCATCTAACGGGGGTAGCATCATGACCGATACGCCAAGCCAGTTTCCGCCGCCGTCGGTGCCGGGGGCCGCGGACGCCGAGCGCCTGAACGGGCTGCGCACGCTGACTCACGTGCTCTACGGCCTCTATGCGTTTCATTGGCTGACGGGCGGCGTCACGGGCATCATCGCGATCATCATCAACTACGTGAAGCGCGACGATGTGGCCGGCACGCCGTATGCGGCCCACTTCGAGTGGCAGATCCGCACGTTCTGGCGCGCGCTGATCGCCTATGTGATCGGGTTCGCGCTGATGTTCGTGGTGGTCGGATTCGCAGTGATGTTTGTCACATGGATCTGGACGCTGTACCGTATCATCAAGGGTTGGCTGTACCTGAACGACAACAAGCCGCTCGATCCGCAGGCCTGGTTCTGACCGGCCGCGCTCGGGCGTCTGCAGGAGCAACATGAGTCACGATCCGAATTGCCTGTTCTGCAAGATCGCGGCAGGCGAGATCCCGAGCACCAAGGTGCACGAGGATGACGAATTCGTCGCGTTCCGCGACATCCGCCCGGCGGCCGAGACCCACGTGCTCGTGATTCCGCGCCAGCATCTGCCGACGCTGTCGGCGGCGAGCGACGCCGATGCACCGATGCTCGGCCGGCTGATGCTGCTCGTCTCGCGTCTCGCCGGCCAGCTCGGCGTCGCGTATACGGGCGGCGAAACCGGTTTCCGTACGGTGATCAACACGGGCCCGGGCGGCGGGCAGGAGGTCTACCACCTGCACGCGCATATCCTGGCCGGCCCGCGCCCCTGGCAGCGGATGGGTTGACGGCGCGGGGCGTTTCCCCGCATCGATGGTCGAAGCCGGCGCGTTGCCGGCGATTTACGCCGCATCGCGGCGTGGTTGAGGAGAGGTTTCATCATGGGTGGATTGAGCATTTGGCACTGGCTGATCGTGCTGCTGATCGTCGCGCTGGTTTTCGGTACGAAGAAGCTGCGCAACATCGGCAACGATCTCGGCAGCGCCGTGAAGGGTTTCAAGGACGGCATGAAGGACGGCGAAGCACCGGCGGACGCGCAGCAACTGCCGCGCTCGGGCTCGGTCGACGTCAACGCGAAGGAAACGACGCGTTCCGACTCGAACAAGGCGTAACGCCGGTACGCTGACAGGCATTCGCGATGCTGGATCTCGGTCTTTCGAAGATGGCGCTGATCGGCGTCGTCGCGCTCGTGGTGCTCGGCCCCGAGCGCTTGCCGCGCGTTGCGCGCACGGCAGGCGCGCTGTTCGGCCGTGCGCAGCGGTACATCAACGACGTGAAGGCCGAGGTCTCGCGCGAAATCGAACTCGACGCGTTGCGCACGATGAAGACCGATTTCGAGTCGGCCGCGCGCAATGTCGAGACGACGATTCACGACAACCTGCGTGAGCACGAGAAGGACCTGAACGACACGTGGCATTCCGCGGTCGGCGGTCTCAACGAAGCGGCGGGCGACGCCGGTTCGACGGGGTCCGATACGCCCGCCATGCCGTCGTGGCGCGGTAGTTCGGCCGCGCTCGCGCCGAAGCGCCGCAACTGGCGCGTCAAGCAGGCGGCTGCGCCTGCCTGGTACAAGCGCGCGACCACCCGCCGTACCCACGTGCAGTCGGGCGCCGCGCGTGTCGCGCGCCACCAGCCGGCCAGCCTGCGCCGGCCGACGCGCTTCTTCTGAGCCGAGCGCATGCTCGCTCGTCAATCCTACCGAGGGCCGGTGTGAGCGACCCCCAGCAGAACCCGGGCGACGCCCCGGAAGAAACCTTCATTTCCCATCTCGTCGAGCTTCGCGATCGCATCATTCGCGCGGGCGCGGCCGTGATCGTCGTGTTCCTCGGGCTCGTCTACTGGGCGCCCGACATCTTCCGGCTGCTCGCGCGGCCGCTGATGGAGAACCTGCCGAAGGACGGCAAGATGATCGTCACCGACGTCACCGGCTCGTTCTTCGTGCCGATGAAGGTCACGATGCTCGTCGCGCTCGTGATCGCGCTGCCGATCGTGCTGTACCAGATCTGGGCGTTCGTCGCGCCCGGGCTGTACCAGCACGAGAAGAAGCTCGTCGCGCCGCTCGTCGGCAGCAGCTACCTGCTGTTCCTGTGCGGGATGGCATTTGCGTACTTCCTCGTGTTTCCGACGATCTTCCGCGTGATGGCGCACTACAACGCGCCGCTCGGCGCGGAAATGACCACCGACATCGACAACTACCTGAGCTTCGTGCTCGGGATGTTCATCGCGTTCGGGGTCACGTTCGAGGTGCCGATCGTCGTCGTGCTGCTCGTCCGGATGGGCGTGCTGTCGCTGAAGAAGCTGAAGGAGATGCGTCCGTACGTGATCGTCGGCGCGTTCGTCGTCGCGGCGGTCGTCACACCGCCGGACGTGTTCTCGCAACTGATGCTCGCCTTGCCGCTGGTCGTGCTGTTCGAGATCGGGCTGCTGGCGGCGCGGTTCTTCGTGCCGAAGAAGCCCGCCGAGGAAGGCGAGGCGGAGAACGGCGAAGCCGCCAGTTGACGGCAACGCGCCGGGCGGCGGGTCGGTGGCCGGACTTCCGGGCGCCGGGCTTGAGCGAAACCCGGTAGCGTAGTCGGTCGGAAAGCGGAGGGCGGGGCCATCTGCCCGGCAACACGGGTCTTTCGATACAAAGCAAAAGGGCAGCCAACCGGCTGCCCTTTGTCATTTCCCGACGGTGTCCGGGCATGCGGCGGTGCGCCGCTCGCCCGACGTCACTCGGTATCGCTGTCCTGCTCGTCGAGCGCCTGCTTCGGCGGCGGCGGGCGCTTGCCGATCACCACGTTCAGGTCGAACGCCTTGCCCTTGCGCACGACGTGCACCTTGGTCGCCGTGCCGGGCTTGATTTGCGCGACGGTGTTCAGCAGCTTCGTGGTGTCGGTGATCTCGTCGCCATTGACCGAGATCAGGATGTCGCCCGGCTTGATGCCGGCCTTGTCGGCCGGGCCGCCCTGCAGCACGCCGGCGACGATCGCGCCCGATTTCTGCGTCAGCCCGAACGACTCGGCGATCTCCGGCGTGACGTCTTGCGGCTCGACGCCGATCCAGCCGCGCGTGACCGAGCCCGTCGTGATGATGCTTTCCAGCACCGTGCGCGCGGTCGATACGGGGATCGCGAAGCCGATGCCGAGCGAGCCGCCCGAACGCGAGTAGATCGCGGTGTTGATGCCGAGCAGGTTGCCGTTCACGTCGACCAGCGCGCCGCCCGAGTTGCCGGGGTTGATCGGCGCATCGGTCTGGATGAAGTTTTCGAACGTGTTGATGCCGAGGTGGTTGCGGCCCAGCGCGCTGATGATCCCCATCGTGACCGTCTGGCCGACGCCGAACGGGTTGCCGATCGCGAGCACGACGTCGCCGACCCGCGACTGGTCGGAGCGGCCGAGCGTGATCGTCGGCAGGTTCGTCATGTTGATCTTCAGCACGGCGAGATCGGTTTCGGGATCGCTGCCGATCACCTTCGCGGTGCCCGTGCGCCCGTCGGCGAGCGCGACTTCGATCTGGTCGGCGCCATCCACGACGTGCTGGTTCGTTAGAATGTAACCTTCAGGGCTCACGATAACGCCCGAGCCAAGGTTGGCGGCCGGTTCGTCCTGCTGCTTGCGGGCGTTGCGGTCGCCGAAGAAGTAGCGGAACAGCGGATCTTTCGCGCGCGGGTCGGGCGGCAGCGAGCCGTCCTTGCTGGAGAACACGTTGACGACGGCCGGCATCGCCTTTTGCGCGGCTTCGGCGTACGACGTGGTCGCCGGTGCGCCGCCGATGCCCGGCGCGACTTCCCGCAGCGCGACGATCGGCGTGGCGAGCTGCTTGCCGAGCTGTCCTTGCCGTTGCAGCCATTGCGGCTTGAGCGTCACGACGATGAACATCAGCGCGAGCAGCACGGTAACCGCCTGCGCGAAGAACAGCCAGAAGCGTCTAAGCATCTGAATGGATTAGAGGTTTATATGGATCGGATCGAACTTGAATTGTACTTGAACAATACCCTTGAAACCGCGCGCTTCAAGGACTATTGCCCGAATGGCCTCCAGGTCGAGGGGCGCCGCAAGATCGACAAGATCGCTACCGGCGTGACGGCGTCGGTCGCGTTTCTCGAAGCCGCGCTCGAATGGGGGGCGGATGCCGTGCTGGTCCATCACGGCTATTTCTGGCGCAACGAGCCGCCGCAGATCACGGGCCGCAGGTATCAGCGCCTGAAGCTGCTGCTCGCGAACGACCTGAACCTGTTCGCGTTCCACCTGCCGCTCGACGCGCATCCCGAATTCGGCAACAACGCGCAGCTCGGCGACCGGCTCGGCCTGATCGGCGAGCAGCGGTTCGGCGAAGGCGATCTCGGCTGGATGGCGACGCTGCCGATGCCCGTCACGCTCGAGCACTTCGTCGCGAAGGTCGAGCGCACGCTCGGCCGCACGCCGCTCGTGCTCGGCGATCCGGACATGCAGCTGCGCCGCATCGCGTGGTGCACGGGCGCCGCGCAGAGCTATTTCGACGCGGCGATCGACGCCGGCGCGGACGTGTTCCTGACGGGCGAGGTGTCCGAATACGTGACGCACACGGCTGCCGAGAGCGGTGTCGCGTTCGTTGCGGCAGGGCACCATGCGACCGAGCGCTACGGAATCCAGGCACTTGGCGCCCACTTGTCCGAAGAATTCGATATCGAACACCTTTTTATCGATATCCATAACCCGGTCTGAATGCCGGATTTGCGGCAGCGCATCGAAATTTCGCAATGTAGCAGATGCTTAAAAGTGAAATGATTTAATCGCTCCGATAGTGGGGGAAAACCCTTAACTATCAATCACTTCGAAGGGATTTTCATCTCCGGGCCTTGTAAATGGCGACTCCATTCGCGCAAACTAGCGGCGGAATGAAAAGTCGTGACGGAAAATCCAACTCAGAAGTGGGGCGTGTGATGCGAGACAAGGAAGAGAAACGCGTCGACAGCGGCCGCCGTACCTGGCTGATTGCGACATCCGTAGCAGGTGGCGTGGGAGGCGTAGCCACCGTCATACCTTTCGCGGCGTCGCTTGCGCCGTCCGCGAAAGCGAAAGCGGCCGGTGCACCGGTCGAAGTCGACATCAGCGGGCTGAAGCCCGGTGAAATGGTGACCGTGCCGTGGCGCGGCAAGCCGGTGTGGATCCTGAACCGCACCGACGCGATGCTGGCCGACGTGGTCAAGGCCGACAAGGAAGTGGCCGATCCGACCACCGAAAAGCCCTATACGATGCCGTTGCCCGCGTATTGCGCGAACGAATATCGCGCGCGGGCCGATCGCAAGAACATTCTCGTCGTGATGGCCGTGTGTACGCACCTCGGCTGCACGCCAAGCCAACGCTTCACGCCGGGTCCGCAGCCGAACCTGCCGGACGACTGGCCGGGCGGTTTCCTCTGCCCGTGCCATGGTTCGACCTACGACCTCGCCGGCCGTGTGTTCAAGAACAAACCGGCGCCTCAGAATCTCGACATCCCGCCCTACATGTTCACGTCGGCAACGACCCTCGTGATCGGCAAGGACGAGAAAGGAGAAGCGTGATGGCCGACAACAAGGAAGTCTCCACGACAGGTCTCACCGGCTGGATCGATCAGCGCTTCCCGCTCACGTCCACCTGGAAGAAGCACGTTTCCGAGTACTACGCGCCGAAGAACTTCAACTTCTGGTACTTCTTCGGCTCCCTCGCGCTGCTGGTGCTGGTCAACCAGATCGTCACCGGCATCTTCCTGACGATGAACTACAAGCCCGACTCGACGCTCGCGTTCGCGTCGGTCGAGTACATCATGCGCGAGGTGCCGTGGGGCTGGCTGATCCGCTATATGCACTCCACGGGCGCGTCGATGTTCTTCGTGGTCGTCTACCTGCACATGTTCCGCGGGCTGCTCTACGGGTCGTACCGCAAGCCGCGCGAACTCGTGTGGATCTTCGGCTGCGCGATCTTCCTGTGCCTGATGGCCGAGGCGTTCTTCGGCTACCTGCTGCCGTGGGGCCAGATGTCGTTCTGGGGCGCGCAGGTGATCGTGAACCTGTTCTCGGCGATCCCGTTCGTCGGCCCCGACCTGTCGCTGTGGATTCGCGGCGACTACGTCGTGTCGGACGTCACGCTGAACCGCTTCTTCGCGTTCCATGTGATCGCGATTCCGCTCGTGCTGGTCGGCCTCGTGATCGCGCACCTCGTCGCGCTGCACGAAGTGGGTTCGAACAACCCGGACGGCATCGAGATCAAGGCGAAGAAGGACGAGAACGGCGTGCCGCTCGACGGTATCCCGTTCCATCCGTACTACTCGGTGCACGATTTCCTCGGCGTGTGCGGGTTCCTGATGGTGTTCGCGCTGATCGTGTTCTTCTCGCCGGAGATGGGCGGCTACTTCCTCGAGGCGAACAACTTCGTCCCGGCGAACCCGCTGCAGACGCCGCCCGAGATCGCGCCGGTCTGGTACTTCACCGCGTTCTACGCGATGCTGCGCGCGACCACCGACCCGTTCAAGATCGTGCTGATGATCGTGATCGCGCTGCTCGGCGTGCTCGCGCTGATCCGCGCGCGCGGCAAGTGGAAGGTCGGCCTGCCGGTGCTGGCCGCGGCGATCGTCGTGTTCATGTACCTGACGGAGTCGAAGTTCTGGGGCGTCGTCGTGATGGGTTCCGCGGTGGTCTCGCTGTTCTTCCTGCCGTGGCTCGACCGCAGCCCGGTGAAGTCGATCCGCTACCGGCCGCTATTCCACAAGGTGTTCCTCGGGATCTTCGTCGTGGCGTTCCTGACCCTCGGGTTCCTCGGCACGCGGCCGCCATCGCCGGCCTCGACGCTGATCGCGCAGGCCTGTGCGCTGATCTACTTCGCGTTCTTCCTCGGCATGCCCGTCTGGACGCCGCTTGGCACGTTCAAGCAGCCGCCGGAGCGGGTGCGCTTCAAGCCCCATTAACGTGAGCGAGGAGAGAACGACATGAAGAAACTGCTTTCGACACTCGCGCTGATCGGGGCGACCGCGTGTGCGCTGCTGGCGGCGCCGGCGGTTCGGGCGGAAGGTAATTTTCCGCTCGACCGGGCGCCCGATAACACGGAAAATCTCGTTTCGCTTCAGCACGGCGCGCAATTGTTTGTAAACTATTGCCTGAACTGCCACAGCGCGAACCTGATGCGCTACAACCGTCTGACGGATCTGGGCATATCCCAGAAGGAGATCGAAAAGAATCTCCTGTTCACGACCGACAAGGTCGGCAACACGATGTCCGTCGCGATGCGGCCCGAAGACGCGAAGAACTGGCTCGGCACCTCGCCGCCCGACCTGTCGGTCGAGGAGCGTGCGCGCGGCCGCGACTGGCTGTATACGTATCTGCGGAGCTTCTACCGCGACGATACACGGCCGAGCGGCTGGAACAACGCGGTGTTCGAGAACGTCGGCATGCCTCATGTACTGTGGCAGCTGCAGGGGCAGCGCACCGCCAAATTCGAAGACAAGACGGACGAGGAGACGGGCGAGAAGGTCCATACGCTCGTCGGCTTCCAGCAGGTCACACCGGGGACACTGTCCGCGGTGGATTATGATTCTGCGGTTGCCGACCTGGTGGCGTACATGACCTGGATGTCCGAGCCGGCTCAGCAGACCCGCAAACGCCTCGGCGTATGGGTGCTGATCTTTCTCGGTGTCCTGACTTTCCTGGCCTGGCGGCTCAATGCCGCGTACTGGAAAGATATCAAGTAATCACGCCTGACCGGCGTGGGGCCGGCGCAAGGTGGAACCCCGGAAGGGGTTCGCCGCGTGCCGGCCCTCGGCTTTTTTGAGGAAACGCAAACATGATGGTTCTGTATTCCGGCACAACTTGCCCGTTCTCCCAGCGTTGCCGGCTGGTGCTGTTCGAGAAGGGCATGGACTTCGAAATCCGTGACGTCGACCTGTTCAACAAGCCGGAAGACATTTCGGTGATGAACCCGTACGGTCAGGTGCCGATCCTGGTCGAGCGCGACCTGATCCTGTACGAATCGAACATCATCAACGAGTACATCGACGAGCGCTTCCCGCATCCGCAACTGATGCCGGCCGACCCCGTGCAGCGCGCACGTGCACGCCTGTTCCTGCTCAACTTCGAGAAGGAGCTGTTCGTCCACGTCAGCACGCTCGAGAACGAGAAGGGCAAGGCAGCGGAGAAGAATCACGAGAAGGCACGCCTCGCGATCCGCGATCGCCTGACGCAGCTCGCGCCGATCTTCGTGAAGAACAAGTACATGCTCGGCGAGGAATTCTCGATGCTCGACGTCGCGATCGCGCCGCTGCTGTGGCGTCTGGATCATTACGGCATCGAGCTGTCGAAGAACGCGGCGCCGCTGATGAAGTACGCCGAACGGATCTTCAGCCGTCCGGCCTACATCGAAGCACTGACGCCGTCCGAAAAGGTCATGCGTCGTTGATGGTGCAATGAGTGCATGACGGAGAGGGCGGCGCGGCGTGCCGCGCCCCCGCTCCGGGTTCGAGGATTGTGATGCAAGAGATTTCAACGAAGCCTTATCTGCTGCGCGCGTTGTACGAGTGGTGCACCGATAACGGTTACACGCCGCATATCGCGGTGAGGGTCGACAACTCGACGCGCGTGCCGCGTCAGTTCGTGCGTGACGGCGAGATCGTGCTCAACATCAGCTTCGAGGCGACGAGCCAGTTGCAGATGGGCAACGAGTGGATCGAGTTCACGGCCCGGTTCTCCGGGAAGGCGCACAAGATCGAGATTCCGGTTGCCAACGTGCTCGCGATCTATGCGCGCGAGAACGGGCAGGGCATGGCGTTCCAGGTCGATGCGGTCGCGGGTGAAGGCGCGGATTCGGGTGCGTTCGATGATGAAGCCGTGGAGGCGGATGAGGCGCAGCGCGACGAATCGCCTGCCGTATTGACGCCGGTGGCCGACAGCGGCGCGAACGAGGAACCCTCCGAAGGCGCCGACGAACCGCCGAAAACCGACGGCGATGGCGACGGTTCAAAAGGTGGCAGCAGACCTCGCCTCAAGATCGTGAAATGAGGTAGAATCTCGCGCTACGCCGGCTTAGCTCATCTGGTAGAGCAGTTGATTTGTAATCATCAGGTGGCGGGTTCGAGTCCTGCAGCCGGCACCAAATTGAACGAAGGGCCGGGAGGTTTTGCCTCCCGGCCCTTTGTCGTTTCTGCGTTCACTTTCCCGGCTCGCGCGTTGTCGCTGGTTCCGTGCGGCGACATGTAGCCCGGTTCATCGTTTCGGCATCGAATGTAGCGGCACGTTCGTGGGCGAATGTTGCCGGCTTCGTGAGAGTCGACTACATCCTCGCAACACATTTCACAACAAAGGGCGACGCGACGTTTGCGTCGCCCTTTGTCGTATTCAGGTTTTCTTTGCCTGGGACCTGTTTGGCAGCGCGCATCGGATATTCGTGCTGATTTCTTTGGGGGGAATTTTTAAATTCGTTGCTTGGTCCTAGTGAGACTCTTATAACGATCGGGCCAGTTAAATCCGAGTTGATCTCTCATGTCCTGCGGCGAATTGTCACCATGGGTATCATGTGCGGCTTGAGTGCTTTATCAGCACATATGCCTTATGGCGAATTGGGCGCAGGAGACTGGATGAACCGACTGTTGATAGCGCCGTGCTTGGTAGTAAACCCGGTGTTTGTTGTATCGACCATCATAACGATGACGCCTGCGAAATATCTGGAATCGAAGCTAAATGGCGAAATAAGGAACTCAGCCCTGGAGCGGTTCGAGGTGCAGAGATGGCTGAAATTGTTGTCAGGATTTTTGGTGGGAATTTTTTAGGATATTGTTTAATTTATTGGATTTTTAAAAATGCGCATCTGATATTTCCCGGAAATTCGTATCGGTTGGTGGTTTGATTGGATTGTATGAATATCATGAATTACTGACGGGCTGTATTGGGGGCGGGCCTGGGGTTGCGCGTTCGAATTGTTCCTTCAGTAGCGGTGAACTCAACGATGAAACCTGGCATCGGCCGAGTGTGAATGGGCGTCCCGATGCCGGACGATAGGTGACGGCTTGTCGCGGTAAACGCTGTGAGCATGTACGCGCGTGCGCGTGCGCGAGGCGATCGGTGGCGTCGGGTAGCTCGTTGCAACGCTCTTCCGACTGGATGGATTGTCGTTCGCCCAAGATGCGACACGTAGTCCGTCCCCTCGACATTTGCCGGCACGATCGACAAATTTTCGCAGCTAGGGCTTGCAGGTCTGGGCCGCAGGCGGTAGCTCTTCAGGGGCGAATGTCGTTCACCGTTCACCATTCGACGTTCCAGGCTCTCAACACGTATCCGCATCGCAGCACTGCACTTCTCGCGAGCCTGTCAGACGGGCAGGTACGGCTCGCGGTACGCGTCGCGTGGAGCGACTTTCCGTCGAATGGCCGCATCGGTAACGAAACGACGGTGGGGCCGCAAATGCGCCCGTCCGATTGTTGCGGATACATTGGATTTGCCCATGAATCAGCGGAGGCGAGCATGAGTCAGTCAGGTAAAAGTCACCATATATTTCAATACGCCTTCTTAATTCTTTCGTTTTTATGTGTATTTGTAAGTTTGTAGCGGGCATCTATTTCAATTGCCTTTTTTGACACAAACCTTCGGACGAAAACCGGTAGAATCGCCAGCGATTCGAGAGCGGGGTCAACTCCATGAGAGAGGAGAAGTGTCGGCTCGCATAACAAAAGCGATACGGGTAAATCATGAACATGATCGAACTGGTCCAGGCTATTCGCGGCGGCCTGATTCAGCAGGACCGACTGATCAAGACGGATATTCCGTCGTTGCCGTCGAATGCAATCGTGCCGCGTCGCGCTGTGACCTGTTCCGAGTTGGGGCGTGATTTCAGCGTGACGCTAGACGTGGTGTCGGCATCCGGCAACATCGAACTCAAGACACTGATCGCACAGTCGATGACGCTGTGGATCCAGCAGGCGGATAAATCATATCTGCCTATCAACGGCTATATCCACACGGCTAGACGCCTTGGCGCCGACGGAAGTCTCACGACCTATCAGCTGACGTACGGGCCGTGGATGCATTTCCTGAAATTCCGCAGCGATATGCGGTACTGGCAGGACCAGCCGGTTGACCAAATCATTGCCGATGTGTTCAACCAGCATCCGCAGGCGCGGGGCCATTTCCAGTTTGCGTTGTCGCGACCGCTCCGGTCGCGGTCGTACTGCCGTCAAAGCGAGACCGACTGGAATTTCGTCCACCGGCTGATGGAGGATGAAGGCCTGTTCGGCTTCTGGCAGCAGGGCAAGGACGGCAAGTCGCACACGCTCGTCATCACCGATGGCATACATTCGCTCGATGACGCATCTTCGCGGCACGCGAAGTTCTACCGTTCTGGAACGCGCAGCGAAACCGATGCATTGACGCAGTGGTCCGGGTCGCGAACGCTTCAAAGCGCTGTACATACGACGCGGACGTTCGATTACAAGTCGCCGTCGACGCCCTTCAACCCCAACGGGACGACGTTGCCCACTCGCAGCGATCAGGGAAGCATTCCCGAGCAGGCGGAAGTCTACGAATATACGGGCGCCTATACGTATCAGGATCAGCGTCGCGGCGAGCAGTTGTCGAAAATCCGCCTCGAGGAATGGGAATCGCGCGCGAAACGCTTCTTCGGCGTCGGCGGGTTGCGCGGCGTCGATGCCGGCCAGCGCTTCGTACTGGACAATCATCCGGAGCACGATCACGACCCGGAAAGCGAGCGCGAATTCGCGGCCATAAAGGTCTGGCGATACATCGAGAACAATCTTCCGGTGTCTGCCCACGAAGCCGGATTTCCGCACGGATTGCGCGACCGGCTGGCACAGGTGAAGGTTGCGTATGCGGACGCCGGGGCGTTCGCGGTGGCGCACGCCGACGGTTCAGCGGGTTTCCATCTCGTCGAGATCGAAGCGCAGCGGACCACCGTACCGTACCGCAGCCCGCTCGATCACAAGAAGCCGCAGATGGAGCTCGAGACGGCGATTGTCGTCGGTCCGAAGGGCGAAGAGGTGCACACGGACGAACTGAACCGGGTCAAGGTCATGTTCGTGTGGGATCGACAGAACCAGGGCGACGAACGTGCATCGTGCTGGGTTCGCGTTGCCCAATCGGACACGGGCGGCGGTTACGGAAGCGTGCATGTTCCTCGCGTCGGCGAGGAAGTGCTGGTTGGCTATATCGGCGGCGATTGCGATCGGCCAATTATTCTTCATCGCGTCTATAACGGCGCTGTGAAGCCGCAATGGCACAGCAACGGCATCATGTCCGGCTATCGGTCGAAAGAGTATTCGGGTGCCGGTTACAACGAGATGGTTCTCGATGACGCCACCGGGCAGAACCGCATGCGCCTTTACAGCAGCAGCGCAAATTCGCTGCTGCATCTCGGATATCTGATCGATCACAGCGGCAACGCGCGCGGCGCATACCTGGGTACCGGCTTTGACCTGAAGACCGATTCGCACGGGGCCGTGCGCGCGGGGCAGGGGCTGTATGTGACGACGCACCCGAAGCAGGCGAACAGCCAGCCACTCGATGTTCGCGAAACGCAACAGCAGCTCGTCAACGCGGAAAGCGTGGTGGAGGCGCTGTCGGGTGTCAGCGAGCAGCATCGGGCCGAGACGCTCAAGTCGGGCTACGACGCGTTGAAGAAGTTCGTCGATGCGACGCAGGAAAACACCGCCGGCGGCGCGGCAGGCGGGCGTACGGCGGGAGGCGGGACAGGGAGTGCCAATGCATTCAACGAAGCGGTCATGCTGTTCGGCAGTCCGGCAGGCATCGCACTGTCGACGCAGCAAAACACGCATGTGTCGGCCGATCAGCACGTCAATCTCGTCAGCGGCCAGAATACGCACATCGCTGCGGGCAAATCGCTGATTGCGAGCGTGGCCGACAAACTGAGCCTGTTCGTGCAGAACGCGGGAATGAAGCTGTTCTCGGGCAAGGGCAAGGTGGAAATCCAGGCGCACTCCGACAACATCGAGCTGACGGCGCAGCGCGACGTCAAGGTGCTTTCGTCGACTGCGACGGTCGAGGTTGCCGCGGACAAGGGGCTGGTTCTGACATCGGGCGGCGCTTATATCCGCATCCAGGGCGGCAACATCGAGATTCACGCACCAGGCAAGGTCGACGTGAAGGGCGCGCAACACCTGTTCAACGGGCCGGCCAGCATGTCGTATCCGCTGCCGCCGTTGCCGACCGGTGAATTGATTGGCAAGCACAGCCTGCGCTTTGCCGCGATCGGCGCCGACCTGCTGGCGGAAAACTTCGGCTGGGTCGGCAAGGCATTCCAGATCGTTGACAGCGCCGGCAAGGTGCTTCACGCAGGGCAGGTCGCCGAGGACGGCAGGCTGCCGCGTGCGATTCTCGACCAGCCCGACCTGCTGACGCTGCAGATCGGTTCGGACACCTGGCAGCCGCATCCGGTGACGATCGAACCGCTGTTGCACGACGAACACGACGAGTCGGCATCCGGGGCGTTGTCTCCCGACGACGACCCGTTCCATCTCGGCATCGAGGAGCGGGCTGGGCAGTTCGTCGACGCCGACCATATCGCGGGCGTGATTTCAGCGACCGTCATGAACCGAATTCTCGAAGGTGAAGAGTAATCCATGAAATCGTTCAGTTTCCTGCGCAGCGTGACGACGGTGGCCGCTGCGTTTGTCGTCGCCGCGCTGCCGCTGCGCAGCGTGCATGCCGAACAATACGAGAGCGGTGCCGTTCGCTGGAACGTCAAGGATGGCGTGCTGATGCTGACTGCCGGCGTGCTGGCCGACAATGCCCGGTTGCGCTACCTGAACTACACGTTCTACATGGAGAGCAGCGACCACACGCTGTACCAGATCCCGATCGTCAACGACAAGAAGAAGCTCAACGACTACAAGCTGTCGTTCAGCACCTTCAATGGCGGCGACGACATCATTACCGACGCGATGGTCTCGGTGAAAGGCAAGAACGTCTATCTGGTGACTGCGCACAAGGACGCTACGCACGGCTATAACCAGCCCGGTGCCGTGAGCACCAGAACCTACCGTCTATTTGCCGGAGGCGAAGTGGAGTGGACTTATTACTTCGCTCCGGTTGCGGAGGCGCAGTATTCCGAGAAGCAGGACTATACGGTCGAGCGCGCGCTGTCGGAGACGGCGAAGGCGCTGCACTGATTTCGGTATCTTGAGCATTCCGACATGACGAAGTTCATTTCCGCGACACACGACAAGGCGACGCTGACCGTCCAGTACGTTGCTGACAACGGGGATATCCTGCTGCGCAGCGGCGGGGCGATTGCATGGCGATTCAACAACCCCGGCAACATCCGTCCGCCACGCGACTACAAGAAGCACCCGAACGGCGGCATCATCAAGACGCACATCGGTGTCGGCGACACCAAGAGCGGCGAGTTTTTGATCTTTCCCGACTACGAGACCGGTTTGGCGGAAAAGAAGGCGATGCTGCGCCGGAAATACAATCCGATGTCGATCCACGATGCGATGTATGTCTATGCGCCACCATTGGAGAACAATACGGAGAAGTACATCGCGTTCATCTGCCACGGGACAGGGTTTGACAGCACGCGCAAGATCGATTCGATGAACGACGCCGAACTCGATTCGATGATGAAGACGATGGAGAAGTACGAAGGGTTCAACGCTTATCTCAAATCACGACATGAGCAGTGGATTCGCACGGCAACGGTGACGCTTTCGGATGGTGCAAAGCCGATTCCCGACCAGAAGGTCGTCGTGCAGAGCAAGGGCAAGAGCCTGTCGACGAAGACCGATCGGACGGGGCAACTCCCGCTGTTACCGTTCGAAGCGGCGGGTGAGCAGTTCAAGCTGTTCATCGAGCGATCGGAGGAGCTGAAGGAGATCGGCACGATCGTGACGCAGGCGAAATCGTCGGCCTACGTGTTTTTCCACGACCTGCTGACGGTCTCGGCGCCGACCGGTGCGCACTTTGCGAAGGACCCCGTTCGCCACGACAAGCCGGCAGGTTTCCGCTACAAGATCGTTTCGCACGACACGCTTGGCAAGATCGCCGCGAAATTCAAAGTAAGCGTCGAGCAGTTGCAGAAGGACAATCACCTTCATTCGACGCGAATCTTTGCCGGCGATTACCTGTACATCAACATGACGAAGCCGGCGGACGAACATGCGCCGCGCTCGCATGGACATTCGAAGTCCGACTCCGCACCGGCGCACGCGGACGGTGGCAAACGCGACACGGGCAAAACGGCCGATGACGCAGCCGGCCAGAAGGTCGACCTGAGCCAGATCGCGAAGCCGGCCCCGGGCGTCGCGGCACCTGCGACCACGACGGATCGTCCGAAGGCGGGCACGCCTGCTGCGGCGAGTACGGGAGTCGGCGCGACACACACCGAGCCGGGACGTGCCGCGGCACCTGTCACGGGTTCGGATGCGGAAGGCGCGTCGGCGGCGCCCGCGACGGCAAACAAGTCGGGCAAGCCCGACACCACGCTCGATCGCAGCAAGCAAGGCCAGGGGCATCCGATTGCAACGCTGAACACGGATTCGGGCGAGGCGCCGTGGATGACGTATGCAATCGAACAGGCCAAGTTGTGGCACGGGCAGAAAGAGGACGTGATTACGCAGACGATCAACTATCATGAGGAAGTTGGCGTCAATCTCAAGACGCTGGTCGGCGACGGCAACCCCTGGTGTGCGTCATTTGCAAACTGGTGTCTGCATCAGGCCGGGTATCCGATGACCTCTGCACCGGCAGATTCTCAATCATTCCGTCACAGCAAGAATTTTGTGAAAATCGACAAACCCGTGTTCGGTGCCGTTGCGATATACAAGCACCGGAAGGGCGGGCATGCAGCTTTCGTCTATGCGCAGACGAGCACGGGTGCACCGATCCTGCTTGGCGGAAATCAGAGCGATGCGATCAACTTCGGTATGCAGAAGGCCTCCGAACTGAAGGGGTTCTTCGTGCCCGCCAGTTATCTGAAGTTTGCGCAGGACCGTTTGGCCAAGGGCATCGAGCTCGAAAAGAGCACAACGCAAGACCTCAATAACGAGTTTCACATTACCTTTGCCAAGAAAAAGAAAAATGCAGATCGTTAAGACGTGGTGCGTCACCGTCCTGGTTTCAGTGCTGGCCGGTGGCAGCGCTGTCGCATTTTCCCAACCGTCGGCGCAAGACTGCCTGACGCAAGCCGAGGTCCAGCAGATGGATCGCGACTTCTGGGCGACATTCCCGTCGCCGGACGGTTTCGCCGCGTATGCAGCGCCGAAGTTTTCGCTCGGCACGAACATCACGGAGCTATCGCGGTCGCTTGCGGCCACGACGAGCGGTCCGGCACGGGCGCGCGCCGTTGCCACATTCCTTGCGCAGCATCTGGACGTGTTCGGATCGTTCAAGAACGCGCATGACGCGGCCTATCTGTACTATCCCGGACGCGACCACAGCCCCGATGCCGTGCGTACGTCGTCGACGTTCCCCGTCGGGCAGTGCGTTTCCGAATTCAATTACTCGATCGATACAAGCCGTGCCCAGTGCGTCGCCGGGCAGCGCATTCGCGCATACAGTCTGTCGTTCATCAAGGACAAGGGACGTGTGATGCTGCGAACAGGTGTGCTCGGGCTCGACGCCTGTAATTGATCCGTGCGCCGGCGAACGGCATGGCGGCAGTGTCGTCCCACCGGGGACAGCGCATGGAGGCAGATAGCATCACATCTGCCTGAACAACCCCGCATACGCACGACTGACCGGCAGCATCTCCCGCTGCCCGTGCACGCGGATCCGCAACCGTCCCAACAGGTCTCGCTCGACACGATCGATCGCTGCGTACGCAACGATCACGCCGCGATGCACCTGCGCGAACCGCGCCGGATCGAGTCGCTGCATCAGTTCCTTCAGCGGCGTGCGAATCACGAGCCGTTCGCCTGCCGTGACGACTTCCGTGTATTTCTCCGACGCCTGGAAGTACAGCACGTCGTCGACCGAGACGAGCCGCGTCGCATCCTTCACGCCTACCGTCAGCCAGCGGATCGGCGCAGCGTCCCGCGCTTGCGCCGCCTGTGCGAGCGCATCGGCATGCGCGAGCGCCGGCCCGCCGCGCTGCAACTTCGCGACACAGCGCAGCAGCCGCTCGTCCGTCACCGGCTTCAGCAAGTAGTCGACCGCCGCACGATCGAACGCGTCGACCGCGTATTCGTCGTAGGCCGTGACGAACACGACATGCACGTCGGGCGCCAGCGCCGCGAGCTTCAGCCCGTCGATGCCGGGCATCCGAATATCCAGAAACGCGATGTCCGGTCGCGGCGACGCGTTCAGCGCGGCCAGCGTTTCGATGCCGTTGCGCGGCATCGCGACGATGTCCAGTTCGGGCCAGAGCTGATTCAGCCGCTGCGCGAGGGACGCGGACAGGTTCGGTTCGTCGTCGGCGATGAGGGCGGTCGGCATGTCAGTCGATCGGAATCAGCAGGGTAGCGGTGACGCCATGCGCGGCGGCGGCATTCGTTTCGACGGAGACGCGACCGCGCTCGCCGTGCAGCGTCCGGATGCGCGCGGCGACGTTGGCGAGCCCGACGCCGCCGTGCAGGCGCGAGTTGCCTTTGCCGAGGCCGACGCCCGTATCGATCACGTTCAGTTCCAGGCTGTCGCCACGCATCCTGCCGCGAATCACGATCACGCCGCCGTCGATCGACGGCTCGATCCCGTGCAGCAGCGCATTCTCGACGAGCGGTTGCAGCAGCAGCGGCGAGAACGGCAGCGCGTGCAGATCCGCTGGCACGTCGATCGCATAGGAAAGCCGCTCGCCGAGCCGGATCGACGCGATCTTCAGCAACGCGTCGACGAGCTCGAGCTCCTGGCCGAGCGTCGACGTCGCATCGCGCGTGCGTCGCAGGCTCGCACGCAGGTAGCGGTTCAGGCTGTCGAGCATCGTCGACGCGCGCGCCGGATCGCGCTCGATCAGGCTCTGCACGTTCGCGAGCGTATTGAACAGGAAGTGCGGCTCGATCTGCGCCTGCAGCAGCGCCAGGCGTGCGGCCGTCTCGGCCTGGCGTGCTTCTGCGGCTTCGCGGCGCTCGGTCTCGAGCGTCGCGCGCATGCGCATCGACTGCAGGAACAGCGACACGCACACAAACAGGATCGCCGAGATGAGAAACGACGGCCCGTAGTTGTCCCACGTGCCGATGCGGGCACGCCCGAACACGTGCGGCACGTTCCCGCTGATGATCGCTGCCGTGATCTCGAAACCGATGAGCACGCTGGCCGGTGCGATTACGATAGCCTTGAGCGCGAGCCCCGGCTTGCGCGGCAGGAGCCAGTCGGCGGCGTGACTGAGCAGCAGCGCGGAGAAACCGATCGCGTTGGCGACGACGAGGTCGGGCAACAGCGGTTCCTGGAAATGGAGTGCCCAGAAACCCAGGCCGACGACCGAGTTGAAGCACGCGAACGCGAGCAGTGCGGCCGGATCGCGCAACAATCGCGGCGCCGCGCTGGCGGCCGGCGGCGAAATCGGCGAAGGGTCGGACGTGGCTCGCATGGTGTCGGGTGAGGAGGGCGCGCGATGCGCTGATGGTCTTGACCTTACTGCCGGGCGGTCCGGCTGCGCACGCATTGCGACGAACGGTGCGCGGCCGCGACGAAGCGCGTCGGCTGCCGACGGTTGGCCGGTTTCCGTCACGAGTGTAGTGGAAGGGGCTGCGGAAGGACACTGGGCGCGGCCGGTGTCGTGTCGAGCGTGAAGCGCCGGCCCTTCGGTTCGGAAGTCACCGGCCGCCGGATTCGCGGGCATATCGGTCTTCCCGATCAGCCGAGCGATCATCGCCGCGACGCGCCACTCGTCCGCGAATTCCGGCCGCCCGTCGCAAGCCCCCGCCGCCTGCCGGGATCCGGCAGTACGGTGTTGCCGTGTCCACTCCGATCAGGCGACTCCGACCATGTCCGCGCTCCTTCACCTGAAGCCTTACGTCTACGTGATGTTCTGCGTGCTGCTCTATATCGGCATCAAGCGCTGTTTCCCGCGCGAGGTACCGGCTGCCCGACCGCTGATCTCGCCGGTCGTGTTCGGGATGCTCGGCATCGTCAGTCTGAACGAACGCTTTCCGCATGCGGGCATCGACGCGAACGCAGTCGCGCTGGCGGCCGTCCTGGGCGGCGCGGCGCTGGGCTGGCTGCACGCAAGCCGGTGGCGGCTCGCGTTCCGTCCGGCCTCGTCGGGCCTGCGCGTGCGCCTGCCCGGCGATGCGAGCCTGCTCGTCACGCTGATGCTGACGTTCGTCGCCGAAACGGGCATCCATTACGCAGTCGCCGTGCATGCGCCGTGGGCGGCGACGGGCGGCTTCGTGATGTTGTCGTTCGCAGTGTGGGGCGTGCTCATCGGGATGACGCTCGGGCGCGCGGTGAACGTAGTCGTGCGCTGCATGCGCCATGCGAACGGATCGAAGCAGGGGAGTTTCCCGTATTCGGTCGATCCGCGATGAAGGGGGCGAAACGGCCCGCGAGTGGTCAGTGGACGGCCTGACAGGCGATGCGGCCCGTCTTCGTCGATCGTGGCGGCATCGAACCGAAAGCGGTGTGTGACGCGCCCCGTTTTCCTGTCACGGTCGCGTCATGGGGCGCCCATAACGTTGCACGTTCCCGTCGCGGCGGCACCGCCGAACCGGGAACGTGCGCAACCCGCTCGCGACGACGTGCTCGCGTCGCAGGTGGGGGCCGACCGGGATCTCGCTCCCGGCGGCGCAGTGGTCATGCATCGCGCCATTTCATTCGAAAATACGATCGACGACGGTTCGAACCGGACCGCGGACGATCAGGAGACAGGGACCATGCTGAGTCCGCATGAATTCTCGATGCTGTTGCGCGTCGCGCGTGCGCCGGACAGCGTCGATCCATCGAATCCGGCCTTCGCCGTGCTGGTCGAGAAGCGGCTGGTCGACGATACGCAGGTGCGTATGAATGCCGTGGCCGCGCGCCCGGCGCTGACACCAATCGGCCAGATGCTGCTGGCGCGCTTCGACGAAGCGGCTTGAGGGGAAGCGTCACGCCTTCGTCGAGACGAAGGGCGTGACGCATTGAAGCGCCGGGCCGCTTACTGCGCGACCGGCACGGTCACGTCGCTGCCGAACCAGTGCATCGAGATCTTCTTCAGCGTGCCGTCCTTGTGCAACGAATCGAGCGCGTCGTTGATCGCTTTCTCGAACTTCGGGTTGCCCTTGCGGAACGGGATCGCCATTTCCTGCTTGCCGCCGTTCAGCACCGCGCCCGCGCGCAGCGGCAGGTTCGACGTCTTGATCATGTACGGCAGCATCAGGCGGTCGTCGAGCGTCGCCTCGATCCGGCCCGCGGCGAGGTCGCGCAGTTTCTCCGGCGCGCCCGGATACGTCTGCACCTCGATGCCCGGCACGGTGCGCGCCATCTGGTCATAGTTGGTGCCGAGCGTCACGCCGAGCTTCTTGCCCTTGAAGTCGTCGAGCGACTTGAAGTTGCGCGAGTCGTCCTTGCGCTGGATCAACTGCGCGGCCGAGTACGTGTACGGCTGGCTGAAGTCGAGCGCTTCCTTGCGCTGCGGCGTGATCGTGACCTGATTGACGATCACGTCGAACTTGCCGGCCTGCAGGCCCGCGATGATGCCGCTCCATTCGGTCGGGACGAACTGCGTCTTCACGCCGAGCTTGCCGGCGACCGCGTTCGCGACGTCGACGTCGAAGCCTTCGAGTTGCCCCGACGTGCCGCGCGAGTTGAACGGCGGATACGTGCCTTCGAGGCCGACGCGCAGCACGCCGGCTTTCTTCACTGAATCGAGCAGGTCTTCCGCGTGCGCGGCAACGGCCGTGAAGCCGAGGGCCGACGCGAGCAGCAGGCCCGACAGCAGGAATTTCGAACGTTTCATCGCAGATCTCCAGTGGTCAGCGTGGTGTGGGTTGGCGCCGGCGCCGGGTGGGGGCGCGGCGGGCCGCAAGACGGGCACGTAGACACTACTCGCAACCGGGCCGCGCCGGAAGTCGAATTGGCCCTGATTGAAAGCGATTTCATCGATGTGCGGGACGGCGGGCATGGTTGCCGTCCACCCGCGTGGCACGCGGACCGATCGGATTCTGCTCGTTTAAATCAGGTCAGATTTGAGGGTGTGCGAGGTTTTGTCTGTAAAATCGCGCGAGCAAAATCGAATGCTCGCGCCATCCGAGGGCGTGTCAAAAGAAAAAAGGCCGTTCATGAACATGCAGAACACAATCGCCGCATTGCGCGGCGGATTGCTTCAGCAGGACCGGTTGCTGAAGCTCGATACGCCATTGGGGGCCAACGTCCTGACCGTTCAGCGGGCAGTCGGTCGCTCGCGTATCGGGCGCGCATACGAGTTCACGCTCGACGTGCTGTCGACCGACAGCGATGTGGAACTTAAAAAGCTGATCGCACAGCCGGTTACGTTGTGGATCCAGCAGGGCGATCTCGGTTACCGGCCGATCAATGGCTACGTGCATACCGCGCGCCGGCTCGGTGCCGACGGTGGGCTCACGACCTATCAGCTCGCGTTCGCCGATTTCACCCACTTCCTGAAGTTTCGTCGCGATCAGCGGCTCTGGAACGACACGACCGTCGACCAGATCATCAGCGACGTGCTGAACCAGCACCCGCAGGCGCAGGGGCATTTCCGCTTCGCGCTGTCGAAGCCGCTGCCGAACCGGTCGTACACGCGCCAGCACGACACCGACTGGCATTTCGTGCATCGGCTGATGGAGAACGAGGGGCTCTATTGCGCATGGCAGCAGGCCGACGACGGCAAGTCGCATACGCTCGTGATTACCGACAACCTGCAGGCGTTCGCGCCGCTGTCGCCGGAAACCGTGCGCTTTTATCGCGGCGACGCGGCCAGCGAACCCGACGCGTTCACGCAATGGTCGGGTACGCGCACGCTGCAGAGCGTGACGCGTACGACGCGCACGTTCGACTACAAGAATCCTTCGCAGCCGTCGAACCCGAAAGGCACGTCGCTGCCGACGATGGGCGGCCAGGGCGAGTTGCCGGATCAACTCGAAGTCTACGAGTACACGGGCGCTTACACGTATCTCGACCAGACGCGCGGCGACCATCTGACGAAGGTCAAGATGGAGGAGTGGGAGTCGCGGGCGAAGCGGTTCCATGCCGCGGGCGGGGTGCGCGCGATCGATGCCGGCCGACGCTTCACGCTGGCCGATCATCCCGAGCACGATCGTGATCCCGCCGATCAACGCGAATTCGCCGCGATCGAGGTGGCGTGGTGGATCGAGAACAATCTGCCCGTCGCAAGCGACAGCGCGGACTTTCCGTACAGCCTGCGCGAAGCGTTGACGCAGGCACAGGACAACTACGGTACCGATCCCGCGTTTCGCGTGCAGCACGACGACGGATCGGCCGGCTTCTATCTCGTCGAAGTCGAGGCGCAACGCGTGAGCGTGCCGTATCGCAGCCCGTTCGAGCATCACAAGCCGGAGATGCATCTCGAGACGGCGATCGTCGTCGGGCCGCAGGGCGAGGAAGTCTATACCGACGAGTTGAACCGGATCCGCGTGCAGTTCGTGTGGGACCGGTTGAATCCGGGCAACGAGAACGCGTCGTGCTGGGTACGCGTCGTGCAATCGGATACGGGCGGCGGCTACGGCGGCGTGCACGTGCCGCGCATCGGCGAGGAAGTGCTGATCGATTATGTGGGCGGCGACTGCGACCGGCCGCTCGCGGTCGGGCGCGTGTACAACGGCGCGAACCAGCCGCAATGGCATACCGACGGGATCCTGTCCGGGTATCGGTCGAAGGAGTATTCGGGCAGCGGCTACAACCAGCTCGTGATGGACGACGCGACCGGGCAGAACCGCGTGCAGCTGATGAGCAGCAGCGCGAACAGCCTGCTGCATCTGGGCTACATCATCGACCAGAACGGCAATTCGCGCGGGTCGTACCTCGGCAGCGGGTTCGACCTGCGCTCGGATGCGTATGGCGCGGTGCGGGCGAGCCAGGGCCTGTACGTGACGACGCACCCGAAGGCGGCGAACAGCCAGCCGCTCGACGTGAAGGAAGCGCAGCAGCAGCTCGTGACGGGCGAGAGCCTCGTCGAGGCGATGTCGGGCGTGAGCGAGCAGCATCAGGCGGAAAGCCTGAAGGACGCGCAGGACACGATGCGCGCGTTCACGGATGCGACGCAGGACAGCGCATCGGGCAGCGCGTCGGGCGGGCGCACGGCAGGCGGCGGCACGGGTAACGCGAACGCGTTCAAGGAGCCGGTGATGCTGTTCGGCAGCCCGTCGGGGATCGGGATGTCGACGCAGCAGTCGGTGCATGTGGTCGCGAACGATCACGTGAACGTGGCGAGCGGGCAGAGCGTGCATGTGGCCGCAGGCAAGTCGCTGATCGGGAGCATCGGGCAGAAGCTGAGCCTCTTTGTGCAGAACGCGGGGATGAAGCTGTTCGCGGGCAAGGGCAAGGTCGAGATCCAGGCGCAGTCGGACAACATCGAGGTGACCGCGCAGAAGGCGGTGAAGGTGGTGTCGGCGACGGACAGGATCGAGATCGCGGCCGATCAGGGGATCCTGCTGACGAGCGGCGGCGGGTATATCCGCATTCAAGGCGGGAACATCGAGATTCATACGCCGGGCGCGGTGGATGTGAAGGGGGCGTCGCATACGTTCGCGGGGCCGGCGAGCATGGGGTATCCGTTGCCGAGCCCGCGGCCGGATCAGCCGGGGCAGTTGGAGTTGTTCCACAAGTATGTGAACGGCGAGGCGGTGAAGGGCGGATTGTTCACGGTGAGAGACGTGAACGGTGCCGTGCTGAAGAAGGGGGCGCTCGACGACGGCGGGTATACGGTCGTGAGCGGGCTGCCGCCGGGTGCGGTACGTGTCGAGTTCGGCAAGGATCCGCGCGAGTCGGATCAGCCTGCGAATTACTTCAAGCAGGCGAAGTGGCCGGCGGAGCCGATCGAGCCGTCGCCGGAGGCCGCACAGGCAGCGGCGACCGGGCAGCTCGCCAGCCAGTTGAAGGGGATGGCGCCCGCGGCGGCGACAGCTGCGATGGGGCTGGCGAGTGGAGGCGGTGCCGGTGCCGCGCTGGGCGGACTCGCAAGCTCTGCGTTGCCGGCTGCGGCGGGTGCGCTAGGTGGTGCAGGCGCGGTGTCGGCATTGCAGACGGCTTCGAGCCTGGGCAGCGCCGCGAAGCAGGTGGCCGTGATGGTGCAGGCTGCGCGTCAGGGCGGCCTTGCGGCGCTGGCCGCGCCAGTGGCGAATGCGGCTTCCGGGGCGCTGCAGGGCGCTCTGCCGAGTGTTGCCGGGATCGCCGGCAAGGGTGCTACGACAGTGACATCGGCTGCAGGTGCCACCGGCATGAAGCTGCCGACGAGCGGGTTCGGCGGGCCGCTGAAATCCTGAGAGGGCGGCACGTCAGCCGTCTAAAACAACAAATCGCGATTTGAAAGAACAACGACATGGCACAACAACTTCCACCGGGCGCCGAGAAGGAACAGGCCGTTTCCTGGCTCAGCGATATTTCACCGAAAGATGTGGCGGCGGGCGGCGACCGTTTCAATAAGTGGTTGCTCGAAATCAGCGGCAATCACATTTCGTTCGAGGATCTCAAGACCGTTGCAAGTGCGGTGCCGATCATCGGCAACCTGATGGCGTTTTACGACGCGGTTTGCGACATCGTGACGATCGTCCAGAAGCGCCACGCGAATCTGCTCGATTACCTTGGGCTTGCGATCAACCTGATCGGGGTCATTCCGGTTCCGCCGCCGCTGGCATCGTTTCGATTGTCGGCTCGGCCGTTGCTCGGGCTCGTGCGCAATCAGTTGCTGGTGACGCGCGGCAACCTCGGGGCGGCGCTTATCTCGGTGCTCGTCACACATGTCAACGCTGCTGCTGCGACTGAAATCGAAAACTTCCTGAAGACCCTGCAGGACGTTCTTGTTGAACTGCTGAACGACTGCGCGCACAAGGCGCAGGAATTGATGGTTGGTATTGCGGACGGACTGGAACTCGCCCTCAAGGGGAAAATCTTCGACAGCAGCGCCAATGTGCGACGTACTACGCAAATCGCTCAGAAGATGGGCAAGCGATCCTGGTACAACCCGATGCTGGTGGTCGATGCTTTTGAGTACGGCTACGAAGGTTCGATTGCACTTGGCAAGGACGCCGGGAACGCGACGGCAGGGATGGCCGCGAAGCTCGCGCCGGATTCGTGGTTGCAACCGTTCCGGGATATCGTCGCATTCCTGAAGACCGAGGCACCGAAGGTCGCTAAGGCGATCCGCGATCTGAACGGCAGCGAAGAAGGCAAGATGCTGTGGTTGATCGCGCAGTTGATCGAAGCCGTGGCGCGGGTGCGCGCGCGCGGGAAACTTCATGAGAAGACTGCGGATGTTCCGCCCGGCGGCAAAGGGAAGGCGCAGGTCGATCGTCCTCAGGAACCGCTGGGGATGACAGGGGAGCAAGCACATGCACGGGGCGCGGGCCAAAGCCCATGCAAGGGTTGCCAGATCGGCACGTCGCCCGCGTCGATCGACTTTGCATTTGGCGACGAGACATTCACGCACACGGATTTCGAACTGCCTGGGGCGTTGCCACTCGTCTGGGCCCGGACGTACCGGTCCCGTCTTTCCGCGTACGATAACGGTGAACTCGGCGCGCGCTGGCTCACGCCCTACACGACGCGAATTGATATCGATGGAGATACGTGGCTCTATCGTGACGCCAGCGGGCGGAGCATTGAATATCGCGCTCTCGCAGTCGGGGGCGTGAAAGACGATCTCGCGGAGAATCTGACGCTGTCGCGTCTCGACGATACGTGGATGACTATCGCGTACGGGCATGATGTGCTGCATGTCTATGAGCGCCACGGCGATGTATTCCGGTTGGCGATGCAGAAAGATCGTGCGGGCAATACGATTACGCTCGATTACGATGCACTTGGCCGTGTGGTGCGGTTGATCGATGCGAGTGGAAATGTGCTGTCGTTCGAGCACGACAAGCGAGGTCGGATCGTGTTGATCGAGCAGGTGCTCGAGGACGGCAATCGTCGCAGGCTCGCGGGTTACGCCTACGACGAAGCAGGGGACCTCGTGAGCGCCACCGATCGGCATGGCAACGCGTGGAGCTATCAGTACCGCCGGCATCTCGTCACGCACTACACCGACCGCACGGGTCGCGGCATCACGCTCGAATGGGACGGTGCTGACGCGGATGACAGCGCAAACGCGAAATGTGTGCGCGAGTATGCGGACGATGGCAGTCTCGACATCCGTCTCGCATGGCATCCGAATATCCGCCTTACTTACGTGACCGATGCGCTCGGTCAGGTAACGCGCTACTACTACAACATCAGCGGCTATGTGTATCGGATTGCTTATCCGGACGGGAACGAAGAGTGGTTCCGGCGCGATGAACACAACAACCTGACGCTGCACATTCTGCAGGACGGTAGCATCGAGCAGATGCGTTACGACGCGCGAGGGAATCGGACGTGGCACGAGCGTCCGGATGGCAGCGTCGTCGAACTGGCGTACGACGACAAGGATCAGATGATCCGCTTTACCGATCCGAACGGACGTGTGTGGCAGCGCAAATATGATGATGTTGGAAATCTCGTCGAAGAGATTGATCCGCTCGAGCACGCGACGAAATACAGCTATAACGACCAAGGGCTGCCGGTACAAATCACCGATGCAAAGGGCGGAGCGAAGTCGATCGAATACAACGTCGCCGGACAGATGACGAGCTATACCGATTGCTCAGGGAAAAAAACGGAGTGGCGATACGACATGATTGGTCGCGTGTGCGAGGCAAAGGACGCGTCTGGCCGGGTGGTCGTTTATGGTTATGGCCCGAACGGGCAATTGGCTGAGATTCGTTCGCCAGCCGGTATCGAGCAAATGCATTACGACGCTGAAGGTAGATTGCTGCGGCTTACCGATCAGCTCAATCGATCGACATGTTATAGCTACGATGCAGCCGGCCGTATCGCAAGCCGCGCGGATGCACTCGGGCAGACGATCGCGTACCGATATGATCGCCTTGGGCGATTGAGTGCATTGATCGACGCGAATTTCGCGACATATCAGTTCCACTACGATGCCGCTGGGCGGTTGATCGAGGAAGTCGGTTTCGATGGCAAGTCGACACGCTATCGGTATGACCGGGAAAGCGGCGATCTTGTCTCCGTAGATGAGGCAGGCTGTGTGACGTCGGTGAATGTCGATCCAAACGGTCGCTTGCTGAAACGAGTCTCAGGGACGAGTGAAGAGCGGTTTGCATACGACCCTAATGGTCGACTGATCGAGGCGGTAAACCAATATAGTCGCGTCCAGTTTTTCTTTGACCCGGTTGGCAATCTCACGCGCGAACATCACGCTTACGATCTGTTCGGGCAGCAGCGCAGCTATGTCTGGCACCACGAATACGACGAACTTGGCAATCGACGACGGACCGTCCGCCCGGATGGTCATGCGGTCGACTGGATGATGTATGGCTCAGGGCATGTGCACGGCATGATGCTGGATGGCGAGGAGCGCGTGCAGTTCGAGCGTGACGACCTGCATCGGGAGACGGGGCGGTCATTGTCGAGCACGGTCGGGCAGCGCACGATGTACGATCCGGCGGGACGGGTGTCGAGACAAACGATTCAACGGTCGATGTCGCCGGCACCTTTGGCCGAGCGACGGTATCGCTACGACGCGGTCGGACAGCTGTCGCGAATCGAGGATAGTCGCAAGGGCGGGATTGACTATCGTTATGACCCGATTGGGCGTCTGATTGAAGCGGTCAGCCCTGTTGCGAGGGAACGGTTTGCGTTCGATCCCGCGAGCAACATTATCGATTCGGTGCAGCCGAGGGAGGTGTCTGCGTCACGGCCCAGTCCTGTGAAACCGGAAAGCACGCTTCCCGATGAAGTGCCCAAGGTACTCGGTAATCTGCTGAAGGGGTATGCCGGGATGCACTTTGAGTACGACGCACGCGGGAATCTGGTGCGTAAGCGTACACCGGCTGGGCAGCAGGAATACGAGTGGGATGAGTTCAACCGTTTGCTGTCGGCGCGAGTTGCGGAGGCGTCGCGGCAGATTGAGTCGCGATACTTCTATGATGCATTCGGCCGGCGGATCGCGAAGGAGGTAAACGGCGAGCGGACGGTGTTCGGGTGGGATGGCGATACGCTGGCGTATGAAAGCAACGGAGAGTCCGGCACGCACTATATCTATGAGCCGGGGACGTTCGTGCCGTTGGTGCAGTATGTGGCGGAGTCAGTAGAGGGAATTGCGACGCCGGAGTGGAAAAGTACCGATCGGTACGTGCCGGAGGATGATCCGCTGCAAAAAGTTCCGGAGCGTAGGGCGGATGCCAAGCTGTTTTATTACCACTGCGATCAAATCGGTACACCTCAGTTATTGACGGATGACGGCGGCGACGTCGTGTGGGAAGCATCGTATAAGGCGTGGGGTGAAGCGCAAGAAGTGATCGCGCGAGCATCGAAGGCCACAGGGATTACCCCGAAGAACCCGCTGCGGTTCCAGGGGCAGCAGGCCGATGAGGAAACGGGACTGCATTACAACCGAAATCGATACTATGATCATGGAATCGGACGGTTTATATCTCAAGATCCAGTTGGTTTGGCTGGTGGGGAGAATTTGCAGAGATATGCTCCGAACCCAATAGAGTGGATTGATCCTGTCGGGCTTAAATATAAGTCCACCGGTCGTGCTGCTGATTTGTTTGGAAAGGATAAGACGAATAAATCGACTCAGAATTTGTCTGAATGGCGTCGTATTATTTGTAGAGGAGATCTCAAAGAGGAACGGGCAAAATTCTTGGGAGATGATTTGGTAAAGGTAGGGCCGGGGAAATGGAGAAGTTTGGATGGAGCGCGGCAGGTTCGTGTGACGCCTTCAGATTACTCGGGTGCCCATGGGATGGGAAGCCCTAATGTTGCTGATACTCCTCACGTTCATTTCGAATTCCTGAGGCCAACGGGTAATGGAAATCATGTTGTTACAAAGAATGTGCACATTCAGCTTGATATTGGAAATAAGGGGTGTCCGTGATGTTGGAGTTGCTGAGGGAGTTTGGTGGAATTTCGTTCGTGTTTGATTTGAGTGATGGGGTTGATTTTCTCAATGCGATCGTCGGTCTTCCGAAAAGTCAAATATTTGAGGTTGATCTTTGTGATCGTTCAACGGGCGATTCTATTGCTATAAAATTCTCCATTGGAGACGATGAGGTTATAAAAAGGGGGCGAGGGTTGGAGATCTTTTTATCAAATGAGACGTGTGAATATGCGGCGTATAAGTTGGAGGAGTTGGTTTTGAAGGGCGGATTTTCAACTCCGGAATTTGTCCAATTGAGTTATATGAAGTATAAAAATAAAATTCTGGATACTTTTTTGATTTTGAGAGTGTGAATTTTCGTGGTGTTGGGTGGGCCGTCTCGGAGGGTGGGGGTGATTTTGTTAATCGATGTGGATTTTATTTTTTTATAATTTGGAGGGTGGTTGGGTGGAGCTGAAGTAATTATAAAAAAATCTCGTGATCGAGTCGGAATCGTGGATTGACTGATATGAGAGTTGTTGTGATGGCTATGCGAAAAGCTATCATAATTTTTATCTTCTTGTCGCTTTCAACGACGTTATATGCCGACGACTTCCGGCCGCGAGCCGCAGCAGCCCCTGATCTGGCGCATCCGAAGCTCTTCAAAGCCAACGGTTTGAGCTTCCAGCTCCCGGGCGACTGGAGGGTTACGGCAAACGATTTGCTCCAAGACACCGATGGCAGGAGAGTAAGTATCGAGGCCGACAAATCCGCATTTGAAGTACTGAATTTGGACGTTGTCGTTCAGGTGCTGCGAACCAAGGTCGCACGTTCCTACGAAGGTACTGCGCAGTATCTGTACCAGAGCCAGGTGGACGACAAGCCGACTCAGTACACGAAGCCGGACTTCGCCTCATTCATGTTGAGCAGTAAATATCCGGCGCTTGCTTCACGTTATACACACACGATTTTCAAGCAAGACGAGCTCTATGCGCATCGTCTCGATCTCGTCACGAGCAAGGTCTGCGGCATGGGCTGGACCTGCATGGTCCTCTCGTCCGGACTGGCTGCGAATGAGAGCGCAGCGAAGCAAGGTATGGCCAAGATCTATGAAACGATCCGCTACCAACCCTGATGAGCCGCCTGACGCGGGAAATTTGACGCGAGGGGCGGGACCTATCCGTGATTTCGTGGGCGGGGCATATCATGAGGTGTAAAGGCCATGGATATGCCGATGAAAAAGAAAAGACAAACCGTAGCGCGTCAGGCAGCGGCCCGAGGGCCACTGCCTGAACTGCCCAAGGAACTGCTGGATCAGTTGGTCAAGGGGCCGATGACGCCGGCTGAGGTGCAGGATCTGATGCTGGCGTTCAACAAAGCGGTCATCGAACGTGCGATGGGCGCCGAGATGAATCTGCATCTGGGCTACCCTCCGGGCCAGCCCATGCCGCCCGGTCAGGCCAACGAACGCAACGGCGCCAGCGGCAAGACGGTCATCACCGATCGTGGCCCAGTCCGGGTCGACGTACCTCGTGACCGTGACGGCAGCTTCGAGCCGATCCTGATTCCCAAGCACGAACGCCGCTTCACCGGCTTCGACGAACGCATCATCGCGATGTACGCCCGCGGCATGAGCGTGCGCGAGATTCAGGGATTTCTGGCCGAGCACTATGGCACCGAGGTCTCGCCCGACTTCATCAGCTCGGTCACCGACGAGGTGATGGCCGAAGCGCTGAGCTGGCAGAGCCGCCCGCTCGAGACGATGTATCCGGTGGTGTTCTTCGATGCGCTGCGGGTCAAGATCCGCGACGATGGCGTGGTCAGCAACAAGGCCGTCTATCTGGCGCTGGGTATCCAGCCCGACGGCCAGCGCGACGTGCTGGGCCTCTGGATCGAGCAGACCGAGGGCGCCAAGTTCTGGCTCAAGGTGTTCAACGAACTCAAGACGCGCGGCTGCCAGGACATCCTGATCGCCGTGGTGGACGGCTTGAAGGGGCTGACCGAGGCCATCAGCGCCGCCTATCCACGGACCACCGTTCAGACCTGCATCGTGCATCTGATCCGCAACAGTCTGGAGTACGCCAGCTACAAGGACCGGAAGGTACTGGCCGCGGCGTTGCGTCCGATCTACGCGGCCGCCAGCGAAGAGGCGGCAAGACAGGCGCTGCAAGACTTCGCCGACGGACCTTGGGGCGCGAAGTACCCGACCATCGTGCAATCATGGCAACGCGCGTGGGAGCACGTCGTACCGTTTTACGTGTTCCCGCCGGAGATTAGACGGGTCGTATACACGACAAACGCCATAGAAAGTCTGAACATGCAGCTGCGCAAGATCATCAAGACGCGCGGCCACTTCCCGAATGACGAGGCGGCGATCAAGCTGCTCTGGCTGGCACTGCGCAACGTGCTGGCCAAGACCGTGCGGTCCGCCTTCGACTGGAAATCAGCGATGAACCAGTTTGCTATCCTGTTCGGGGAGCGATTTATGCAGGCGCGCGGATAACGTGCTGTTCAACCGCCTCGCCCACAAAAATGCGGACAGGTTCGCGATCTGAGAAAGATCGGCGGCCAACAAGATTCCCATCACATTTATCAAGATGCTGCCGTGAACGGCCTGCCAAACTACAACTACAACGATGCGCCGGCAATTAGTCTACGGGGCCTAAATGCTGACGGTACAACTTGTGGAACTCCTCACTACCGCGCGAACCGGACTTAAGAAAACGCGCCTCTTGCCGGTACCTTAGGAAGCGAAACCGTAGCAGCCTTCAATTCGCTGAAGGCCGCCGGGCTCGGCTCCAAGGCGGCCAAATGCACCGTCTTACGCGCACGCGGCTATTTCTCCAGCATCGGCGCGAACGCCGGGTCTGGCACGACAACTCCATCGAAACGAATGAGGCTGAGATGACCCCATCATTGAATGATCGAGCGTACAAGATGATTTCTGAATTCCTTGACGCACTCAACTCGATGGACAAAAGGGCACTAGAGTCCGAGTTCGGAGTGACCGAACCGATTCTCGACGAGATATGCGAGTCCCTCGACGATTACTTCGGAACAAAACCGAGTATCAGCCTCGCGCCGATCGAAGTTGCGTTCTCCGGCAAGAGCGGATCGAGGTCATATATTGATCTCTTTGAGATGGGCGACGGTCAGTCGTGGGGCGTGGAATGCGTGCTTTGGGTGGACGGCAAGGCTGAGGAGCCGATTTTGCACGTCGAACTGAGCGGACCTAGCGACGGGCTGAGTTTGAAGTACAAGTACATCGGCTCGTAGGAAAAGTACGGCAACGGGAGCATCGCAGAGTATGCCTACGGGAGCGTTTTGACAATTCAAGCATCAGAGCCCTCCTTTGGGCTCATAGATGCGAGGCCTCGCCGCGTCGTAACCCGCACGGTTTCAGGGGCAACAGCATGGTGTGGAAGCGGGGCTGCACTATATAACTGGCACCGGTACTATGATTCGAGTAGCGGACGGTTCATATCGAACGACCCGATCGGGCTCGCTGGCGGGATCAACGTCTATCAATATGCCGACAACCCAACAGGGTGGATCGCCCCGCTCGGCCTTGCTCGCTGCCCTTGCGATCCGTGTGGTAAGTCTCGTCGGTCAAGTTTGAGAGATATTTGTCGGCAGCTCGGCATTCCCTTGTCTCAGCAGCCCATCATGCGGTATTTGGCTCGAAGCATACACTCCTGGGACCAACCGTCATGTTCGCGGCCGCTTCAGGTCGGCCGCGTTTCGACTGACATGCCTTGGGGGCGACGGGCGGCCAACAGGCGCCGGCCAGTCTCACGGACCGAGAATTGGCATAATCACGGCTTGCTGACACGAGTGCCGCGACGCAGGCCCTTTCGTGCACCTGCTACATCGCCGCTCCTGCGCATTGACTCCAGTCCCGTTACCACCGCAATACCCATGTCGACCACCACCACGACCGAAGTGTCGTTGCAACACATTCTCGAACATCCCGGCGATTTCTCCGGATGGCTCTGCTTGCCGCCGACGCCGTGGACGCTCGATACAGAGGGCGCATTCACCGAAGATGCCGACGACCCCGAGACCGACACGCCACCTGCTATCGCACCCCACCCCGGCTGGCGCGTCACGCTGAACGGCGCGACGATTGAAGACATCGTGATCAACGCGCATGACCAGGTCGACGAACCGACCGCCACGCAGCTGTTCGACGCGTTCGTGTTCTACGTCGACAACGAAGAATTCATCCTGCTTTGACGGCGCACGCCGCGCGTCACAGTAAAAAAGGACCGCCAAGCGGTCCTTTTTCATGCAGCGTCAACGTCCGAACGACGCCCACCCCTCAAGGCAACGAAATCGTCAAATTAGCCGACTCCGGCCCGACCTTGATGACTTGGGAATAAGGCGCCAACGCCTGCAGCGTCTTGTCCTTCAGATACGTGTTGAGCCCGAGATATCCGAGCAGTGCGACAAGAGCAAAAACCGCCCCAATCGCCCAAACCGGCACTTCACGCTTGAGTCGATGCGCGATCTGATCCGGCAGCGGCCAATGCGGCGCGAACGCGGCCCGCTTGCCCTTCATATGCGCGATCTCGTCGCCCAGCCGCGCGGTGAGATAAGCCAGCTTCTCCGGCCCCTCGAGCAGATACTTCCCCTGGAACCCGAGCAGCAGGCACATATGAAACACCTCGAGCGACTGCAGCCGCGCCGCACCCTGCGCGCGACAATCCTCGAGATACTGGAAGAACTTCTCGCCCGCGAGCTGCTCGCCGAACAGCACGAGCTGCAGCGGCCGGCGTTCCCACTCCGTGCGGATCTTGAACTGCGACGACAGCACCATCTCGTCGATTGCCGCGCAGAACGCGAACTTCGCGCCGTACACGTCTTCAGCCGCGATATTCAGCTTCTTCGCGCCGCGCTCGAAGTCCGACAGGAATTCCTGGATGCGCGTGCTGAACTCGCCCGCGCTCTCCGGCTCCCGCCCGTTCTTGAGCAGGAACAGCATGAAGAACCCGTCGTACAGCAGGTCGAGCAGCGAACGGGCCTGGAACGAGGCGTCGGTCGACGCCGGCGTATGCAGGGGGGCCGGCGCGTTGTCGCCGAACAGGGAAGGCGCGTAGCTCATGATGTGACCGCGATCAGTTCGAATTTCAGGTCATTGATGCCAGTCGGCGCATAGATCATCGCGGACTGGGCCTGCAGCATGCGCTCGTACAGCGGGCTACGCGAATCGAGCGCGAAGTAGCATGCGCCGGGGCGCACCGGAATCGCGGGCGGCACCTGCGGCGTGTACGAGAGCCGCACGCCGGGCATCGCCGACAGCACGAGCTTGTCGACGTCGTCGGGCGCGCCGACCTTGAAGCGGGCCGGCACCGCATCGACGAGCTCGACGCTCGGCATGTCCGCGGAGACCGCCAGGTAGAACTCGGTCTTGTCGTCGATCTTGCCGGAGTCGAGGCGACCGAGGTGGAACGACGGGCGCACCTCGTCGAGCGTGATCGCGAAGTAGCGCGTCGAGATCACGGTGTCGAGCAGTTCGCGCAGCATCAGGTCGAGACGCGCGAAGCTCGGGCCCGGGTCGTCATGGCGGTACACCGGCAAATCAGCCAGCGTATAGCCCTTCGAGAACGTCATCAGCTGGCCTGCGAGGCGCAGCAGTTCCTGGAACAGCCGCTCCGGATGCAGCGCCGAATGCTGGTGCAGGTGCGCGAGCGTCGCGAACGCGGCGTTCGCGGTGTGCAGCAGCCAGAACGACGCGATGTCGCCCGAGCGGAACTCGATGATGTTCTTCGACGGCTCGCGATGGAAGCCGTACAGCGCGTTCACCTTCGCCTGCAGCGCGTCGACGAGCTGGCGCAGCCGCTGGTGGAGGATCGGCGACGCGTCGATCGCGAGGCACGGCGGCACGAAGCTGTCGTCGATCTCGAAACCGGACGTCGCGGTGCGGCGCACGCGCACGAGCGGCACCGACAGCAACTGGTCGCGCGGTTCGCTGTGCGCGATCAGCTTGACCTGCGTCTTCAGGAACGTGATGTCGGCTTCGGCGGCGTCGGTGAAGTTGTCGCCGACGCTCGTCTGCTCGCTGACGAAGCGCGTCATGAAGCCGGCGGCCGGATCGTCGCTGTAGTTGGTGCCGTTCTCGCGCAGCGGGTGCAGCGCGAGATAGAACACGAATTCGTTGATGCCGTCAGGCAGCGTGTCCAGCGCGATCGGCGGCGGCAGGTCGTCGGCCTGCGGCGCGGCATACAGCGCGCCGTCCGGGAACACGAGCGCAAGCTCGGCCACCCGCAGCACGTTGCTGCCGAGCGCATCGCGGTCGATGCGCACCGAGCGCACGCCCCAGTTGTACGGCTGGATCGCCTGGATCGATTCGAACAGGCGCGCTTCGTGGTACGCGTCCTGTCGCTGAAAGTGTTGAGGCCGGAGGAACAGCCCTTCCCCCCACAGCACCTTGGCCGAATAACTCATGTCAAATCCGGTTAATGTCGCGTTGCGATGTAATCGATTTGTTCGTGCCCGAATTAAATCGCCAATTGTTAACTCTTGTTAATTGACATTCGTGCGTCATTGTTTAACCGCAGGAGACCGAAGAAAGCAAATTCAGCGGTTGTGAAGGCGCACCCTGTTGCGGTGCGATGACAGTGCCGTCGGTGACCGTCATCGCGCAATTATGCAGGCCGATGATTATGCCGGATTTCTCCGACTTCACCGGGTCGAACGTCAGTTTCCATCGTTGTAGTGCGGGATCGCGGAACAGCGCGACGATGCCGAATGCCTGCGCCTCGCGCGAAACCTTCTCGGTCGCCGTATAGCGCTGGCCCGGAATCAGCGTGATTTCACGCACGTTGAGCAGATCGGCACCCAATGCGGCCTTTTCCTTGGTCGGATCGGTGAACGCGTCGAACGGCGCCTGCTGGAACGACGTCGGGTCCTTTAGCGTATAGAGCCGCACGACGAGCGCGAGCGGCTTGTGGTCGGTCGCGGCATTCAGGTTCGGCGCGGCGGCGAGGGTGATGCCGAGGTTGCGCGGCGGCTTCTGCGCGTCGGGCACCTCGGGCTTGCCGATGCCGGCCGCGGACATCACGGCGCTCGCGGCCGAGCCGAGCAGCGGGGCGGCCGCGCATCCGGCCAGAAGGGCGCAGGCAACCAGTGGCAGCGCGTAGCGAATCATCAACGATCTCATCGTGTTTCCGGCGGGCTGCCTTTTATCCCTGTCAAATCTGCCGGGTATTTCCGCGTTTGCTGCGTATCCCCGGCATTGCACTGTTCAACTATTAAGCACGCCCGCGTCGAGGCAGGCGCCCGGAAAATTTTGCCGCCGTCCGGGCGGCGCGTCGCGAAACCAGTAAAACTTGCCCGTTCCGGCCGAAAGAAAAATCGCTGCGAGCCCGCTGCGAGAGGCCATTGGAGGGGGTAGCGCCCGGTTTTAAAAGGAATTACTCTTCACACGACGATTGAATTATGAAAAATTGATCGGTACTATACCCGCGCGCTTCTTGCAAAGCAAAAGAACCAGATTCTCAACGATTTAAAACTCACGCGCCGGTGGATATAACGATGAAAGACCGTCTCTTCGCAAAACTGTCTGGGGTAGTAGTGGCTTGCGGCGTGATCGCCGGTTGTGCGAGCCAGCCTCCCGCGCCGCCGACCGCCGACGTGTTCAACAAGTCGCTGGCGGATGCGGATGCAGTTGCGAAGGCAGGGGACCAGGACAAGGCCCTCGGCCTGTACCAGCAGCTCGCGAAGTCGGATCCGACGCGCGAAGAGCCGTGGTCGCGCATCGCGCAAATCCAGTTCGCCCAGAACCATTACGGTCAGGCAATCGTTGCCGCGCAGGAAGCGCTGCAGCGCGACGCGACCGACCGTCAGGCGAAGAGCGTGCTGGCCGTGGCCGGCCTGCGGATCGCGACGCAGTCGCTCGGCGAGCTGCGCCAGGATTCGTCGCTCGCGGGTGACGCGAAGTCGGATGCGCAGGCGCTCGCGAAGCAGCTGCGCGATACGCTGGGCGAATCGGCGCTGTTCCCGCCGGAAACGAAGGTCGTGAAGCCGCGCCAGCCGCGCCGTGTCGTCCATCGTCCGAAGGCTGGCGCTGCACCGGCGGCCGAAGCAGCGGCGACCAGCACGCCGACGCCGCCCGCCACGCCGCAGAAGGGCGGTGCGGACCCGTTCGGCGCACTGCGCAACTGACCGCAACACTGACGCGATAACCACAACTAACCTGGGAGCCGTCGAGATGGCCAAGAAAGAAAGCATTCAGAAAAGCTTGCAGAAAATACGGCCGCCGCGCGTCCAATTGACCTACGAGGTCGAGAAGGGCGATGCGATCGAGGTGAAGGAACTGCCGTTCGTCGTCGGGGTCGTCGGCGATCTGGCGGGCCAGTCCGAAATCGAGCAGCCGAAGCTGCGCGACCGTAAATTCGTCAACATCGATCGCGACAATTTCGACGACGTGATGAAGGCGATCGAGCCGCGTGCCGCGTTCCAGGTGGAAAACCGCCTGAGCCCGGAAGGCGGCAAGTTCGCGGTCGACCTGAAGTTCCGTTCGCTGTCGGATTTCAGCCCGGACGAAGTCGTCGAACAGGTCGAGCCGCTGCGCCGCCTGCTCGAGGCGCGCTCGAAGCTCGCCGACCTGCGCAACAAGCTCGCCGGCAACGACAAGCTCGAGGATCTGCTGTCCGAGGTGCTGAAGAACACGCAGCAGCTGCAGGAGCTCGCGAAGGGCACGGGCAGCGACAAAGACGGCGAATGACGACGGAGTGTTGAGATGAACCAGCAAACGGCTGCGGCCCAAGCGAGCGGCGCGGACTACGCCGCCGGGACTTCGCTGCTCGACGACATCGTCGAGAAGAGCAAGGTCGCGAAATCCGATTCCGAGCATGCGCGTGCGAAGGACCTGATCGGCGAACTCGTGCACCAGGTGCTCGACGGCACGGTGATCGTGTCGGACAACCTGTCGGCCACGATCGACGCGCGCGTCGCGGAACTCGACCGCCTGATTTCCACGCAGCTTTCCGCGGTGATGCACGCGCCGGAATTCCAGCGCCTCGAAAGCACGTGGCGCGGGATGGACTACCTGGTCAAGGAAAGCAACACCGGCCAGACGATCAAGATCAAGGCGCTGCACGCACCGAAGCGCGACCTCGTGCGCGATTTCAAGGGCGCGAGCGAGTTCGACCAGAGCGCGCTGTTCAAGAAGGTCTACGAAGAGGAATTCGGCACGTTCGGCGGCTCGCCGTTCGGTGCGCTGATCGGCGATTACGAGATCTCGCGCCAGCCGGAAGACATGTACTTCATCGAGCAGATGTCGCACGTCGCGGCGGCCGCGCATGCGCCGTTCATCGCGTCGGCATCGCCCGAGCTGCTCGGCCTCGAGTCGTTCTCCGACCTCGGCAAGCCGCGCGACCTGGGCAAGGTGTTCGATACGGTCGAATATGCGAAGTGGAAGTCGTTCCGCGACGCCGAAGATTCGCGTTACGTCGGCCTGACGCTGCCGCGCTTCCTCGGCCGCCTGCCGTTCAATCCGAAGGACGGCCAGACCGCGGAGAACTTCAACTTCGTCGAGGACGTCGACGGCACCGACCACGACAAGTACCTGTGGTGCAACGCCGCGTGGGCGTTCGCTGCGCGCCTGACGGCCGCATTCGACGACTTCGGCTGGTGCGCGGCGATCCGCGGCGTCGAAGGCGGCGGCCTCGTCGAGGACCTGCCGACCCACACGTTCAAGACCGACGACGGTGAAGTCGCGCTGAAGTGCCCGACCGAAATCGCGATCACCGATCGCCGCGAGAAGGAGCTGAGCGACCTCGGCTTCATCCCGCTCGTCCATTGCAAGAACTCAGATTACGCCGCGTTCTTCGCTGCGCAGTCGGTGCAGAAACCCAAGAAATACAGCACCGACAGCGCGAATGCGAACGCCGTCCTGTCCGCCCAGCTTCAGTACATCTTCTCGGTATCGCGCGTCGCGCACTACCTGAAGGCGATGATGCGGGACAAGATCGGCAGCTTCGCATCGGCGCAGAACGTGGAGACTTTCCTCAACCGGTGGATTTCGCAATACGTCCTGCTCGACGACAACGCCTCGCAGGAACAGAAAGCGCAATTTCCGCTGCGCGAGGCATCCATACAAGTGTCGGAGATTCCGGGCAAGCCGGGCTCGTATCGTTCGGTCGCGTTCCTGCGCCCGCACTTTCAGCTCGACGAACTCTCGATTTCTCTGCGACTTGTCGCTGATCTGCCCAAACCGGCAAATTCATAAGCGAGTAAATCGCCCGGGCGGGCCGCCTGGGTAGGACGTTAAAACCACCTCTTTGGGGAGTCGAAGGGCCATGTTACATATGCACTTGCAGTTTGGTAGTCCCGCGGTGAAGGGCGAATCCGCGGACAAGGACCACCAGGGCTGGATCGAGCTGAAATCGTGGGATCACTCGATCGTTCAGCCGCGTTCGGCAACCGCATCGACCGCTGGCGGTCACACGATGACGCGTTGCGAACACGGCGACATGATCTTCACGAAGGAAATCGATTCGTCGAGCCCGCTGCTGTACCAACACGCTTCGGGCGGCACCACGTTCGACGAGGTGACGGTCCATTTCTCGCGCGCTGACGGTGAAGGCAAGCGCGTGCAGTATCTGGAAGTCAAGCTCAAGTACGTGATCATCTCGAGCATCGCCCCGAGCGTTCGCGAAGAAGGTCTGCCGCTCGAGACGTTCTCGCTGAAGTACGCAGCTGTGCAGTGGAAGCAAACCCAGCAGAAGATCGGCGGCAACCAGGGCGGCAACACGCAAGGCGCCTGGAGTCTGACGAAGAACGACAAGACCTACGCGGTCTAAGGTCGGTTGCGGCAACGGGGCGCACGGCGTCCCCGTTGCCGTTTTCGCTGTGCATACCGGCCGATGAAACGATTCGAACCCAGTTTTCTCGACAAGCTGTTCGACGACGAACCGCACCTGCCGGCCTCGGCAGCGATGCGGCAATTGTCGCTGGACGAGCTCAAGAACACGGTCGCCCGCGACGTCGAGGCGATCCTCAACACCCGTATCGCCCACACCGAAAACGAGCTGGCCACGCTGCCGGAGTGCCAGAAGTCGGTGCTGACCTACGGGCTGAACGATTTCGCGGGGCTGAGCCTGGCGAGTCACTACGATCGCGCGTTCATCTGCAAATCGATCCAGCAGGCCATCGCGCGCCACGAGCCGCGCCTGCAGCAGGTGCAGGTGACGTTCGAGCTGAACGAGCAGGCCACCAACGCGCTTTATTTCGCGATCCAGGCGCTGCTCGTCGTGCACCCGGCCGAGGAGCCGGTGAGTTTTGACGCGATGCTGCAGCCCTCGACGCTGCAGTATTCGGTCACGCGCGCACGCGCCGCAAGAATGCAGTAAATCAAGCCGCCGAGCGGGCCGGACCGCCCGGTGGTGGATCAGGGTCCGGCAGGAAATATTGAGGTTCGGGGTCGTCGATGGAAGAATTGCTGCCGTATTACGAGCGCGAATTATCGTTTTTGCGGCGCTATTCGCGAGATTTCGCCGAACGCTATCCGAAGATCGCGGCGCGGCTCGCGCTGTCGGGCGAGCATTGCGAGGATCCGCACGTCGAGCGGATGATCGAGTCGTTCGCGCTGCTCGGCGCGCGCATCAACAAGAAGCTCGACGACGATTACCCGGAATTCACCGAAGCGCTGCTGGAAGTGCTGTATCCGCACTACCTGCGGCCGTTCCCGTCGTGCTCGATCGCGCAGTTTACGCCGGCGTCGCCCGGCCAGCAGACCGAACCGGTCGTGATCGATCGCGGCACCGAGCTGAAGAGCCGCCCGATCCGCGGCGTGCAGTGCCGGTTCCGCACCGCCTATGACGTGACGCTCGCGCCGATCCGCATCTCGGAAGCCCGCTATACGCCGGTTGCGCTCGCGCCGAGCGCGACGGTGCTGCCGTCGAACGCGACGGGCGTGATCTCGATCACGTTCGAATCGCTCGCCGCGCAGCTCGATCTCGGCGCGCTGAAGCTGCCGACGCTGCGCGCGCACCTGCACGGCGAACAGTCGTTCGTCGCCGCGCTGACCGACTGCCTGTTCGTCAACGTGCTCGGCGCGTATGTCGAGCCCGAACGCAACGGCCGCTGGACCGCGCTGCGCAAGCTGCCGATCGCGCATGCCGGCTTCGACGAGGACGACGCGCTGATCGACTACCCGGCGAAATCGCATCCCGCGTATCGCCTGCTCACCGAATACTTCGCGTTCCCCGACAAGTTCGATTTCGTCGACTTCGACATCGCGGCGATCGCGCGCGCGAGCGGCCGCTGCCAGCGCGCGACGCTGCATCTCGTGCTGCAGGACGTGCGCAGCGATTCGCACGTCGCGCGGCTGCTCGAACTGCTGACGGCGAGCCACTTCCGGCTGTTCTGCACGCCGATCGTCAACCTGTTCCGCCAGCACGGCGAACCGATCCGCATCACGCACCGCGCGGTGTCCTACCCGGTGATCGCCGAGGCGCGGCGCGCGTTCGCGTACGAGGTGTATTCGATCGATTCGGTGAAGCTCGTGAGGCAGCAGGCGCACGAGGAGTCGGTGATCGAGTTCCGGCCGTTCTATTCGCTGCACCACGGTGAATCGGCGCGGATCGGCCATTACTGGTTCGCGCGCCGCAACGACTGGGTCGCGCAGAAGAGCCCCGGCTACGAAACCGAGATCTCGATCGTCGACATCGATTTCGAGCCGACGTCGCCGCAGACCGACACGCTGAGCCTCGACCTCACCTGCACGAACCGCGACCTGCCGGCGATGCTCGCGTTCGGGCTCGAAGGCGGCGACTTGTTCCAGGAAGGCGGCGCGCAGACGAGCGGCATTTCGCTGCTGCGCCGCCCGACGCAGAGCGTGCGCTTCGAGCGCGGCCGCGCCGCGCACTGGCGGCTCGTGTCGCATCTCGCGCTCAATCACGTGTCGCTGGTCGCGCACGGCCTCGCGCCGCTGAAGGAAATGCTGACGCTGTACGACCTGCGGCGCACCGCCGTGTCGATGCGCCAGATCGACGGCCTGGCCGGCATCGAGCAGCGCGGCGCCGTGCAGTGGCTGCCCGGCAAGCCGTTCGCGACCTTCGTGCGCGGCATCGAGATCCGCCTGACGATCGACGAGGAACACTTCGTCGGCGCGAGCCTGGCCTCGTTCGTGCGCGTGCTCGACAGCTTCTTCGGGCTGTACGTGCACCTCAACAGTTTCGTTCAACTAGTCGTCGTGTCGAAGCGCACCGGCGAGGAGATCATCCGATGCAAGCCCCGGACCGGCGAATCGATCCTGGCGTAGTCGACGCGCTGCTCGACGAGCCGCACCGCTTCGAGTTCTTCCAGGCGGTGCGCGTGCTCGAAGGGCTGTTCGCGCGGCAGGCGTCGGACGCGCCCGGCGCGTGGCGGCAGGGCGACGTGGTCGCGCAGCGCATCGAATTCCGCAATACGCTGTCGCTCGGCTTTCCGCCGAGCGAGATCGAAGGCGCGCGTTCGTTCGACGACGATGGCACCCACCTCGACACGGGCGAGGCACGCGGCGCCGCGCTCGCGGCCGGCGAGCTCGGCCACGTCGAGCTGACGCCCGCGTTCTTCGGGCTGCTCGGCGGGCAGGGCGCGCTGCCGCTGCATTACACCGAGCAGATCGTCGCGCGCGAGCACCTGAAGCGCGACCATGCGGCGCGTGCCTTCTTCGACGTGTTCTCGAACCGCGCGACCGCGCTGTTCTATGCCGCGTGGAAGAAATACCGGCTGCCGTTCCACTACGAGCTCGACCGTGACGAGCGCTATCTGCCGCTGTTGCTCGCGATCGCGGGCGTGCCGAGCGACGAGGTGCGCGACAGTCTCGCGGCCGGCGTGGGCGGCGTGCTCGACGAGGCCGTGGCCGGCTATGCGCTTGCCGCGCGGCACCGGCCGATGTCGGCCGCCTACCTGCAGCGCACGCTGTCCGACTATTTCCGCGTGCCGGTGAAGATCGACCAGTTCGTCGGCAAGTGGTACGACGTGCCGCCCGACCAGCTGAGCGTGCTCGGCGAAGTCAACGCGGTGCTCGGCGCGACGGCGCTCGTCGGCGAACGCGTGTGGCAGCGCGACATGCGCGCGCGGATCGTCGTCGGCCCGCTGTCCAAGCGCGACTACGAGGCGTTCCTGCCCGGCGGCGCGCACGCCATCGCACTGGAGCGGATGCTGACGCTGCTCGCCGGCGTCACGCTCGAATACGAAGTGAAGCTCGTGCTCAAGCGCACCGAAGTCGGCGCGAGCGTGCTCGGCGCGGGCTCGCGGCTCGGCTGGGACGCGTTCCTCTGCACGCGTGACGCGATCGACGACCGCTCCGACGCCCGCTACGAACTGCACGTGATTCATTGATTCACTCATTCCAAACGACAACAAACACGCAATCGAACCTGAGATCGACGCCATGAGCACGCCTCTGAAGACCCTGATCACGAAACTGAACCCGCTGTGCCGCCACGCGACCGAGCGTGCGGCGAGCGCGTGCCTGGCGCGCGGCCACTACGAGGTCGATCTCGAGCACCTGTTCCTCGCGTTGCTCGACGAAGCGACGGGCGACCTGCCGCTCGCACTGCGCGCGAGCCGCGTCGATCCGCACGCGCTGCACGCCGATCTCGAGCGCGAACTGACGCGCCTGAAGACGGGCAACACGCGCACGCCGGTGTTCTCCGTGCACCTGATCGCGCTGTTCGAACAGGCCTGGCTGATCGCGTCGCTCGACTCGCAGCTCGGCCGCATCCGTTCGGGGCACCTGCTGCTCGCGCTGCTGACCGCGCCCGATCTCGCGCAGTTCGCGCAGCGGATGTCGTCGCAGTTCGCGGAAATGAACGTGACGGACCTGAAGCACAAGTTCGACGAGATCATGGCCGGCTCGAGCGAAGCCGAGCCGCGTCAGGCGGACGACGAAGGGAGCGACGTCGCGCCGGCCGCCGACGGCCTGGCGCCCGCATCCGGCCCGTCGAAGACGCCCGCGCTCGACACGTACACGACCAACCTCACGCAGCGCGCACGCGACGGCAAGATCGACCCGGTGATCGGCCGCGAAGCCGAGATCCGCCAGGCGATCGACATCCTGATGCGCCGCCGCCAGAACAATCCGATCATGACCGGCGAGGCCGGCGTCGGCAAAACGGCGGTCGTCGAGGGTCTCGCGCTGCGCATCGCGGCCGACGACGTGCCGCCGCCGCTGCGCGGCGTCGCGCTGCACGTGCTCGACATGGGGCTGCTGCAGGCCGGCGCGAGCGTGAAGGGCGAGTTCGAGAACCGCTTGAAGAGCGTGATCGACGAGGTGAAGAAGAGCGCGCATCCGATCATCCTGTTCATCGACGAGGCGCACACGATCATCGGCGCGGGCGGCCAGGCCGGCCAGAACGACGCGGCGAACCTGCTGAAGCCGGCGCTCGCGCGCGGCGAGCTGCGCACGATCGCCGCGACGACGTGGAGCGAATACAAGAAGTACTTCGAGAAGGACGCGGCGCTCGCGCGGCGCTTCCAGGTCGTGAAGGTCGAGGAGCCGAGCGAGCCGCTCGCGGCCGCGATGCTGCGCGGGATGTCCGGCCTGATGGAGAAGCACTTCAACGTGCGGATCCTCGACGATGCGATCACCGAAGCCGTGCGCCTGTCGCATCGCTACATCAGCGGCCGCCAGCTGCCGGACAAGGCGATCAGCGTGCTCGACACCGCGTGCGCGAAGGTCGCGCTCGCGCACAGCGCGACGCCGGCGGCGATCGACGACACGAAGAAGCGCATCGAGCGGATCGACGCGGAAATCGCGTCGCTGGAGCGCGAGGCAGCGGGCGGCGCGTCGCACGACGAGCGGCTCGGCGAGCTGCGTGGCACGCGCGACACGGCGCTCGAGCAACTGGCGAAGGACGAAGCGCGCTATGAAGCCGAGCGCGTGATCGTCGCCGAGATCACCGAACTGCGCGAAGCGCTCGACAAGGCACGCGGCCCGTCGGAAGACGGCCAGCCGGTCGACGTGCAAGCCACCCGCGACAAGCTCGCCGAACGCGTCGCGGCGCTGCACGCGCTGCAGGACGGCGAGCCGATGGTGCCGCTGCAGGTCGACGGCCACGTGGTGGCCGAGATCGTCGCCGCGTGGACGGGCATTCCGCTCGGCCGGATGGTGAAGGACGAGATCGACACCGTGCTGAACCTGCAGCCGCTGCTCGCCGCGCGCGTGATCGGCCAGGATCACGCGCTGGAAGCGATCGCGCAGCGCGTGCGCACCGCGACCGCGAGCCTCGAGGATCCGAACAAGCCGCGCGGCGTGTTCATGTTCGTCGGGCCGTCGGGCGTCGGCAAGACCGAGACGGCGCTCGCGCTGGCCGACATCCTGTACGGCGGCGAGCGCAAGATGGTCACGATCAACATGAGCGAGTATCAGGAAGCGCACAGCGTGTCGGGCCTGAAGGGCTCGCCGCCGGGCTATGTCGGCTACGGCGAAGGCGGCGTGCTGACCGAGGCCGTGCGCCGCAACCCGTATTCCGTCGTGCTGCTCGACGAGGTCGAGAAGGCGCACCCCGACGTGCTCGAGATGTTCTTCCAGGTGTTCGACAAGGGCGCGATGGACGATGCGGAAGGCCGCGAGATCGACTTCCGCAACACGCTGATCATCCTGACGTCGAACGTCGGTTCATCCGCGGTGATGCAGGCATGCCTGAACAAGCCGGCCGAGGAGCTGCCCGATCCGGACGCGCTCGCCGAGACGCTGCGCCCGCAGCTGTACAAGACCTTCAAGCCCGCGTTCCTCGGGCGGATGAAGGTCGTGCCGTACTACCCGATTTCCGACGACGTGCTGGCCGAGATCATCGAGCTGAAGCTCGAGCGGATCCGCCGCCGGATCGAGGCGAACCACAAGGCCGCGTTCGAATGGGACGAGTCGCTCGTCGAGGCGGTGCTCGCACGCTGCACCGAGGTCGATTCGGGCGCCCGCAACGTCGACCACATCCTGAACGGCACGCTGCTGCCGGAGATCGCGGGCCACGTGCTCGGCCGGATCGCCGACGGCGAGGCCATCGCGCGCATCGCGGTGCGCGCGGACGAGGCCGGCGAATTCACGTACACCGTCGAATGAGCGTGGCCGTGCAACACAAGCATTTGATGAACTGACCGAACCATGCCGATCAATCTCCCCGAGCTGCTGACGCCGATCAGCGATGCGTCGCCCAGCGGCGACGATCTGCTGTTTTCGAACGAATTCGACGCGATCCAGGATGCGCGGCGCTACGACGATCCGACGCTCGACCAGGGCGAGTGGGTGACCGAGATCAAGGAGGCCGACTGGGGCTTCGTGGTCGACCATGCAGCCGAGCTGCTGCGCACGCGCACGAAGGACCTGCGGCTCGCCGTGTGGCTGACCGAGGCGCTCGCGCTCGAGGACGGCATCACCGGCCTCACCGAAGGCTATGCGCTGCTCGAGGGCCTGTGCCGCGACTTCTGGGACACCGTCCACCCGCTGCCCGAGGATGGCGACACCGAGCACCGGCTCGGCAACGTCGCGTGGCTGTCCGGCCGCACGGCCGAGCTGCTGCGCGCGGTGCCGATGACGGACGGCGCGTCGAACGCGTTCAGCACGCTCGACTGGGAAGTGGCGCAGCACGTCGCGCAGGCCATCAAGCGCGACCCCGAACATGCGGACGACATCGCACGCGGCAAGCCGTCGATCGAGCAGATCGATTCGTCGCGGCGCGTGACGTCGATCGCGTTCTACACCGCGTTGCTCGCGAACCTGAAGGCGTTCGAATTCGCGCTCGATGCGTTCGAGGAGCGGCTCGTCGAGCGCGCGGGCGATTCGGCGCCGAGCTTCCGGCAGGCGCGCGATGCGTTCGAGACCGTGTACCGGCTCGCCGAGCGCTTTGCGCGCGAGCAGGGCTATACGGGCAGCGCGCCGCACACGCAGGCGGCGCAGCAGGCGCAGCCCGAGCGCATCGAGCCGGTGTTCGGCAACCCGATCCAGACGGAGGAGACTCACGTGCAGCCGCAGCCCGTTCCGCGCGCCCCGGTGACGCAGATGATCGCCGGCATCCAGAACCGTGCGCAGGCCGTCGACCAGTTGCGCGCGGTCGCCCGTTACTTCCGCCAGACCGAGCCGCACAGCCCGGTCGCGTATCTCGCCGACAAGGCCGCCGAATGGGCCGACATGCCGTTGCACAAGTGGCTCGAGAGCGTCGTGAAGGACGACGGCTCGCTGTCGCATATTCGTGAGTTGCTGGGTGTGAGGCCGGACGAGCAGTCGTGAGCGACGGGCATTTGACCTGAGAGCGCGGGCCCGGCGGGCTCGCGGCAGACAAGAACGTGGATCGACGCATGAACCTGACCGAACTGGCACAGGCGATTCGCGGTGGCCTGATTCAGCAGGATCGCCTGCTGAAGACGGACATCCCATCGCTGCCGAACAACGCGCTGGTGCCGCGCCGGGCCGTGATCTGTTCCGAACTGGGCCGCGACTTCAGCGTGACGCTCGATCTCGTGTCCACCGCGAGCGACGTCGAGCTCAAGACGCTGATCGCGCAGCCGATGACGCTGTGGATCCAGCAGGTGGACCGGTCGTATCTCCCGATCAACGGCTACGTCCATACGGCGCGCCGGCTCGGCACGGACGGCAGCCTGTCCGGCTACCAGCTGACCTTCGCGTCGTGGATGCACTTCCTCAAGTTCCGCAGCGACATGCGGTACTGGCAGGACAAGCCGGTCGACGCGATCCTGGCCGACGTGTTCGATATGCATCCACAGGCCAAGGGTCGCTATCAGTTTGCGCTGTCGAAGCCGCTGCCGTCGCGGTCCTACTGTCGCCAGAGCGAAACCGACTGGAACTTCGTGCATCGCCTGATGGAAGACGAAGGGCTGTTCGGCTTCTGGCGGCACGCCGAGGACGGCAGCGCGCACACGCTCGTCATCACCGACGACCTGCACGCGCTCGACGAAGTGTCGCCGAATATCGTCCGGTTCGACCGCTCGGGAGCCGGGAGCGAAGCCACCGGATTCACGCAGTGGGCCGCGTCGCGCACCTTGCAGAGTTCGCAGCACACCACGCGCACGTTCGATTACAAATCGCCGTCGACGCCCGGCAATCCGAACGGCACGACGTTGCCCACGAAGGCCGGCCAGGGCGATCTGCCGGGCCAGACGGAGATCTACGAATACACCGGCGCATACACGTACGCGGGGCAGGACCGCGGCGAGCATCTGTCGAAGATCCGCCTCGAGGAATGGGAGTCGCGCGCGAAACGCTTCTTCGGCGTGGGCGGCGTGCGGGGGATCGACGCGGGGCGGCGCTTCACGCTGGCGGACCATCCCGAGCACGACCGCGATTCGGCGCAGGACCGGGAATTTGCGGCCTTGAAGGTGTCGCGGTACATCGAGAACAACCTGCCGATCTCGGACCACGAAGCGAACTTCCCCCACAGCCTGCAGGCGCGGCTCGCGCAGGCGAAAGCCGGTCACGGTTCGGCTGTTTCGTTCGAAGTGGGTCATGACGACGGTTCGGCCGGGTTCTATCTCGTCGAGGTCGAAGCGCAACGTGCGGCGGTGCCGTATCGCAGCCCGTTCGAGCACAAGAAGCCCGTGATGCAGCTCGAGACGGCCGTCGTCGTCGGGCCGAAGGGCGAAGAGGTGTATACGGACGAGCTGAACCGCATCAAGGTCATGTTCGTCTGGGACCGACAGAACGAGGGCACCGAAACCGCATCGTGCTGGATGCGTGTCGTGCAGTCGGATAGCGGCGGCGGCTACGGGGCCGTCCATATTCCGCGGGTCGGCGAGGAAGTGCTGATCGGTTACATCGGCGGGGACTGCGACCGGCCGATCGTGATGCATCGCGTCTACAACGGGGCAACCAGGCCGCAGTGGCATAGCGACGGCATCCTGTCGGGCTTCCGGTCGAAGGAGTACGCGGGGTCGGGGCACAACGAGATGGTGCTCGACGACGCGACCGGCCAGAACCGTGCACGCCTGTTCAGCAGCAGCGCAAATTCGCTGTTGCATCTCGGCTACCTGATCGAGCAGAACGGCAACACGCGGGGCGCGTATCTCGGCTCGGGGTTCGACTTGCGCACCGATGCGTATGGCGCCGTGCGTGCCGGGCAGGGGCTGTACGTCACGACGCATCCGAAGCAGGCGAACAGCCAGCCGCTCGACGTGCGCGAGACGCAACAGCAGCTCGTCAATGCCGAGGGGCTGATCGAATCGTTGTCGCAGGTCAGCGAAGCGCATCAGGCGGAAAGCCTCGGCAACGGTCAAGACGCGCTGAAGACATTCACCGACGCGACGCAGGAGAGCTTGGCAGGCGCGTCGTCTGGCGGCCGAACCGCCGGCGGCGGGACGGGGAATGCGAATGCGTTCAAGGAGCCGGTGATGCTGTTCGCGAGCCCGGCGGGGATCGGGATGGCGTCGCAGCAGTCGGTGCATGTCGCGAGCGACCGGCAGACCAATATCGTCAGCGGTCAAAGCACCTTCATCACGAGCGGCAAGTCGCTGATCGCCGGCATCCGCGACCGCATCAGCCTGTTCGCGCAGAATGCCGGAATGAAGCTGTTCGCCGCGAAGGGCAACGTCGAGGTTCAGGCGCACGCAGACAACATCGAGCTGACCGCGCAGAAGACGGTGAAGCTGGTGGCGGCGACCGAGGCCATCGATGTGGCCGCGAAGCAGGAGGTTCTGCTGACGTCGGGTGGCGCCTATATCCGGATCAAGGGCGGCAACATCGAGATTCACGCGCCGGGGAAGATCGATATCAAGGGCGCGCAGCACCAGTTCAGCGGGCCGACGAGCATGCCGTATCCGCTGCCCGCGATGCCGGGCGGCACGTGCAAGCAATGCGTGCTGAACGCGCATAGCGGGCGCGAATCGATGGTCGAGGCGGATTGATGGACGAGGTCAACGACACGGGCGATGTGGTCGATCGGGACGACGCCGTCGAGCCAGGCGAAGTCGTCGACACCGCGCCGAATCCGCGCGAGCCGGCGTGGCCGGCGTTCCTGGAATCACTGAAGGCTTCGCTGGCGCATGCGGACGACGACGGCAGGGCGATGCGGCTTTATGTGCTCGTCGATACGCGCGGCTATCAGGAGCTGGATGTGCAGCTCGCGACGGTGCGCGGCCTGCGCTATGCGTCGCTCTGGATCGATACCGGGCTCGATGCCTATACCGATATCGCGCCGTACCTGATCGCGTTCGAGCGCGACGCGCTCGACGACGAGCATGGCGGGCAGCATCGGCTGCTGCGCCAGCTGTGGCTCGATGCAGTCGATCTGCATGCGGTGACGTGGCTGTGGTCGACGTGGACGTTCGATGCGCTCGACGCGCATCTGCGCCGGTATGTGCAGTACAAGCTGCCCAATGGTCGCTCGTACTACCTGTTCTTCTTCAACAACCACGTATTCGAACGTCTGCGGCAGGTGTGGAGCGATGCGCAGGCGCGGCAGTTCGTTGCGCCGTTCACCGAGATCCGGTATCGCGATCGTCGGCTCGACGAGGTCGTGTGGCGCAACGATGCGCCGGCGATCGAAGGCGCGGCGCCGGCAGCCGATGCGCCGGGCCTGAGCGAGCAGCAGCACGCTCGGTTGATCGAGCTCGGGTATCCGGACAAGCTCGTGCTGAAGTTTCGCGAGACGATGGGGGCGGTGGTCGATCACTTGTCGGATGCGGACCTTCACGATCAGGTCGTCGAGCAGCTCGATCGCGCGGCGGCGCACGGGATTGCCGATGAGATCGGGCTGCTCTGCTATGTCGTGACCGGCGTGCAGGTTGCGCCGCGGTTCGACGAGCACCCGGCCGTGAAGTCGTCGCTCGAAGCCGTGTCGCGCGGGGAAACGAGCGTCGATGCGGCGCTTGCGTCGATCGACGATGCGACCTGGGATGCGATTCGCGACGCGCATGAGCGCGCGTTGCTGGAGGCGGGGCACGGCTGAGTCGGATACGCTCGATCAGGGGCGCGGGCATGCGCAGATCGGCATCGCATGCCGGACCGCCTTCGAGCAGCGTGCGGCGATGATCGATCACATATGCAAAACCGACGCTTGCTCGTCATTGGGCGGCGTTCGAGACGTCACTCAGAAGGGAAACATCGATGCATAGAGGAACGAAACTGGCGCGTATGACGGCTCGTGTTCTGGCGACTTGCCTGTTGTTCGCCGCCGTGACGGCCTGTGGTAAATCCGAGCCGACCTACAGCGGGATTTCGGTCATGGGCCGGAACTATCTGCCGTACAACATGAACGGTTTCACCATCACCGATGGTTACGGCAACAAGGCAAGCGGTGGCGGAGACGATCCGCCGGGCGCAGGTGGCGGCAGTGTGGCGTGTTGCTACACGCTCAAAGGCACCGAATTTACGGTCAAGTGGAAGTACTACGATGCAGATCGATGGACGATGGACGACTCGCATGCGCAGCAAGTCGAGACCAAGGTCGTGATGCCGCCGTCGGCCGTTCCTGAGAAAGTCGGCAGCCGGATTCTCGAAGTTCATTTCTATCCGGATCGTCACGTCGAGTTTCAGTTCCCGGGCCAACTGCTGGACGAATCGCGCATTCCGGTCGTGGATGTTTCCCGATGGATGGCGACGCACTATCAGGAGCAACTGGACAAGAAATTCGACGACACGGATGGACAGTCGCATCGGCGCATTGCGCGTGCCGTTGCGACGGCGTGGCTTAAATACCAGCTGACCGACCGGAACGACCTCGAGCAGTACGCGTATTTCAGTTTGCTCGTGAACAGTCGATTCGATGCGCATCCGGAAGTGCAGCGGATCTTGCGGGCTGCGGCCGGAAAGCCTGGTGCGTTCGCCAAGTCGATGCAATCGCTGTCGAAGAACGTATTGGCCGAACTGGCAAGCGGCAAGTTCAAGCCGTTGAACGTACCGACGATTCCCGACGGCCTGGTGCCGCCGCCGCGCGTAGAGGAGAAGCAGCATGGCTGAGAGAATCAAGCTCGATCCGGATGACGCGACACCGATGTCCACATACATGCAGCTTGTCTGCCAGGACGCAAACATGTATCCGAAAGGGGACTGTTTGCCATGTGGCGCGACGATCCGCATGGGATTTTTCTTCGATGCGTTTGGCAGAAGTCGCGATATTGACGACAAGTCGAGCTCGCAATATTCAAACATCTGCCGTTTGTGGGAAGCGCACCGCGACAACGATGACAGGCATCGGCCGGTCAATCAGTTCTGGTTCCGTTTCTATTATTCGGGACTGGGCACGCCGCTCAATGAGTCAGCCAAGTCCAATGAATGGATCAATGCGGGCGTAGCCGCGGCCAAGATGGGAGGCAAGAAGGCGCTGAGCGGAGCGGAGTCGGTCGCCAAGTCGTTCACGCGCGTCAATACGCCAATCAAACAGGCCAGCGTGAAAACGCGTGTCGACGATGTGAAGAAGCAGTTCATCGAGAACTTTCTCGAGGGGGATTTTTCGCTTCGGCCAATCGATAAGGCCTTCCAGGATCTTCGGAAGGATATCGAGCGCATTCCCGCTCAGGCGCGGCGCGTCATGAATGTGGTGAATGCGTCGCCGGAGCGATATTGGGAACGCACCAAGGCGACCGGAACGCTGTTGTGGCGCAACGCGAAGAACGATTTCAAGAACAACGTCAAAGGCGCCCCGATGAAGGCGGGCTGGGCGGTTGCGCGAAGTCTGTTTGTCGGCATAGCGATGGAGAACGTGCCGATCGTGCGTGACAATTCCGTCATGGCCAAGGCTTTCGGGACGGGTGTCGATACGCGGTTGATCGCAGCCAAAGATCAGTTCGAAGAGGCGTACCACGCGGTCAAGAAGCAGATGCCGAAGGTTCGGGCCATCGAGGTATCGGTGTTCGGCGCGGACCGTGGGTGTGTGCTCGCGCGTGCGTTTGTCAACGACCTAGCGGAGAAATACAAGCGCAGGGACGACATGGATCTCGCCATTGACGGCGTACCGATTCAGATCAAGTTTGTCGGCCTGCTCGATGCTGTTTCGTCGGCGATGTCGGAAGAGGCCGGCGAGCTGATCGGCATGGTTCCGTATCTGGGGATGATCAAGACCAGCTACAAGGATCGAGCCCTGGGCATACCGGCCAGTGTGCAGCGCTGCGTTCATTTTGCCGCGGCGCACGAGATGCGCTTTTATCAGCGTCTCGACAGTCTCGAGAAGACTCGCGGCGAGCAATTCCTTTATCCGGGTACGAGTTGCGACGTCGTTGGCGGCGCACCCAAGGGTTCGCTTGGCTTCAATGCCGAGTTGATGCGGATTCCTCTGCGAGACATGCTGCTGGAGGCGTTGAAGGCAGGGGCCGTCATGGATACGATGGAGGATCTGCGAGATAAGAAGCCGGACACCTTCCGGAAATTCACGATTGCACAGCCGATCAATGCAGACGGCAAGCAATATCGCATCAAGCAACTCGTCGATGCGTACTACGCCCTCGTCCCCCGCAAACCCGGCGCCGACTTCATGGAGCATTCGAAAGTCTTCATGCGCTGGATCTCGGCCCGCTATATGGACCCCGAATTCCGTCGCACGATCGCTGACCCCGTCGCCGACTGGAAGCGCAACATGGGCGACGCCGACCTGCAGCGCAAGACCGCGAAGTCGCAACTCGACTGGGAACTGCAGCGACAAGGCATCAACATGAGTATGCTGGCCAGCCGCAGCCCGGATGATCAGGCGAAGCTTCGGGGAATGAAGGCGGCGAGCGACGCGGCGCAAAAACGCTATGAGAAGTTGATCGCGGAGGCGCCGAATGACTATTCGACGGTGTGGGAGCGTCTCGAAAAGGAAGCGGCAAAGAAGCTGCGCAGCGCGTCGTACCAGGACGGCTGGAAGCAATCCGCGGAGCACATCCGAAATCTGCCGGAAACGTGGGATTCTGATAACAAGGTCAGCGCGGCTACGGTCGAGGCCGCTATGCTGCCCGAAGCTGAAATGGAGCTCGTGTCGGCCTGGAAGGAAGGGATCGAAGGCAAGCACCCGCTTCCGCCCGACGTGATGGCACTGTTCGACATGCTCGTCCACGACACACTGCTGACGAGCTGGCAGGACCATGTGCTGGCGCCGTCACTGTACTTCCGGACACGCGACAAGGATACGTTCGGGTCGAGTGATCTCGACAAGGAAGCGAAACAGCGCAAGAAGGACGACCTCGCCGCCGCCCGTATCGACCAGGCCGCCAAGCAGAGCCAGGAATGGGCGAAAAGGTACAAGGGCGGCGCGACGCCTCCCGTTCATTGACGGCCGGTCGCCGCCCATGAAAAACGGGCGGCGACAATTCCCGTCGCCGCCCGCATCGGATGATCGCCCGCCGGCTCGCGATGGAGCCGGCCGCCCTCCGCAAACTTACTGCCCCACCCGGAACTCGATCCGCCGATTCCGTGCCCGCCCATCCGCCGTATCGTTCGGCGCGATCGGCTGATCCGGCCCGACGCCCGTCGTCGTCATCTGCTGCGGCGGAATGCTCTTCGTGATCAGGTAGCCCTTCACCGAATCCGCGCGCGCCTGGCTCAGCGCGATGTTCGACGTGCGGTTCCCCGAGTTGTCGGTGTGGCCGATGATGTCGACCGTGCGGTTCTGCATCTTCGCGAGCGCGGCCGCCATCTGGTCGAGAATCAGCTTGCCCTGCGGCGTGAGCGTCGCGCTGCCCGTCTCGAACTCGATCGTCCGGTTCGCGAGCGTCTGGTCGAGCACGCCCTGTTCGGACGCCGACACGCGCAGCCCGTTCTTGATCGTATACGTCGGGTTCAGCGTGTTCGCCATGTCGCTCGCGAGCTGCTGGCGTTGCGCCTCGTTGTGCACCTCGCCCTTCATCTCGATCTGCGTGCCGTTGATCTTCAACTGCCCCTTGCTGATCTGCTTGAGCTGCGTGCCGAGCAGCTTCTGCACGTTCGCGCTCCAGTTCGGCGGCGTTGCGACATCGCCCACCTCGATCTGGTCGACGACGTTCGTCGCGCCGTAGGTATCGCGCAGCTTCTGCAGCACGGCGGCCTTGGTCGCCTCGTCGGGCACCTTGCCGCCGACGACCACCTGGCCGGGCGTCGCGGTCGCGGGCGGCGGCGTGACGGTGTTCGCGGTGCCGGCCGTGCCGTGCACGACGGCGCCGGACGCCGTCCCCGGCGCGGCGCCGGGGTTCGCGGACAGCGCGGTGGTCGCGACCGTGCCGTTGCCGACCGGCGTGACGGTCGCGCCGGTGTTCTGCGCGAAGGCCGCGCCGCTGGCGAAGAGCCCGGCGGCGAGGAGGGCGGCGACGGCGGGCGAGCGCGCGGCCGAAAAGCGCGTGCGCCGGGCTTGAATCGTGCAATGCATCCCGTCAGCCTCCGATGAACGCTTCGCGGAACGCGTCGATGGCGACACGCAGCGAGAGTTGCGGTTGGTCGAGGTAGCTGACGAGCTTGCTGATCTGGTGATCGTTTTGCGCATGGGCGTCGATCCACTCGGGATCGTCGATGTCGATGTTGTGGGCGGCGTAGGTCTGCGGGTCGACGACGCTCAGCAGCGTCTTCGCCGACGCGCCGTTGAAGCCGATGATGAGCCGTTCGCGCTCGGCGATCGTGCCGATGAAGATCGCGAGCTCGAAGTCGGCCTGCGCGACGAACGGCGCGATCAGTTCGAGCCAGAACGCGGCGACGAGGCTGCGGTAGAACGGATCGACCGGCAGCGGCAGCGTGAGGCCGCGCTCGATGTGCGACGAGCCGCTCTGCATCACCGGCCGCAGCAGCGAGCCGAGCGCGAGCATCGCGCCGCGCAGCCGCACCGGATGACCGCTTTCCAGCAGCATTTCCTGGAGGCCGTGCAGCGTCTGGTGCTCGACGAAATCGTTGAAGGTGCCGTCATGCGACGTGCCGGGGCCGCCGATGTCGATCGGCACCTGCGTGTCGCCGAGCGCCTGCAGCGCGCCGGGCGGCTCGTCCTTGCCGAGCAGCGGCGGGATCTGCGTGGCGACGCGCGACCACAGCCGCGCGAACGCGAGCGGGCTGCGCGCGAGGAACGCGAGCGGCCGGTCGACCTCGAGCGCGGTCGCGCCGAGGAATGGGAAGCGGCGCATCGACACGTCGTGGCTCGCGACCATGTGGCCCGCGATCGCGAGCTTGCTGCGCGAGCCGAGGAACGCGAAATGCATCGGCTTCGCATCCTCGTAGACGAGCTTCCAGCGCGGATCTTCCGCAAGCAGCTCGAGCGCCTGCGCGATCCAGCGATCGAGCGTCTGCAGCAACTGCGGGTTGTGCGGGCTCTTCACGAAGTCGCCGCGCGACGGAATCTTGCCGAAGTAGGCGATCTGCGCCTGTACGGTTTGCGTCATTGCGCCCCCTGGGCATGCGTTGCGTTGGCGGCCGCGACGGCCGGCGCTGCGGCCGGCGTGCCCGTGCCGGCGGTCTGGGTTGCGTTCTGCGCGGCGCCCGCGCTCGCGTCGGCGACCGACGACGGCAGCTGCAGGCCACGCAGGCTCTGCTGCTGCGGCTGGTCACCGCCGCCGCCGGACGGTTGCGACGTGCTGATGATGCGCATCGTCACCGACACGTTCACGCTGCCTTGCGCCCACGTCAGGTCGAAGGTGCCGTCCGGACGGCGTTTGCGCTGCGCCGAGTTGATCAGCTTCTCGAGACCGTAGCGGCCCGGCTCGTTGACGAGCTGCACCGTGCGGCCGTCGAAGGTCGTCGCGGACAGCGTCGCGCCCGGCGAGCCCTGCGGGTTCGGCCACACGAAGTTGGTCCACTGCGGCGGCGTGTTGCGGTAGCGCAGCTGCTGGCCGTCGATCGCGATCGTATATTCCGTCGTGCCCGTGCTCGGCTGCGGCAGGATCTGGAACACGGTCTGCGGCTCGGACGACGCGGCGGCGCTGCCTGCCGCACCGCCGGCGAGCGGCGCGACCCAGCGTGCGAAGCCGTTCGTGAAGTCCGGCGTGAGGCCGATGCCCATGTCGCCCCACGTGCGGGCGGCGAGGGTGTCGCCGCGGCGCACCGCGAGCGGCCCGAGCGTCGTGCCGACGAACTTCGCGATCGAACCGTCCGGACCGAACACCTGCGCGATTTCACCGGCGCCGGCCTCGACCTTCGCGCTCGCCGCGAACGGGTACTTCGTCGCGAGCGAGTTCTGGAACGGCTGGTAGACCTGCGCGTTCCACACCTTGTTGACTTCGGCGCTGGCCGGCTGGATCACGACCGCGAACGCCTGCATCAGCGGCCGCACCAGCAGCGGACGCAGCGACTTGCGTTGCGAATCGGTGAGGCCCGTCAGCATCTGCTCGTCGACGAGCTTCAGCGAATCGGCGAGTTCCGAACCGTTGCCGTCGAGCGTCTGCTGCATCAGCTGGCGTGCGCCCGGGCCCGGGTCGCCCTGGTTCTTGATCACGTTGAAGCGCGTGCGGACCTTCGACAGCGATTCCATGTAGCCCTTGAGCATCGACGTGCCGTCATGCAACGCGACGATCCGCGCGAGCCCGATGAACTCCTGGCCGATCGGACCCATCGGCACCTCGGCCGGATTGCCGTTGATGTCGATGTTGGCGGCCGCCACCTGGCCGGCCGGCGAGCGCGAGAACAGTTGCTTGACCCAGTTCACGACGCCCGTCTGTGCCTTCTTGATCGTCACGTTCGCGAGCGACGGGTTGTCCCACGAGGTCTGGTCGTACGCGGTCTCGAGGATCTTGCGGATCGGCGAATCCTGCGGGTCGCCGAGGCGGTTCATCCCGTCGACGGCCTGGCCGAAGCTGCTGAAGCCCTGCACCGCGATGCCCTGCATGAACTTCTGCCAGTGCTGTGCGTACTCGGTCTTGTACATGCCGACCAGCGTCTTCTGGATCTGCTCGGGGCTGCCCTCGAGCGTCAGGTCGTCCTGCGTCGACGTGTTCAGCACCCAGTCCTTCGCCTGCAGTTCCTTGGTCGCCGCGTCGCGGATCGCCGGCTGCACGTAGTCGAACCACGCTTCGCGCGTGAACGTGCCCGGAATCGCGTAGCTGCCGGCCACGAGCCCCTGGTTGCCGTCGCCGACGATGCGCGCGATGGTCATCGGCGCGAAGCGGGTCGACGCGCGTGCCTTGATTTCCTCATAGACGCGCTGGCGGGCCGGCATCCCGCGCACGACGTGGCGCAGGTTCTCGCGGGTCTGGTCGACGAGCGCGAGGTTCGCGTCGATCATCGGCCAGTTGTCGTCGTTCACGCGGGCCAGGTAGAACGAGATCATGCGTTCCGCGCTCTTGATCATCTCGTCACGCGGCATGTTGCCGCGATTCGTCTCGAGCCAGCCGCGCCAGAAGCGGGCGAGCTGGTCGGTCAGGTGCGCCTGCTCGACGTGACGCTTGTCGGACAGCATCAGGTACGTCTTGAGCGCGTTGTATGCGTCCTGCACGTTGGTCGGCGACGCATCGCTGTAGAGGCCGCCCTGCGGTGCGGCCGGCTGCTGCGCTGCGGCCGGCGCGGCGCCAGACGCGGCCAGTGCGGCACCGGCCTGCGGCGCGGCGCCCGCCGCGTTCGTCGAGACCGGCATCGTGCCGCCCTGCACGGCGCCCGATTCGGGCGGGCGCGTCATCGGCACGAGCTGTTCGGGGTGCGCGTTCACGTCCTTCATGAACGACGCGAGGTTCTGCGACACCGGGGCCAGCAGGATCTGCCGCACGCCGTTGTAGTACTCGGTCAGCAGGTGCTGCTCGAGACGGTCGCCCTGGTACAGGCCGAGCGACACAGAAATCGGCTTGTCGCGGCGGAACTGCTCGAGTTGCTCGATCCGGTCCTCGAGGATGTCCATCGCCTGCAGGCGCGACTGCAGGTCATTGCGGCCCTGCTGCAGGCGCGTGACGTTGTCGAGGTCGGCCTGCACGTTCGCGACGAGCTGCTGGTTGCCGATCGTCGACCAGGTCCAGCCGCCGAGCGCGAGCGCGAGCGCCGCGACGAAGCCGAAGAAGGTCGCGTAGCGCAGCCGCGTCTTGGTCGGGCTGGCGAACTGCCGCACCGTCTGGCGGTCCGCGAAGATCACCTTCGAGAACAGGTCGCGCAGGAAGAAGCCGTTCTTCGAGAACGCGCTGTGCGGCTTCGGTAGCGCGGCGCCGTCGAGGCCGAAGCGATGCGCGATGCGCTGCGCGGCCGCGCTGTTGGTTTCGCCTTCCTGCAGCGCGCTGGTGAAGTAGAAGCCGCGGAAGATCGGCTTGTACTGGAACGGGTTGTTCTCGAACAGCGTCGCGAGGAACGCGCGCAGCGACGGCTTGATCGTCGAGAATTCGAGCGGGAAGCTCAGCTGGCCCGGCGACAGCTGGTTGCCGCGCGACAGCGACAGCTGCGCGACGCTGATCTCCTTCAGCCCTTCGTAGAGTTCCTCGAAGTGCGTGTCGAACTGCGCGACGACGTCACGCTTGTCGTCGGGTTCGTAGGGCAGGGTGGCGCCCCACACGCGGTCGTACTCGTGCTTGTCGCTGCTGCTGAAGAATTCGGTGAAGCCGGTGATCAGGTCGGCCTTCGTGAACATCACGTAGACCGGCGCGAACACTTCGAGCTTCTCCGTCAGCTCCTGAACGCGCTGGCGGAGGTTTTTCGCGAGGTTGATCGCGAATTCGGGGCGGTTGCCGGTGAGTTCGGCGATGCTCGCGGTGACGATGATGCCGTTGATCGGCGCTTTCGGGCGGTAGCGCTTGAGCAGGCCGAGGAAGCCGAGCCACTCGCTGCGGTCTTCTTCATGCACCGAATAGCGGCCGGCCGTATCGAGCAGGATCCCCTCGGTCGTGAAGAACCAGTCGCAGTTACGCGTACCGCCGATGCCGTGGATCACGGCGCTGTTCTTGTCCGCGAACGGGAACTGCAGGCCGGAATTGAGCACGGCGCTGCTCTTGCCCGCGGCCGGGTTGCCGATCACGATGTACCACGGCAGTTCGTACAGGGCGGAGCCGCCCGACACCTGGCCGATCTTCGACGTCTTGATCGTCTTCACCGCGTCCGACAGGCGCGTGCGCAGCACGTCGAGGTCGGCCGTCTTCGCGTCGGAGGCGAGCGCGGCGGCGGCGGGCGCGGCGATCTTGCCGGTTTCCGCCTGCTCTTCCAGCACCTGGCCGAGCTGCTGGTTCGCGCGCTTCACGCGCCAGCGGCGCCACAGCGCGACGACGAGCCACAGCGCGAGGATCGCCGCGAAGGCGATCGCCGCCCATAGGAGCGGCAGCTGCAGCATGTCGGCGACGATGAAGAGGATGGCCGCTAGCGCGACGATCCCGACGATCGAGAGCGTACGCGGATGAGTCAGCACGTTGAGGATGCGTTGCATAGGACGTTCAGGTTCCGGTGCGATTCGATGAGGCGACGCAGGCGCGCCGAGCGGCAAGGGTGGCGCCGCGATGTGTCGCCATGCTGTCAAACGGGATGAAGGGGGCTGGCATCAATGCGCCCGCGGCATCGGAGAAGGCGCGCGCATTAACGAAAGGACGCTGTGAGATTTAAAACGGAAGCGGCGGCCGGAAAAAATCGCGCACCGGAATGCATGATTTTTTGCGCCGCCCATATCGTTTCCTGCCGGGATATTAAAAAGCCCCATGCCGCCCTCATTATTTCCTGTCCGGCAGCCCTGGCTAGCTGCCGCGTCCCAGTTTAAAACCGGGTTTATGGTATTCCACGTGCCCGAGATCCATCATTTTCCAGCGGCCCCCCCAGGTCAGGCCAACCTGTTCGGCGACCTGGCCATACAACTGGTAGCCGCGCATCGCCCACGGATCTTTCTCGGAGATGACCAGCTTGCCGTCGCGCAGGAATGCGTTGTCGGCCGCCAGCCCGAATTGGTGATAACTCTGGAAGGCGGCCGCGTTGGTCACGTTGGTGCCCATCTGCGCCAGCCGGTTCTGCCGTTCCGGGCTCCGGTAACCTTCCAGCAACGCCATTTCATAACCATATTGTTCGTGCATGATCTTGTAGACCAGCAGCAAACGCGTACGGAAATCCGGATCCAGCAGGTTCCAGTCGCGGCTCGCATCCTTCAGCGCCGGGCGCACCTGTTCGACTTCCTTGGTGGCGAAGACTTCCGGCGGCAGCGGCGGGGGCGGCACGAGCTGTTCGCCCTGCAGCAGCGCGGCGATCTTCTCGTCGGGCACGCGCGCCGTGTCGTCGTACTGGAACAATTGCCGGCCGCGTAACGCAATGGCGACCAATGGCGGCGTCGCAAGAATACCTGCCGATACCATAATCATCAAGCGCCGGCGAACCAGTAAATTTTGCACGTCGTTTAAAGCACCGCGCGTAGCGCTTGCCGATTTAACAATCTGACTTCGCGTACGCGAGGCGCGATCGTTCGCGCGGCGCGTTAGACGGCCGTGAAACTGGGCGACGGATTCGAATACGGTCGCGCGGATACCCGGTAAAAGCAACAGTGCCGCAACCGCGACGGCGAGGGCGAAATAGGCGACGAGTGCGACGGCAATCAAAGAAATCCCCGGAAATTGGAATTGATTGTGTTTTGCAATGCTTGCTCTTAGAATCAGGCTGCTTCGAGAGGCCGGGCTATATTATCGCGGTGAATTAAACCAGGATTCAATGAGACGCTGAATGAGTGCGCCGGAAAATTCAAATTCGAAATCTCCGCCCAGCCTGCTGTCCGATACCAAACCGGCAGGCGACGGAGCTCAGCAGTCGCGCATTCTCGCGAATCTGGAAGGACGTGTCACGCCGCCGGCCGAGCCGCCGCGCCGTTCGCTGAAGGCGCCGATCGCCGCCGTCGTGGCCTTGGTGGTCGCCGTCGGTGGCTGGGGCGCATGGCGCATGCAGCATGCGGGCGAGCACGCCCCCGCCGTCACGGCCGAGGCTGCGCCGACAGCCGCCGCGCCGGCGAAGGCCGCGGCGGCCAGCGATGCCGCCGTGCAGGTCGCGCAGAATGCCGCGTCCGCCGCATCCGCCGCGCAACCGGCCACGATCGTCAACGACGACGCGGCTTCCCGAACCGTTGCATCCGCATCGTCCGCGTCCGCCGCGGACAACAGCCGCCTGTCGCGTGCGCTCGCCAATGGCGCCGACGACGCGTCGGGTGCGGCCACGGCCGGTGCGGCCGCCGCCGCTGCCGCGACGACCAAAACCGCGAAGGCCGACGCAGCCAAGGCCGACGCAGCGAAGGGCGCGAAGGTCGCCGCGCACGGCAAGGCCGATACGAAGGCCGACACGAAAGCCGAGGCCCGCAAGCGTCACAAGGAACAGCAGGCCGAGCTCGCGCAGGCGAAGAAGCATCGCGACGCGACGCCGGCCCGTACCGCGAAGGCTGCCGGCAAGGACGATCCGGATGCGGACCTGCTCGCGGCGCTCGTCGCGCGCACGAAGCCGGCCGACAAGAAGCTCGCCGCGCAGAAGGCGCAGGCCGTGCCGACCAAGACGGCCGCGACGACCGGCTCGCTGGCGTCGCGCGTGAAGGAGTGTTCGGAGCGTGGTTTCTTCGAGGATCAACTGTGCCGCTGGCGCGTCTGCGATGGCCACTGGGGCAAGGACCCCGCGTGCCCGAGCGCCGCGCAGTCGGAGACGCGGCAGTAACGCGTCCCGCGCGTGTCGACTCGCCGCACCTGCGCCGCCCGTTGGGCGGCGCGTTGCTTTTGGGGGGCGCGGAACCGGGCGGTATGATGCGGCGTGACGCTGTCACCGGCGCGTCATGCCCGTCGGGCATACGTCTCCTTTCCTTTTCCGGCGCGGGCGCGCGATCCGCTTTGCGCGGCGCGCCGCACGACCTTCGACACGATGGACCTGATCGTTCAGACTTACGGCGCCGATACGTCCGGCATGGTGTGCGGATTCCGCTTCGTTCCCGGCGGCTCCGGCGCGACGCTCGATGCGGACGCGGCGGCCGGGTGGCTGCGCACGTGCCGCGAGCACGATGCCGCGTCGGACGATTTCGTCTGGCTGCACTTCAATCTCGCGCACGGCGCGAGCGAGCGCTGGATGCGCACGCATCTCGGGCTGCCCGACAGCTTCTTCGAATTCCTCCACGAAGGCTCGCGCTCGACGCGCATCGAGCAGGAAGACAGCGCGCTGCGCGCGATCGTCAACGACGTGATGTTCAACCTCGAACTGACGCCGTCGGAGATCGCGACGCTGTTCGTCCACGTCGAGCGGCGCATCATGGTCACCGCGCGGCTCAAGCCGCTGCGCTCGGTCGACACGCTGCGCGCATGCGTGCGCGACGGCGAGCAGTTCAGGTCGCCCGCGGAACTGCTCGTGCACCTGCTGCGCGACCAGGCCGACCTGCTGATCCAGATCATGCGGCGCACGAGCGTCGACGTCGACCGCATCGAGGATCGCTTCCTGTCGCAGCGGCTCACGTCGAGCCGCATCGAGCTCGGCGCGATGCGCCGCACGCTGACGCGCCTGCAGCGCATGCTCGCGCCCGAGCCCGGGTCGATCTTCCGGCTGCTCGCGAAGCCGCCCGCGTGGCTGCATCTGGAAGACGTGCAGGAGCTGCGCGAATCCACTGAAGAGTTCTCGCTGGTGCTGGCCGATCTGGCCGGGCTCAACGAGCGGATCAAGCTGTTGCAGGAAGAGATCGGTTCGCGTCTCGACGAGCAGAACAACCGGACGCTGTTCACGCTGACGCTCGTGACCGTGATCGCGCTGCCGATCAACATCGTCGCCGGCTTCTTCGGGATGAACGTCGGCGGCGTGCCGTTCTCGGAGAACAAGCACGGCTTCTGGCTGATGGTGCTGCTCGTCGCGGGTTTCACTGCGCTCGCCGCGTGGTGGGCGTTCCGCCGGCGCAACGACCGCTAGCACCACCGGCGCCGCATCGACACGTCAGCGCAGCAGCGCGATCGCGCGTTCGCCGATCACCATCCCGAGCAGGCCCACGAGCGCGACGAGCGGCGGGGCGGGCGAGCGCACGTGCAGCAGCGCGTACACCACGCCGACGCCGAGGCCCACCGCGAGCGAAGTCACGTAATCCATCATGGCAGTCTCCCGTGTGGTCCGGCGTCAGGGCTTGAGGATGACGCGCTCGCGCGCACCGGCCAGCACCGCGCGATACGCGTCGTGTGCGTGCTCGAGCGGGTATACGTAGTCGTCGCCGATCGGGAACGGGCGCAGCGTGCCGTTGCCGAAGCCGGGCGCGAGCGTGTCGAGGATCTGCGCGACCGTGGCGCCGCCGAGCTGCAGTGAATCGACGCCCACGAACGTGTGCTGGCCGCGATAGAACGCGAAGATGTCGAACGGCACGCTGCGGTCGATCGTCGAGATGAAGATCTGCCGCGCGCCGATCGCCATCGACGCGTTCGCCGCTTCGAAGTACGGGCTGCCCACCGTGTTGTAGACGATGTCCGCGCCGTGGCCGCCGGTTGCCGCGCGTACCGCGTCGGCCACCGGTTCTTTCGACGCGTCGATCATGTGCACGTCGCCCGATGCGTGGCCGCGATAGCCGCCGGCGCTGCGCTCGACGCCGATCACGGTCGCGCCGTGCGCGCTCGCGAGCTGGATCGCCGCCTGGCCGACCTTCCCGTTCGCACCGAACACGAGCACGACGTCGCCGGCCGTCGGCATGCCGGCGCGGCGCAAGCCTTCGTACGCGGTGACGAACGGCACGCCGACGCCGGCCGCTTCGTCGAGCGTCAGCACGGCGGGCTTGCGGCGCACGAGGGCCGCGTCGAGCACGAGCCATTCCGCGTGCGAGCCGTCGCGATGCACGCCGAGATCGCCGCCCGAGCCCCACACCGGCGCGCCGATCCAGCCGTCCGGGCCGCTGCGCACGATGCCGGCCCAGTCGCGCCCGGGCGTGCGCGGCCATACCGCGTGCGGCATGCGGCCGAGCGCGGCCTTCACGTCGCTCGGGTTCACGCCGGCCGCGCGCACCTCGATCAGCATCTGGCCGTCGGCCGGGACGGGCGGGTCGATTTTCCTGACGCGCGCGTCGAGCGACTCGATGTCGGCGGCGGGGGCGTCGAAGCGGATGCTGCGCATGATGATCTCCGTGGCGGATGGCTGTCGCGCGGCCCGATGGGGCGGTGCGTGCAGCGAGTGGAAAGGATGCATGCAGTCTAGTCGGCCCGGTTTGACGTGGAAACGCGCAAAGGCGGATGATTGCTTTGCGTTGAACGCATAGCCAATTTCGAAGGCACCGAATGGACGACTTTCTTTCCCCGCATCTGGCGCTGTTCGTCGACGTGGTCGACCAGCAGAGCTTCTCGGCGGCCGCGCGCCGGCTGGGTGTCGCCGCGTCGTCGGTCACGCGGCGGATCGACCGGCTCGAGACGCAGCTCGGCATCCGCCTCCTGCATCGCACCACGCATGCGCTGCGGCCGACCGAGGCCGGGCAGTTGCTGTACGGGCGCGCGACGCGGATGCTGGCCGAGCTGCGCGGCCTGCAGGAAGACCTGCACAGCCAGCACGACGAGCCGAGCGGGCTGCTGCGCGTCGACTGTCCGGCGCCGTTCGGCCGCCGGCACCTGATGGCCGCGCTGGCTGCCTTCATGCAGCGTCATCCGGCGCTGCAGGTCGACCTGGTGCTGACCGACAGCATGGTCGACCTGCAAGGCGCGCGGCTCGGCTCCGACGTCGATCTCGCGGTGCGCATCGGCCCGCTCGAGGACACGCGCTTCGTCGCGACCGTGCTCGCGCCGCAGCGGCGCGTGCTGTGCGCGAGCGCGGCGTATCTCGCGCGGCGCGGCGAGCCCGAGTCGCCCGACGCGCTCGCCGGTCACGACTGCCTCGCCTGGCACGGCGCGCCGCCGCCGGGCGCATGGCGCTTCGGCGAGCGCCGCCACGTGCCGGCGCAGCCGCGGTTTCGCAGCAATCATTCGGAAGCGTTGCTCGAAGCCGCGATCGACGGGCTCGGCCTCGCGCACCTGCCGACCTGGCTCGCGGGCGACGCGCTGCGCGACGGACGCTTGCGCGCGGTGCTGCCGGAGTTCGCGGCCGCGCCCGAGCCGGCGACGATCCACGTATTGCGCCAGCAGGCGCGAGGCACCGCGCGCGCGTCGCGGCTCGTTGCGTTTCTCGCGACGTGGTTCGCGCAGCCGGCATGGGACGCCGCGTGGGCATGACGGCGGCCGAGCGCCCGTGCCGAAAGAAAAAAGGGCCTCGCAAGCGAGGCCCGTCAAAGGTCGGAGAAACCGGCACGCCGGCCGGCAGCCGCAAACTGCGCGGCGCCGGCCGGATGCGCACCGTTACTGCGTCACTACCTTGCGCGGCTTGAAGATGCCCTGGTAGTGCAGTGCCGGGCGTTCCTTCGTCACCGGCTCGAGGCCGCCGAAGGTCGGCGTCTGGCGCAGCTTCATCGCGGCCGGCGAAGCGACCGAGCCGATCGACGTCGAGCGCGAGGCCGGTGCGAGGTTGTTCGCGACGAGCAGTGCGGCCTCGCTCTTCAGGTTCGCGAGCAGGACCGGATCGGTCGAGCCGTTGACTTGCGTGAGCAGCCCGCTCCAGGCCGCGTCGCTGTAGTTCACGACGTAGTAGTCGAGCCCGCTCGGGTCGGCGACCACGCCCGTGCAGCCGTCGACGCGCGTTTGCGTCTGCGTGTCCTTCAGCGCGAGCGTCGTGCGTTTCGCGAGACCCTGGCCGTACGCGAGCGTGATCGGCACCGTCCATTGCAGGCCCGGATACGCGTTCTTGTTCGGGAACGGCTGCTGTTTCAGCGTGATGACCGTCTGGTTCTTCGTCAGGTCGCACTGCGTGTCGAGCGAGATCAGCGGCACGCCGGTCTGGCGGACGTAGCTGTCGCCGATCGCGCCGATCGCCTGGCCGCTTTCCTTCGACAGCGCATCCCACAGACGCTTCGGCGTACCGTTGCCGAACGAGTAGTCGACCAGGTACTGCTGCAGACCCTTGCGCAGCGTCTGTTCGCCGAGATAGTTCTCGAGCGTCTTCAGCACGTGGCCGCCCTTGTCGTACGTGAACGCGCTGGCGCTCAGCACGAAGTCGTTCGACGCCCAGCCGTTGAAGTTCGGTGCGACCGGGAACGCGTTCGGGCCGATGTCACGATTGATCACGCGGTACTTGTTCTTCACCTGGTCGAGCCAGCTGAACTCGTTGGGGAAGAACTGGATCGTCGTCTTCGTCTCGAAGAACGTCGCGAACGACTCGTTGAGCCACACGTTGTCCCACCAGTCGGTCGTGACCAGATCGCCGAACCACTGGTGCGCGACTTCGTGCGTCAGCACCTCGTTGCCGTAGTGCGACATCGGCTGGCCCGGCTGCGGCAGGATGTCGTCGGCGAACTCGAGGATCGATCCCCAGTTCTCCATCCCGCCGAAGTTCAGGTCCTTCTGCTCCTTGAACGCGTCGTTCGCGGCCACCGTGTCGAACTTCGTCAGCGGCAGCGCGATGCCCGTGTAGCGGTAGTAGAAGTCGAGCGCCTGCTTGGTGCGGTCCATCGCCGGCTTCGCCCAGTCGCTCATGCCCGGCGGCGTGAACACGCGCAGGTGCAGGCCGCCCTTGCCGCCCGGCAGCGGGCTCGAGAAGTCGTCCTCGTAGGTGTCGAACAGGCCGCCGCCGAAGAACAGCAGGTACGACGGCATCGGCGGGGTCTTCTCGAACTGCACGAGCTTGTAGCCGCCGCCGACGTTGGTCGCCGGCTTCTCGGCCGCATTCGACACGACCCGCCAGCTTTGCGGCACTTCGGCCGTCACTTCATAGGTCGGGCGGAATGCCGGCTCGTCCCAGCCGGGGAACCACTGGCGCGACAGGTTGGTTTCGCCTTGCGTGAGGATCGCGCCGCTCGTCTTGCCGTCGGTGCCCTTCAGGTCGACGCGGAAGATGCCTTCCGCGGCCGAGCAGCCCGGATACGGATCGTCGCCGCAGCTGCCGCCGGTCTTTGCGACCGGATCGTCATACGACTTGAAGTTGATGATGCCCGACCATTCCATGTGCAGCGAATAGTTGCCCGGCGAGATCGTGCCGCTCACGGGGCGCAGCTGGTAGAAGTCGCCCTTGTCCTGCGGCGTCGCGATCAGCTGGATGTTGCCCGGCTGCAGCGTGATGCGGCCGTTCGTGAACTTGATCCGGTGGCCGGCGATCACGATGTTGTTGACCGGCTTCAGCACCTTGATCTCGACGTCGGCACGGCCGTCGAACGCGTTCAGCGCGTCGTTCGGGCGGAACCACAGCCGGTAGTTCACGGGTACCACGGTGTCCGGCAACTCGACAGGCGAGACGCTCTTGTCGACATTGGATGCGCTCGGCGGCGCGGTGACGGTGGGCGACGAGCTCGAGTGCGGCGCGCCGGCGGAGCTGAGCGCGGACGCCGAGCCCACGCCGCCGTCGTCGCCGCCGCACCCGGCTAGCGCGAGCGCGGCGACGATCGGCAGATAACGCATCTTGCGAATGTTGATCGACATGACTGAAACCTCGATTGTTGAAAGAATCGTTCAGTGCTGCGAAAACGCCGGCAAAGACAATCCCCTCGCCGTTAATCAACAGCGATGAAAATGCCAATGACGGATTATTCGAAAAGACGGCGGCCGACTACGTGAAGGTAATCATGGTTTACTGCCCCCTCTGGATTTCCGGATGTCGGTTAACTTGCCGGTTCAAAATGGCCGGCGCGTGTTGTACTGAATTGATTTCGCGCGCACGACACGGAGCCGCACGCCCTGGGCAGGCGTGCTTTCCCCTTTGAACAGACGACCTACGGGGCTGGCCGGGCCTCGTCGCAGGATGGCAGGAAGGCGTGTCGCCGTTCCGTAAAATCACCGTCATGCGGCTTCAAGGTTTGTCGGCTTGCTCGAAGGATGCGTAAATATACTTGATGGTTTTAGGTAAAGGAAACGAAAAATTTAGAAATTGCATCTATTGAATTCGCCGTGCTTCATTGAATGCTGGGAAGCATTAATGCGCTTTCCGTCCGGATGTTATTTTCGTAGTTTTAATCTATTAACGATCTCGCGTGGCTGCGAAAACTACGAAACCCGGCGTACCGGGGCGTGCTCGGTACAATGCAGCGACGACAAGCTCACCGATTGCCGCGAGGAGGTTCTCCCATGCCACGCACCCTGTTCCGTATCGCGCCGCTGCGCGCCGTGCTGCTGCTGTTCGCCGCCGTGCTCCTGCTCGGCGGCTGCGCGGGGCTGACGCGCGACCCGGTGCGCGTGACGGTCGCCGGGCTCGACCCGCTCGTCGGGCAAGGCCTCGAGATGCGTTTCAGCCTGAAGCTGCGTGTGCAGAACCCGAACGACGCGCCGATCGACTACGACGGCATTTCGGTCGCGCTCGACCTGAACGGCACGCCGTTCGCGAGCGGCGTCAGCGATCGCTCGGGCACCGTGCCGCGCTTCGGCGAGGCCGTGCTCGACGTGCCGGTTTCCGTGTCGGCCTTCGCCGCCGCGCGGCAGGCGTGGAACCTGCCCGGCGCGGCCGCGAACGGCGAGCTGCCGTATGCGTTGCGCGGCCGGCTCGCGGGCGGCGTGCTCGGCACCGTGCACTTCAACGATGCCGGCACGTTGCGCCTGCCGGCGATGCCGGGGTGGGGCGGCTGAACCCGGCGAAACCGGCGGCGCGCGGCAAGGGCCGGCCCCCGCGCTTTGCCGCGCGGGCAAAGCGCGGTATGGTGTGAGCCGCGCGGCGCCCGCCATACCGTCGCGCCGCCCGTTGAAGCCAACCGTAACCGAGTTCGCGTGACCGATTTCCCCGTTTTCCACTGGACCGACGCCGACGGCGCCGATCATGCCGTGCGCTGGCGCTCCGAAGCCGGCGTGCAACCGCCCAAGCGCGCGGTGCCTGCCGACGACCGCCTCACCGCCGACGCGGCCTACCGTCTCGCCTGCGAGGGCACCGCGCTCGTCTGGCAGGGCGATTTCCAGAATGCGCGCCAGCTCGTGCAGGCGATGGCGCGCCGTGTCGAGCGCAAGCCGAAGAAGGCGAAAGCCGCGGCCGGCGTCGACGCGTTCAACCTGCATCGCCTCGCGCAGTCGCAGCGCGCCCGCACGCTCGGCATGCTGCTGATCCCGCTCGATGCCGACTACACGATTCCGTTGCGCCGCGCGCCCGACGTGCGTGCCGCATGCGAGGAGGCATACGGGCCCGGCGGCGCGCCGTCGGTCGTGTCGCTGCGCGAACTGCTCGGCCTCGTCGGCGCGCACGAATGGCGCAAGAAAGGGGTGCCGATCCCGGCGCTCGGCGGCGCGCCGATCCACCCGCACTACGGCGTGTTCTCGCCGGTGCGCGGCGAATACGTCGAACTCGTCGCGCGCGCGCCGCTGCCGGCGACGTCGCTCGCGTTCGATATCGGCGCCGGCACCGGCGTGCTGGCGGCCGTGCTGGCGTCGCGCGGCGTCGAGCGTGTCGTCGCGACCGACCAGGATCCGCGCGCGCTCGCCTGTGCGCGCGAGAACGTCGAGCGGCTGGGTCACGCGGATCGCGTCGAAGTCGTCGAGGCGGATCTGTTTCCGGCCGGCCGTGCGCCGCTCGTGGTCTGCAACCCGCCGTGGGTGCCGGCCCGGCCGAGCGCGCCGATCGAATACGCGGTCTACGATCCGGACAGCCGCATGCTGCGCGGTTTCCTCGCGGGGCTCGCCGCGCACCTCGAGCCGGGCGGCGAAGGCTGGCTGATCCTGTCCGATTTCGCCGAGCATCTCGGCCTGCGGCCGCGCGACACGCTGCTGCAATGGATCGACGAAGCCGGCCTCGTCGTGCTCGGTCGCGACGATATCCGTCCCGCGCATCCGAAGGCGATGGACGCCGACGATCCGCTGCACGCGGCACGCCAGGCCGAGGTCACGTCGCTCTGGCGGCTCGGCGCACGAGCCTGACCGCGCATTTTCGGTAAACTGTCGCCATTCCTCACGAATTCCCGCCGCCGGGCCGTGGTCGACCGACCGTGGCCCGGCGCCGCATCACGATGTCGAACAAGACCCACGAAATCCGCCCGGAGCAGTCCGTCGAGCTGCTGAAGGAACTGCACATCCTCACCCGCGACGGGAAGCTGAACCAGGACAGCCGCCGCAAGCTGAAGCAGGTCTATCACCTGTTCCAGTTCATCGAGCCGCTGCTTGCCGGCGTGCAGGCCGAGCGTGGCAGCGTGACGCTCGTCGATCACGGCGCCGGCAAGTCGTATCTCGGCTTCATCCTGTACGACCTGTTCTTCAAGCAGCAGCCGGGGCACGGCACGCCGGCGTTCGCGTCGCACGTGTACGGGATCGAGACCCGCGAGGAGCTCGTCACGCGCTCGACCGAGCTTGCCGCGCGGCTCGGGTTCGGCGGCATGTCGTTCCTGAACCTGTCGGTCGCCGATTCGATCACGTCGCCGAAACTGCCTGAAACGGTCGACGTCGTCACCGCGCTGCACGCGTGCGACACGGCGACCGACGACGCGATCCGCTTCGCGCTCGCGAAGCGCGCGCAACACATCGTGCTGGTGCCGTGCTGCCAGGCGGAAGTCGCGGGCGTGCTGCGCAAGAACAAGGGCAAGTCGCTCGCGAACGCGCTGACGGAAGTGTGGCGGCATCCGCTGCATACGCGCGAATTCGGCAGCCAGATCACCAACGTGCTGCGCTGCCTGCAGCTCGAAGCGCACGGCTACCAGGTCAGCGTGACCGAGCTGGTCGGCTGGGAGCATTCGATGAAGAACGAGCTGATCATCGCGCAGTACAAGAACCTGCCGCGCCGGCGGCCCGGCGAGCGGTTGAACGAGATCCTCGGGATGTTCGGGCTGGCCGAGCTGAACGCACGCTTCTTCGTGCCGGAGGCCGCGGCCGCGGGCGGCGAGGTCGTCGAACCGGCCGCCGGTTGACCTGCGCGTGGGCGGGCGCGTCGCACGTTACACGCCGTCCGTTGCACGTCGCGTCAGACGTCGTCGCCCGGCCGGCGCATCCATTCGCGCCAGCCGTCATGGCCAAGGCGCCGCAGCGTTTCCTGATTCTCTTCGTAGATCGCGGACGCGTCCGGGAACGCGTCGACCGCGCGTGCGATGCTGTCCTCGCGCAGCAGATGCAGGATCGGGTACGGCGCGCGGTTCGTGTAGTTCTCGATGTCGTCGGGCTCGCTGCCCTCGAACCGGTAGTCCGGATGGAAGCTCGCGATCTGCAGCACGCCGTCGAGCCGCAGTTGCCGCACCAGCCGGTCCGCAAAGAACAGCGCATCGTTGTAGTCGATGAAATCGGCGAACGCATGCGGGAAGATCACGAGCGTCGTGTCGACCTGCCGCGGGTCCGCCGCGTCGAGCGCGCGCAGTTCCGTTTCGAGTTCGGCGAGCGCGTCTTCCAGCGTCGTCGCCTCGCTGATCGCGTAGCGCACCTGTTCCTTCACATAGACGCTTTTCGCGAACGGGCACAGATTGAGCCCGATCACCGCGCGCGCGAGCCAGTGCCGCGTGGCGGCGAGGATGTCGTCGTGCGATTCGGGGCGGGTGTCGGTCATCGTGAAACCAGTCGGGCGGAAGGGCGGCGAGGGCCGCATTGTAGCGGGCGCGCCGTCACGCGCAGGCGGCTTCGATCAACTGCGTGACGAGCGCGGGCGCGACGCCGATCGGCGTTTCGCCGTGCCGGTAGGTCTGGCTTGCCGCGTAGATGCCTTCGATCACCAGCGCGAGCGAGTCGGCGAGCGCCTGCGGCTGCCGCGCGCCGGCGTCTTCGCATAGCGCGACGAGCCGCTTCATCAGCTGTTCCTTGTTCTGCGCGACGCGCTCGCGCGCCGGGTGCGACGCATCCGGGAATTCGGCCGCGACGTTGACGAACGGGCAACCGCGGTAATCCTTCTGCGTCGCGCGCTCGGCGAGATCGACGAAATACTGGATCAGCTGCGCTTTCGGCTGGCCCGGGTGCTTCGCGACGCTCGTGTTGAAGCGGTCGAAGAAGCACGCATCCATCCGCTCCAGGTACGCGAGGATCAGCTCGTCCTTCGACGAGAACTGGCGATACAGGCTCATCTTGTTGACGCCCGCGCGCTCCACGACCGCCTCGACGCCCACCGTCCGAACGCCTTCCTTGTAAAACAGCTCCTCGGCGGCGCGCAGCAGGTGCTCCTGCGCGGTGGCGCCGTCGATCGGCCGGCGCGTGCGGCGCGGCAGCGGTTTGGCGATCTCGATGCCCGACATGATGACCCTCGACTGCATATTGGATTGCTTGACATGTTACCGATTGGTCACTACGATCGCAACACACTTGTGACTGGTCGGTAACAATACCGGCCGGATCGACAGACAAATGCCAAGCGTCGGCCCGGGTCAGCCGATGCAGCGTGCGGCGGAGGTGGCCTGGCAGGGCGGGCGGCGCGGGTGCGGAGGCACCGGAGCCGCCAACTGGAGAACGCGAAGATGAACTGGGCGGTGACACGAATCGGCGGGCGCTTCCACTACGGATGGCTCGCGGCGGCGGTGGTATTCCTGATCCTGCTGGCGGCGGCCGGCACGCGCGCGACGCCGAGCGTGCTGATGGTGCCGCTCGAGCGCGAGCTCGGCTGGAGCCGCGCGGCGATTTCGCTGGCGATCTCGGTGAACATCGCGCTGTACGGACTGACGGGCCCGTTCGCGGCCGCCGCGATGCAGCGCTTCGGGCTGCGTCCGACCATTCTCACCGCGCTCGTGACGATGAGCGCGGGCGTCGCGCTGTCGTCGATGATGACGCAGAGCTGGCAGATGGTCGTGATCTGGGGCCTGATGGTCGGCTGCTCGACGGGCGTCGTTGCGCTGACGCTGTCCGCGACCTTCGTCACGCGCTGGTTCCATGCGCGGCGCGGCCTCGTGATGGGGATCCTGACCGCGAGCACGGCCACCGGCCAGCTCGTGTTCCTGCCGATGCTCGCGGCGATCGCGCAGCGCCATGGCTGGCGGCCGGTCGTGTTGGTCGTCGCGGTCGCGGCCGCGATCGTGATTCCGCTGGTTGCATTCCTGTTGCCTGAACGGCCGGCCGACGTGCAGCTGCGCCCGTACGGCGAACCGGCCGATGCGCCGGCCGCGCCCGAGGCGTCGAAGGAGAACCCGCTCACGGTCGCGTTCCGCACGTTGCTGACGGCGAGCCGTTCGCGCGATTTCTGGCTGCTGTTCTTCAGCTTCTTCATCTGCGGCGCGAGCACCAACGGTTACGTCGGCACGCACCTGATCGCGATGTGCAGCGACTACGGGATGACGGAAGTGCAGGGCGCGTCGCTGCTTGCGGCAATGGGCGTGTTCGACCTGTTCGGCACGACGCTGTCGGGCTGGCTGTCCGACCGCTACGACAATCGCATGCTGTTGTTCTGGTACTACGGGCTGCGCGGGCTGTCGCTGATCTACCTGCCGCACGCGTTCGGGATCGATTTCTTCGGGCTGCCGCTGTTCGCGATGTTCTACGGGCTCGACTGGATCGCGACCGTGCCGCCGACCGTGCGCCTCGCGACCGACGTGTTCGGCAAGGCCGCGGCGCCCGTAGTGTTCGGCTGGATCGTCGCCGGCCACCAGCTCGGCGCGGCGTTCGCGGCGCTCGGCGCGGGGCTGCTGCGCGCCAGCCTCGGCACCTACACGATCGCGTCGATGATCTCGGGCGGCCTGTGCATCGTCGGCGCGCTGATCGTGCTGCGGATCAACCGCGGCCCGTCGCGCGCAGCCGCGCAGGCGGCCTGAGCGCGGCAATCCGATGGCCCGGCCGGCCGCGCGGCGGTCGGCCGGGCAATGCACGCCCGGAGATTTGCATAGCGCGGGAGGATCGGGCGCGCATCGGCTCAAGCGGGTATGCTTTCGGTTCGCGAGGCGTTCGCGCCCCTTCATCGATGTCAGCGAGGAACCGCATGTCCGTCAAACCTGCTCCCACCACTGTTTCGATTCACGATCTGATCGCGGGCCGCTGGAGCCCGCGCGCGTATTCGGATGAAGCCGTCAGCGCCGGCGATCTGCACGCGGTGCTCGAAGCCGCCCGCTGGGCGCCGTCCGCGTACAACGCGCAGCCGTGGCGCTTCATCGTATTCGACCGCACGCAGGACGAAGACGCGTTCAAACGCGCGTTCGCGACGCTGGTGCCGTTCAACCAGGGCTGGAATGCGCCGGCGCCCGTGCTGATCGCGGTGACCGCGCACACGCTCACGCCGAAGGGTGAGCCGGCCCCCACCGCGCTGTACGACGCGGGTGCCGCCGCGATGTCGCTGGTGCTGCAGGCGCACGCACTGGGCCTGGCCGCCCACCAGATGAGCGGCTTCGACGCGAAGGCGTTCCGCGATGCGTTCGCGATTCCGGCCGACGTCGCGATTCCGGCGATCATCTCGCTCGGTCACTACGGCAACGTCGACAAGCTCGATCCGGTGCTGCGCGATCGCGAGAAGGCGCCGCGCACGCGCCATGCGATCGGCGAGGTCGTCTATGCGGGCGCATGGAAGAAGGGTTTCGACGCGGCAGCCTGACCTGCGTGGCGGACGGGCTGCGTCGCGCATCCCGCCCGCATCGCTCTCCAGCGCGCCAGGTTGCGCGCCCCCGCCTCCCGGGCCCGTTGCGCGGGACTGGTGGCCGGCCCCGGTTGTGATCCCGCGGGCTTCATGTTAAAAAGCCCGTCCTTTCCGTTTTCGCGCCGGCCCTGCTGCGGCAACTTCCCATGACTTACTGCGCGATCGATTTCGGCACGTCCAATTCCGCCGTGGCGCTGCCCGACGGCGACGGCATGCGCCTCGCGCCCGTCGAGGGCGACCACCTGACGCTGCCCACCGCGATCTTCTTCAACAACGACGAAGAGACGGTCGAATACGGCCGTGCGGCGCTGGCTTCCTATATCGACGGTTTCGACGGCCGGCTGATGCGCTCGATGAAGAGCATCCTCGGCTCGCCGCTCGCGGAAACGACGACCGATCTCGGCGACGGCAGCGCGATCGCGTACACCGAAATCATCGCGCGCTTCCTGACGCACCTGAAGCGCAAGGCCGAAGCCCGCGCGGGCGCGCCGATCGGCCGTGCGGTGCTCGGCCGGCCGGTGTTCTTCGTCGACGACGATCCGCGCGCCGACCGCCTCGCTCAGGACCAGCTCGAGGCCGCCGCGCGATCGGTCGGCTTCACGGACGTGCAATTCCAGTACGAACCGATCGCGGCCGCGTTCGACTACGAGTCGCGCCAGCAGGCGGAGCGCCTCGTGCTCGTCGCCGACATCGGCGGCGGCACGTCCGACTTCTCGCTGGTGCGCGTCGGGCCAGAACGGATGGCGCGGCTCGAGCGCAAGGACGACGTGCTGGCCCACCACGGCGTGCACGTCGCGGGCACCGATTACGACCGGCGAGTCGAGCTGGCGGCGATCCTGCCCGCATTCGGCTACCGTTCGCTCGACCCCGAAGGGCGCGAGCTGCCGAACAAGATCTACTTCGATCTCGCCACCTGGCACCTGATCAACACGGTCTACACGCCGAAGCGGCTCGGCGAGCTGAAGCTGATGAAGCACCTGTACCGGGACGTGCAGCAGTACGACCGGCTCACGAGCGTGGTCGAGCAGCGGCTCGGGCATGCGCTGATGGCGCGTGCGGAAGAAGCGAAAATCGGCGTCGCGGCGGGTGGGGAGACGATGATCGACCTGAACGACGTGGAAGAGGATCTGCAGATCGCATTCGATGCCGACCGGCTCATCGACGCGAGCCGCGACGACACCGCACGCATCGTCGACGCCGCGCGCGAGACCGTGCGGCTGGCGGGCGTGGCGCCGCGCGATGTCGGCGCCCTGTATTTCACCGGCGGCTCGACGGGGCTCGCGTTCCTGTCGGGCGCGCTCGCGGGCGCATTCCCGGATGCACAGCCGGTATTCGGCGACCGCCTCGCGAGTGTCGCGACGGGCCTCGGCATTCACGCGCAGCGATTGTTCGGCTGAATGCCGGCGGCTGAAAGGTCGCGATGCCGGTCGACCGGCGCCGAAAAACAAAAAGCCCCGCCGAAGCGGGGCTTTTTTTCACGAATTATCGCGCCAAGCTTAGACCGGACGGATGTTCGCAGCTTGCAGACCCTTCGGGCCCGTCTTCACTTCGAATTCAACCTTCTGGTTTTCTTGCAGCGTCTTGAAGCCTTCGACGCGGATTTCCGAGAAGTGCGCGAACAGATCGTCGCCGCCGCCTTCCGGGGTGATGAAGCCGAAGCCCTTTGCGTCATTGAACCACTTGACGGTACCGGTTGCCATGTTACTTGTTCCTAAAAAGATAAAACGGGGCCGAGGCCCATGGGGTGCGGAAAATCAAGGAAGGGGTAATAGGACCAACCGGAGTACCGTTGATGGGCGAACTACGAAAGAACCAATTCACTCGCCACTTGAAATCCTGCGAAGTCCTTTATACGGCTTATCCAGCGCGTGGTCAACCGTATTTCCATGGACTCAGGGTTATTGCGGAGATGAGGTTTACAAAGCTTGCAAACGATGCGAATTTTTTGTAGGGGCCGAACGATTTTGGCGCCACGTTTGAGGTGCAACCGTTAAACTACGCGCCGCGTGGACGGGTTGCCCCGATCGGGTGACACGCCCCCCCAAAATTGCGTGCGCGGTGCTGTCCGAGCCGATCCCGGACCGCGAGCCGACCATGCTTTTTGAGACACAGGAGAGGATGTGAAGAGTTCTATTCAACGGAACATCGGCCCGTTTGCATTGATGCTGACGGGGCTGGGTTCGATTATCGGCTCGGGCTGGCTGTTCGGCGCCTGGAAGGCCGCGAAGATTGCCGGTCCGGCGGCGATCTGCGCATGGATCATCGGCGCTGTCGTGATTCTCGCCATTGCACTGACTTACGCGGAATTGGGCGCGATGTTCCCCGAGTCGGGCGGCATGGTGCGCTACGCGCGCTACTCGCACGGTTCGCTGGTCGGTTTCATCAGTGCGTGGGCGAACTGGATCGCGATCGTATCCGTGATCCCGATCGAGGCCGAAGCGTCGATCCAGTACATGAGCACGTGGCCGTATCCTTGGGCGCACGCACTGTTCGTGAACGGCGAATTACAGACGCTCGGCCTGCTGTTGTCGGCCGTACTGGTCGTCATCTACTTCATGCTGAACTACTGGGGCGTCAAGGCCTTTGCGCGGGCGAACACCGCGATCACGATCTTCAAGTTCCTGATCCCCGGCCTCACGATCCTGGGCCTGATGCTGACGAGCTTCCATGCGGAGAACCTCGGCACGGCATCGAATGCAAGCTTCGCGCCGTACGGCTGGTCGGCGGTGCTGACCGCGGTCGCGACGAGCGGTATCGTGTTCGCGTTCAACGGCTTCCAGAGCCCGGTGAACCTGGCCGGTGAAGCGCGCAACCCGTCGCGCAGCGTGCCGTTCGCGGTGATCACGTCGATCCTGCTCGCGCTCGTGATCTACGTGCTGCTGCAGATGGCGTATATCGGCTCGGTGAATCCGGCCGACGTCGCGAAGGGCTGGGCGCACTTCAACTTCTCGTCGCCGTTCGCGGAACTCGCGATCGCGCTGAACCTGAACTGGCTCGCGATCCTGCTGTATGTCGACGCGTTCATCAGCCCGAGCGGCACTGGTACGACCTACATGGCGACGACCACCCGCATGATCTACGCGATGGAGCGCAACAACACGATGCCGAAGATGTTCGGCAACGTGCACCCGATCTACGGCGTGCCGCGCCAGGCGATGTGGTTCAACCTGCTCGTGTCGTTCATCTTCCTGTTCTTCTTCCGCGGCTGGAGCTCGCTCGCGGCAGTGATCTCGGTGGCGACGGTGATTTCGTACCTGACCGGCCCGATCAGCCTGATGGCGCTGCGCCGTTCGGCGACCGACATCGAGCGTCCGCTGTCGATTCCGCTGATGAAGTTGATCGCACCGTTCGCATTCGTCTGCGCGTCGCTGATCCTGTACTGGGCGAAGTGGCCGCTGACGGGCGAAATCATCCTGCTGATGATCGTCGCGCTGCCGGTGTACTTCTACTTCCAGGCGAAGTCGGGCTGGACCGGCTGGGGTGACGACCTGAAGGCCGCCTGGTGGCTGGTCGCGTACCTGCCGACGATGGCCGTGCTGTCGCTGATCGGCAGCAAGGAGTTCGGCGGCCACGGCGTGCTGCCGTACGGCTGGGACATGGTGGTCGTCGCGGCGATCTCGCTGGTGTTCTACTTCTGGGGCGTAAATACCGGCTACCGGACCAAGTATCTCGACGAGCGCGAGTCGCACGACGAGATCCTCGAAGGGGTCGGTGCCTGACGCGTGACCTGCCGCCGGATCCGGCGGCGGCAGCAAGCAGCGTAAAAAAACCCGCCCGAGCGATGCTCGGGCGGGTTTTTTGTTGGGCGGTCGGCGGCTGCCGCGCGGCCGCTCAGGCGGTTGTGCCGGCGAACACGTAGTTCGTCATCGCGAGCACGCGCTGGTACGTGCCGAGCGACTGGATGCCGAGCTGGTAGTCGTCGTCCGCCGCGCCGAGTGCCGTGAACACCGGCAGCAGATGCTCGTCGGTCGGATGCATCAGCGCCGCGTGCGGCGCCTGCCGGCGGTAGTCGAGCAGCGCATCGACGTCACGCGCGGCCAGCTTCGCCTCGAACCAGTCGGTGAATTCCGTGACGCGCGGGTCCGCATCCTCCGGTGCCGCACCGAAATCGGCGGCGCGCAGGTTGTGCGTGATCTGGCCGGAGCCGATCACCATCACGCCCTCGTCGCGCAGCGGTCGCAGCGCGCGGCCGAGCGCGAAGTGGTGGGCGGCATCCGCGCGCGGCTGGATCGACAGCTGCGCCACCGGCACGTCGGCTTCCGGGAACATCAGCAGCATCGGCACCCACGCGCCGTGGTCGAGGCCGTGCTCGGTCGTCGCGGTCTCGATGCCGGCCGCATTCAGCAGCCCGGCCGCGCGCTCGGCGACGTCGGGCGCGCCGGGCGCCGGGTAGCGGATGTCGTACAGCGCCTGCGGAAAGCCGTAGAAATCGTGGATCGTTTCCGGATGCGCGGCAGTGCTGGCGACAGGGCGCTGCGTGCCCCAGTGCGCGGACAGCATGAGCACTGCGCGCGGGCGCGGCAATTCGGCCGCCAGGTGCGTGAACGCGCCGGACGGCAGCGTCGGGTCGATCGGCAGCGTCGGGGCGCCGTGGGACAGGTAGAGCGAAGGCAAGCGGTTCATGGTGGTGGCCTGCAAAGGGATTTGCCTGTGACTATAGGCGCGCACCGGATATTGATAAATCTGCGATCGGGAATTTGATTGACGCTTGTTTGTTGATAATCCGGGCGCGGCGCCGTGCGCTTCACGGCAGCTGGGCGCCGTATGCGCGAAATTGAACGAATTTCAGTGAAAATCGGCGCGGATGCGCGACGAACGGAACGTGGGGTGCTCGCTTACTGCGCGTGCCGGATACCGGCCCACGGCGTCGTCAGCGGTGCGCTGAGCGCGAACAGGTCGAGCACGCGCGTGACGGTCTGGTCGACGAGTTCCTCGATCGTCTTCGGCATCGCGTAGAACGCGGGCAGTGGCGGGAAGACGATGCCGCCCATTTCGGTGACGGCCGTCATGTTGCGCAGATGCGCGAGGTTGAACGGCGTTTCGCGCACCATCAGCACGAGGCGGCGGCGTTCCTTCAGCGTGACGTCGGCTGCGCGCGTGATCAGGTTGTCGGACAGCCCGTGCGCGACGCTCGCGAGCGTCTTCATCGAGCAGGGCGCGATCACCATGCCGTCGGTCGCGAACGACCCCGATGCGATCGTCGCGCCGACGTCGCGCACCGAATGCACGACGTCCGCACGGCTTTCGACATCGGCCTTCGACAGCTTCAGTTCGTGCTGGATGTTGAGCCAGCCGGCGTTCGAAATCAGCAGGTGCGTTTCGACGCCGCCGGCGGCGCGCAGCAGGTCGAGCAGCCGTACGCCGTAGATCGCGCCGGTGGCGCCGGTGATCGCGACGATCAGCCGGCGTGGCGGCGCGCTGGGAGAGGCCATCGAAAGGCGGGGCGTATTACGCGGCGGCGAACAGTTGCTGCAGTTCGCCCGACTGGTACATCTCCATCATGATGTCCGAGCCGCCGATGAATTCGCCCTTCACGTAGAGCTGCGGGATGGTCGGCCAGTTCGAGAATGCCTTGATGCCCTGGCGGATCTCGTCGTCTTCGAGGACGTTGACCGTCTTGAACTGGTCGACGCCGCAGGCTTTCAGCACCTGGATGGCGCGGCCCGAAAAGCCGCACATCGGGAATTGCGCGTTGCCCTTCATGAAGAGCACGACCTGGTTTTCGTCGACGATTTGCTTGATACGTTGTTGGGTGTCCATGACTGACCTTGCGTTTGCGGGGCGTTAGATCGAAATGATAGCGGATTTCAACCGGGCGGGCCGGGCATCAGCCCGGCAGGCGGCCGCCTGTCGTGCGTTCGATGGCGGCCAGATCGGCAAGCGATTCGACCGCGACGAAGCCGTGGGAGGCGAGCACCGCGCGCACGGCCTCGGCCTGGTCGTAGCCATGCTCGATCCAGAGCGTGCCGCCCGGTTTCAGATAAGAGCCGGCGCCCGCGACGATCGTGCGGATCGCACTGAGGCCGTCGGCATCGTCGGTGAGTGCGCCGCGCGGCTCGAAACGCAGGTCGCCCTGCTCGAGGTGCGGATCGTGCTGCGCGATGTAAGGCGGGTTGCTGACGATCGTGTCGAATGCGAGTGCCGGATCGAGTGCCGTGTACCAGTCGCTCTGCAGCCAGTGCAGCGGGCCGCCGGGGCGGCGCGCGTCGAGAAGCTTGCCGGCGTTGCGTTGTGCGACCTCGAGGGCGGTCGGCGAACGGTCGAGCGCCCACACGCGCGCATCGGGACGCTCGGCGGCGATCGATACGGCGATCGCGCCGCTACCCGTGCCGAGATCGAGCACGGCCGGATGCGGCAGCCCGTCGATCGCATCGAGTGCGGCCTCGACGAGCAGTTCGGTTTCGGGGCGCGGAATCAGCACGTCGGGCGTTACGTCGAACGGCCGGCCGAAGAATTCGCGCATCCCGACGAGCTGCGCGACCGGCTCGCCGGCCAGGCGGCGCGCCTCGAGCGAGCGATAGCGTTCGACCGCGGCCGTGTCGAGCGGCGCGTCGCCGCGCGTGATCAGTTGCGTGCGGGTCCAGCCGAGCGCGTGCGCGAGCAACACGCGCGCATCGACCGCGTCGAGCGGCGACGCGCGCAGCAGTTCGTCGGCGGTGGTGTCGGGCATTGCGGTCTCAGTCGGCATCGCCGAGCGACGCGAGCAGTTCGGCCTGGTGTTCGCTGACCAGCGCGCTGATCAGTTCGTCGAGGTCGCCGTCCATGAGTGCTTCGAGCCGGTACAGCGTCAGGTTGATCCGGTGGTCGGTCATCCGGCCCTGCGGGAAGTTGTACGTGCGGATCCGCTCCGAGCGGTCACCGGAGCCGATCAGGCTCTTGCGCGTCGCGGCTTCCTTCGCGTGCTGCTCGTGATACTGCTTGTCCTTGATGCGCGCGGCGAGCACCTTCAGCGCGCGATCCTTGTTCTTGTGCTGCGAGCGGTCGTCCTGGCACTCGACGACGATCCCGGTCGGAATGTGCGTGACGCGCACCGCCGAATCGGTCTTGTTGATGTGCTGGCCGCCCGCGCCGGACGCGCGGAACGTGTCGATCCGCAGGTCGGCCGGATTGATCTCGACCTCGCCGATTTCGTCGGCTTCCGGCATCACCGCGACCGTGCACGCGGACGTGTGGATGCGCCCCTGCGTTTCGGTGGCCGGCACGCGCTGCACGCGATGGCCGCCCGATTCGAACTTCAGGCGCGAATACGCGCCCTGGCCCGCGATCCGCACGATCACTTCCTTGTAGCCGCCGAGATCCGACGCGCTCTCCGACATCATTTCGACCTGCCAGCGCTGGCGTTCCGCGAAGCGCAGGTACATGCGCAGCAGGTCGCCCGCGAACAGCGCCGATTCGTCGCCGCCCGTGCCCGCACGGATTTCGAGGAAGATGTTGCGGTCGTCGTTCGGATCCTTCGGCAGCAGCATCTTCTGCAGCTCGGTCTCGAGGCGGGTCATGCGCTCGCGTGCGCTGCGGATTTCGTCTTCCGCGAAGTCGCGCATCGACAGATCGCCGAGCAGTTCCTGTGCAGCCGTCTCGTCGCTGCGCGACTGGCGCCACAGCGCGTACTGTTCGACCACCGGGCCGAGTTCCGCATGTTCACGCGTGAGCTTGCGGTACTGGTCGAGGTCGGCCGTGACGTTTTCGCGGCTCAGCAGGTCGTTCAGTTCGGCCAGCCGTGTGGACAGCTGGTCGAGCTTGCGTTGCATGCTCGTTTTCATGGTGTGGAGCGGCGCTCCCGGGCAAGGGGTATTCGGAAAGGATAGGCCGGCGCGCGGCCGGCGGCAGGGCGATCGGCCGGCGCTAGTGGCCGGACTGGTCGTTCGAGCGCGGGGCGTGCTGGTAGAAGCCGCGCATCAGGTCGATCAGCGAATCGCGATCGGCGCCGTTCACGCGGTTGAGCGCGCTCGTCGGGCCGTGGATCAGCTTGTTGGTCAGCGCTTGCGACAGCGCTTCGAGCACGGCGGCCGGATCGTCGCCGCGCGCGAGCAGCTTCTGCGCCTTGTCGACTTCGGCCCGGCGCAGTGCGTCGGCCTGCGTATGCATGTGACGGATCACCGGCACGACGCTGCGCGTGTCCAGCCATTGCATGAAATTCTGCACGCGCGTTTCGATGATCGTTTCGGCCTGCGCGACCGCAGCCTGGCGCGATGCATTGCCTTCGCGCACGATCGCGCCGAGATCGTCGACGGTGTAGAGGAACACGTCCTTCAGCTTGCCGACTTCGGGCTCGATGTCGCGCGGCACCGCGAGGTCGACCATGAAGATCGGCCGGTGGCGGCGCGCCTTCACCGCGCGCTCGACTGCGCCGAGGCCGATGATCGGCAGCGTCGACGCCGTGCACGACACGATGATGTCGAACTCGTGCATGCGGGTCGGCAGATCCGCGAGCGGCATCGCACGGCCGTTGAAGCGTTCGGCGAGCCGCTGGCCGCGTTCGGCCGTGCGGTTCGCGACGACGAGTTCGCGCGGGCCTTGCGCGGCGAAGTGCGTCGCGCACAGTTCGATCATTTCGCCAGCGCCGATGAACAGCACGCGCTGATCCGACACCTTTTCGAAGATCCGTTGCGCGAGGCGCACCGCGGCGGCGGCCATCGACACCGACTGCGTGCCGATTTCGGTCGTGCCGCGCACTTCCTTCGCTACCGCGAACGTGCGCTGGAACAGCTGGTTCAGATAGGTGCCGAGTGCGCCGGCTTCCGTCGCGGTGCGGACGGCGTCCTTCATCTGGCCCAGAATCTGCGTTTCGCCGAGCACCATCGAATCGAGGCCGGAGGCGACCCGAAATGCGTGCCGGACCGCTTCCGACTGCGGCAGCGCGTAGACGTGCGGCGCGAGTTCGTCGACCGGGATCCGGTGATACTCCGACAGCCAGCGGATCGCGCCTTCGCGTGCCGCACGATCGTCGGTCGCGCAATACAGCTCGGTGCGGTTGCAGGTGGAGAGGATCGCCGCTTCGGGCGTATTGGGCGCCTGGGGGCCGAGAAACACGTTCTTGAACGTGACGAGAGCCGGCTTGATCTGCTCGAGCGGAAACGCCACGCGTTCGCGCAAGGCGACAGGCGCAGTGTGGTGATTGATTCCGATCGTGAGGAGTTGCATATCGAGGGCTATCGTTTAGCCCCATATTATAGCGTTTCAGCGATTTCCTCACTCGCTGCATACCGGGCATCGGCGTGGCGGGGCCGGGAATTTGGGGGCTCGATCGGCACGCGGTCGAGCTGATAGCCGTAGCCGTAGAGCGGCAGCAGCCGGTAGCCGCGCTCCGGAAGCAGCCGTAGTTTGCTGCGCAGCCGGGACGCATGGGTATCGAGCGTGCGCGACTTCATGTCGCGGCGGCGCGCCCACACCGTTTCGAGGATATGGGCGCGCGACACCGGCCGCGACAGGTTCGTGAACAGCAACTGCGCGAACCGGAACTCCTTCGGCGTGAGTGAAACGATTGCGTCGTCGAAGCGAACGAGGCAATGCGTGGCGTCGAAAGCGTATTCGCCATACATTTCGCGCGAGCGGTTGGGTGGCCGGCGGACGCCGGCGCGCCGGCTCAGCGCGTTCACGCGCGCGAGCAGCTCGGGCCCGCTCACGGGGCGTACGAGGCAATCGTCGGCGCCCGCGTGCAGGCACGATACGATTTCGCTTTCGCGCGGCAGCAGCATCACGGCGATGGCCGGCAGCCCCGGCAGGACCGTCTGCGCACGCGGGATGACTTCCTCGGCCGGCTGGTCGCCGGCCCAGTGGCCGGTGATCAGCATGTCGCAGGTGTTGTCGGTGGCGAGCCACTCGAACAACGCCGCGCTGGACGGAAACGCATGGCACACATGACCGCCCGCAAAGAGCAGGCGGTTCAGGAGCGCGGCATGGCGCGCGTCCGGATCGATCAGAGCGATTCGCATGAGAATTTCTTCAATACGGCAGCCGGCGCGCGCTTGCCATAACGTCGAGTCGGCCCCTACACTCGAATGTTGGCGGCACCCGGCTGGTCTCGGGTTCGATGGATGAATCGATGCTAGCCGCTGGCAACGTTCACGCCTATGGGACGAATCTGAATTTATAGAAGGCGTCGAATGAACTGGTTTGGAATCCTTGTCCTGGGAGCGGCCGTCGGGCTGTTCGGCCGATGGCTGCATCCGATGCGGCGCACGGGCCGGCCGGCATGGTGGATCGCGGTGCTCGCCGGCATCGTCGGCGCGGGCGCGGCCCGCATGGCCGGCAATCTCTCGGGACTGTTTTACGATGGCGAGACGCTCGAATGGCCGGTCTGCACCGGTGTCGCGTTCCTCGTCGTAGCCGTGACGGTTACGCTGTCGGCCCGTCGCTGAATGTTCTCAGGTGAAATCATGAATGCCCGTCTTCCCGAAGTCTCGCCGGTGCCGGCCCGCCTCGCGCTGCTGCGTGGCGCCATGGCCCGCGAGGACCTGGCCGCCTATCTCGTGCCGTCCGCCGATCCCCATCTGTCCGAGTATCTGCCGGAGCGCTGGCAGGCCCGCCGCTGGCTGTCCGGCTTCACGGGCTCGGTCGGCACGCTGGTCGTGACCGCGGATTTCGCGGGGCTATGGGTCGACAGCCGCTACTGGGTGCAGGCCGATGCCGAACTGGCGGGCACGGGCGTGCAACTGATGAAGATGACGGGTGGGCAGCAGAGCGCGCCGCACGTCGACTGGCTCGCGCAGAACGTGGCGGCCGGTGCGACGGTCGGCGTCGACGGCGCCGTGCTGGGCGTCGCGGCCGCACGCGGGCTGACGGGTGCGCTGAAGGCGCGTGGCATCGCGCTGCGCACCGATCTCGACCTGCTCGACGCGATCTGGCCCGAGCGGCCGGGGCTGCCCGGCGACGCGGTGTTCGAGCATACGGCGCCGCAGGCCGACACGACGCGCGCGAGCAAGCTGGCCGAAGTGCGCCGCGCGATGTGCGCGCAGGGTGCGCAATGGCATTTCGTCTCGACGCTCGACGATCTCGCATGGCTGTTCAATCTGCGCGGCGCCGACGTCAACTTCAATCCCGTATTCGTTGCGCACGCAATGATCGGCGCCGATCGCGCGACGTTGTTCGTCGCCGACGGCAAGGTGTCGCCGGCGCTGACCGCGTCGCTCGCGAAGGATGGTGTCGACGTTCGTGCCTACGACGCCGCGCGCGCCGCGCTCGCGTCGCTGCCGGACGGCGCGACGCTGCTGATCGACCCCCGCCGCGTGACGTTCGGCACGCTCGAGGCCGTGCCGGCCGGCGTGAAGCTCGTCGAGGCCGTGAATCCGTCGACGTTCGCGAAGTCGCGCAAGACGTCCGCCGAGATCGAGCACGTGCGCGTGACGATGGAACACGACGGCGCCGCGCTCGCGGAGTTCTTCGCGTGGTTCGAGCAGGCGGTGAACCGCGAGACGATCACCGAGCTGACGATCGAGGAAATGCTCACGGCCGCCCGCGCCCGGCGCCCCGGCTATGTGTCGGCAAGCTTCGCGACGATTGCGGGCTTCAACGCGAATGGCGCAATGCCGCACTACCACGCGACGCCGGCGTCGCACGCGACGATCGCCGGCGACGGCCTGCTGCTGATCGATTCGGGCGGCCAGTACGTGACGGGCACGACCGACATCACGCGTGTCGTGCCGGTCGGCACCGTCAGCGACCTGCAGCGGCGCGATTTCACGATCGTGCTGAAGTCGATGATGGCGCTGTCGCGCGCCCGCTTCCCGCGCGGCATCCGCTCGCCGATGCTCGACGCGATCGCGCGCGCACCGATGTGGGCGGCCGGGCTCGACTACGGCCACGGCACGGGGCATGGCGTCGGCTACTTCCTGAACGTGCACGAAGGCCCGCAGGTGATCTCGCACTACGCGCCGGCCGAGCCGCACACGGCGATGGAAGAGGGCATGATCACGTCGATCGAGCCGGGCGTCTACCGTCCCGGCCAGTGGGGCATCCGGATCGAGAACCTGGTCGTGAACCGCGCGGCCGGGCAAACGGAATTCGGCGATTTCCTCGCATTCGAGACGCTGACGCTGTGCCCGATCGACACGCGCTGCGTGCTGATCGAGATGCTGCACGACGACGAGCGCGCATGGCTGAACACGTATCACGCGACGGTGCGCGAGCGTGTCGGCCGGCACCTGAGCGGCGATGCGAAGGCGTGGCTCGTCGCGCGCACGCAGCCGATCTGACACAACACGCGATAACGGCCGGACAACGGCCGAACGACACAACCGAGGGCAGGCAATGGCGGACACCGCAGTGATCGTGGTCGACATGCAGCGCGGGCTGGTGGAGCGGGCGCGGCCCGCTTACCGGCTCGACGACGTGGTATCGGGCATCAACCGGCTGACGGCGGCGGCGCGCGCGGCGAACGCGCCCGTGTGCTTCGTGCAGCACGACGGCGATGCGGACGACGACATCGTGCCCGGCACGCCGGGCTGGGAGCTGCATGCGGGGCTGGTCGTCGGGAACGACGACTGGCGTGTGCGCAAGCAGGTGAGCGATTCGTTTCACGACACGCCGCTCGCGGCGCAGCTCGACCGCCACGGCGTCCGTTCGGTGCTGATCTGCGGTTATGCGACCGAGTTCTGCGTCGATTCGGCCGCACGCCGCGCGGCGCTGCTTGGCTACCGGACGACGGTCGTGTCCGATCTGCACACGACGAACGAGCGCACGCACCTGTCGGCTGCGCAGATCGTCGCGCACCATCACTTCGTATGGCAAAACAATTCGCTGTCGGGCAACCCGGTGACGCCGCGCTCGCTCGCGGACGTCCTTTCGACGGAGTTCGCATGACGATCAAGGCCGTGGTGTTCGATTTCGGCGGCGTGCTGATCGACTGGAGCCCGGAGTACCTTTACCGGGAGCTGATTCCCGACGACGCGGAGCGTCGCTGGTTCCTCACGCACGTGTGCGCGATGGACTGGGTGATCCGTCAGGACGGCGGGCAGACGATCGAAGAGGGGACGGCCGAGCTCGTTGCGAAGTTTCCGGAGCACGAGGCGCTGATCCGCGCGTTCTACGCGCGCTGGCACGAGATGATCGGCGGTGTGCTCGAAGAGGGCGCCGCGCTCGTCGATCGACTTGAAGCGCAGGGGATGCCGCTGTTCGGGCTGACGAACTGGTCCGCGCAGACATTCCCGTATGCGTGGGACAACTTCCCGGTGCTGCGGCGTTTCAAGGAGATCGTCGTGTCGGGCCGAGTGAAGCTCGTGAAGCCCGATCCGGCAATCTACCGCGAGATGCATGCGCGGATCGAACCGCACCTGCCGGGCATCGCGCCGCACGAACTCGTATTCATCGACGACAACGCGAAGAACGCCGCGGCCGCGACGGCGCTCGGCTGGCACGGCATTCATCACACGAGTGCGGCGACGACCGAGGCGCGGCTGCGCGAACTGGGCGCGCTCGCGTAAGCGGCGGGCGAGCAGCCCGCCATCGAATAGAAAAAGCGGGCCAGCGGCCCGCTTTTTTGTTGTGACGCTTCCTGAAGCGGCCACCCTCGGCGACCGGCCCCGCGTTGCCGCGGCGCCGGGCACCCGGGTCGTGCCGGTCAGCGGCTGATCGGCTTGTAGCGCAGGCGCTTCGGCTTCGCGGCTTCTTCGCCGAGGCGGGCACGCTTGTCGGCTTCGTATTCCTGGTAGTTGCCGTCGAAGAACGTGACCTGCGAATCGCCTTCGAACGCGAGGATGTGCGTCGCGATCCGGTCGAGGAACCAGCGATCGTGCGAGATCACCATCACCGAGCCCGCGAATTCGAGCAGCGCGTCTTCCAGCGCGCGCAGCGTTTCGACGTCGAGATCGTTCGACGGTTCGTCCAGCAGCAGCACGTTGCCGCCCGAGATCAGCGTCTTCGCGAGGTGCAGCCGACCGCGTTCACCGCCGGACAGGTTGCCGACGATCTTCTGCTGGTCGCCGCCCTTGAAGTTGAAGCGGCCGATGTACGCGCGCGACGGCGTTTCGTACTTGCCCACCGTCAGCACGTCGGCGCCGCCCGAGATTTCCTCGAACACCGTCTTCGACCCGTCGAGCGCGTCGCGGCTCTGGTCGACGTAAGCGAGCTTCACCGTCGGGCCCATCACGACTTCGCCCGAATCCGGCTGTTCCTTACCGGTCAGCATCTTGAACAGCGTCGACTTGCCGGCGCCGTTCGGGCCGATGATGCCGACGATCGCACCGGCCGGGATCTTGAAGCTCAGATTGTCGATCAGCAGGCGATCGCCGAACGACTTGCTGACGTTCTTGAACTCGATCACTTCATTGCCGAGGCGTTCGCCGGCCGGAATGAAGATTTCCTGCGTTTCGTTGCGCTTCTGGTATTCCTGGCTGCTCAGCTCCTCGAAGCGCGCGATACGCGCCTTCGACTTTGCCTGGCGGCCCTTCGGGTTCTGGCGCACCCACTCCAGTTCCTTCTTGATCGCCTTCTGGCGCGCCGATTCCGACGCCTCTTCCTGCTTCAGGCGCTCTTCCTTCTGGTCGAGCCAGCTGCTGTAGTTGCCCTTCCACGGAATGCCGTGGCCGCGGTCGAGTTCGAGAATCCACTCGGCTGCGTTGTCGAGGAAGTAGCGATCGTGGGTGACCGCGACGACGGTGCCCGGGAAGCGCACCAGGAACTGCTCGAGCCAGTCGACCGATTCCGCGTCGAGGTGGTTGGTCGGTTCGTCGAGCAGCAGCATGTCGGGTTTTTCGAGCAGCAGCTTGCACAGCGCGACGCGGCGCTTTTCACCGCCCGACAGGTGTTCGATCCTGGCGTCCCACGACGGCAGGCGCAGTGCGTCGGCGGCCACTTCGAGCTGCTGCTCGGGGCTGCCGCCGTCGCTCGACGCGAGGATCGCCTCGTACTTCGCCTGCTCGGCTGCGAGCGCGTCGAAGTCGGCGTCCGGCTCCGCGTACGCCGCGTAGATTTCCTCGAGCTTCTTGTTGGCCTGGAACAGGTCGCCAAGGCCTTCCTCGACGGCTTCGCGCACCGTCTTCGTCGGGTCGAGCTGCGGTTCCTGCGGCAGGTAGCCGATGTTCAGGTTCGGCATCGGCGTGGCTTCGCCTTCGATGTCCTTGTCGACGCCCGCCATGATGCGGATCAGCGTCGACTTGCCCGAGCCGTTCAGGCCGAGCACGCCGATCTTCGCGCCGGGAAAGAACGACAGCGAGATGTCCTTCAGGATCTGGCGCTTGGGCGGCACGATCTTGCCGACCCGGTTCATCGTGAAAACGTATTGGGCCATTTCGGTGTGAAAGTCAGAAGTGGTTGAGACTGCCGCGCAGCGCGCGGGCGCGGCGGCGTCGGGTGATTCGGTACGGAGCGTGCCGCGCAGGGCGCGGCGGCGTCGCCGCGTGTGGGCGGCGCGAGCGGCTATTGTACTTCGCCGCCGAGCGTCGCTGACAGCGGCGGGGGGCTGCAGCGGTCCGGATTGGCCATTCGGCCGAGGCTACAGCCACGCGGCGACGCCGCCGTGCCCCGAGCACGTGCCGCGCCGGTGGCGGCTGAAGCTGTACGTGCCGTCGCGGCAGCGCGCGCTCGCGCCGTCGGGCACGCGGCCCGATTTCGAATGCGCGGGGGCGTGCACGGTTTCGCCGTCGCGGTTGCGATACGTGTCGTGTCGGTCGAGATCGGCTTCGTTGCTGTAGCCGGTCGGTGCGCGATACGCGTGTGCCGGAAGGGGCAGCGAGGCGCACGCGACGAAAAATGCGGCGGACAGCGTCGCGACGCGTGTCGCGCGGCGGAGCAGGGCGGGCATGGTCTCTCTCGGTCTGTTGTTATCGGTGCCGGGCCGCATGTTAGCCGATCGGCAGAAGAAGCGCGCCGTGACGGAGGGCACTACGCCGCGCCGGACATCGATGCCGCGCCGTCGGCCAGTGCGGCGTCGAGGATCCATCGGCGAAAGGCGGCAACTTTTGACCGTTCCGCGTGATGCGGCGGATAGACGAGGTAGTACGCGAAATCGTCGAGCCACGCGACGTCGGCGAGCTGCACGAGTCGGCCGCTCGCCAGCTCGCCGCGCACCATCGCGGCCGGCAGCAGCCCGGCGCCCTGGCCGGCGACGATCGCCTGCAGCAACAGGCCCGAGTCGTCGAACGCGGGGCCGCGCGGCGGGCCGAAGTCGTCGATCCGCTGTGCGCCGAACCAGATGTGCCAGCCCTTGCGCTCGGCGTCGTGCAACTGCGGCCAGCCGACGAGCTCGGCCGGCGTCGCCGGCATGCCGAGCCGCGCGACGAGTTCGGGCGACGCGAGCGCGACGATCTCCACCGTCAGCAGGCGCTCGCTGCACAGCCCGATGTAGCGCCCGAGGCCATGACGGATCGCGACGTCTACACCGTCGCGCGAGAAATCAGCCGGTGCATGGCTCGTGACGACCTGCAGGTCGACGTCCGGGCAAGCCTCCCGAAACTGCGCGAGGCGCGGGACGAGCCACGCGGATGCGAAAAACGGCGTGACGCTCACCGTCAGCACGCCGCTGTCGGCCGCACCCGACACGCGCTGCGACGCATCGGCGATCTGCCGGAACGCGTTGCGCACCGGCGGCAGGTAGTCGCGGCCGGCGGCCGTGAGCAGGATGCCGCGGTTGACGCGCTCGAACAGCTGTACACCGAGATGCGTCTCGAGCGTGCGGATCATCTGGCTTACCGCGCCGGGCGTGACCGACAGCTCCTCGGCAGCCGCCTTCACCGACAGGTGGCGGGCGGCCGCTTCGAATGCGCGCAGCGGGTTGAGAGGCGGCAAGCGGGAACGATTCATTCAGTTTTTCTAAATCGAAAGTCCGACGAAATATCGTTTGAGACGATGCGTATGCACGAGTACCGTTGACGCATCGGATCGTATGCTTCGCGACTGCCTGTCGGCAGCCGGTGCGATCAACATAGTTCAACTATATCCATGAGGCAATCCGGACGCCGCCCGGCAGCCGGCGGAACCTGAGAGGAGCATCGTCATGAACCGCCAGGGCGCATCGCGCGTTTTCTACGGCTGGTACGTGGTGGCGGCCGCGTTTGCCGTCACGTTCGTCGGTTTCGGCAGCGCATACACGTTCAGCGCCTTCGTCGAGTCGCTGCAGCAGGATTTCGCCGCGTCGCGCGGACAGATCTCGCTCGTGTTCTCGCTCGCCGGCTTCCTGTATTTCGGCTTCGGCATCGTCAGCGGGCCGCTGGCCGACCGCTTCGGCTCGCGGCGGCTCGCTGTCGCCGGGATGCTGCTGACGGGCATCGGGCTCGCGGCTGCCGGCGCCGCGCATACGCTGGTGCAGGTCTATGTCGCGTACGGGCTCGGTGTCGGTCTCGGCGTCGGCTGCGCGTACGTGCCGGCTGTCGGCGCCGTGCAGCGCTGGTTCGTGCGCCGGCGCGGCTTCGCGTCGGGGCTCGCGGTCGCCGGGATCGGCGTCGGCACGCTGGTGATGCCGCCGCTCGCGTCCGCGCTGATCGCGCACGTCGGCTGGCGCGGTGCGTATTTCACGCTGGCCGTGATCGCGGTCGTGATCGGCGCGGGGATGGCGTTGCTGATCGAGAACGATCCGCGCGGGCGGGGGCTGCTGCCGGACGGGGAGGCGGCGCATGAGTCCGTCGAGGGCGGCGGCGCGAAAGCCACCGCGCGCGATGCGGGGGCTTCGGTGTCCGGTGCAGCCTCGCGTCGCAAGCCGGCTGCCGGCGCGACGGTGCGCGAAGCCGTTACGTCGCGCTCGTTCGCGAGTCTCTACGCGGCATGCCTCATCTGCTCGTTCGGCGTGTTCGTCCCGTTCGTTCATCTCGTGCCGTACGCACTCGATCATGGCGTCTCGTCATCGACGGCCGTGCTGCTGCTCGGCGCGATCGGCGTCGGCAGCACGGCCGGCCGCTTCTTCCTCGGCGGCCTCGCCGACCGCTTCGGCCGCCGCACCTCGCTGCTCGCGATGTTCGCGGGCATGGCCGTCGCGCTCGTTGCGTGGGCCGGCGCCGGCACCGTCGCCATGCTTGCCGCGTTCGCACTCGGGTTCGGCGTGTTCTACGGCGGCTGGGTCGCGGTGCTGCCGGCGGTGGTGATGGACTATTTCGGCGGCCGCAACGTGAGCGGGATCATCGGCGTGCTCTATACGAGCGTAGCATTCGGCGCGCTGATCGGGCCGACCGCGGCCGGCTTCATCTACGACGCGGGCGCCGGCTATCTCGTGCCGATCCTGGCCAGTGCCGCTGCGAATGCGATCGCGTTCGCGATCGTCGCGACGACGGGGCGTGCGTCGACGGCCGCGCGTGCAGCGCGCGGATAAGCGCACTGCCCACGGCACGGCTTCGCGAATTCCGGTAGGGTGGCCGGATCGTGAACCGAAGGCATCCAGCCGGGAGGCTCCATGACATTCGACGAAGTCCGGCAGATCGCGCTGGCGTGGCGCGGCGTCGAGGAAGGCACGTCATACGGCACGCCCTCACTCAAGGTGAAGGGCAAGATGCTCGCGCGGCTGCGCGAGGACGGCGACACGCTCGTCGTGAAAGGCGTCGGCCGCGACGAGCGCGCGTGGCTGATCGAATCGGAACCCGACGTGTATTACGTGACGGATCACTACGTCGGCTGGCCGATCGTGCTGGTGCGGCTGTCGGCGGCCCATCCGGACGCCGTGAAAAACCTGCTTCTGCGAGAATGGCAGGCCGTTGTCCCCGCCAAATGGCGTGACGAGATGGCGAACGGCACGCGCTGACGCGCCCCCGGTTGCGGCTGACTGACCCGATGTCGCCGGGCGCTTTCGGCGCGCTCGCGAGTCGCCACGGACGGTACAAGCGTTGCATCGATCGATGTCGATGCAACAAGTGGTTCCATCGAAATTCTTCAATTGGTTCTTAGTGAAGAACCGTTTGATGCTTACACTCCTTCGCTTCGAAGGCAGCTGACGAAAGCCGACGGAAAGGGCGCACGCGATGCGCCGGCGCCCTGCGTGCCGCATCGCACCCGCAGCTTCGCAGACTGCGTCGCGACCCGTTCCGGAACGGCCCCCGATCCGGCTGCGCGCCTGCACCCATGCAGGCGCCGCATCCGGCCCGGCTCAAGAACGACAATCCCCCCGTGCTGCCTTCACGCGATACCCGGCCATACCGGAACCGTTTTTTGGAGAGAGACAGATGAGTGGAAGCAACACAGGCCTGGGTACGGGCCTGAAGCAGCGGCACGTGACGATGATGTCGATTGCCGGCGTGATCGGCGCGGGCCTGTTCGTCGGCTCCGGCCACGCGATCGCGGAAGCCGGCCCGGCGTCGATCCTCGCGTATGCGATCGCAGGGGTGCTGGTCGTGCTCGTGATGCGCATGCTCGGCGAGATGGCAGTCGCCCATCCGGACAGCGGTTCGTTCTCCACCTATGCCGATCGCGCGATCGGCCACTGGGCCGGTTTCTCGATCGGCTGGCTGTACTGGTGGTTCTGGGTGCTGGTGATCCCGATCGAGGCGACCGCCGCCGCGACCATTCTCAACGCATGGTTCCCTGGCGTCGCGACCTGGGTCTTCGCGCTTGGCATCACGCTGGTGCTGACGGTGACCAACCTCTTCTCGGTCAAGAACTACGGCGAATTCGAATTCTGGTTCGCGCTAATCAAGGTTGTCGCGATCGTCGTGTTCCTGTGCATCGGCGGTGCGGCGATCGTCGGCATCATCCCGGCGCCGGCTGTGTCGGGCGTGTCGAACCTGTTCGTGCATGACGGCTTCATGCCGCACGGCGCCGGCGCGGTGCTCGCGGCGATGCTGACGACGATGTTCTCGTTCCTCGGCACCGAGATCGTGACGATCGCGGCCGCCGAATCGGACAACCCGCAACGCCAGATCGTGCGCGCGACCAACTCGGTGATCTGGCGTATCACGCTGTTCTATCTCGGCTCGATTCTCGTCGTTGCGGCCATCGTGCCGTGGAACGACCCGCTGCTGCCGAAGCACGGCTCGTATCAGCGCGCGATGGAGCTGATCGGCGTCCCGAACGCGAAGGCGATCATCGACGTGATCGTGCTGGTGTCGGTCGCGAGCTGCCTGAATTCGGCGCTGTACACCGCGTCGCGGATGCTGTTCTCACTGTCCAAGCGCAAGGATGCGCCCGCGTTCCTGCACCGCACCGATTCGACCGGCACGCCGCGCGCGGCCGTGCTCGCGTCGACCGCGTTCGGTTTCCTGACCGTGATCGCGAACTACCTGATGCCGGAGCAGGTGTTCGGCTTCCTGCTGGCAACGTCGGGCGCGATCGCGCTGCTCGTGTATCTCGTGATCGCGATCTCGCAGCTGCGGATGCGCAAGACGCTCGAATCGACCGGTGCGGACCTGACGCTGCGGATGTGGTTGTTCCCGTGGCTCACGTGGTTGGTGATCCTGTTCATCTGCGGCACACTGACCGTGATGCTCGTGAGTGAGGATCACCGGATGGAAGTGGGTGCGACGGCCGTGCTGGCGTTGATCGTGCTGCTGGCGTCGTGGCTGAACAAGCGTGGTCGCGATGCGCAGGCGAGTGAAGGGCGGCGCGTGTCGGCGACTTGAGTGGGTGAAGTGATGGCGGGCGGAAAGCCCGCGTCATGAAAAATGGCCCGATCGGCGTTTGCCGGTCGGGCCATTTGCTTTTGTCGCATCCAATGCGGCCGAAAATGCCGACGCGCGACGCGTTGCGAGAGGCAAGAAGCAACTAGCTCGTAATAATCGAACTCGTCTGATTTCGTCAACAAAGACATGCTCGTACATTGATTGCTTCGATTACCGAGGCGAATCGATGGATGAATCAATTTGGCATCCTTTGTTGATGATCGGCATTATCAGGAAGCACCTGATATCCAATTGCGCGATCGATACGCCTTGTCGTTTGTCGACTGTATCGAGGTCGCAACAATGACTGAGCGTTCGACTGCTCGCGTCGGCATAACTTTCTCCGCCCGCGACGGATTCCAGCTCAAGGGAACCTATTTCCCGGCGGCCGAGGGTGATCGTTCCCCGGTGCTCATCTGCCCTGCGACGGGAATCCGACAATCCTTTTATTTCCCGTTTGCAGATTGGCTAAGCAAAGGCGGTCATGCAACGTTCGTATTCGATTATCGGGGGATCGGCGCGTCGCTCGGTACGGATCACGTCCGCCAGTCCCGGGCGCGAAAACAGGACTGGGGGCAACTCGACATGCCCGCAGCGCTCGACTGGCTCCTTGGCAAAACCCGGGCGCGCGACGCGCACTTGATTGGGCATAGCGCGGGCGCACAGCTGGTCGGTCTGATGCCGAATCACGCGTCGATTCGCTCGCTATGCGCCATCTCGGCATCTTCCGGGTATGTCGGCAACATTCGCTGGCCAAAGCGTTTCGCGGCCTTGCTGCTTGCCCATCTGTATGTGCCGATTTCCGCTCGACTGCTCGGTTACGTTCCGGCCAGGGTATTCGGCTGGGGAGATGATCTGCCGCCGTGCGTCGGACGTCAGTGGGCCCGATGGTGCCGTCGGCCCGGATATGTGGCGAACGAATTCGGAGCAGAGGTGGTGCGCCACTACTACGACGAATTTATCGCTCCCGTCACCGTTGTGGCCGCAACCGACGACCCGCTTGCCACGCCGGCCAATATTGCAGATTGGCTGCGCCTGCTGCCGAGCGCCAAGTCCGACGTCCACTTCATCCATCCAGAAAATCCCGACGACCGAGCAATTGGCCACGTCGGCATGTTCCGCCGCGAGCATTCGTCGCTGTGGCCGGAACTCACCAGAGGGTTGCTGCGCTGACGGCGCGTGTCGTTCGCATCCTCACATCAGGAGACCATGATGGATGATTCAACAGAAATGAAATCGCGCTTCAAGGCCGTCAGAAATGAGGCGAAGGAGACGCGCGCGTCGCTTTACCATCTCACGAATCAATGCAACCTCCGTTGCAAGGGCTGCTGGTTTTTCGAGAACGAATTCGATACAGCATCGCAAGAGTTGAGCGATGCGCGTCGCCTTGAGCAGCGTGTGACGGAGGAGGCTGCGCGCGGGGTCAACGCGCCGCTATTGATTGGCGGCGAGCCTGCATTGCACCTCGATCGGATACGGATGTTCAGGAAATACATGCCGAAAGTGTCAGTGTCGACGAATGGACTTCGAAAAATCCCGTATGAAGGATTCGAGGACATCACCATCGCGATCTCCGTATTTGGCGGCGGGCCACTCGACGATGAATTGCGTGCGATTGGTCCGAACGGAAAACGCTTCACCGGCTTGTTCGACAAGACGCTGGCAAACTATCGCGACGACGAACGTGCAGGTTTTGTCTATGCAGTGACGATTGACGGTATTGCGTACATCGAGGAAACGGTGCGCAAAATTCGAGATAACGGGAATCGGTTGCTGTTCAATTACTACAGTCCCTACGACGTTGACGGCCCGCTACGTCGACGAGGCGAGGAGCGGTTGCTGGACGTCCTGCTCGACTTGAAAGCGAAATACCCTGAAACCATTGCAAGCCATCCCTATTATCTGACGGCCCTGATGCGGGGTGAGACCGCCTGGGGAGCATTCAATGGTGCTAGTTGTCCGAGCGTCAGCGAAGATCATCCGCAAAACGTGGATCGGTTCGCGTCGGGGTGGCCCGCGCTACCCAGGTTCAATGCGTATCGTGCCGATTTTGTCTCGCTTGCGCGCTGTTGTACGTCAGGAGAATGCGCGAAGTGTCGCGACAGCCAGGCCGTGATGTCCTGGTTGCTGGTTAACGCGAGGCACGTACTGCAGGAAGACGACGGACTTCGGACATGGACGGAGGTTGCTGAAAGCTATTTCAGTCAGTTTGTCTGGTCGAAATACCATCCGCGCAATCGTATGGAGCGCGCGTCGATTTGCGCAATGCAATGAGACGGCACAGGGGGGCACCATGCAGCTATGCATAGCCGGATCTAAATCGGACACGGGCGGCTCCGGTCGTGACTAGGCCGGTACACCGAAAAGTGAAAAGCCCGCAGAAGCGGGCTTTTCACTGAGGCGATAACGCAACGCTCAGACGTTGAACAGGAAGTTCATCACGTCGCCGTCGTGCACGACATATTCCTTCCCTTCCGCGCGCATCTTGCCGGCTTCCTTCGCGCCTTGCTCACCCTTGTACGTGACGAAATCGTCGAACGCGATCGTCTGCGCGCGGATGAAGCCGCGCTCGAAGTCGGTGTGGATCACGCCGGCTGCCTGCGGCGCCGTGTCGCCGATATGGATCGTCCATGCGCGCACTTCCTTCACGCCCGCGGTGAAGTACGTCTGCAGACCGAGCAGCTTGAAGCCCGCGCGGATCACGCGGTCGAGGCCCGGCTCTTCCATGCCCATGTCGGCGAGGAACGCTTCCTTGTCCGCATCGTCGAGATCGGCGATTTCCGCCTCGATCGCCGCACATACGGCCACGACCGGCGCATTCTCGCTTTCCGCGTACTTGCGGACCGCGTCGAGATGCGGGTTGTTCTCGAAACCGTCGTCCTTCACGTTGGCCACGTACATCGCCGGCTTCGCGGTGATCAGGCAGAACGGCTTGATCAGCGCCGCTTCGTCGTCCGACAGTTCGAGGCCGCGCACGGCCTTGCCCTGGTCGAGTTGAGCGCGCACTTTTTCGAGTACCGCGACGAGCTTTGCCGCTTCCTTGTCGTTGCCCGACTTCGCGGCCTTCGAATAGCGCGTGAGCGCCTTCTCGACGGTGCCGAGGTCGGCGAGCGCGAGCTCGGTGTTGATCACTTCGATGTCGTCGATCGGGCTGACCTTGCCGGCGACGTGAATGACGTTCTCGTCCTCGAAGCAGCGCACGACGTGCGTGATCGCGTCGGTTTCGCGGATGTTCGCGAGGAACTGGTTGCCGAGGCCTTCACCCTTGCTCGCGCCCGCGACGAGGCCCGCGATGTCGACGAATTCGACGACGGCCGGTACGACACGCTCCGGCTTGACGATCTCGGAGAGCGCCTTCAGGCGCGTATCGGGCACTTCGACGATGCCGACGTTCGGCTCGATCGTGCAGAACGGGTAGTTCTCGGCGGCGATGCCGGCCTTGGTCAGCGCATTGAACAGGGTGGACTTGCCGACGTTGGGCAAGCCGACGATGCCGCATTTGAGACTCATGGAATCCTTCGGACGGGTAAGGCGGCGCGGCCGGACAGGGCACGGCGGCGCGGGAAAAAAGGGCGGCCGGCGCGTGGGGCGCGGCGGGCCGACGGTCAAAGTCGCTATTGTACCGTGCCGACGCCCCGGATTCCGGGCAGGCGCCGAATGGCCGATGCGGCGGGCCGCTGCGTTGCCGCATCGCCCTGCGATTCTGCTGATTTCCCGCAAAGTCCGGCCGCGTAAGGGTTTGGCCCCGCGGCTATAATGCCCGCCATGACTGCCCACCACACCTTCGACGTCGCCGTGGTCGGCGGCGGGCTCGTCGGCAAGACGGCCGCGCTCGCGCTGACCCAGTCCGGCTACAAGACAGCCTTGCTCGCCCAGCCGGCCACGCCGCGCCCCGCCGATCTCGCCTTCGACACGCGCGTCTACGCGCTGTCCTCCAGTTCGCAGGCGCTGCTCGAGCGGCTGCGCGTCTGGCAGGCGCTCGATCACAGCCGGCTTGCGCCGGTCTACGACATGCGCGTGTACGGCGACGCGCACGCGGAACTGCATTTCTCCGCGTACCAGGCGTCCGTGCCGCAGCTCGCGTGGATCGCCGAATCGTCGCTGGTCGAGGCGTCGCTCGACGCCGCGCTGCGGTTCCAGCCGAACCTCACGTGGTTCGATGCGCGCGCACAGGGCTTCGACGTGCGCGACGACGCGGCCGTGCTCACGCTGTCGTCGGGGCAGGTGCTGGAAGCGGACCTCGTCGTCGGCGCGGACGGCGCGCATTCGTGGGTGCGCTCGCAAATGGGGGCCAAGGTCGAGCGGCGCGACTACCGGCAAACCGGCGTCGTCGCGAACTTCAAGGCGTCGTTGCCGCACCGCGAGACCGCCTACCAGTGGTTCCACGAAGGCGAGATCGTCGCGCTGCTGCCGCTGCCGGACGGCCATGTATCGCTCGTCTGGTCCGCGCACACCGCGCATGCAGACGAATTGCTCGCACTCGATCCGGCGCAGCTCGCGGCCGAAGTCGAGCGCGTGTCGCACGGTCAGGTCGGCACGCTCGACTGCGTGACGCCGGCTGCCGGCTTCCCGCTGGCGCTGCAGACGGTCGACAAGCTGATCGCACCGCGCGTCGCGCTCGTCGGCGATGCCGCGCACCTGATCCACCCGCTCGCGGGGCAGGGGATGAATCTCGGCTTGCGCGACGTCGCGGCGCTTGCCGACGCGATCGCGGGCAAGGAAAGCTTCCGCAACCTCGGTGATACGGTGCTGCTGCGTCGCTACGAGCGTTCGCGCCGCGAGGACATCCGCGCGCTGATGGTCGCGACCGATGGGTTGCAGCGGCTGTTCGCCGTGCCGGGCTCGCTCGCGAAGGTCGTGCGCAACGCGGGCATGGCCTTCGTCGGCGCGCAGCCGCTCGTGAAGCGCTGGCTCGTATCGGCCGCGCTCGGCTGATCGATCGAACCTTCGGCCGCTTCGCCGGTCGGACACGGTTCCGTTACGGCGTACACTGTGCCGTGCACTCCGATTGAGCTGAAGGAAGATTTCAATGAAAAAAACGATCCGCATCGCATCGCTGGCGCTGGCCGTCATGATGGCGACGCTTGGCTGCACCGCGCAGGCCGACCAGACCACCGACAAGCTGAAAGCAACGCTGCAGGCCCGCCTCGGCAGCGACGCGCCGATCAAGAGCGTGTCGAAAGCGCCGGTCGCCGGCCTCTACGAAGTCAACCTCGGCTCGCAGATCATCTATAGCGATGCGGCAGGCGATTACGTGCTGCTCGGCGATCTCGTCGACACCAAGACGCACAAGAACCTGACCGACGCGCGCCTGTCCGAAATCAACAAGATCGACTTCGCGAGCCTGCCGTTCGCGAATGCGATCAAGGTCGTCAAGGGCAACGGCGCCCGCAAGATCGCCGTGTTCTCCGATCCGAACTGCCCGTATTGCAAGAAGCTCGAGACGACGCTGCAGTCGGTCGACAACGTGACCGTCTACACGTTCCTGTACCCGGTGCTGTCGCCGGATTCGACCGCGAAGTCGAAGGCGATCTGGTGTGCGACCGACCGCGCGAAAACGTGGGAGGGCTGGATGCTCGACCACCGCGCGCCGTCCGGTGCCGGTACTTGCGACACGACCGCGCTCGACAAGAACCTCGCGCTCGGCCGCGGGATGAACGTCACGGGCACGCCGACGATCTTCCTGCCGGACGGCCGCCGCCTGCCGGGCGCCGTGTCGGCCGACCAGCTCAACCAGGCGCTCGCCTCGAGCAAGTAACCGACACACGCCGGGCCGCATGGCCCGGCCAGCGAGGGGCGCCCGCATCTGCCGGCGCCTCTCTTCGTTTCCGCCGCCGTATTCGACCGACCGATTGCCACGATGACCCAGCCGATCCGCTATTCGATTGTTCCGAAAGATCTTGCCGCGCACCTGTTCGAAGTGTCGGTGACGGTCGCCGATCCCGACCCCGAAGGCCAGCGCTTTTCGTTGCCGGTGTGGATTCCGGGCAGCTATCTCGTGCGCGAGTTCGCGCGCAACATCGTGACGCTCGGCGCATTCAACGACGCGGGCCGCAAGGTGCGGATCGCGAAGACCGACAAGCACACGTGGCAGGCCGCCCCCGTGAACGGCACGCTGACGCTGCGCTACGACGTGTACGCGTGGGATCTGTCGGTGCGCTCCGCGTATCTCGACGAATCGGGCGGCTTCTTCAATGCGACGGCCGTGTTCCTGAGCGTTGCGGGCCACGAGGAGGCGCCATGTGAAGTCGACATCGCGAAGCCGGCCGGTGCGGCGTTCCGCGCATGGCGCGTCGGCACGTCGCTGCCCGAGGCGCGCGGCACCAAGCGCTACGGGTTCGGCGCCTATCGCGCAGCGAACTACGACGAGCTCTCCGACCATCCGGTGACGATCGGCGAATTCGCGCTCGCGACGTTCGACGCGCACGGCGTGCCGCACGACATCGTGATCGCGGGGCGCGTGACGCAGCTCGACCTGGAGCGCCTGCGCACCGACCTGAAGCGCGTATGCGAAGCGCAGATCGCGCTGTTCGAGCCGAAATCGAAGAAAGCGCCGATGGACCGCTACGTGTTCATGACGCTGGCGGTCAGCGACGGCTACGGCGGCCTCGAGCATCGCGCGTCGACCGCGCTGATCTGCAACCGCACCGACCTGCCGGTGAAGGGGCGGCCCGAAACGACGGAAGGCTATCGCACGTATCTCGGGCTCTGCAGCCACGAGTACTTCCATACGTGGAACGTGAAGCGCATCAAGCCGGCGGCGTTCGTGCCGTACGACCTGTCGAAGGAAAACTACACGTCGCTGCTGTGGCTGTTCGAGGGCTTCACGTCGTATTACGACGACCTGATGCTGGTGCGCAGCGGGCTGATGTCGCAGGACGAATATTTCGCGGCGCTCGGCCGTACGGTCGGCGGTGTGCTGCGCGGCACGGGGCGCCTGAAGCAGAGCGTCGCCGAAAGCTCGTTCGACGCGTGGATCAAGTACTACCGCCAGGACGAGAACGCGACCAACGCAATCGTCAGCTACTACACGAAGGGTTCGCTCGTCGCACTCGCCTTCGATCTCGCGATCCGCGCGCAGACGCGCAACAAGAAGTCGCTCGACGACGTGATGCGCCTGCTGTGGCAGCGCTACGGCCGCGATTTCTACCGCGGCAAGCAAATGGGCGTCGAGGAGAACGAAGTCGAGGCGCTGATCGAAGCGGCGACGGGCGTCGCGCTCGGCCGCCTGTTCGCCGATGCCGTGCACGGCACGCGCGACCTGCCGCTCGCCGAACTGCTCGCACCGTTCGGCGTGACGCTTGCGCCCGATGTCGCGAACGGCGCGATCGCGAAGCCGACGATCGGCGCGCGCCTGCGCGGCGGCGCGGACTGCACGCTCGCGGCCGTCTACGAAGGCGGCGCCGCACATCGCGCGGGGCTGTCGGCCGGCGACACGCTGATCGCCGTCGACGGGCTGCGCGTTACGGGCACCAACCTCGACGCACTGCTCGCTCGCTACCGGCCGGGTGACAAGGTCGAGGTTCACGCCTTCCGTCGCGACGAGCTCCGCACCGCGAAACTGAAGCTCGACGGCCCGGAAGTCACGCGCTACCGGCTGTCGGCGGCCGCGAAGCCGGCCGCGGTCTCGAAGGCCCGGGAGGCCTGGCTGAAGGGTTGAGCGTATTGAAGCGGGTATCGGGGCGCGATCAATGATTGTTCTGCTGCTGCAACAATCCGTCGCCCTGAACCCGCTTTTTCGCGGTCATGCGGCCACGCACAATGGCGTCACTCGCGCTACCCAAGCGCAACCCTACTGGAGCCTGACATGACGACCATTCTGCAAATCAATTCCGCCGCGCGTTCGCAAGGTGCGCAATCCACGCTGCTGGCCAACGAACTGACGGCAAAGCTGCAACAATCGAACCCCGGCGCGAACGTCGTGGTTCGCGACCTGCTGGCCGATGCGCTGCCGCACCTCGACGAATCGGTGCTCGGCGCGTTCTTCACGCCGGCCGACCAGCGCACCGCGGAACAGAATGCGATCGTCGCGAAGAGCGATGCACTGATCGCCGAACTGCAAGCTGCCGACATCGTCGTGATCGGCGCACCGATGTACAACTTCGGCATCTCGTCGCAACTGAAGACGTACTTCGACTGGATCGCTCGTGCAGGCGTCACGTTCCGCTACACCGAAAACGGTCCGGAAGGCCTGATCAAGGGCAAGAAGGTTCACGTGGTGACCGCCCGTGGCGGCAAGTACGCCGGTACGCCGAACGACAGCCAGACCCCGTACCTGCGTACGTTCCTCGGCTTCGTCGGCATGACCGACGTGAACTTCATCTTCGCGGAAGGCCTGAACCTCGGCGCGGATGCGCAAAGCGCAGCGCTGGCTGGCGCACGCGAAGCGATCGCCGCCGCGTAACGTCGATGCGGGTGCGCCGCACCCGCCGCATCGCCCGATAAAAAAACGCCGCGTCCCGAAAGGGGCGCGGCGTTTTTGCATGCCGGCTGGCGTGGCGAACGAACGGCGGCGCGGCGGTTACGCGAGCGTTTCCGCCACTTCAGGCAGGCGCCAGTCGATCGGTTCGCGGCCTGCCTCGACCAGATAGTCGTTCGCGAGCGCGAAATGGCGGCAGCCGAGGAAGCCGCGGTGCGCGGACAGCGGCGACGGATGCGGCGCCTCGAGCACGCAGTGCGCGCTGGCGTCGAACAGCGCGCGCTTCGCCTGCGCGTGGGCGCCCCACAGCATGAAGACGAGCCCCTGATGGCGGCCGGCGAGTTCGCGGATCAGCGTGTCCGTGCACTGCTCCCAACCGCGCTTCGCATGGCTCGCGGCGGCCCCGCGCTCGACCGTCAGCACCGTGTTGAGCAGCAGTACGCCCTGGCGCGCCCAGGTGTCGAGGCAGCCATGGCGCGGCGTGTCGTGGCCGAAGTTCGCGGCGATTTCCTTGAAGATGTTGCGCAGCGACGGCGGCGTGCGCACGGCCGGCGGCACCGAGAACGCGAGCCCGTGCGCCTGCGGCGTGCCGCGATCGTCGCCGTGGTACGGGTCCTGGCCGAGGATCACGACTTTTACGTCGTCCGGGCTCGTCAGGCGCAGCGCGCGGAACACGTCGGTCGGGTAGACCGTCTTGCCGGCCGCACGCTCGTCATCGACGAAGCGGCACAGCGGCGCGTACGCGTCGCTGTCGGTAAAGGGTTTCAGCACGTCGCGCCAGACGGGCGGCAGCGCGTCGAATTGCGCGGCGAGGTGCGGGACGTCGGCGGCAACGGGCTGCGGTGCCGTCGGGGCCGCAGCCGGAGCCGCGGCTTTCTTTGCGGGCTTGCGTCCGGCCGCGGGCGCTTCGGGCGCCGGGGACGGGGTATCGGCCGGTGCCGTTTCCGGCACGGGATCATCGAACAGCGACGCCTGTTGCGGCGCGCGGGAAGTCTTGCGGGTTGCCATGCGTGATGCGGGTTATTGCGCGCGCAGCCGGTAGCCGCGCTGCGCCTTGCTGATGTTTTCGGGAACGAGGCCCGGCAGCGCTTGCTGCAATTCGGCGGCGAGCGTTGCGAGCGCCGCCTCCGGGCCGTCGATCAGTTCGAGTTCGATTTCGCTGATCGGTTCGCGGCGCGTTTCGTGTTCCGCCTGGACGACGATCTCGCCGAGGTCCACCGCGGCTTCGACGGTTGCGCCGCCGATTGCGATGCGCCACAGCGTACGCGAAAAATCCGTGCGAAACAGCGCCGACAGCGAGCCGGCCGCGTCATTCAGCGCGGCGGCGGCTTCCGGCACGTCGCAGGCCGCGACGAGCGCGTCGATTTCGAGCGCGTCGCCGGCGACCGGCAGCTCCCACTCGTGGCGGCGATGCAGGCCGCCTTCCGCGCTGCCGACCGTCTTGAACGTCTGCAGCCAGCCTTGCGGCGTGCGGCGCACGCGCACCGCGCTCTTCGAGCGGGCCAGCGCGAGATCGGGCGTGTCGTAATAGACGTTTGCGAGCATGATGTCGCGACCGGGTTCGCCGGTCAGCGTCTCGAAGAAGCGTCGCGCGGCGTCGGCCTGGCCGGCCGGCAGCGCGAGCTTGATTTCCTTTTCGATCGCCATCAGAAGAACATCCGTGCGAGTTCCTCGCCCGGCTGCTCGGCGCGCATGAACGCCTCGCCGACGAGGAACGTGTTCACGTTTGCCGCACGCATCGTGTCGACGTCGGTGCGCGACAGGATGCCGGATTCGGTCACGACGATCCGGTCCGCCGGAATCATGTCGAGCATGTCGAGCGTGGTCTGGATCGACGTCTCGAACGTGCGCAGGTTGCGGTTGTTGATGCCGAGCAGCGGCGTCTTGAGCGTCAGCGCCTGCTCCATCTCGTTGCGGTCGTGTACTTCGACCAGCACCGCGAGGCCGAGCGAGTGCGCATACGCTTCGAGATCCTGCATCAGCGGCGTGTCGAGTGCGGCGGCGATCAGCAGGATCGCGTCGGCACCCATCGCGCGCGCTTCGATGATCTGGTACGCGTCGACGATGAAGTCCTTGCGCAGCACCGGCAGCTCGCAGGCCGCGCGCGCTTGTTCGAGATAGCGGGCGCTGCCCTGGAAGAACTGCTCGTCGGTCAGCACCGACAGGCACGCGGCGCCGTGCGCTGCATACGAACGCGCGATGTCGGCCGGCACGAAATGCTCGCGCAGCACGCCCTTCGACGGGCTGGCCTTCTTGATTTCGGAAATCACGGCCGCGTGGCCGGCCGCATGCTTCGCGCGCAATGCGCCGACGAAGTCGCGCAGGTCGCGCGCGGACGCTTCCAGTTTCAGTGCCTCGAGCGGCGCGCTGCGCATGGCCGCCGCGACTTCTTCGCGCTTGACGGCGATGATTCGGTCGAGAATGTCGCTCATGTGGATTCCTGCTTGATTCGTAAGGGGAGTCAGCGCTTGAACTGCTGCGTGAAGCGCACGAGTTCGTCGACTTTGGCGCGGGCCTTGCCGCTCGCGATCGCTTCGCGGGCGAGCTGGATGCCGTCCGCGATCGACTCGGCGACGTTCGCCGCATAGAGCGCGGTGCCGGCGTTCAGCGTGACGATCTCGCGCGCGACGCCCGGCTGGTTGTCCAGCGCGCCGAGCAGCATCGTGCGCGATTCGTCGGCATTTTCGACCTTCAGCGTGCGGTTCGACACCATCTGCAGGCCGAAGTCTTCCGGATGGATCTCGTATTCGTGCACCTTGCCGTCGCGCAGCTCGCCGACGAGCGTTGCCGCGCCAAGCGATACCTCGTCCATCCCGTCCTTGCCGTACACGACCAGCACGTGCTGCGCGCCCAGGCGCTGCATCACGCGCACCTGGATGCCGACGAGGTCGGGGTGGAACACGCCCATCAGCTGGTTCGGCGCACCGGCCGGGTTGGTCAGCGGGCCGAGGATATTGAAGATCGTGCGCACGCCGAGCTCGCGGCGCACGGCCGCGATGTTCTTCATCGCCGGGTGATGGTTCGGCGCGAACATGAAGCCCATGCCCGTTTCGGCGATCGACGCGGCAACCTGGTCGGACTGCAGGTCGATGTTCACGCCGAGCGCCTCGAGCACGTCGGCGCTGCCGGACTTGCTCGATACGCCGCGGTTGCCGTGCTTCGCGACTTTCGCGCCGGCCGCGGCCGTGACGAACATCGACGCGGTCGAGATGTTGAACGTGTGCGAGCCGTCGCCGCCGGTGCCGACGATGTCGACGAAGTTCGAATTGTCCTGCACCTCGACGTGGTTCGCGAATTCGCGCATCACGGTCGCGGCGGCGGCGATCTCGCCGATCGTCTCCTTCTTCACGCGCAACCCGGTGATGATCGCGGCCGCCATCACGGGCGACATGTCGCCGCGCATGATCAGCCGCATCAGGTGCAGCATCTCGTCGTGGAAGATTTCGCGGTGTTCGATCGTGCGCTGCAGCGCTTCCTGCGGGGTAATTGTCATCGTGAGGCTCCCGTCAGGCGGCTTGCGCGGCCGCGGCGCGGGCCTGTTTCAGGAAATTCTCGAGCAGCGCATGGCCATGCTCGGACAGGATCGATTCCGGGTGGAACTGCACGCCTTCGATCGGCAGCGTCTTGTGGCGCACGCCCATGATTTCGCCGTCGTCGGTCCAGGCGGACACCTCGAGGCAGTCGGGCAGCGATTCGCGCTCGATCGCGAGCGAGTGATAGCGCGTGACGTCGAAGTGCTTCGGCAGGTCGGCGAACACGCCGCGGCAGTCGGTTTCGATCTTGCTCACCTTGCCGTGCATGATGGTCTTCGCGCGCACGACGCGGCCGCCGAAGGCCTCGCCGATCGCCTGATGGCCGAGGCACACGCCGAGGATCGGCTTCCTGCCCGCGAATTCCTTCAGCACGTCGAGCGTGATGCCCGCGTGCTGTGGGTTGCTCGGGCCGGGCGACAGGCAGATCGCATCGGGATTCAGGCGCGCGATTTCGTCGAGCGTGATTTCATCGTTGCGGTAGGTGCGCACGTCCTCGCCGAGTTCGCCGAAGTACTGGACCAGGTTGTAGGTAAACGAGTCGTAGTTGTCGATCATGAGCAGCATGGTCAGTCTCCGGTCAGAAGTCGCTATCGAGGCCGTCCTGGACCTGTTCGGCCGCACGCAGCACCGCGCGCGCCTTGTTCTCGGTCTCTTGCCATTCGGATTCGGGCACCGAATCCGCGACGACGCCGGCCGCCGCTTGCACGTACAGGTTGCCGTTGTGGATCAGGCCCGTGCGGATCGCGATCGCGAGATCCATCTCGCCCGAGAACGACAGGTAGCCGACGGCGCCGCCGTACAGCCCGCGCTTGACCGGCTCGAGTTCGTCGATCAGTTCCATCGCACGGACCTTCGGCGCGCCGGACAGCGTGCCGGCCGGGAACGTCGCGCGCAGCACGTCGTAGTTCGTCATGCCGGGCTTCAGCTTGCCTTCGACCGAGCTGACGATGTGCTGCACGTGCGAGTATTTCTCGATGACCATCTGGTCGGTCACGTGCACCGAGCCGATTTCCGCGATGCGCCCGACGTCGTTGCGCGCGAGGTCGATCAGCATCACGTGCTCGGCGATCTCCTTCGGATCGTTGAGCAGCTCGGTCGCGAGTTCCGCGTCGCGCTCGGGCGTGTTGCCGCGCGGTCGCGTGCCGGCGAGCGGGCGGATCGTGACGATCTGGTCTTCGCCGCGCTTTTCCTGGCGCACGAGGATTTCCGGCGATGCGCCGACCACGTGGAAATCGCCGAAGTTGTAGTAGTACATGTACGGCGACGGGTTCAGCGAACGCAGCGCGCGATACAGCGACAGCGGATTGTCGCGGTACGGCTTCGTCAGACGCTGGCCGACCTGGATCTGCATCAGCTCGCCGGCCGCGATGTATTCCTTCGCCTGGCGCACGGCGGCCAGATAGTCGTCTTTCTTGAACTCGCGGAACGTCTCGGTGCGTACGCTCGCCGACGTAACGGGCGGCTGCACGGTCGTGCGCAGGCGCTGCTTCAGTTCGCGCAGGCGCTGTTTCGCCTTCGTATAGGCTTCGGCCTGGCTCGGGTCCGCGTAGATGATCAGGTACAGCTTGCCGGCGAGGTTGTCGATGACCGCGACTTCCTCGGTCAGCAGCAACTGGATGTCGGGCAGGCCGAGATCGTCGCGCGGTGCGGTGTTCGCGAGCTTCTTCTCGATGTAGCGCACCGCGTCGTAGCCGAAATAGCCGGCGAGACCGCCGCAGAAGCGCGGCAAGCCCGGGCGCTGCGCGACCTTGAAGCGCGCCTGGAACGATTCGATGAACTGGAACGGGTCGCCGTCATGCGTCTCGACGACCTGGCCGTCGCGCACGACTTCCGACACGCCGTTGCGGGTCCGCACGAGCGTACGGGCGGGCAGGCCGATGAACGAATAGCGGCCGAAGCGTTCGCCGCCGACCACCGATTCGAGCAGGAACGAGTTGGCGCCCGAGCGTTCGGGCTGGGCCAGCTTCAGGTAGAGGGACAGCGGCGTTTCGAGATCGGCGAGGGCTTCCGCGATCAGCGGGATGCGGTTGTAGCCTTCGTTCGCGAGCGATTGAAATTCGAGTTCGGTCATGTTCCGGTCCTGTTCGGGACGAGCGGCGCGTGCGCCAGGGATCACTTGACGCTGCGCGGGTTGCCGTCGGCGAAAGGGCGGTCGATCGAGAAGTGCCTGTTGCCGGCCGGCACTCCGGGCGTGAACGTCGCGAGCCTGCGGCCGTGCCTGAACGCAAGCGTTCGGACGCGGTAGAACTCGAGGTGGTGCGACGATCGGCGCGCGGATGCGCAGCGAGATAAAAAACGGCGCTGAAGACGTACTTCAGCGTACCTCATCGAAGAGGTTAGCGCGACCAGCGACGCCAGGGCCAGGCTCCCCGGTCGATGCTGCTCAGACTCCGTTTTTTATTCAGAAACATGCAGATGGAAGAAATGATCAGAAGGTTGGCCGGCCGGCGTTGTGCGCGGAGATCGCGCGAGCTGCGACCAGCAACGAATCGACTATACCATCCGAATTTATCGTTTGTATAGCTTTGCCATGGTTGTAGCCGTACGGCACCGTCAGCGTCGCCATCCCGGCCGCGCGGCCTGCCAGCGCATCGTTTTCCGAGTCGCCGATCGCGACTGCCACATCCGGTGCGACGCCGAGCGCGTTGCAGGCCGTCAGCATCGGCAGCGGATCGGGCTTCTTGCGCGCGACGCTGTCGCCGCCGAGCACGATGCCGAAGCAATCGGCCAGCCCGTATTGCTCGAGCAGCTCGACCGCGAAGCGATGCGGCTTGTTCGTCACGCACGCGAGCCGGATGCCGGCTGCGCGCAACGCGTCGAGACCGGCGGCCACGTCCGGGTAGAGGCGTGTGTGGCGGCCGTTGATCTTCGCGTACTCGGTCTGGTAGATCGCGAGCGCGGCGTCAAAGCGCGCGTGCGCCTCGTCGGCTGCGAAGCGCGGCTTCAGCACGCTCTGGATCAGGTGTTCGGAGCCCTTGCCGACGTAGCCGATCACCTCGTCGCGCGACGTGGCTGGCGCGCCGAGCTGCGCGAGCATCCCGTTCAGGCCGGCCGTGAAATCGTCGGCCGTATCGACCATGGTGCCGTCGAGATCGATCAGCGCCGCGTCGATGCGCGACGTGGCGAAGCGGATCGGAGCGGCTTCCGGTGCGGCTCCGGCCGGCGCATGGCCGGTGAGCGACGAGTCGGCCACGGCGTCAGCTCCGCTCGACGGTAGCGAGCGCGGCGCGCATCTCGTCGATCACCTTGCGGTAGTCGGGCTTGCCGAAGATCGCAGAACCCGCGACGAAGGTGTCGGCGCCGGCCGCCGCGATTTCCGCGATGTTGTCGGTCTTCACGCCGCCGTCGACTTCGAGCAGGATCTCGCGGCCGGTGCGCTCGGTGTACGCGTCGATGCGTGCGCGTGCTTCGCGCAGCTTGTTCAGCGTTTCCGGAATGAACGACTGGCCGCCGAAACCCGGGTTGACCGACATCAGCAGCACGAAGTCGAGGCGGTCCATCACGTGGTCGAGGTAGTTCAGCGGCGTGGCCGGGTTGAACACGAGGCCGGCCTTGCAGCCGTGGTCGCGGATCAGCGACAGCGTGCGGTCGATGTGATCGGAGCCTTCCGGGTGGAAGCTGATCAGGTTGGCACCGGCCTTCGCAAAATCGGGCACGATCCGGTCGACCGGGCGTACCATCAGGTGCACGTCGATCGGCACCTGCACGTGCGGGCGGATCGCTTCGCACACGAGCGGGCCGATGGTCAGGTTCGGCACGTAATGATTGTCCATCACGTCGAAGTGGATCCAGTCGGCGCCGGCGGCGACCACGTTGCGGACTTCTTCGCCGAGCCGTGCGAAATCGGCCGACAGGATGCTGGGAGCGATGCGGAATTGGGTCATGGCAGGGGAGCGGGGACGTTGCGGCGCAAAACCGCCATTCTACCGTCCGGCGACCCGGTGCGCGGCGGCAGGCCGTGCGGTCGAGGCCGGATTGCGCATAGAATGCCGAACCAATGCGGCGCGCCCGCGGCCCCGTTGCCCATGCCGGCACGGGCAGTCATCTTCCAGCGGAAACACCATGAGTCAGTATCAATTCACCGTTTCGGTGAAAACCAGCTACTTGCCGGAACAATCCGACCCCGATCGCCGTCAATACGCATTCGCGTACACGCTGACGATCCGCAACACCGGGCAGGTCGCGGCACAGCTGATCGCGCGTCACTGGATCATCACGGACAGCGAGAACCACGTGCAGGAAGTGAAGGGGCTCGGCGTCGTCGGGCACCAGCCGCTGCTGCAGCCGGGCGAGCACTTCGAGTACACGAGCTGGGCCGTGATCGCGACACCGGTCGGCACGATGCGTGGCGCGTACTTCTGCGTGGCGGAGGACGGCGAGCGCTTCGAGGCGCCGGTCGACGAGTTCGCCCTGCACATGCCGCGCACGCTGCATTGAGCGTGCGGCGTGCGTCAGGGTGTTAGCGCGGCTTGCGGGTGTGCTTCTTTCTGCCCGACGACGTCCACACGACGATGAAGATCAGCAGGGCGAGCGCTACGAAGGCTTCGAGCGCGAAGATGAGCATCGGATATTGGTCGAGAAAATCTGACATGGCGGTTTCCATCAAGAACGGACATTGTATGTGGTTTGGGCCCCGGGTGGCCGGGTGGGTCGCGGTTGCTGCCGCGGCGGCGCTGCTGGCGGCGTGCGGTGGCGCGCCGACGCGGACGTCGTCGCTGAAGCCGCCGACCGGCGCGGCGATCGTGCCGGGTCAGGTCGCCGCGAAGCGGCTCACGCCGGTCGCGTGGCAGCAGGTGCCGGGCTGGCAGGACGATTCGCTGCTCGGCGCAACCGCCGCGCTGCGGCAGAACTGCGTGCGGCTCGCGCGCCAGCCGGCCTGGACACGCGCCTGCGCGGCCGCCGACCGGCTCGACGAGCTCGACGTCAGCAGTGCACGCACGTTCTTCGAAACGTATTTCACGCCGTTCCAGCTTGCGAACACCGACGGTACGCTCGACGGGCTCGTGACCGGCTATTACGAGCCGCTGCTGCATGGTTCGCGCGTGCGTCGCGGTCCGTATCAGTACGCGCTCTACCGCTGGCCGGCCGGTTATCGCCCGGGCGCCGCGTTGCCGGCACGCGCGCAGCTCGAACGCGCCGGCATCCTGAACGGCAACGAACTCGTGTGGGTCGACGACCCGATCGAAGCGTTTTTCCTGCAGGTGCAGGGCTCGGGGCGCGTGCTGCTCGACGACGGTTCGGTGATGCGGGTCGGCTTCGGCGGCACCAACAACCAGCCGTACCGCTCGATCGGCAAGTGGCTGCTCGATCGCGGCGAGCTGACGCCCGCCCAGGCGACGATGCAGGGCATCAAGGCGTGGGCGAAGGCGAACCCGACCCGCGTCGACGCGTTGCTCGACACGAACCCGCGGTTCGTGTTTTTCCGCGACATGCCGACCAAGGAAGATGCACCGCACGGCGGCGCGGACGGCCCGATCGGCGCGTTGGGCGTGCCGCTGACGCCGGAGCGTTCGATCGCCGTCGACCCGTCGTCGATCCCGCTTGGCACGCCCGTGTTCCTGCAGACGACGCGCCCGCTGACGAATACGCCGATGAACCGGCTCGTGTTCGCGCAGGATACGGGCTCCGCGATCAAGGGCGGCGTGCGGGCCGACTATTTCTGGGGGCTCGGCGACGATGCAGGCGATCAGGCTGGGCGGATGAAGCAGGTCGGCCGGATGTGGCTGCTGTTCCCGAATTCGTGATGTGACGCGGCGCGGGTGGCTGGGGTTCCTCGGGTCACCGCCGATGCGGCAGACGCGGCATTCGTAGAAGCGGCTGTGCGCGTGGGGCACGTTGCTCTGATCGTGAGGGCGGACGTGCTGTGTCAGATTTCGCGATGCGCTTGTTGCGTCGGCGGATGCCCAAATGCATCCCGGAATGAAACAGCCCGATCGGTGTTGGCCGATCGGGTTGTTTCATTTGCAGCCACGGATTCACCGCGCGTCATTCACGCGCAGCGACTTTCGTCAGCCCCTGCGCTTGTCGACGACGCGTCGCGCCTTGCCGACCGACCGCTCGATCCCGTTCACGGGCAGCACGTTGATCACGGCCGTCACGCCGATCAGCGACTTGATGTCGTAGGCGAGCGCCTGTTTTGCCGCATGGATCGCCGCCGTATCGGGTGCTGTCTCGGGGCAAGGCTCGACATTGAGCGTCATCACGTCGAGCGGGCCTTCCTTCGTCAGCACGATCTGATAGTGCGGGGCGAGCGCGTGCTGCTTGAGCAACTGCTCCTCGATTTGCGTCGGGAACACGTTGACGCCGCGCACGATCATCATGTCGTCCGAGCGCCCGGTGATCTTCTCCATCCGGCGCATCGTGCGGGCAGTGCCGGGCAACAGCCGCGTGAGGTCGCGGGTCCGGTAGCGGACGATCGGCAGCGCCTCCTTCGTCAGCGACGTGAACACGAGCTCGCCGAGTTCGCCGTCCGGAAGCACTTCGCCGGTTTCGGGGTCGATGATTTCCGGATAGAAGTGGTCTTCCCAGATGGTCGGGCCGTCCTTGGTCTCGACGCATTCGGACGCGACGCCGGGGCCCATCACTTCGGACAGCCCGTAAATGTCGACCGCATCGATGCCCATCCGCTGCTCGATCGCGACGCGCATATCGTTGGTCCAGGGTTCCGCGCCGAAGATGCCGATGCGCAGCGAACTCTGCACGGGATCGAGACCCTGGCGCTCGATTTCGTCGGCGATCGACAGCATGTAGCTCGGCGTGACCATGATGATGTCGGGTCGGAAATCCTGGATCAGCTGCACCTGCTTCTCGGTCTGGCCGCCACCGAACGGGATCACGGTCAGCCCTGCGCGTTCGGCACCGTAGTGCGCGCCAAGCCCGCCCGTGAACAAGCCATAGCCGTAGCTGACGTGCACCTTGTCGCCGCGGCGCGCACCGGCGGCGCGGATCGAGCGCGCGACGAGATTCGCCCACGTGTCAATGTCGCGGGCCGTATAGCCGACGACCGTCGGCTTGCCGGTCGTGCCCGACGACGCATGAATGCGCGAGATCTGGTCCTGCGGCACCGCGAACATCCCGAACGGGTAACTGTCGCGCAGGTCGCTCTTCGTCGTGAACGGGAAGCGCGACAGGTCGGCGAGCGTCTTCAGGTCGTCCGGATGGACACCCGCGTCGTCGAACTTGCGACGATAGACGGGGGAGTGGTCATACGCATGCCGGAGCGACCACTTGAGGCGCTCGAGCTGCAGCGCGGTCAGCTCGTCGCGTGAGGCGGTCTCGATCGGCTCGAGCGGTAGCGGGGTAGTCATGCATGTCTCCAGTGTTTGTTATGTGCGAGCCGTCGACGTCAGCGGTCTTCCGGGATGACCGTGCCCTTGATCTGGGCGGATTTGCCGCGAAACATCGCGACGGTTTCGCCGGTCTGGTTCGTGACGCGGATGTCGTAGATGCCTTGGCGGCCGGCGCGCGCCTGCTCGATCGCCTCGGCCGTCAGCACGTCATCGCCGTGCACGGGGCGCAGGAATTCGATCGAGCAGCCGGCCGCGACGGTATTCACGTTGTACGAGTTGCACGCGAACGCGAACGTCGAATCGGCCAGCGTGAAGATGATCCCGCCATGGCAGGTCTGATGCCCGTTCAGGAATTCCGGCCGCACGCGCATCTGCAGGCGCGCGTAGCCGGCGCGTACTTCGGCAATTTCCATCCCGAACGCACGGCTGCATGCGTCGGCGTCGTACATGGCCCGCGCGGTGGCGCGGGCGAGCGCATCGGGGTCGAGCGTGGCAGTGGCGTTTGTCATGTCAACGCCCCTCGAAGCGCGGCGCGCGCTTCTCGATGAATGCCTTCACGCCTTCCGCGTAGTCGTGCGACTGGCCGAGCCTGCGCTGCAGGTCGCGTTCCATGTCGAGTTGCTGGTCGAGCGTGTTCGTGACACTGGCACGCATCGATTGCTTGATCGATGCGATCGCGAGCGTCGGCTGCTGCGCGAGCTGGGTGGCGAGCTGGCGGGCTGACGCAGCGAGCGCGTCGTCGTCGACCGCGCGCCAGATCAAGCCCCATTGCTCGGCCTGTTCGGCGCCGAGCTTGTCGCCGGTCAGCGCGAGCCCCAGCGCGCGTGCCATGCCGACGCGTTGCGGCAGGAACCACGTGCCGCCCGAATCGGGCACGAGACCGATCTTGACGAAGGCCTGGATGAAGCTGCTCGAGCGGGCGGCGAACACGAGATCGCAGGCGAGCGCGAGGTTCGCACCGGCACCGGCCGCCGTGCCGTTGACGGCGGCGATCACCGGAATCGGCAGACGCTGCAGGCGGCGGATGAGGGGATTGAAGTGCTCGTCGATCAGCGCGCCGAGATCGGTGGACGCGCCCGGCGTGAAGTCGAGATCAGCCAGGTCCTGGCCCGCGCAGAAGCCGCGCCCCGCACCTGTCAGGATCAGCGCGCGCGCACCGGCCGCCTCGACATCATCGAGCGCCGACTGCAACTCGCGATGCATCGCCCGCGTAAAGCTGTTCAGCTTGTCGGGGCGGTTGAGGGTAATCGTGGCTACGTTCGAGGCCTGATCGATTTCCAACTGAATCGCCTGATAAGACATGCAGTGTCTCCTTCATGACTTCGTTATAGGCGCGCCGTGCGTGGGTTACACGCGTTCGATCGCGAGTGCGATGCCCTGGCCGACGCCGATGCACATCGTACAGAGCGCAAAGCGGCCGCCCGTACGCTCGAGTTGGTGGAGCGCCGTGGTCACGAGCCGGGCGCCCGATGCGCCGAGCGGATGGCCCAATGCGATTGCGCCACCGTTCGGGTTCACGCGCGGATCGTCGTCGGCGACGCCGAGCATGCGCAGCACCGCGAGACCTTGGGACGCGAACGCCTCGTTCAGCTCGATCACGTCGAACTGGTCGATTGTCATGCCGAGCTGGTGCAGCAGTTTTTGCGTGGCCGGCGCGGGCCCGATGCCCATCACGCGCGGCGCGACGCCGGCTGTCGCCATGCCGATGACGCGTGCGCGGCGGCGCAGGCCGTACTGGTCGGCTGCCTGCGCATTGGCGAGAAGCAGCGCGCACGCACCGTCGTTGACACCCGAGGCGTTGCCGGCCGTCACCGAGCCGTCCGGGCGCACGACGCCCTTCAGCTTCGCGAGCGCTTCGAGCGAAGTCTCGCGCGGATGCTCGTCGCGCGAGACGACCACCGGATCGCCTTTCTTCTGCGGAATCGTGACCGCGACGATTTCGCCAGCGAGCGTCCCGTCCTGCTGCGCACGCGCGGCCTTCTGCTGGCTGCGCAGCGCGAACAGATCCTGGTCGGCGCGGCTGATGTTGTAGTCGACTGCGACGTTTTCGGCCGTCTCGGGCATCGAATCGACGCCATACAGCTGTTTCATTAGCGGATTGACGAAACGCCAGCCGATCGTCGTGTCGAAGATGTCGGCCTGGCGTGCGAACGCGCTCGTGGCCTTGCCCATCACGAACGGCGCACGCGTCATGCTCTCGACGCCGCCCGCGATCATCAGGCGCGCCTCGCCGGCCTTGATCGCGCGGGCGGCGGTGCCGACCGCGTCCATCCCGGAGCCGCACAGCCGGTTCAGCGTCGTGCCGGGCACGTCGGTCGGCAGGCCCGCGAGCAACGCCGACATGCGCGCGACGTTGCGGTTGTCCTCGCCGGCCTGGTTCGCGCAACCGTAGATCACATCGTCGATTGCCGTCCAGTCGACGTCACGGTTGCGCTCGACGAGCGCCTTGAGCGGCACCGCACCGAGGTCGTCGGCACGGACGTCTTTCAGGGCGCCGCCGTAGCGGCCGATGGGAGTGCGAATCGCGTCGCAGATAAAGGCGTCTGTCATGGGCGTATCGATGAGCAACGAACCCGCCGGGTGGCGGATTCGTTCATGGTAGAGAACGTGGCGGCGTTTGCACGTCGGCCATTCGGGTTATACCGGTTGGCCGGCTTCCACGGGGGCTGCTTTCGGCGCAACATGGACGCGGCTTTGCACTACGCGGAACCGGTTGGCGACGAACGCCGGGTCGGCCAACGCCGCGTTGGCTGCCGGATTCGCGCCCGTGCCGTGGAAATCCGAGAACGCGGCAGACTGGTTCACGAACACGCCGCCCGTCAGGTTGATCGACAATGCGACGCCACCGCGTACCGCCGCGTCGTGGGCGGCGTCGACGATCGCGTCGTCGGTGCTGTAGACGGAGAGGGTCAGCGCGCCATGTTCGGCCGCGATTTCCCCGGCGAGGTCGAGCGACTGCGTGGTCGAGTCGGTCGCGATCACGAACGAGATCGGGCCGAACCATTCCTGCGTGAATTTCTCGCGATCGGCCACGTCGAGTTGCAGCACGAGCGGCGTGCGCACGCGGGCATCGGGGAACGCAGGGTGCTGGAGGGTCAGGCTATCGGCGAGCACGCGGCCGAGCTCGCGGGCGTTGTCGATGCGTGCGGTCACGCTTTCGTTCTGGATTGCGCCGATCAGTTCGACCGAGCGTGCCGGGTCGCCGGTGAGTTTTTGCACGGCAACGGCGATGGCTTGTGCGACCTCGTCGAAGCTCGCATGGCCGTCCGCCGTCCGGATGCCGTCGCGCGGCACGTAGATGTTCTGCGGTGCCGTGCACATCTGGCCGGAGTACAGCGCTAGCGAGAACGCGATGTTCTTGGCGACGGCCTTCAGGTCGTCGGTCGAGTCGATCACGATCTGGTTGACGCCAGCCTTCTCTGTATAGACCTGTGCCTGGTGGGCATGGCGTTCGAGCCACGTGCCGTTTTGCGTGCTGCCAGTGAAGTCGATCAGCTTGACCTCGGGGCGCAGCGCGAGATCCTGGACGAGTGCGCCGTCGTTGGGTTCGGTCGCGAGGAGCGTGACGACGTTCGGATCGAAACCGGCTTCGCGTAGCACGTCGCGAGCGATCCGGACGGTGATGGCGAGCGGCAGGATCGCGCCCGGATGCGGCTTGACGATCACGGTGTTGCCGGTTGCGAGATCGGCGAACAGGCCGGGATAGCCGTTCCAGGTCGGGAAGGTGCAGCAGCCGAGCACGAGCCCGGTGCCGCGCGGGACGATCGTGTAGCGCTTGTGCATCGCGAGCGGCGGGTTCTTGCCTTGCGGTTTTTCCCAGTGCGCGTCGGCCGGGATGCGGCGCAGTTCGTCCCATGCATAGGCGACTGCTTCGAGCGCACGATCTTGTGCGTGCGGGCCGCCGGCCTGGAACGCCATCATGAATGCCTGTCCCGTGGTGTGCATCACGCTGTAGGCGATTTCGAAGCTGGCGCGATTCAGGCGCGCGAGGATTTCGAGACTGACGCCGATCCAGGCGCTTGGGCCGGCTTCGCGCCACGAGCGTTGTGCTGCGGCAGCGGCGGCGATCAGTTCGTCGGGCGTCGACTTCGGATACCGGATGCCCAGTGCAATGCCGTACGGCGACCGCTCTGCGCCGACCGTTTCTCCGGACGCCGGCTGGTCGAGCGCGAACGTCTTGTCGAGGTGCGACTTGAACGCGGCCTCACCATCTGCGTTCGCGCTTTCCCCGTACACTTTGGGGCTTGGCATTTCGGCGAACGGGCTCCAGTACCCGCGGCTCTCGATGGCGGCGAGTGCGTGTTTCAGCGTGTCTTCGTGCTTCGTGAACAGTGCATGGGTCATGGCGGCAGCCTGATGGACGTTGAGAGGGGTTGGATCGATTAATTAACCGACCGGTTGGTCGGAGAATGGTAGCATCAAACTATTCGCATGTGCGAGGCGTTTCTCATTTCATTGATCGAGGAGAAATAGATGGCTTACGAGAACATCCTGGTGGAGACCCGGGGGCGTGTCGGGCTGGTTACGCTGAACCGCCCGAAGGCGCTGAATGCGCTGAACGATGCACTGATGGATGAGCTGGGCGACGCGCTGAAGGCGTTCGATGCGGACGATGGCATCGGCGCGATCGTCGTGGCCGGGAGCGAGAAGGCGTTCGCGGCTGGCGCGGACATCGGCATGATGGCGACCTACTCCTATATGGATGTCTACCGGGGCGACTACATCACGCGCAACTGGGAGACGGTCCGTGAGATCCGCAAGCCGATCATTGCGGCGGTTTCGGGCTTTGCGCTGGGCGGTGGTTGTGAGCTGGCCATGATGTGCGACATCATTTTTGCAGCGGACACGGCCAAGTTCGGCCAGCCGGAAATCAAGCTGGGTGTCATGCCGGGTGCGGGCGGCACTCAGCGTCTGCCGCGCGCGGTGTCGAAGGCGAAGGCGATGGATATGTGCCTGACTGCCCGTTTCATGGATGCTGCCGAAGCGGAGCGCGCGGGGCTCGTGTCTCGCGTGCTGCCGGCCGACACGCTGCTCGACGAGGCGCTTGCCGCCGCGGCGACGATCGCCGAGTTTTCGCTGCCGGCGGTCATGATGGTCAAGGAGTCGGTGAACCGTGCGTACGAGACGACGCTGGCCGAAGGCGTCCACTTCGAGCGTCGGCTGTTTCATTCGCTGTTCGCGACCGAAGACCAGAAGGAAGGGATGGCGGCATTCGTCGAGAAACGGAAGCCGGTGTTCAAGCACCGCTGATCGAGTTGCTGGGGTAGTTGGCCGGCGACGTGGCGGTATCGGTCGTCTGCATGATTGCCCGGCCCGTCGAGCCCCAAGCCCCCGTGCGCGCCAGCGCACGGGGGCTTTTTCAAAATATTTTCACAAAGGGCTTGCGGAGACGGGGGCGGGTGCTTAGAATCACGCCTCTTTCGCGCTAACGGAAACGCGGCGCGGGAGAAGGGAAGCAGGGTTGGCGGTGTGCTGGAGTCTGGAGCGCGCAACTGGCCTGGAAGTTGAGCCCCGCAGTCGCAACGATGTAGTGTAAAAAGTTGTTGACGAGCTGCGAAACACGGTTCATAATCTCG
>NZ_JAIZQO010000015.1:0-197626 GCF_020419725.1 Burkholderia sp. AU38729 | reverse complement strand
GTTGCCACCGCTAGGACCTGAACCTAGTGCGTCTACCAATTCCGCCACCTGGGCACGTTTCGCTTGTTGCTGCATCGCGAAAGAACGCAATTATAGCGTGTCCGAAGAGGCTGTCAACACAATTTCATCGAAAGCGATGAAAAGTGTTCACGTCGAACGGTCCGCCACACACTGGCCGGCGCCGGCCAGTCCCGCTGCGAAAATTCAGCCCGACGCCGGCTTCGTCTCGACGCGCGTCGGCAAACCATTCGGTCGGGAAAAACGTGGTGCGAAATTTCCCGCCGTTCATCAAAGTTTGGCAGGATCGCTTCACGGGTAAACAACCTGGGGCGAACAACCGCATTGTCTGCACGAACTCACCCGGGATCGAAGGTTCCGAACGGCGCGCACCGGCACGGTATCGACGCGTCCTGACGACCGTCCGGATGGCAAAAATTAAGACAAGTCCGAAACGAAATAGAAACCATATGGGACAAGGTCTAATTGGACCCGGTGCCTAATAAAAATCGAGATAGTTCCGGCAACATGGCGACATTGGAACCCGCGGCAGCATGCCGTGCGGTTGCCTGTTGAGGGACCCGGGGCCGCCTGAGCGAGAGTTGCGTGGCGGGATCGCGAGCGCGACGAAAAATGTGGCCAAGGCCGCAACCATGCAGGAAGTGCGCGGCTGCAACGAACTCGGGCGAACAAAACAAAAACGTGGACCAAACCATGCCTGACTGGCTCAATCGAGTCTTGAAAACTGCAACATCCGTTCGACCTGCCGTATGGCCGCTCACGGCCGGCGCGGTGTTGCTGGCGGTGCTCAGCTGCACGCCGACGGCCGAGGCGTTGCTGTCGCCGCTCGACCGTTTGTACTGGAACCTGGTGGTGACCGGCGTCGATCACGGGGATCGTGACGAGGTCGTCGTCATCTCGATCGACAAGAAGACGATTGCCGAACTCGGCAGCGGCGAAAGCTACGCGCGCACGTCCCATGCGCAGGTGCTCGATCGGCTGGGTGCCGCCGCGAGTGTCGTGCTCGACATGACGATGTTCAGCGCGGCGTCCGGCGATCAGGCGCTGGCGGGCGCGATCGCGCGGCAAGGGCACGTCGTGCTGCCTGCCCACGTCTCGCAGGAGGCCACGCGTGCCGACACCGTGCTGTTGCCCGAGTCACGGTTGCGCGCCGCGGCCGCGGCCATCGGCCAGCGCAGCGTGATGCTGGGCAGCGACCATCTGGTGCAGGGCATCGTGCCTTATATTCACGCGGACAACGCGGAGGCGGAACTGCCGCACGTGGCGCTGGAGGCGATTCGCGTGGCGGGCGCGTCGCTGCCGGCCGGCGACGTGCGTCACCAGGTGCAGGACCACGTGTCGAATCTGGGGCATGTCGAGACCGGTTCGCTCGCGCTGTTCCTGCCTGCGCGCTTCGACCTCGATCGCTATTCATACGTCGACGTGCTGAAAGGGCGCATTCCCGAGTCGGTGTGGCGCGGTCGCATCGTCTTCATCGGCGACGCGATGTCGGACCTTTCCGGCGTGTACGACCTGTCGACGTCGGAAGGGGGGCGGCTGCGGCGCGTCGAGGTCGATGCACTGGTGACGCAGGCGCTGCTCGATGGCCGCATTCTGCGGCGCGAGCCGGCGGCGATCCAGGTTGGCGTCAGCGTCGCGGTCGCGACGGGGATGCTGCTGATCTGCATGCTGGTGCCTGGCTGGCGCATGTACGCAGTCGCGATCGCGTGGATGGCCACGTTCGTCTCCGTCTCGCTGGTGCTGCTGGTGCATTGGTCGTACTGGATGCCGCTCGGCCCGATGTTTGCCGTGTGCGCGCTGATTTTCGCGTTCTGCGGCTGGCGGCGTGCCGGCAGCCTGCGGACGTTCATGCTGAAGGAATACGGGCTGCTGCACCGGCTGGCCGGCAAGCATGCGTTCGCCGGCGTGCCGCACGCGGCGGGCGCCGATACCGAGCTGCCGAGCGCGGACGAAGTCGAGATCGCGATGCAGCATATTCGCGCCTGGCAGACGGCCTACGTCGACATGATCGAGACGTTGCCGTATCCGATCTTCGTCGAACAGCACAGCCGGCTGCTGCTGTGCAATGCGGGTGGCCGCGCGATGCTGGAGACGTTCGACACCGAGGGTGACCGCGACGCGGCCGTCCGGCACGTGCTGTCGATTGCGCACGACGAAGTGCAGATCGCGAAGGCGAGCGGCAAGATTCACTCGGCGGAGCTGACGCTGAACGGGCGCACGCAGATGATGATGGTGACGCCGTTCGGCGACGGCGAGCAGCATCGTTCCACGGCGAGCATGATCTGCTTCGTCGATATCCACAACATCAAGGCCGCGGTCGAAAGCGACCGGCTGACGCTGCGACACATGGCGCACGACCTGCGCAATCCGCTGTCGACCGTGCTGTCGCTGCTCGAGGAGCGCAACGGCGCCGACGGCGCGACCGACGAGGATTTCCTGACGGATCTGCACAAGCTGGTGGACTACAGCCTGCGCGTTGCACAGGATTTCACGCAGCTGTCGCGCGCCGAGCATCTCGACACCCGCGCCTACGTGGCCGTGTCCGCCAACGATCTGGCGACGGAGGCGGTCGATCATCTGTGGCACAGCGCGAATGCGAAGCGGATCCGCGTCGAAGGCCCGCATTCCGAGGGCGACGACGTGTTCGTGTCCGGCAATCGCGACATGCTGCTGCGTGCGCTGACCAATCTGCTCGACAACGCGATCAAGTACTCGGACGAGGAGACGGTGGTCGACGTGTGGATCGCTGCCGACGATCGGCAGGTGACGATGACGGTGCAGGATCAGGGGATCGGCATCCCCGCCGACGCGCTGCCGCGCCTGTTCGAGCCGTTCTTTCAGGTCGACGGCTCGCACCGCGACGCCAGCCGCGGCGTTGGCCTCGGCTTGCCGTTCGTGAAGGCCGTGGTCGTGCGCCATGGCGGCTCGATCGACGTGACGTCGACGCCGGGGCAGGGCAGCCGCTTCATCGTGCGCTTGCCGAGAGCCGCTGCGGAAACGCTCGAAGACGCGTGAGCTGCGCCGGGCCGCAACGGTAGTGCGGCCGCCAGCTTCGTCGAGGTCGGGTAGAGATTGAACCGGATGGATGGAAAGCCGGGCCCTGTATCGCACAGGGCCCGGCTTTTTTGCGTTCGGGCCTGGCGCGTGTCGCGACACGGCGGATGACGAGACCGGCGCGCCTGTCGGCGCTTCGGACTGCGTGACGATCGAGCCGTCCCGGGGCGATGCCGACCTGACGAGACTTGCGGATGGAGGCTCGTCGCCGAGAACCGCGGGATAGCGGACAGTGCGGCGATGGCTTGCCACGTCGGCACGAGAGACGAAGGCGCGGGGGCCGCGTGTCGTCTTCCGACGCGGACCCACCGCCAAGCCGGACTCCGATCCCGCAGGCGCGGCGCGACCCCGGACGCGAAGCAGCGGGAAGATCGAGGACGCCATCGACATGACGCGATGACAGCGGGGCGACGCCGGTCCTGGCGTTTGCGGTCCGCGTATTCCTTGCGCATCGCCCGCACCTTCCCAACCGTCCCGTCCGCAGCGTTGCGGATGCCCATCCGCCAACCGACACCCAAACGAAAACGCCCTCGCGCGAGGCGAGGGCGATATCGGCATCAGCCGTTGTGCGCCCGGAGACGCAGGTTCGGATTGACCGGGGCGCCGCGCTGGCGCCGCCGGCCGGACCGGGCATTACTCCTTGTGTTCATCCCATGCCTGGTCCCATGCGGTGCCCTTGCCCGGCTCGTAGGCCCAGGCTGCCATCGAGCACCAGTTGGTGTACGGGAACGGCTTGCAACGGAACAGCTTGCCATTGTTGGAAACGATGTCGCCCGCGTTGTACTTCGTGCCTTCCTTGTACTGCGGGTGGTTGCCACCGCTGCCGCCACCTTCGCCGCCGCCGTTACCACCGTTACCACCGTTACCACCGTTACCACCGCCGCTTTCGCCACCGCCGCCTTCGCCGCCGTTACCGCCGTTACCGCCATTGCCGCCGCCGTTACCGCCGCCGCTGCCGCCGTCGTTGCCATAGAGCGTCCACGCGTCGTTCCACGCGAAGCCCTTGCCCGGCTCATACGCGGTCGGCGCGCCCGAGCACCAGCCGCTGTTCGGGAACGGCTTGCACTGGTAAAGCTTGCCGAGGTTCGACACGATGTCGCCGGCGTTGTACTGCGTACCCGCCTTGTACGCCGGGTACTTGCCGCCTTCGCCGCCACCGTTGCCACCGCCTTCGCCGCCGTTACCGCCGCCCGCATCCTTGGCCTTCACGAGCACGGTGTGCTTCGCGGTGCTCGACAGCTTGCCGTCGCTGACCGTGACCGAGAACGTGAACGATTGGTCCTTCGCGAGCGTGGGTGCGGTGAAGTTCAGCTTCGCGCCGGCCGGCGTCGCCTGGATGCCGGTCGGGACGTTCCACTTGAAGCTCAGCGTGTCGCCGTCCGGATCGGTCGATTTCTCTGCCGACAGCACGACAGCCTGGCCGGCTTCAGCCGTTGCCGGGCCGCCGAGTTGCGCGATCGGCGGGCGGTTTTCCGCCGGCGGCGGTTCCACGGCCGTGTCGGCCTTGGCGGTCACGACGACTTGCGCGCTGTCCTTCAGGCCGGCCGGATCGGTGACCGTCACGCGGAACGTGTACTTCGTGTCCTGCTTGACCGACGGAATGTCGACGCTTGCCTTCGCGCTCGTCGCGTTGGCAAGCTGCAGCGGCGTGCCGGCGACCTGGTCCCACTTGTAGGTCAGCTTGTCGCCGTCCGGATCGCGCGACTTCGATGCGTCGAGCGTCACCGTCGCCGGCCCGGTGACGGTCATGGCGGCACCGGCGTTCGCGATCGGCGGATGGTTTTCCGCGCCGCCGCCTTCATTGCCGTGGCCGAGGCCCTTGTGCATCGCATTCAGGATGTCGCCGTTGTCCGAGTCGATTTCCCACGAGAACAGGCCGCCCAGCTGGTGGGCGCGCACGTAGTCGCCCTTCGCGAGAACGGAGCGCTCGTCGTCGAAGGTGAGGAGTTCGCCGGTGCTCTTGTTGAATACGTACGGTGCTTCGGCCGTCTGGTCGTAGTGGTACTCGTAGCCGTTGATGCCGGCGTTGTTCGGCCCGATCATCTCCGCCTTGAGTTTCTTGTAGTCCAGGATGCCCGGCTCCCACTGGCCCTTGTGCGCACCCGTCGCCGTGCCGGTGAACGGATTGCCGTCGGCATAGCCGTGTACGCCGGTCCAGCCGCGGGCATAGGCCGCCGCGCCGACCACGAGCTTCTTCGGATCGACGCCCTGCGCGAGCAGCGCCTTGATCGAATTGTGCGTCGTGTACGCGGTGTCCGGCTTCCAGCCCGGTGCATACAGCGCGGTCTGGTGGCCGAGTTCCTTCAGGCTGAACGCACCGTAGAAGTCGTACGTCATGTCGAAGATGTAGTCCATGTACTTCGTGGCTTCCTTGTAGTTCACCACGTCGATCTTGTCCTTGCCCGCGCCGATCGCCGACGTCAGTTCGTACGTCCGGCCGGTTTCCTGCGACAGCTTGTCGAGCATCTGCCGCAGTTCCTTCATCAGCGTCACGTACAGCGGGCCGTCCTTCACCGGATCGCCGAGCGACGGGTTCACGCCCTTGCCGCCGGGGAATTCCCAGTCGATGTCGACGCCGTCGAAGAACTTCCACGTGCGCAGCAACTGCTCGGTCGAGTCGACGAACACCTTGCGCTTCGCCGGGTCATGCAACTTGAAGAACGGATCGGACAGCGTCCAGCCGCCGATCGACGGCAGGATCTTCATGTTCGGGTTGCGTTTCTTCGCGGCCATCATCTGGCCGAGCACGCCCTTGAGCTTCGAGTTCGCGGTCTGGCCCGGCAATGCCTTGGCCATTTCACCGTAGGTGTCGTGGATCGCGACGCTGAAGTCGGGCAGGCCCTTGCAGCTCTGCTGAAGCGTGTTGAACGAGCCCGGCAGGTCCTTCGCGAGCGAGGCGTTCACGTCCGCGCCGCCGCAGATCGGGATGAAGCCGTACAGCATGTGCGTGAGGTTCTCGACCGGCACGTTGTCGACGTTGAACTTGCGGTCGTAGATCGACCAGGTCGCGAAGTACGTGCCGACCACCGAGCCGGACGTGTTCGCGTACGGCTTGTGGTTCTTGCTCGCGTTGTTCGGCAGATCGTCGGCGAGCTCGGGAATCGTGTCGAACACGACCACGTCGAGCGGTGCGCTGTCGGTCACCGCGCCGTTCGCGTCGATCACGCGCACCTGCATCTTCTTCACGCCGGGCGTCTTCACGTTCGCGACCACCTGGCCGCTCTGGGTGCCGCCGGGCGTCATCTTCACTTCGGACGCGGGGTCGACGACGCCGTCGACCAGCGCGACCGCCTTCACCGCGGTGCCGTTGCTCCAGATGTCGAACGGCAGCGGTACGTCGACCTTCTTGTTCAGCTTGACGATGTCCTTGTACGGCGCGACGCCTGCCTTCTGCATGTCGATTTCGACGAAGCCGTGCGGCTGCGAGGTGATTTCGTACTGTTTGAGGCTGGGTTTGCCGGGTGCGGCGAATGCGGCGTTGGCAAAGCTGAGTGCGCTGGCCGCGGCGAGTGCCGCATAGGCGATGTGCGTGCGGCGCAGCGAGCGGCGTCGAACCACGAGATCAAGAGTCGGTTTCTTCGAATTCAATTTGATAGCCATCCATCCTGGTGTTGAAAAAAGTGTCGCGAATGCCAGCGCATTCTTCTTCGTGGATGGCGGGGCGGCAACGAATCTCAATGCAATCTAAACGCGGGCCGGTCAACGCGGGACATGCCTATGTCAGGACTGCGGATGACTCGGCACGGAATCGTTTAGAGATCGTTGAGGAAGATTCGCGATCGAAAGACGCTTGCCGATACTTCACTCAGCGTTTCGTCAGCAGAACATGCGTCACGCCATTCCGGACGTTCGAACGCGATCCGTCGAACGAAGCCAACCCTGACCAACTTTCAACCAAACGAAATCAGATGAGAACCCGAACTGCGAAAAAGACCCTCTTTACCCTGTCGCCGCTCGTTGCCTGCGCGTCGATGTTCTTCGCCCAGGCCGCATTCGCGCATGGCTACCTGTCCGAGCCGCCGTCGCGCGGCCTGCTGTGCAGCGCGAAGTCGGGGAAGATCGAAAACTTCAACTGCGGCTCGGTTGCCTATGAGCCGCAAAGTATCGAAGGCAAGCAAGGCTTCCCGGCAGCCGGCCCGAAAGACGGCGAAATCGCGAGCGGCGGCGTGACGCAGTTCAGCGAACTCAACGAGCAGTCGGTCGATCGCTGGAAGCAGACCAGCATCAAGCCGGGCGCGCAGAAGTTCAAGTGGACGTTCACCGCGGCGCACGTGACGAAGGAATTCAAGTACTACCTGACGAAGCAGGGCTGGAATCCGAACGAGAAGCTCACGCGCGACCAGTTCGACCTGAACCCGTTCTGCACGGTCGACGGCGGGATGAAGAAAGCCGACGAGATCGGCCCGCACAACTGCACGATTCCGGCGGACAAGAAGGGCCATCACGTGATGCTGACGACGTGGCACGTCGGCGATACGGCCGGCATGTTCTACAACGTCGCCGACCTGAACATCACCGACGACGGCGGCGCGACCGATCCGGGCAAGCCCTCGTGGTCGAACGTCGGCAGCATCGCGCCGATCATGGACCTGAAGGCCGGCGACAAGGTCACGAACCGCGTGTTCAAGTCGAGCGGCGAAGTGCCGTCGATGAAGACCACGGTGACGATCGGCTCCGCGCAGCAGGGCGAACGCAACATGTGGCCGATGCTGCTCGCGAAGGAAATCAACCGCGTGCAGTCGGCGAACCTGATGGCCGGCGTCGAGCGCGACGGTCGCATCGAGCCGTCGCTCGGCAAGAACGACGTGTTCTCGAAGAAGGGCAGCGGCATCGTGCGCACCGAGACGACGATCGATCACCAGCCGGAAAGCGGGCTCGACGAAGGCTTCAGCATCTCGAACAACGGTGAATTCAAGATCCAGAACGGCAAGGCGACCGCGAAGTTCTTCCTGAAGTTCAATCACGCGAAGGACACGAACGTCAACGTGAAGGTCTATGACGCGTCGAATTCGCTGGTCGGCTCGAAGTCGTCGACGATGCGCATGCAGGGCGACGTGAGCGTCGACATCGCGAACGCGAAGGCCGGCCAGCACACGGCCGTGGCAACGTCGCAGATCGAAGGCGGCACGCTGAAGCAGGAAACCACCACGTTCAAGCTGACCGGCGACGCGGGCGGCGGTGAAGGCGCGCAATGCCAGGCCGAGTGGAAGCAGGGCACGGCCTACACGGGCGGCGCGAAGGTGCAGCACAACGGCCGCACGTACGAGGCGCGCTGGTGGACGCAGAACGAGGTCCCGGGCAGCCCGGCCTCGACGGGTGCGGACCACACCGGCAAGGTGTGGAAGGACCTGGGCGCCTGCGCCAAGTAACGACCTGAAAGGGCATTGAGACGAGCCGCACGCAGCAATGCGTGCGGCTTTTTTTCGGGTCGGCGCGTACCGGCCCGCACCTTGAAAACCTTATTGATATTTCGTTGAGGAAGGTGGTGGCGCAGGGCGCCCCCCGGGAAAATGACGTCATCGATCGGCGCTTTCCTTCAATCGAATACGCATCAGCGAAAGCGCGATTCACCTGCCGTCTGCGACACGACGGCCTCCGGCCGCGATGCCGCGCCGGGATCTCTACCGAGGGCATACGACGTGAAACCGAACTATCTGAAATGGACGAAACGACGGGGCCAGAAGGGCTTCACCCTGCTGGAGCTGCTGGTCGTGCTGCTGATCATTGCGCTGCTGGCCGGCTATGTCGGTCCGAAGCTCTTTTCGCAGGTCGACAAGGCGAAGGTCAAGTCGACGGAAGCGCAGATGAAGACGCTGGGCGACGCGGTCTCGCAATTCCGGCTCGACATGGGCCGCTATCCGACGGCCGACGAAGGGCTCGACGCACTGGTCGCGGCGCCGCAGGGCACCGACGGCTGGAACGGCCCGTATCTCGCGAAGGCCGTGCCGAAGGACGGCTGGGGCCGCGTGTACCAGTGGAACGTGCCGGGCCGCGACGGCGAAGCGGAGATCGTATCGCTCGGGCGCGACGGTCGGGTTGGCGGGAGTGGTCTCGATGCAGACCTCGTCTACGGCATGTAAGGGCCTGCGTCGCTGGGTGGCCGCGGTGGCGCTGTTCGCCGCCGGCACCTCCGGCGTCGCTGCCAGGGATTGCTGGACCTGGGCAGGCGAGCAGCATGGCATCGATCCGCTGCTGCTCGTCGCGATCGCGAAAGTGGAATCGTCGATGAATCCGCGCGCGATGAACTGGAACCGGAACGGCACCTACGACATCGGGCTCATGCAGATCAACAGCACGCATCTGCCGCGTCTGGTCAAGGTCGGCGTGACGCACAAGCGGCTGATCGACGAGCCGTGCACGTCGATCGCCACCGGCGCATCGATCCTCGCCGATTTCATCGATCGGCACGGCTATACCTGGAACGCGGTCGGCGCGTACAACGCCGGGTCTTCGCCGAAGCGCGAGCCGGCCCGCAAGGCCTACGCGACCAAGGTCTGGAAGGAATACCGGGTGCTGACGAGCGATCGTGAGGCGAGCCTCGCGAAACTCGACGAATGGCGGAGGCCGTCGCGATGAACACGTTCCGGGTACGGGTGCTTGCCGACGGCAAGGTCTCGCAGCAGACGGCCGAAGGGGCGAGCGAGGCGGAGGTGCGTGCGCGGCTCGCGGCACAGGGCCGGGTCGTGGTCGAGATCCGGCGCGAGGCGGGCTTCGGGCGCCGCCGCGCGGCGCCGAAGTTTGCGCTGACGCTGTTCCTGCAGGAGTTATCGACGCTGCTCGATGCGGGCCTCGTGCTGATCGAGGCGCTCGAAGCGCTGCGCGACAAGGCGGATTCGGGCAAGGACGCGAAACACGTGATCGACCGGATTCTCGCGGTGATGGTCGAAGGGCAGCCGTTGTCGAAGGCGCTGGCGCAGCAACCGGCGATCTTTCCGCCGCTGCTCGTCGCGACGATCGAATCGTCGGAGGGCAGCGGCCAGTTGCCGGTCGTGCTGAAGCGTTACCAACAGTACGAAGTGCGAATCGAACAGGTTCGCAAGCGCGTCACCGGCGCGCTGATCTATCCGGTCGTCGTGATCGGCGTGGGTATCGCGATCCTGCTGTTCATGGCGTTCTTCGTGATTCCGCGCTTCGCGGTGGTGTTCGAGTCGCTGGCCACGCTGCCGGCGACCGCGCAGGCGATGCTCTGGTGGGCGACCCTGCTGCGCGAGAACGGCATGGCGGTCGGGCTGGCGGTCGTGGCGTCGTTCGTGGGCGCGGGGCTGGCGGTGCGCTCGGCGGCCGTCAAGCGCGCCGCGCAGCGGCTGATGTGGCGCGCGCCGAAAGTGCGCGACATCTGCGCGTTGTTCGCACTCACGCGGTTCTACCGGACCGTCGGCCTGCTGATCGCGGGCGGCACGCCGGTGATCGTCGCGCTGGAGCTGTCCGGCAAGGTGTTGCCCGAGCATTTCCGCGGGCGGCTGGCGGCGGCGCTCACCGACATGCGCGCAGGGCGTCCGGTCGCCGCCGTGCTCGCCGCGCATGCGCTGACGACGTCGGTGGCCGAACGGCTGTTGCGCGTCGGCGAACAGAGCGGCGACCTGGGCGGAATGTGCGAACACATCGCGCAGTTTCATGACGGCGCGCTCGACCGCGCGATCGAGATGCTCAGCAAGGTCTTCGAACCGGTGCTGATGCTGGCGGTGGGCGCGACGGTGGGCGCGGTGGTCCTGCTGCTCTACATGCCGATCTTCGAATTGGCCGGCAGCGTCGGATAGCGATCCGGGCCGACCCGGCTCTCGCGAACCCGCTGACCAACAGGAGAAAACTGAATGAAAACGGAACACATCGCTCAACGCTGGCAGTCGGAATCGGAGGCATCCGGCGTTGGCTTCGCGCAATACGTCGACGGCCTGCTGAGCGGCGACGTATCGGTGCTGGCCGAAGTGGCGGCCTGCCTCGGCGTCGACGCGGTCGACGCGCAGACGCTGCAGGCGGCGCCGACGCGCTTCGACCTGCTGCCGCTGCACGATGCGCTGACCTGGCGCGTGCTGCCGATCGAGCGCGACGGTGCGGCCTGCGTCGTCCTGGCCGATCCGTTCGCGCGCCAGGTGCGCGACGAACTGCTCGCGCGCTTCGGTGCGCAGCCGGTGCAGATGGCGATGAGCGTGCCGGGCGAGGTCGAGCGGCTGCTCGGCGACGTCGAGTCGAACGAGCGTCTGATGGACGACGTGACGATCGATGCGCAGGGCGATTCGCTCGCGCAGGCGATCGAGTCGATCTCGCTCGCGAGCATCGCGAAGGACGAAAGCCCGGTCATCCGGCTCGTCAATACGACCCTCTACGACGCGCTGCAGAGCCGCGCGAGCGACATCCACCTCGAAGCGGTACCCGACGGCCTGGCGATCCGCTACCGGATCGACGGTGTGCTGCAGTCGATCCGTCACATCCCGGGGCTCGAGACGGCCGCGCAGACGCTGTCGCGTCTCAAGGTGCTCGCGGCGCTCGACATCGCGGAAAAGCGCGTGCCGCAGGACGGCCGCTTCAAGGTCGTGATGCAGGGCCGCGAGATCGATTTCCGGGTGTCCATCATTCCCGGCACCTATGGCGAGAACGCGGTGATGCGCGTGCTCGACAAGTCGCAGCGCGGCGACAGCGTGAGCCTCGACGTGCTCGGCTTCGACGCGCAGACGGCCCGGCGCGTGCGCGCGCTCGCGCACCGGCCGTACGGGCTGATGCTCGTGACGGGGCCGACCGGCAGCGGCAAGTCGACGACGCTGTATGCGGTGCTGTCGGAAGTCAACACCGGCGACGACAAGATCATCACGATCGAGGATCCGGTCGAATACGAACTGAAGGGCGTGCTGCAGATTCCCGTCAACGAGCGCAAGGGGCTCACCTTCGCTCGCGGGCTGCGCGCGATCCTGCGGCACGATCCGGACACGGTGATGGTCGGCGAGATCCGCGACGAGGAGACCGCGTCGATCGCGGTGCAATCGGCGCTCACCGGTCACCGCGTGCTGTCGACGGTGCACGCGAACGACGGCTTCAGCGTGATCGACCGCTTCATCTACATGGGCGTCGAGCCGTCGACGTTTCTCGAGGCGCTGAACGGCGTCGTGTCGCAGCGGCTGGTGCGGCGCATTTGCGAAAGCTGCGGCGGCGCGGCGGCCGACGGTGTCGATCTGTCCGGTGCGTCGCTCGACGACCTGAAGCACGTGGTCACGCCCGGCGAGGGTTGCGAAACCTGCCGGGGCACCGGTTATCACGGCCGGATCGGCCTCGCCGAAGTGCTGACGCTCGATGCGGCGATGAAGGCCGCGTTGCTCGAGCGTTCGATCGAGAAGCGCGCGCAGGCGCTCGCGAACAACGCCGACTACCAGTCGATGCGCGATGCGGGCCTCGCCGCGATTCGCGCGCGACTGACGACGTTTCAGGAGGTGCAGCGTGCGATCGCCGTGGAATAACGTGTTCGCGGTGCTCGACGCCGACCGGCTGCGCGTCTGGACGAGCAACGATTGGCGCGCACGGCGCGCGGGCGAGCCGCGGATCGTCGTCGCGCACGACGGCGCGCCCGCCGAAGCGCTGGCGCAGGTGCTGGGCGACCTGCCGAAGGCGCGCCTGCCGATGCTGAACCGCGTGCACGTCGTCGCGGGGCATCCGTGGACGCATGGCGTCGTGTTGCCCTGGCAGGACGGACTGGTGTCGGACGCCGCGTGGGACGGTTATGCACGCGCGCTGTTCGCCGCCCGTGCGCAGCGCGGCGCGCTGCGGATTCGCCTCGAAGGCGGGCGGCGCGGCCGCGCGCAGCTCGCGGTGGCGGCTTGCGACACGTTGCTCGTGTCGCTCGACGAGACGTGCCGCGCAGCCGGCTGGCGGCTCGTCAGCGTGCGCGACGCGCTGTCGGTGGCGCTCGCCACGCATGCGAAGCACCTGAGCGGCGACGACTACCGCTATGCGTTGCTGCAGCCGCGCATCGTCACTTGCGCGTTCCGGCGTGCGGGCGAGTGGGCCGACGTGGTCACGCTGCCGCGTGCGGGGGGCAGCCGTCTTGACGACTGGTTCGCGGCCGCGGCGTTGATGGCCGGACAGCCGCTCGCCGGCGCGGCCTTCGCGAGTTCGCTCGACGGCACGCTGCCGAGCGCGGCCGCCGAGGGCGTCACGTTGCTCGACGACGACATGGCCCAGGCCGTGCACACGCAGGAGGAGCCGGCATGAAGCGCCTGAATGAACTGGATTTCGTGGCGCCTCGCACGCGTGTCACGCCGTGGGCGGCCGTCGCGCTGTGCTGCGCGCTGCTGACCGGCGCGTTCGTCGCGAGCGAGTGGACCAACGTCGAGCAGTTGCGCGACGAGGTCGACAGCATCGAAAGCCGCATCGACCAGCGCCAGCGCGCGATCGAGCGCGAGCAGCGCCGGCAGAAGAACATGACGGCGGAGGAGCGCCGCATCGCGCGCGTGCTCGACCAGCAGCGCACGAGCGCGACCGGCGCGGGACCGGCGGTGGTCGACTGGATCGAGCACGCGTGGACGCCGCAGATCGCGCTGAAGCTGCTGACGGTCGACAAGGCCGGACAGGAAGCGCGCCTCGAAGGCGGTGCCGCGCATCTGTCGCACATCTACATGTTCGTCGACCGCCTGAAGGACCGCCACCCCGACCGCAAGGTTCGCCTGATGCAGCACCGGACGAAAGCCGAGGACGGCAAGAACATTTTCTATTTCAGCCTGAACATCGAACACCCATGACGAACCTGAAATCAATCGACATGACCGCGCTCGCCGAGCGGCTGCGCTGGGGCGCCTATGCGGCGTCCCGCAAGCTGGGCATGCCGGGGCTGGTGGCAGGGGGGCTCGTCGTGGCGCTGATCGGCGTGCACGCGTGCTACCTGCAGCCGGGCGCCGAGCAGCTCGAGGCCGATCGCGACGCGCGGACGAAGGCGCTGGCCGCGCTGCCGAAGCCGGGCCAGAAGGCCGGTCCCGGCGGCATGACGCTGCAGCAGGTGCAGCAACTGCGCAGCACCGAGCAGGCGTACTCGATCTTCCAGATCCTGTCCCAGCACGGCATGGAGCGCAAGCACGCGACCTATCGCCGCGAAGTCGAGGTGCAGGGCAAGCTGCGCCGGCTCACGATCAACGTCGCGCTGTCCGGCAGCTATGTCGGGCTGCGCGAAGCGATCCGCGAGATTACGCAGCAGCCGATGGTACGCATCGAGGGACTGTCGGTCGAGCGTGAGCGGATCGACAGTCCCAACGTGATCGCCGACCTGCGGGTCAGCCTGCTGGGGCCGGATGCATGATGCGCGCGCCCCTGATCCCGATCGCCGCCGCGCTCGCGCTGGCTGCCGCGTGCGTCGCCGGCGGCAGCGCGGCGAACGAAACGCACGCGCTGGCACCGGTCGTCGACCTTTTCCCCGCGCAGAGCTGGGCCTCGCTCGGCGCGGAGGCGGCGACCGAAGCCGAGCCGCCGCCCGACGCGGCGCCCGAGTCCGACATGCCGCCGCTCGACACGCCGATCGACGCGCCACCGGTTGCATCGGCGCCGTTCGACATTGCCGGCGAGTGGCGCGAGAACGGTCATCGCATCGTCGTGCTGGACGGCGCGGGCAAGACTTTCCTGCTGTGCGAATCGCGTTGCGGCGTGCGTGACGCGGTACTGCCGGGCGGCGAGATCGCCGAAGGCTACCGGCTGAAGAAACTGGGCAAACAGGGCGCGGTGATCGTGACCCGTGGCAGCAGCGATATCGAGCTGTCGCCGCCCGTCCCGACTCCATGAACCCCGATTTGAACCTGTTCCGAACACCATCATGAAACGTAAACTCAGTCTTTTACTCCTGATCTCGGCGCTCGCGCTGACAGGATGCGCGAGTACCCCGTTCAACGCCGCGCCTGCCGCCGCCACGACACCTGCCGAGCGTCTCAGCACGCTGCAGCAGCAGAAGCAGGCCGCACCCGACGACATCGCTCTCACCACCGCCGTCGAGGGCAGCCGGCAGGAGTATGTGCGCGCCGAGCTGAAGGCAGCCGACCGCCAGGTCGCGCAGGGCAACCATGCCGCCGCGATCGACCACCTGAATAACGTACTGCGCGAGGAGCCGGGCAACTTCAAGGCCAGCCAGTCGCTCGAGCAGGTCAAGCGCCGCCAGCAGATGTCGGTCGACCTCGCGCGCGCGCAGCGCATCGGCGGCGAGAAGCCGCAGGAAGCGCTCGAGATCGTGCGGCGGATTCTCGCCGAGCAGCCGAACCATGCGGACGCGAAGCGCCTGCGCGATACGCTGCTGAATCAATCGCAGGCCGGCCGCACGGTGCGCCCGCAACTGGCCGACGCGCTGCGCAAGCCGGTGTCGCTCAACTTCAAGCAGCAGCCGCTGATGAACATCTTCGACGTGATTTCGCGCGTGTCCGGCGTGAACTTCGTGTTCGACCGCGACGTGGATACCAGCCAGGCCGCGACGCTGTTCGCGGAGCGCACGACCGCCGAAGACGCGATCAACCTGCTGTTGCGCACCAACCAGCTCGAGAAGAAGGTGCTCGACAAGCACACGCTGCTGGTCTACCCGTCGCAGCCGGACAAGGCGCGCAACTACACGGAGTTCGCGATTCGCACGTTCTTCCTGTCGCACGCGGACGCGAAGTCGGTGATGGCCGCGCTGCGCCAGATGATCAAGCCGAAGGACGTCTACGTGGACGAACGCGTGAACGCGGTCGTCATGCGCGACACGCCGGAGACGATCCAGGTCGCGGAGCGCGTCGTGATGGGCCTCGATATCCCGCAATCGGAAGTCACGCTCGACGTGCAGGTGCTGGAGGTCAACATGAACGACAGCCTCGATCTGGGCGTGCAATATCCCGGCAAGGTCCAGTTCAACGCGCTGGGCAGCGTGGAAGGCGGTGCGCTGACGCTCGGCGACCTGCTGCGCCTGAATCGCGATCGCGTCGGCGTGTCGAGTGAATCGGGCGGGCTCGCGCTCGCGATCGACATGTTGCAGAAGCAGGGCAAGACCAAGACGATCGCGAATCCGAAGATCCGCGTGCGCAACATGGAGAAGGCCAACATCAAGATCGGCGAGCGTGTGCCGATCGTCACGACCACGAACGCGAACGGTGTCGTCACCGAATCGGTCAGCTACCAGGACGTGGGCCTGATGCTGAAGGTCGAGCCGCGCATCAGCCTGAACGAGGAGGTGAGCGTCAAGGTGAACATGGAGGTCAGCAGCATCCTGTCGAAGGAAACCACGAAGACCGGGCTCGTCGCCTATTCGCTCGGGACGCGCAACGCGGAGACGCTGATGACCGCGAAAAACGGCGAAACGCAGATCCTGGCCGGCCTGGTGAAGCGCAATGAAAGCGAAAGCATCGCGGGGCTGCCGGGCATGTCGGGCCTGCCGGTGCTCGGCCGGCTGTTCGGCTCGAACGGCCGCAGCAGCGAGCGTTCGGAGATCGTGCTGCTGATCACGCCGCATATCGAACGCAATCTCGACCTGCCGACGTCGGCGGTGACGACCTTCCTGTCGGGCACCGAGTCGCGCGTGACCACCGAAGCGCTGACGCTCGAGTCGGCACGCGCCGTGCCCCCGCGGATGACGTCGTCGGACGGCCCGGACCTGAACGCGCCGATCGAGCCGGTCGAGCCGTCGAAGCCCGCGGGCAACGAGATGAGCGCTGAACCGGCCAACGCCGACGCGGAGCCGCAAGCGCCGGCGCAGGCCGAGCAGGGCGACGCGACGAGCCCGGCGGCCGAGCACGGCGCGCGCGGCACCGGGATGATGCGTACGCGTGCGGATGCCGGTCGGCAACCGGCTGCGGCGATCAAGACCGTAGCGGCTCCGGTCGCACCGAGCCGTGCAGCCGCGCCGCGCGGCGAGATCACACGCGCCGTCGCTGCAGCGGTGCCCGCTGCCGGCCCGCGTGCGGAAGTCGTCGCCGCGCAGATCGGGCAGGCGCGTGCGGGCGACGTCGACGCGGCTCCGCAGGCGGTGCAACCGGCTGCCGTCGTGCGCGCCGTTGCGCCGGTGACGGTGGCCGATGCTGCCGCGCCGCGCGCGGCGCTCGCCGAGCCGCAGGCACGTGGCGAGCATCGCATCACCGCCGCGGTACGCTCGCTGATCGGCTCGCTCCAGGCGCTCGTCGCGCGTTTGACGGGCGAGCGCGAACCGGCGCCGGTGCGGTATGCCGACGCGCCGGTACTGCCGTCGCGCGCACGGGGCTTCGCATGAGCATCCGTCGACGTGCGCGCGCGCGCGGTTTCACGCTGATCGAGCTGCTGGTGGCATTGACGCTGCTCGCGTTGCTCGCGACCGTCGCGCTGCCGCTGACCGACCTGGTCAAGCGCCGCTCGGACGAGGCCGAACTGCGCCGTGCGCTGGTGGTGATCCGCTCGGCGCTCGACGCGTACAAGGCGGCGGCCGATGACGGGCGCATCGAGCGCAGTGTCGACGCGAGCGGCTATCCGCCCGATCTGCACGCGCTCGTCGACGGCGTCGAGGACAAGAAATCGCCGGACGGCGCGAGACTGTACTTCCTGCGCAAGCTCCCCGCCGATCCGATGTGCGAATGCGAGGGCAAGGCGCCGGAGGACACCTGGGAAACGCGCAGCTATGCGAGCGACCCCGATGCGTTCTCGTCCGGCGAGGACGTGTTCGACATTCGCTCGACCAACCGCAAGGAGAGCCTCAATGGCGTCCCGTACAACCAGTGGTAAGCGTGCACGCCGCATCGCGGGCTTCACGCTGATCGAACTGCTCGTCGTGATGGCGATCATCGCGTCGCTCACCGCGTTCGTCGCCCCCGGCTACCTGAAGCAGAGCGATCGCGCGAAGGAAACGGTGCTGCGCCACAACCTGAACACGCTGCGCCAGTCGATCGACGACTATCGGGCGGATCACGGCCGCGATCCCGACACGCTCGAGGTGCTGGTCGACAAGCGCTATCTGCGCGAGATCCCGCTCGACCCGGTCACGGGCAAGCGCGGCTCCTGGCAACCGCAGGCCGGCGACCGGGGCGGCGTCGCGGACGTGAAGAGCGGCGCGAAAGGGCGTGCGCTCGACGGGAGCGCATATGGGACGTGGTAACCGGCGGCGTGACGGCCGATGCCGCGGCCCGCGCGGGCAGCGCGGCATCGCGTATCTCGGCGTGCTGATGCTCGTCGCGGCGCTGGGGCTCGGCATGACGCAGGCCGCGCGCATCTGGCAGACGGTGCAGCAGCGCGATCGCGAGGCGCAGTTGCTGTTTGTCGGCGACCAGTATCGCGCGGCGATCGCAAGCTACTACAATGCGGCGGGAGGCAGCCGCTATCCGGAGTCGCTCGACGTATTGCTCGAAGACCGCCGCGCGCTGCCGACGCAGCGTCACTTGCGGCGCCTGTACGCCGATCCGCTGACGGGATCGACGCAGTGGGGGCTCGTGAAGGCGCCGGACGGCGGCATCATGGGCGTGTACAGCGAGGCGCCGGGGCAGCCGCTGAAGCGCCAGGGCTTCCCCGCGCGGTACGATACGTTCGGCGACAGCGACGCCTATGGCGAATGGGCTTTTGTTTACTTGCCGCCCGCTCCGGCCGACGGAGTGGCGAACGGGCCTGGGGACGGGGCGGCATCTTGAGACTGGATCGAACATGATTGTCGCAATACTCGAAGACATGGTGACGCAGGCGGGCGTCGTGGCCGGCTGGCTCAACAAGGCCGGCTACGACACGGAGGTGCGTCACGACGGCGACAGCTTCATCGAGCTGGTGCGCACGCAGCGCGTCGACGTACTGCTGCTCGACTGGGACGTGCCCGGCAAGTCGGGGATCGAGGTGATGCGCTGGGCGCGCGAATCGTTCGCCGACACGCTGCCGATCATCATGATGACGCAGCACGACGGCGAGAACGACATCGTGTTCGGTCTGAACACCGGTGCAGACGACTATCTGATCAAGCCGTTGCGGGAGCGCGAACTCGTCGCGCGCGTCAATGCGCAGGCGCGCAAGTACTACCCGGAGACGCAGCGCGCGAAGGTGGTCGAGGTCGGCAAGTTCGTGCTCGACACGAGCTCGCATGCCGCGACCGTCGACGGCGTGCCGGTCGAGCTGTCGCAGCGCGAGTTCGATCTCGCGCTGATGTTGTTCGAGAGCGTCGGGCGGATCGTGTCGAAGGACATGATGATCAAGCGTATCTGGGGCGTGGTGGACCGAAAGTACGACGCGACGCTGGCCACCTACGTCAGCAAGTTGCGTACGAGCCTTGGGCTGCGGCCGAAGAACGGGCTCGCGATCACGACGATCTACAACTACGGGTATCGGCTCGAGTTGACCTGAGCAATCGGCCGGCCGCGGCGACGCGCGCCGGCTGACCACGGGATCGATATCGCCGATCCTTCCTGTCCCCATCCGTATTCCCATTCCGGCAACGCTGTCGCGGCACGCTGCTTCAGCCGCCGTTCGGCATTGAATCGACGCGCCTGCGCGAGGCTATCCCGAGGCTTTCGCGAGGCACGGTAGCCCGTCTCGCCGCGTTCCGATCACATCCCCCCGTCGTTCGTCACCGCCGCCGCGAGCGGCACGCTCGGCCCTGCCGGCTTCGGGCGCGCTTGCGCACACCATCCGTGTCGACGGCCATCTCGCTGCAGGGTGCACATTTCACCAGATGATGAGGATTCCTTGAGTATTGACTAGGTGCTGTCCGCAACGTCGGCAGGTGTGCCCGGGAAGGGTGGAAGGGGGCGTCGCCGGCGTCGCATTGCATGCGTGATTCATCCGTCCAGGCGGCATGCGTTGAGAATTTTCTTAAGTTTGTTGGGTGGCGATGGCCGGCTCGGAATAATGCCTGCGAACTCGACGGGTTCGTTGTTCCGCTGTCAGGGACCGGCAGCGGAAATCCTCAATTCTCTACCCAGATACTCGATGAAAAAGACCCAGAAATCCCTCCTGTTGGCCGCGCTGCTGGCCGCATTCGGATCGACGTCCGCACTAGCCGCGGATGGCACGATCAACTTCCACGGCAAGATCGTCGCGACGACCTGCAAGATCGACAACAGCAATATTCAGGTGCCGCTCGGCGCGATCGGTATCGACCAGCTGGCCACCGCCGGCCAGGAAAGTCGCCGCGTGCCGTTCCAGATCGCGCTGAGCGAGTGCAACGACCAGCTGAGCGGCGTACGCGCGCAGTTCGAGGGCACGTCGAACGGCGACGATCCGACGCTGCTCGCGATCGGCACCGGCGCGCAGGACGACGCGAAAGGCGTCGGCATCCAGTTGATGGACGAAGGGGGCAAGCAGATCGGCATCAACAGCGAGACCGACACGCTCAAGCTGACGCCGGGCAGCAACGTGCTGAACTTCGCCGCGAACTACGTCTCGACGTCGAACCAGACCGAGGCGGGCGAGGCGAACGGCACGGCGTCGTTCACGTTGCACTACCGCTAAGCAGACGGGATCGACCGATGACGATTCAATTCGGACAACGTACGCTGGCCTGCGTGCTCGGGCTGTGCATGACCCACGGCGCGCTGGCGGGCGTGGTGGTGGGCGCGACGCGCGTGATCCTGCAGGAGGACCGGCGCGAAGCCGTCGTGCCCGTGAAGAACGCGGACAGCCAGCCTTACGTCGTGCAGGCCTGGATTGACGGCGGATCGACGAAGGGCGGCGCGAAGGCACCGTTCTTCGTCACACCGCCGCTGTCGCGGCTCGATCCCGGCAAGGAAAACCTGCTGCGCGTGATGCCCGTCAAGCACGGGCTGCCGTCCGATCGCGAGTCGCTGATGTGGCTGAACGTGAAGGAGATTCCGGCCACGCCGAAGCAGGACAACGTGCTCCAGATCGCGATCCAGACGCGGATCAAGGCGTTCTATCGGCCGCAGGGCCTGACCGGCTCGTCGGCCGATGCGCCGGCGGCGCTGACCTGGCACATCACGCCGTCGGGCGACGGCGCGCTGCTGACGGTGAACAATCCGACGCCTTATCACGTCACGTTCTCGAAGATCGGCATCGATGCCGGCACGACCGAGGACGTCGATCTCGAGATGGTGCCGCCGCTGCAGGCGGCGACCTACAAGCTGCGCTACATCCACGCGGTGCCGGTGCAGCCCGTCACGCTGCGGTTCAGCACGATCAACGACTACGGCGCCGTGACGCCGTCCGTCACGATGAAGGTGCCGACCGGCGCCGTTTGACGCAACGCGGTCGCGGGGCCGGCAAGCGGCCACTCCGCGATCCGCTTTCCCGACTTTCCATTTTTTTGACTTCATGCGGCGTGCGCTCATCCGGCGCGCGCCGTTCACCTATTCATGACACGATGCCTTGACCCGCTGCGCCGATGCGTGCTCGCGCTCGCTTCGACCTTCGCGTTCGGATTGCCGAGCGCGGGGGCGCACGCGCACGCGAACACGGCGTTCAATCCCGCGTTCCTCGCGTTCGGCAACCCGCAGGCGGATGTGGATCTCGACGTGTTCGCCGAAGCGAACGTGCTGCTGCCCGGCGTGCACCCGGTCGAGGTGTCGGTCAATGGCGAGGCGTCGGGCATGCACGACATCCGCTTCGAGCGCGATCCACGCGACGAACAAGGCAATGCGGTGCGGCCCTGCCTGGGCGCCGCGCAGCTCGACGGGTTCGGCGTGAACCTCGCGGCCTATCCGCGCGTCGCCGAGGTGGATGCCGCAGATGCGGCCGGCGCTACGCTCGCGTGCGTCGATCCGCGCGATGCGATGCCGGACGCAACGGTCACGGTGGATCCGGATCGCCAGACGCTGGCGCTGACGGTCCCGCAGGCGAAGATGAAGCGCGTGCCGCGCGGCTCGGTCGATCCGTCGCGCTGGGACGAAGGCATCAATGCACTGCGCTTCGACTATCGCTTCAACGCCGCGCAGCGGCGTTACGACGGGCCGTCGGGCCACGCGACGGAAGCATACGGCAGCGTGCGCGCGGGCCTGAACCTCGGCGCGTGGCGCCTGCGCAGCAGCGCGATGGTGAACCACAACGCGTCGGGGCTGCAGACGCAATTCATGAATACCTATCTCGAGCGCGACCTTCCCGGCTGGCGCAGCCGCGTCACGTTCGGCGAGAACTTCACGTCCGACAACGTGTTCGACAGCGTGGCGTTCCGCGGCGTGCAGCTCGCGTCCGACGACACGATGCAACCGGACAGCCAGCGCGGCTACGCGCCGGTCGTGCGCGGCATCGCGCAAAGCCATGCGAAGGTCGAGATTCGCCAGAACGGCTATCTGATCTACAGCAGCTACGTGCCGCCGGGGCCGTTCGAGATCGACGACCTGTACGCGATCGCGGCGCATGCGGACCTCGAGGTGACGATCGTCGAGGCGGATGGCCAGAAGCGCAGCTTCATCCAGCCGTCGGCGAGCATTCCGACCCTGCTGCGCCAGAATGCGTGGTCGTATCGCGCGGCCGCGGGGCGCTTGCGTGCCGATTCCGCCCAATCGCAGTGGTTCACGTCGGCGAGCGCCGCTTACGGCTTGCCCGGTGAGACGACGATCTACGGCGGCGTGACGTTCGCGAACGGGTATGCGGCGCTGGCGGCCGGCGCCGCGCGCAACCTGGCGCGGATCGGTGCACTGTCGGTGGACGTAACGCACGCCCGTTATCGCGACCAGGCGGGGCAAGCGGGCGCGGGTAGCGCGGTGCGCGCGATGTACGCGAAGGCGTTCGCGTCGACCGGCACGGAACTGCGCGCCGCGCATCACCAGTACTCGGGCGGCTATCGCAGCCTGTCCGACGTCGTGGTGCGCTACGCGACGTCGGTCGACACGTGGGCGGGCCGCGCGGGCAAGCGCAACCGCAGTGAGCTGAGCGTGTCGCAGAGCCTGGGGCACGCGGGCTCGCTGTACGTCAGTGCGAGCCGGCGAGCCTACCGTGACGGTGCGGGCGAGGACCGGCTGCTCCAGCTCGGCTATTCGGGCAGCGTGTCGCGCGTGTCCTACAACGTGAGCCTGAGCGCCGAGCAGCGCGCGCGCGGCGAGCGCAGCCGGCAAGTATCGCTGAACCTGTCGATTCCGTTCGGCGGCGGGCGCACGACGACACCGCACGCGTACGGCAGCGCGACGCTGATCGCCGGTACCGCGGGCACCGAGCAGCGCGCGGGCGTGTTCGGCACGTTGTTCGACGACGATCGCCTGAGCTACGGCGTCGACGCCGATCGCACGGCACACGGCCTGGGCGGTGCGGTGAACCTGAACTACCGTGCGACGGCCGGCCAGTTCGGGGCCACCCACAACCAGACGCGCAGCGGCTCGCAGACCTCGGTCAGCGCGGCGGGCGGCATGATCGTGCACGGCGGCGGCGTCACGCTGTCGCAGCCGCTCGGCGAAACCGTCGCACTGGTGCGCAGCGAGGGTGCGGCCGACATCGGCGTGATCGCGCATGCCGGCGTGCGTACCGACCGCGCGGGCTATGCGGTCGTGCCGAACGTCACGCCGTACCGGCAGAACCGCATCGCGTTGCGCACGGCGGAACTCGATCGTCAGCTCGAGATTCGCAACGCGATCGTGCACGTCGTGCCGACGCACGGTGCGGTCGTGCTGGCGCCGTTCGAGGTCGAGGCGGGCCGCCTGATGCTCGACATGACCGACGACGCGGGCCAGCCGGTGCCGTTCGGTGCCGCCGTGATGACGGCGGCCGGCAAGGAGGTCGGCATGGTCGGCCCGAACGGGCAGGGCTTCGTCACCGGCGTCGGCCGGGCCGGCGACCTGTTCGTGCGATGGGGCGCGCGCCCGGACGAGCGCTGCGCACTGTCGTACAACATGGGCGAGTCGACGCCGCACAGCAATTTCCCCGAACTCGAGGTCGTCTGCTCGCGCACGCATCCGGCGTTGCGGGCCGACGCTGCTTCACCTACTTCACCCCGTTCATGAAACTCACGATATCCCGATTTGCCACGTGCCTGCGCCGCTGGGCGGCGTTCGTCACGCTGACGCTCTGCACGGCGCCCGCGTTTGCCGCGTGCTTGAGCCTCCCCGAAGATTTCAATCCGATCGAGTTCGGTTCGATCGCGGCCGACGGCGTCGAGGTCGGCGGCGTCGTCCGGTCGGTCCGGTTCACGCTGACCCTCACCTGTGCGCCGAACGGCCAGGGCGAGCCGCTGGCGCGGACCTTGAACTACTCGAGCGAGTTCGGCCCCGCGCCGGGCATGAACCTGTGGGCAACCAATCTCCCGGGCCTTGCGCTGCGGATGGTGCGCGACGGCGAGGATCTCGGCAGCAAGACGGAAGGCGTGCTCGGGATGCATCCGGGGGACGGCTCGGCGCGCACGTTCGTGATCGACATGGAGCTCGTCAAGATCGGGCCGGTGACGCCCGGCTTCCTGCTGGGCCAGGCGTTTGTCGTCGAGGCGTCGCCCGTGAGCGGCGATCCGGGCCATTACGTGGTGCGCAAGCACATTACGAGCAGTTACGTGCGGGGCGTCGCCTGCACCGTCAATACGGCCTCGAAGCATCTCGTCGTGCCGCTCGGCGCCGTGCCCGCGTCGGCCTTCGACGGTCCGGGCTCGACCCAGGCGTCACGCGAATTCGCGATCGACCTGACCTGCAGCCCGTTCGGCGAGGCACGGCCGACCCCGCTGTCGATCCAGCTGCTCGGCGAGACGGTGCCGGGCACGACCGACGTGCTGAAGCTGCTCGGCGACGACGCCGCGCAGGGGGTCGGCATTCGCGTGCTGAAGAACGATGCGCCGGTCACGTTGAATACCTGGCACAGCCTCGGTGACGCGACGGTCGGGGCAACCACGTTGCCGTATACCGCGCAGTACTACCAGTACGGCGAGCGCGTGACGGCGGGGTCGGGCGACGGCGTGATGACGTTCCTGATCGAGATGCGCTGACGTCGCGCCGGGTATTTTGAAATCCTTGAGAATGGTTATCAACACGGGTTTCCGCCTCGATAATTTCATCCACATATCCATGGCAACCATGTCTTCGCAACCGATAAAGGATGAATCATGCAGGTGGCTTCCCAAACAGATTTGCATAACGAAACATTATCCAGCGGTCGATACGACCGCTTTTCCCGCGCGCTGCACTGGATTTTCGCGGCCGTGATCCTGTACACGATGGTGGCCGGAATTTCGCTGCACTTCATCACGCAGCCGGATCTCTGGCGTTTCGTGTCGACCCTGAACATGTCGCTCGCGAGCTGTCTGATCGTGCTGTTTCCGCTGCGCTACGTGTGGTCGTTCTTCCGCCGCACGCCGCCTGACGTCGCGTCGATTCCGCGTCAGCAGCAATCGATCGCGCACCTGGTGCACTCGCTGATTTACGCGCTGGTCGCCTTCGTGCTGTTCAGCGGGTTCGTGATGGTGCCGGACGGGTACTGGCTGTTTGGCGTGCTTTACGTGAAGACGCCGTATAGCGCGGGGCCGGTGACCGAGCACTGGTTCGACCTTCACAAGTTCGGCTGCTATACGCTGGCATTCGTGGTGGCGGTACACGCGGCGGCGGCACTCAAGCATCATTTCGTGTCGAAGAACGACGTGCTGAAGCGCATGCTCTGATGGCGACTTGGCGCGAGGCGGATTTCGGTCCGCCACGCGCGCACCATTTTGGTGCTGATTCGCGACGATGCCGAGTGGCCTGCGATGAGCGCCCAAGGCTCGGAAACGAAGGGAAGGTGGCCGGCACGATGCCGGCTTTTTTGAATACAGAGGCGCCGAGGAGAGAACTCGGTCGCACATGCGCGACTCCGGCGCACGGTTCCCTGGGCTAGAAGTGAAAAAGGCCGGCTTGAAGCCGACCTTTTTATAAAACAGATGGTGCCCAGGAGAGGACTTGGTCACATAAGCGCGACCCCGGCTGCGCTTGCAAGCGCAGCCTTTCGAGTCCTCGCGCAAAGCGCGCAGGCGCTTTGCTTCCTGGGCTGGAAATGAAAAAAGGCCGGCAGAAGCCGACCTTTTTAAAAACAGATGGTGCCCAGGAGAGGACTCGAACCTCCACGATGTTGCCACCGCTAGGACCTGAACCTAGTGCGTCTACCAATTCCGCCACCTGGGCACGTTTTGCAGTAGCTGCTTGCTGCAAAGAAGCGAAATTATAGCGCCCCAATTATTCGTGTCAACACTTTTTTGCGATGCATCGCAAACCGGGCTCCGCCGCGCCTGCCGGCGGCATTCCGGTCTTTTGGTGACACAGGCGGGTGATAGAATGACCCGCCGCCGTCAATATAGAACTGTCTGACGGACACCTCTATGTTGATGCCGTGCACCATCAATCAACGCAACGAGAACAACCATCGACAAACCCTTGAGCAAATATCCGTACCCCATTCCGAGCCGTGAAGAAATTCTCGGCGTGCTGCGTACGAGCGACGCGCCGCTGGCCGCCAACGACATCGCGGAAGCACTGTCGATCAAGCGTCAGGAGCGCGAGGGGTTCTTCCGGCGTGTCGCCGCGATGGAACGCGACGGCCAGATCCGCCTCGACAAGCGCGGCCATTACCAGTTGACCCATCCGTCGAACTTCGTCGCCGGGCGCGTGCAGGGGCATCGCGACGGCTACGGGTTCGTGATCCGCGACGACGGCCAGGACGACCTGTTCTTGCCGAACGGCGAAATGCAGAAGGTGATGCACAACGATCGCGTGCTCGCGCGGATCGTCGGCTACGATCGCCGCGGCCGCCCGGAAGGGCATGTCGTCGAAGTCACCGAGCGCGCGAACAAGCGCGTGATCGGCCGCCTGCTCAACGAGAACGGCGCGCTGATCGTCGCACCGGAAGACAAGCGTATCGGCCACGACATCCTGATCACGCAGAACGTGAAGAAGGCGAAGGTCGGGCAGGTCGTCGTCGTCGAACTGACCGATTTCCCGAGCCGCCATTCGCAGCCGCTCGGCCGTGTCGTCGAGGTGCTCGGCGACATCGACGATCCGGGCATGGAAATCGAAATCGCGGTGCGCAAGTACGGCGTGCCGCACGAGTTCAGCCAGCCGGCGCTCGACGAAGCCGCCGCGCTGCCCGACAAGGTGCGGCCGACCGACCTGCGTTTCCGCGTCGACCTGCGCGACGTGCCGCTCGTGACGATCGACGGCGAGGACGCCCGCGACTTCGACGACGCCGTCTACTGCGAGCCGGTCAAGGTCGGCCGCGGCGACGGCTACCGCCTGATCGTCGCGATCGCCGACGTGTCGCACTACGTACAGCCGGGCAGCGGGCTCGATGCCGACGCGCTCGAGCGCAGCACGTCGGTCTACTTCCCGCGCCGCGTGATTCCGATGCTCCCGGAGAAGCTGTCGAACGGCCTGTGCTCGCTGAATCCGCAGGTCGACCGCTGCGTGCTCGCGTGCGACATGGTGATCACCGCGCGCGGCGAGATCAAGGCGTACCAGTTCTATCCGGCCGTCATCCATTCGGCGGCGCGCCTGACGTACACCGAAGTCGCCGCCGTGCTGTCGAACACGAAGGGGCCGGAGGCTGCGCGCCGCGCGGATCTTCTGCCGCACCTGCAGGATCTGTACGGCGTCTACAAGTCGCTGTTCGCCGCGCGGCAGAAGCGTGGCGCGATCGACTTCGACACGACCGAGACCTACATCGTCTGCAACTCGCAGGGCAAAATCGAGCAGATCGTGCCGCGCCAGCGTAACGATGCGCACAAGCTGATCGAGGAATGCATGCTGGCCGCGAACGTCTGCGCCGCCGATTTCCTGAAGCGCAACAAGCATCCGGGCCTGTACCGCGTGCACGCGGGGCCGACGCCGGAGAAGCTCGAGAACCTGCGTGCATTCCTGCGCGGCATGGGCCTGTCGCTCGGCGGCGGCGACAAGCCGCATGCGAGCGACTACGCGGCGCTGATGGCGCAGATCCGCGACCGGCCCGATGCGCAGATGCTGCAGCCGATGCTGCTGCGCTCGATGCAGCAGGCCGTCTACAGCCCGGACAACATCGGTCACTTCGGCCTGGCCTACGAGGCGTACGCGCACTTCACGAGCCCGATCCGCCGTTATCCGGACTTGCTCACGCACCGCGCGATCTACGCGATCCTGTCGGGCAAGAAATACGTGCCGAAGGCGCCGGAAGGTTTCGAGCTGAACACCGCGCTGTCGCCGCGCGCTCGCGCGATGCAGCAGGCCGACGACGAATCGCGCGGCCGTTCGCGTTCGAACACGGCGATCTGGGAAGAGCTCGGCCTGCACTGCTCGGCGAACGAGCGCCGCGCGGATGAAGCATCGCGCGACGTCGAGGCCTGGCTCAAGTGCTACTTCATGCGCGACAAGCTCGGCGAGGAGTACGGCGGGATGGTGAACGGCGTCACGTCGTTCGGCATCTTCGTGCAGCTCGACACGCTGTTCATCGAAGGGCTCGTGCACGTCACGGAACTCGGCTCGGACTACTTCCAGTACGACGAGATCAAGAACGAGCTGCGCGGTGAACGCACGGGCATCCGCTATCGCCTGTCGGATCGCGTGCGCGTGCAGGTGAGCCGCGTCGATCTCGATGCACGCAAGATCGACTTCCGCCTCGTGCGCGATACGCCGGTGAAGGCGCCGCGTCCGTCGCCCGTGCCGGCGTCCGCTGGCGGCGGTGCCGACCGCGGCAATGGCCCGCGCGTACGCACGCTGCCGCAGGCGGAGGATCCCGTGCCGCGTCGCAAGAAGGCCGCGAGTGCGCCGAGCGTCGCGGTGAAGGAAGCGCGCGCCGCGCGCAAGAAGGGTAGCAGCGGTGGCGGTGCGGCGGCGAAGCCGACCGCGAAGAAGGCACGCGCCCGCAAGAAGTATTGAGCGTTCGGGGCGGCGCCCGCGCCCGCTCTGCAGTATCGAGAGACGCCGCGTGACCGGTCATCAACCGGCAACGCGGCGCTTTCCTTTTCCATGGATCGCGGCTGCGCGCGTCGCGCGGCCGCACGTTTGATCGAAGGTTGTTCCAGTCATGTCACGTCTGAAGGTTCTTTACGGTTTTCATGCGGTGACCGCACGTTTGCGGCACGATGCATCGACGGTTGCGGAGGTGCTGTACGACCAGACGCGCCGCGACCGCCGCATGCAGGACTTCCTGCACACCGCGAAGGAAGCGGGCGTGCGGCTGATCGCGGCCGACGAAACGCGCCTGTGGGGCCTCGCGCATACCGAGCGTCACCAGGGTGTCGTCGCGCGTGTCGAGGACGTCCCGCTCGCGCAGAACCTGTCCGAGCTGCTCGACGGCATCCAGGGCCCGGCGCTGCTGCTGGTGCTCGACGGTGTCACCGATCCGCACAACCTCGGCGCGTGCCTGCGTGTCGCCGATTCGGCCGGCGCGCACGCGGTGATCGCGCCGCGCGACCGTGCGGTCGGCCTGAACGCCACCGCGGCCAAGGTAGCGAGCGGTGCGGCGGATACGGTGCCGTACATCACGGTGACGAACCTCGCCCGTGCGTTGCGCGAGCTGAAGGAGGCCGGCGTGTGGATCATCGGCACGTCGGACGAGGCATCGGCGACGCTCTACGAAACGAAGCTCGACGGCCCCGTCGCGCTCGTGATGGGTGCGGAAGGCGAAGGCATGCGCCGGCTGACGCGCGACACCTGCGACGAGGTGATGAGCATTCCGATGGCCGGCAGCGTGGAAAGCCTGAACGTGTCGGTCGCCAGCGGCGTATGCCTGTACGAAGCCGTGCGCCAGCGGCGCGTGAAGGGCTGACGCAGCCCGCCCCGCGCGCCCTGCGCGGGCCTCGAATGACCCGAACGACGCGTGCCGCGATCCGATGCGGCACGCGGCTCTCCGGAGCTCGCGACCGATGACCCTGTTTCGCGCTGGCGCATCCTGCGCCGTGCTGTGCCTGCTGGCTGCCTGCACGTCGCCGTCGCTCGTCGAACGTGGTACCTACTACGCCGACACGAGCCTGCACGCGCGCGGCGCCGATTCGCGGATCCGCTTTCTCGTGATGCATTACACCGAAAGCGACGAGGCGAAATCGCTGCGCACGCTGACGGGCGATTCGGTCAGCGTGCATTACGTCATCCCGCCGCAGCCGCGCCTCGAGCGCGGGAGGCCGGTCGTCTACCAGCTCGTTCCGGAATCGGAGCGCGCATGGCACGCGGGCGTCAGCGAGTGGCAGGGCACGACGGAGCTGAACGCGGTGTCGATCGGCATCGAGAACGTGAACCGCGGGCCGCTCGATCCGCAAAACCGCACCTGGCAACCCTATCCGCCCGAACAGGTCGCGGCGCTGACCCGGCTGTCGAAGGACATCGTCGCGCGCTACGGGATTCCGCCGACGCGTGTGGTCGGGCACAGCGACATCGCGCCGCAACGCAAGATCGATCCGGGGCCGTTGTTTCCGTGGCATGCGCTGGCCGAGGCCGGCGTCGGTGCGTGGCCGGACGAGGCGACCGTGACCGCGCGGCTCGGCGGTCGCGATCCGCATGCGCCGGTCGACGTGCGCGAACTGCAGCTCAAGCTCGCGCGCTACGGTTACGACGTGGCCACCGATGGCGTGCTCGACGCACGCACGCGCCGCGTGTTCGCCGCGTTCCAGATGCATTTCAGGCCGTCCGACTATGCAGGCAACCCCGACGCCGAAACCGACGCGATCGCGCAGGCGTTGCTCGACAAGTACTTTCCCGGCACGCAACCGCCGGACAACGCGCCCGAGGCGGGCGCGCCCTGAATCCGCCGCGCCCGGCACGCCGAAAAACCCGGGCCGTCATCCGAGTCCGGTAAACTGGCGGTTTTCCGCAATCCCGCAGCATTACCACTCCATGACTCAAGACGAACTCAAACGCCTCGTCGGCCAGGCCGCCGCCGATTACGTGATCCAGAACGTGCCGGAAGGCGCCGTGATCGGCGTCGGCACCGGCTCGACCGCCAACTGCTTCATCGACGCGCTCGCCGTCGTCAAGGCGCGCTATCGCGGCGCCGTGTCGAGCTCCGTCGCCACGACCGAACGCCTGAAGTCGCACGGCATCAAGGTGTTCGACCTGAACGAGGTCGATTCGCTGCAGGTGTACGTCGACGGCGCCGACGAGATCGACGCGGGCGGCGCGATGATCAAGGGCGGCGGCGGTGCGCTGACGCGCGAGAAGATCGTCGCATCGGTGGCCGATACGTTCGTCTGCATCGCGGACGCCAGCAAGCGCGTGCCGGTGCTCGGCGCGTTCCCGCTGCCGATCGAAGTCGTGCCGATGGCGCGCACGGCGATCGGCCGGCGCGTGACCGCGCTCGGCGGCGTGCCGGTGCTGCGCGTGACGAAGGACGGCGCGCCGTACATCACCGACAACGGCAACGAGATCATCGACGTGAAGGGGCTGCAGATCGCCGATCCGCGCGGTTTCGAAGCACAGGTGAACGCATGGCCGGGCGTCGTGACGGTCGGCCTGTTCGCCGAGCGCGGTGCGAACCTGTGCTTGCTCGGCACGGAAAACGGCGTTGAAACGATCGTTTATTCGGCAAATTGAAAGATTTCACAAGCAGTCCGTAATGATGTGTCGCGTGTCGTAATGGACTGAATGTTTAAATCTTGTGGAAATCGGGGCCCGGTAGGCGCAATGCGCTTCCCGGGCCTTATTTTTAGCCGTATAAATCACCCGGTCAAAAAGAGGGATAACCCTGTCAGGTGTTTACCAGATAGCGAAATATCCTCGAACTCATCAACTTATAGATCATAAGAACAGTCGTAACCAGGGCCGGCGGAACTGCGGAGCAGGTGTTCGCAAATCGACGCACGGGGAGGTGTCATGGAGCAGGGCAAAGACCGGTCACTGGTCGCGAAAGTGATGGATGGGCTTGTCTCGGGTATCGTCGAGGACAAGTACGGCGGCATCTTGCCGCCGCAGGACGTGCTGTCGAAAGAGTTCGATGTGAGTCGCACCGTGATGCGGGAAGCGCTATCGATGTTGCTTGCGCGCGACATGCTGGACGTGCGCCCGAAAGTCGGCACGCGCGTGCGGCCGATGCGCGACTGGCGGATGATCGACGAAGACGTGGTGAGCTGGCGATTCCGGGCGAAACCCGATCCGCAGTTCATGCGCGACGTCATCGAATTCCGGATGCTGATCGAACCGCGCGCGACCGCGCAGGCGGCGGTGCGCGCGACGGCTGCCGACATCGCGGGCATCCGTGAAGCGTTCGATGCGTTCAAGGTGCTGCAGCCGGGCGACCCCGGCTACGACACGGCGGACGAGTTGCTGCACACGCGAATCGTGCAGGCGAGCGGCAACCAGTTCTTCCAGCAGATGGCGGCGATCGTGCGCGGTGCGGTGCGTCTCGTGAATCCGCGTGTCGTGCAGAAGGAAGGTGCGCACGACGTCGTCGTGAAGGCGCATGCACGTGTGGTCGACGCGATCGAGCGGCGCGACCCGCGCGAAGCCGAAGCCGCTTCGCTTGCGCTGATCGATTTCAGCGCCGACGAGATCTCGCGCGATTTCTCCGTCGACGTGCCCATGCGCGCCTGACGCTGCGCGACTCGCTCATCCGTGTGCCGCGGGCCGTTTATCATGACGGCCGGCCGGCAGCGTGCCGGCCATCGTCATACGACCGACACGGAAGATCAGGATGAACGACAACGACCATCGCACGGTGCGCTTCGGCATCGTTGGCGCAGGCAGCATCGCGCGCCGTTTCGCGCAAAGCCTCGCGCACGTGCCGGGTGCCACGCTCGCCGGTGCCTGGGCCCGCCGCGCCGATGCCGCGGCAGACTTTTGCGATGCATACGGCGGTACGCCTGCCGCAAGCCTCGAAGCACTCCTCGCGAGCGATATCGACGCGGTCTACATCGCGACGCTCCATGACAGTCACGCGCAGTACACGCTGGCCGCGCTGGCTGCCGGCAAGGCCGTGCTGTGCGAAAAGCCCGCGACGCTGAACGCGGCGCAGCTCGACACCGTGCTGCGTGCGGCACGCGACGCCGGGCGGCTTTTCATGGAGGCGATGAAGCCGCCGTTCTTCCCGCTGTACCGTCAGTTACGTGCGCATCTGCATGACGATCCGATCGGCGAGATCCGGCTCGTGCGGGCAGGGTGCGCGTCGTCATCGGTGCCGGACGACCATGCCGTCTATCGTCTCGATCGCGCGGGCGGCGCACTGCTCGATATCGGGATCTACGAGGCGTTTCTCGCGGTCGACTGGCTCGGCGCCGCGCGCGACGTGCAGACGCTCGGCCGCGTCGGCGAGACGGGTGTCGATCTGTTCGCAAGCCTGAACAGCGTGCATGCGAACGGCGGGATCGCGCAGCTCTTTTGCGGGCTCGACGTGATGGGGCGCGGCGACGCGCTGATCGCCGCGGCCGGCGGCCACGTGACGATTCACGAGAAATGGTGGAACCCCGCGCGCGCGACGATTCGTTATGCGGACGGGCGCACCGTCGAACTCGACGCACCGGTCGACGGCGGCGGCCTGAACTACGAGACGGCGCACTTCTGCGACCTGCTGCGTGCGGGCCAGACCGAAAGCCCGATCATGACGCACGACCATTCGCGGCAGATGATCGCGATGACCGATGCCGCGCGAGCGGCGCTCGGCGTGCGTTATTCGGGCGAGTAAGCGGGAAGGCGGGAGCCGGGCGCGCGCGAGCGGCCCGGCGCGCGGCGTGCGCTCAGTGCCGCGACGGCAGCGACAGGCGCTTTTCGTACCAGCGCTGCACCCATTCGAGGATCTGGCACAGGATCCAGTACACGGCCGCGGCGGCGAGATAAAGCGGCAGCGGCTGATAGGTTGCCGCGATTACTTCCTGCGCGCTGCGCAGCAGTTCGGTCACGGTGATCACGGACACGAGCGACGTGTCCTTGATCAGGCTGATCAGGCTGTTCGACAGGCTCGGCACCGCGATGCGCAGCGCCTGCGGGCCGATCACGTAGCGCAGCGTCTGCCCCCACGACAACCCGAGGCTGTACGCGGCGAGCCATTGGCCGCGCGCGATCCCGTTGATCGCGCCGCGCATGCTTTCCGACATGTAGGCCGCGACGTTCGCGGACAGCGCGATGACGCCGGCGGGCGTCGGGTCGAGCGAGATGCCGAGGCTCGGCAGCCCGTAGTAGATGACGAAGATCTGCACGAGCAGCGGCGTGCCGCGCATCAGGCTCACGTACGCGCGTGCCAGCCACGCGAGCGCGTTGACCCAGATGCGTTCGAAACCGTCGAGCGCTTCGCTTTGCCGGATGCCCATCATCGCGAGCACGACGGCGCCAAGCAGGCCGAACACCATCGACAGCACGGCGAACTTGACGGTCAGAACGGCGCCCTGGGCGAGCACCGGCAGCGATTGGACGAGCAGGGACGTTGTCGACATGGAATACGAATCGAATGCGTGCGCGAAAGCGCAATCATAAACCGGACGCATAAAACAAAGGGCGGCATCGTGACGGATGCCGCCCTTTCCGGCCCGCCGTCAGGCGGGAAATGCAGGCGTGCTTACTTGATCGGCTTCGTCACGTCGATGCCGAACCACTTGTCCGAGATCTTCGTGAAGGTGCCGTCGGCCTCGAGTTGCGCCATCGCGTCGTCGATCGCCTTCTGGAACTTCGGGTTGCCCTTCTTGAACGGGATGCCCGACGGGTTCGCCGAACCGACGTTCGCGCCCGGGCGCAGCGGCAGTTGCGAGTTCTTCGTCAGGTACGCGAGCATCAGGCGGTCGTTGAGTGCCGCATCGAGACGGCCGGCCGCGAGATCGCGCAGGTACTCGGGCGCGCCCGGGTACGTCTTCACGTCGATGCCCGGCACCGACTTCGCCATGTCCATGTAGTTCGTGCCGAGCGCGACGCCGAGCTTCTTGCCCTTCAGGTCTTCCAGCGACTTGAAGTCACGCGTGTCGTCCTTGCGCTGGATCAGCTGCGCGGACGAGTACGTGTACGCCGGCGAGAAGTCGAGCGTTTCCTTGCGCTTGTCGGTGATGCCGACCTGGTTGGCGATCACGTCGAACTTGCCGGCCTGCAGGCCCGCGATGATGCCGCTCCATTCGGTCGTCACGAATTCGGCCTTCACGCCGAGCTTCGCGGCCACGGCCTTCGCGATGTCGACGTCGAAGCCGACGAGTTCGCCTTGCGGGTTCTTCGAGTTGAACGGCGGGAACGTGCCTTCCAGGCCGACCCGCAGCGTGCCGCGTTGTTTCACCTGGTCGAGGAGGTCGGCCGCATGCGCGGTGGCAGCGGCGAACGACGTGCCGATCAGGCCGGCAACCAGCAGCTTCTTCAGCAGCGCAATCTTCATCGTGTGTTTCCTTGCCCTGTCCGGGTCATTGATTCTGATAACGGGGTCGATGATAGCAAAAATGCAATCGACTTTTAAATATCGTTTGTTTATGCCTATATTACGCGGAGCGTTCGCGGGCGACGGCCTTCACGCATTCCGCGACGAGCGCGGGACCGCGGTAGATGAACCCCGTATAGAGCTGCACCAGCGCCGCGCCGGCCGCGAGCTTCGCGCGGGCATCCTCGCCCGAGAAAATACCGCCGACACCGATGATCGGCACATCGCTGCCGACTTCGGCGTGCAGCTTGCGGATCACTTCGTTCGACGCGTCGAACACGGGGCGGCCGGACAGGCCGCCGGCTTCGTCCGCATGCGGCAGGCCCTGGACGGCCGCGCGCGACAGCGTCGTGTTGGTGGCGATGACCGCCTCGATCTTGTGGCGCAGCAGCGTGTCGCCGATTTCCTTGACCTGTTCGTCGTCGAGATCGGGCGCGATCTTCAGCGCGAGCGGCACGAGCTTGCCGTGCAGGTCGGCGAGGCGCTGCTGCTTGTCCTTCAGCGCCGCGAGCAGTGCGTCGAGCTCGCCCGCACCCTGCAACTGGCGCAGGTTCTTGGTGTTCGGCGACGAGATGTTGATCGTCACGTAGCTCGCGAACGGGTACACGCGTTCGAGGCAGTACAGGTAGTCCTCCGCGGCGCGCTCGATCGGCGTATCGGCGTTCTTGCCGATGTTCAGGCCGAGGATGCCGCGATAGCGGGCAGCCTGGACGTTCTTCACGAACTGGTCGACGCCGTGGTTGTTGAAGCCCATCCGGTTGATCAGTGCTTCGGCCTGCGGCAGGCGGAACATCCGCGGGCGCGGGTTGCCGGGCTGCGGGCGCGGCGTGACCGTCCCGACCTCGATGAAGCCGAAGCCGAGCGCCGCGAGGCCGTCGATGGCCGCGCCATCCTTGTCGAGGCCGGCCGCGAGGCCGACCGGGTTGCGGAACGTGAGCCCCATCACGGTGCGCGGCGCGTCGGGCACGCGGGCCGACAGCGCGCAGGCAAGGCCCGTGCGGCCGGCCGCGCCGAGCGCGCGTAGCGTGAGGTGGTGAGCGTCTTCCGCATCCATCTTGAACAGGGATGCGCGGGCCAGCGGATAAAGGGAACTGAACACGGGAATAGGGCGGACAGCCGGAATGAATGACAACCCGCTATTTTACCGGGAGTTGGGCGGCAGGGGCGCGCTTCGCTTCGTCACCCCCGCGGCGCGCGTCAGCCCGAGCCGGAATGCCCGCCCGGCAACGGCGCACGGGCCAGTGCCGCGTCGACGGGCGGCAGGTCGATCCGTTCCGGATCGAGTATCTTCCAGCGGCCGTCGATCAGCCCTTCGAGCGGGTGGAAGTTCGCCTTGTAGGCCATCTTCGGGCTCTCGCGGATCCAGTAGCCGAGGTACACGTAGGGCAGGCCGAGGCTCTTCGCCTGCTCGATCTGCCACAGGATGTTGTAGGTGCCGTAGCTCGTGTGCCGGTCGTCGGGCTCGAAGAACGTGTAGACGGACGACAGCCCGTCGCCGAGGATGTCGATCATGCTGACCATGCGCAGCTTCCCGGGCTCGCCGCCCGGGGCATCGAGGTCGCGGAATTCGACGAGGCGCGAGTTGATCCGGCTCTGCAGCAGGAATTGCTCGTACTGGTCGCGGCTGTCGCGATCCATGCCGCCGCCCGCGTGGCGCGCGGACTGGTAGCGCATGTAGAGCGCGTAGTGCTCTTCGTCGTAGTGCAGCGGCGAAACCGTCGCGACGAGCGTGCGATGCCGCTTCCACATCCGGCGCTGCGTACGCGACGGCGCGAACGCGGCGACGGGGACGCGCACCGGCACGCAGGCACGGCAGCCGTCGCAGTACGGACGATACGTGAAGACGCCCGAGCGCCGGAAGCCGGCCTTCACGAGCTCGGTGTAGATGTCGGAGTTGATCAGGTGGCTCGGCGTCGCGACTTGCGAGCGCGCGACGCGGCCGTCCAGATAGCTGCACGGATAGGGCGCCGTTGCATAGAATTGCAGCGCCGAAAGCGGTGAAAGCGGCAGCTCAGTCGGGTGAGTCATGGGCAGCTCTCGTTGCAGGGAGGGAGTGCCGCGCTAGCGCTCGATCCCGGAGGGGGCCGCCGTTTCGGCGCGGCCCGTCAGCGCGGCGAGCACGCGCTTGTCGAACTGCCACGGAATCGGCGGTTCGGCTACCGCGCTGCGCACGTGAGCGACAAAGGCCTTGCGTGCGATCTCGCGGCCGCCGAGCGACGCTAGATGCGACGTATTCTGCTGGCAGTCTATCATTTCCAGCCCCTGCTCGCGAAGGTGCGCGACGAGCGCGGCCAGCGCGATTTTCGACGCATCGGTCGCGTCCGCGTACATCGATTCGCCGAAAAACATCCGCCCGAACGACACGCCGTACAGGCCGCCGACGCGCCGCCCGTCGTGCCACGTCTCGATGCTGTGCGCGTTGCCGGAGCGGTAGAGCGACGTGTAAGCGTCGATGATCTCGGCCGTGATCCACGTGCCGCGCTGCCCGCGCCGCGGCGCCTGCGCGCACGCGCGCATCACGCCCGGGAAATCGTGGTCGACGCGCACTTCCCAGTCGGGCTCGCGCAGCACGCGCTTCAGCGTCTTGCGCAGCGAAGGCGACACCTTGAATTCGGCCGGCACGAGGATCATGCGCGGGTCGGGGCTCCACCACAGCACGGGCTGGCCGTCCGAATACCACGGGAAGATGCCGCGCAGGTACGCGTCGATGAGGCGCGAGGGCAGCAGGTCGGCGCTCGCGGCGAGCAGGCCGGGCGCGCCGGTCGCGGGACCGAGCGCGCGTTCGATGGGCGGAAACGGATCGTCCGGGCCGAGCCAGGGGACCATGGGGCGGGGGCTCAGCCGTTGCGCAGCGAGCGGAAGATATCGCCGGTGTGCACGCCGTAGTCGCCCGCGGCGCGATCGGCGAAGAAGAACCGCAGGGTCTGGCTGACGGTCGGGAACGCGATTTCGTCCCACGGGATGTCGGCTTCGTCGAACAGCTTCACTTCGAGGCTTTCCTCGCCGGCCTCGAACGCCGGATCGGTGAGCCGCGCGAGGTAGAACAGGTGGACCTGGTGCACGTGCGGCACGTTGAGCAGCGTGAACAGGTTCTGCACCTCGACGCGCGCGCCGGCTTCCTCGAGCGTTTCGCGCGCGGCGGCTTCGGCCGTCGTCTCGCCCATTTCCATGAAGCCCGCGGGCAGCGTCCAGAACCCGTAGCGCGGTTCGATCGCGCGGCGGCACAGCAGGATCTGATCGCCCCAGACCGGAACCGTGCCGACGACGTTGCGCGGATTCTGGTAGTGGATCGTGCCGCAGTGATCGCAGATGAAGCGCTCGCGGTTGTCGCCCGGAGGAATGCGCGCGATGACTTCGTGACCGCAGACGGAGCAGAATTTCATGTCGAGTGGAAGGGACGAGGTGATGCGAGTGTATCACCGGGGCGCGGCATTCTTGAACGCCTGCGCGTGCAGGCCGCGTGTCGCGCGAAGCGGGACGAGGCGTGCGGCGGAAAAACAAAAAGCCCGGCGCGGAGCCGGGCTTTTTGCGTAATTCTGGACGGTTGGTTGCGGGGGTAGGATTTGAACCTACGACCTTCGGGTTATGAGCCCGACGAGCTGCCAGACTGCTCCACCCCGCGTCCGTCGAAGAAATGAATTATAAGGAGTAACCCGAATGCGTGCAAGCGTTTTCTGACAATTTCTTGTCGCTGCTTGTGGGGCCGGTACGGCGGGTGCGTGCGCTAGAATCGAGCGGTTTGTTTCGTTTCTTCGGCAGCGGGGCCGCGCGCGATCGCTTCGGCGCTGTTGCGACTCTCATTACTGTATCGACGGATTCATGGATATCGCTCACGATCTGCAATCGATCGGCGCGCAGGAACAGGCGCTCGTATTTCCCCAATTCGACGCGGCCCGCGCATGGGCGCTCGGCAACCGGATGCACGCGCTCGCGACGTCGCGTGGCCATGCGATCGCGATCGACATCGTCACGTTCGGCCAGCCGCTGTTTTACGCAGCGCTCGCTGGCGCCACGCCCGACAATGCCGACTGGGTACGCCGCAAGCGCAACGTCGTCGCCCATTTCCGCCGCAGCTCGTACGCGATCGGCCTGCGCATGCAGCAGGCCGGTGCGACGCTCGCCGACAAGCACGGGCTGCCGATCGCCGAATATTCGCCGCACGGCGGCTCGTTCCCGCTGACCGTCGCCGGTGCCGGCGTGATCGGCTCGATCACCGCGTCGGGGCTGCCGCAGCGCGCGGACCACGAATTCGTCGTCGAGGCGCTGTGTGCCGAGCTCGGCCACGACTACGCCGTGCTGGCCCTCGCAAGGAGCTGAGCGATGCAGCTTCCCGGTTACGCCTGGCTCGCGATCGCGATCGTCGCGGAAGTGATCGGCACGTCGGCGCTGCGCGCGGCGGACGGCTTCACGCGCCTCTGGCCGTCGTTGCTGGTCGTGGCCGGTTATGGCATCGCGTTCTACTGCCTGTCGATCACGTTGCGCACGATGCCCGTCGGCATCATCTATGCCGTCTGGTCGGGCGCGGGCATCGTGCTGATCACGCTCGTTGCGATGCTGCTCTATCGCCAGGTGCCGGACCTGCCGGCCGTGATTGGCCTCGGCCTGATCATCGCCGGCGTCGTGGTGCTGAACCTGTTCTCGAAGATGCAGGCGCACTGAGCGTGCGACTGCCATTTGCCGGATGACTCTCATGACCGATTCCTCTCCCGCTGCCGTTTCCGCCGAATCCACTCAGCCCGACGTGCGCGCGACTGTCGCGAACCGCATCGGCTTTCTCGAACTGAACCGGCCGAAGGCGCTGAACGCGCTGTCGGTCGGCATGATCCGGCTGATGCAGCAGGCGCTCGACGCGTGGCGCGACGATCCGGAGGTCGTCGCCGTCGTCGTGTACAGCCCGCATCCGCGTGCGTTCTGCGCGGGCGGTGACGTGCGCTTCTTCCACGATGCGTGGCAGCGAGGCGACCGCGATGCGGTCGACACGTTCTTCACCGAGGAGTACACGCTCAACCACACGATCTTCACCTATCCGAAGCCTTATATCGCGCTGATGCACGGCGTCGTGATGGGCGGCGGCATGGGGATTTCGCAGGCGGCGCGGCATACGGGCGGCTTGCGGGTCGTGACCGACTCGACGAAGATGGCGATGCCGGAAACCCGTATCGGCCTGTTCCCGGACGTCGGGATGAGCTGGTTCCTCGCGCGCACGCCCGGCGCGCTCGGCCGCTATCTCGCCGTGACCGGCGCGACGCTCGACGCGGCCGGCGCGCTGTACGCGCAGCTCGCCGACGTTTATCTGCCCGATGCCGCAGTGCCGGCGCTGCTCGATACGCTGCGCAGCGCGCGCATCGACAGCGGCGCGCAGGCAGTCGCGTGCGTGGCCGACGCGGCGGCCGCACACAAGGTCGTGCCGACGCCCGACACGTCGGCGCTGGCCGACGCGCGTGCCGGGATCGACCGGCATTTCGCGCAGCCGGACATCGGCGCGATCCTCGCGTCGCTCGACGCCGAGCCGGATTGCGCGGCCGTCGACGGATGGGCCGAGAAGGCGACTCACGCGATGCGCGAACAGTTGTCGCCGCTGTCGATGGCCGTCTCGCTGGAAGTCGTCGAACGTGCACGTGGCGCAACGATGGCCGATTGCCTGCGGCGCGATCTCGATCTCACGCGCTCGACGTTCGCGCGCGGCGACGTGATCGAAGGCGTGCGTGCACTGATCGTCGACAAGGACCACCAGCCGGCCTGGCGTTTCAAGTCGTCCGCCGATATCGACCGCACGGACGTGCTCGCGATGTTCGACAGCCCGTGGACGCCGGACACGCATCCGCTGCGGAAGCTGCAGGACTGACGTCGGTCGGACTGGCCGAAGCGCGCGCTGGAAACGACAAGGCCGCCTGCACGTGCAGGCGGCCTTTTGCATGGGTGTCGACCGGTGGGTGGCGAAGGGCGTAGTGCTTGCCGCCGCGTTATTCGTCGCCTGCGTCGTCCGACATGAACGCGCGCATGAACACGAGTGCGCCGAAGCCCCATACCGCGTTCGCGGCGAAGCCGGCCGCGAGCACGGGCATCATGTTGCCCGACGGCCAGATGCCGCGCAGCGGATCGATCGCGAACACGCGGGCGGCCGTCAGCACGATGCCGCCGAACACCAGCGCGCCGATCCACGAGGCCTCGCGCTCCGGCGAGACGCGCAGCAGCCACGCCATCGGGATCGCGCAGCACGCGCTGATCAGCGCATTCGCGACAAATTCAGGAATGCCGAGCGGCGCGAACGGCTGCGTGGAGAAGCCGGTTGCGGCGATCAGGTCGGCCGTATGAAGGAGGGCGAGCGTCGCTTCGCGGAAGAACAGGGCGGCCAGGAAGCCGGACAGGAATGGCAGGATGACTTTCTGCATCGATGAGTGCACCGCGGGCGCGCACGGCCGGGGCCGTCCGCGCGGAGTTATTCGGATAGGTGCGCCATTATAGGGCCCGCCCGCCGCGATATTCGCTCCAGCGTCGTGCTAATCACGAAAGCGGAAAACCTAAGCTCAAAAAAATCGTTCCAAAGCCCTGCACCGATCCCTAGACTGATTTCCCAGAAACAGCCGTGCAATCGCGTCCTCGCCCGCTGCACGGCCTGACCGGCGAGCCATCCCGATTCGAACGCACACCATGCATGCGCCGCGCATCCGCGACGCGAGCAGGGAGGTGTTTTTTCAAATTCCGGCAAGGACAGTCAAGCAGGAGCAGCAGATGAATGTGTTCTGGTTTATCCCCACGCACGGCGACAGCCGCTACCTCGGTACGGCCGAAGGTGCGCGCGCCGCGGATTACGATTACTTCAAGCAGGTCGCGGTAGCGGCCGATACGCTCGGCTACGAGGGCGTGCTGCTGCCGACCGGCCGTTCCTGCGAGGATGCGTGGGTCGTTGCGTCGAGCCTCATCCCGGCGACGCAGCGCCTGAAATTCCTGGTCGCGATCCGTCCCGGCATCGCATCGCCGGGGCTGTCGGCGCGGATGGCCGCGACGTTCGACCGCCTGTCGGGCGGCCGCCTGCTGATCAACGTCGTGACGGGCGGCGATGCCGCCGAGCTCGAAGGCGACGGCCTGTTCGCGGATCACGACACGCGCTACGAAATCACCGACGACTTCCTGAACATCTGGCGCGGGCTGCTGTCCGCGTCGCACGACAACGGCGGGTTCGACTACATCGGCAAGCATCTGCAGTCGAAGGGCGGCAAGGCACTGTATCCGCCCGTGCAGCGTCCGCATCCGCCGCTGTGGTTCGGCGGCTCGTCGCCGGCTGCGCACCAGATCGCGGCCGATCACATCGACACCTACCTGACCTGGGGCGAGCCGCCCGAGGCCGTCGCGAAGAAGATCGCCGATATTCGCGCCCGCGCCGAGGCGCGCGGCCGCAAGATCAAGTTCGGCATTCGTCTGCACGTGATCGTGCGCGAGACCGAGGACGAAGCATGGCGCGACGCCGAGCGCCTGATCAGCCGCCTCGACGACGAAACCATCGCACGCGCGCAGAAGGCGTTCGCGAACATGGATTCGGAAGGCCAGCGCCGGATGGCCGCGCTGCACGGCGGCAAGCGCGGCGGCCGCGAGGCGCTCGAGGTGTACCCGAACCTGTGGGCCGGCGTCGGCCTCGTGCGCGGCGGCGCGGGCACCGCACTCGTCGGCAACCCGGAGCAGGTCGCCGAGCGCATGCGCGAATACGCGGATCTCGGCATCGAGACCTTCATCCTGTCCGGCTATCCGCACCTGGAGGAGTCGTACCGTTTCGCGGAACTCGTATTCCCGCTGATCAAGGGCAACGGCGCGGCGAAGGCGACCGGCCCGCTGTCGGGCCCGTTCGGCGAAATCGTCGGCAACAGCTATCTGCCGAAAGCGGCCCAGAGCTGAGCGACAGGAGGCCTGCGATGACAACGAAAACGTCGACGACGGCCGCGGCCGTGGCCGCCCGCGCGTGGCGCGGCGTCGCGCCGTGGCTCGTGCCGCTCGCGCTGCTGGCGGCATGGGAAGTGGGCGCGCGCATCGGCTGGCTGTCGACCCGCGTGCTGCCCGAACCCGTGGCGGTCGTGCGAGCGGCCTGGTCGCTCGTGACGTCGGGTGAAATGTGGGCGAACGTGAAGGTCAGCACGTGGCGCGCGCTGTTCGGTTTCGCGATCGGCGGCGGCGTCGGCCTCGCGCTGGGGCTCGCGACCGGCTTGTCGAAGGCGGCCGAGGTCGCGCTCGATTCGACGATCCAGATGATCCGCAACATCCCGGCGCTCGCGATGATTCCGCTCGTGATCCTGTGGTTCGGCATCGACGAGAAGGCGAAGCTGTTCCTCGTTGCGCTCGGGGTGTTCTTCCCGGTCTACATCAACACGTATCACGGGATCCGCTCGGTCGACGCAAACCTGATCGAGATGGCGAAGAGCTACGGCGTACGCGGCTTTGCGCTGTACCGCGACGTGATCCTGCCTGGTGCGTTGCCGTCGATTCTCGTCGGCGTGCGCTTTGCGCTCGGGCTGATGTGGGTGATGCTGATCGTCGCGGAAACGATCTCCGCGCAGTCGGGCATCGGCTACATGACGATGAACGCGCGTGAATTCCTGCAAACCGACGTGGTGGTGGTCGGCATCCTGCTGTACGCGGTGCTCGGCAAGCTGGCCGACGTGCTGGCGAAATGGCTCGAGCGCGTGACGCTGCGCTGGCACCCCGCTTATCAATCAGGAGCAAAGGCATGAATGCGACGACTTCGGCGGCCGCCTACGGCCCGCTTGCCGGCGCAGACCTCGAGGCCGAACTGGTGCAGGCGCGTGTCGCGGACGGTGACGCGCGGGACGCAGCGGTTCTCGAACGTGACGCCAGTGCATCCGTCGTTCCGCTCGCGCGGCGACGGCCGGGAAGCCCGGCACCGGACGATGCGGTGACGCTGTCGGGCGTCAGCAAGCGCTTCGGGGCGCGCACGGTGCTCGACAACGTCGAGCTCGGCATCGCGCGCGGCAGCTTCGTCGCAATCGTCGGCCGCAGCGGCTGCGGGAAATCGACGCTGCTGCGTCTCGTCGCGGGACTGGAGCAGCCGAGCAGCGGCACGCTCGAAACGCGCGGCGAGGGCGGCGGCGAACTCGATACGCGGATCATGTACCAGGATGCGCGCCTGCTGCCGTGGAAGACCGTGCTGCAGAACGTGATGCTGGGCCTCGGACGCGGCGCGCGCGACCAGGCACGCGCGGTGCTCGATGAAGTCGGCCTGCTGGAACGCGCGAACGACTGGCCCGCGCAACTGTCGGGCGGCCAGCGGCAGCGTGTCGCGCTGGCCCGTGCGCTCGTGCACCGGCCCCAACTGCTGTTGCTCGACGAGCCGCTCGGCGCGCTCGATGCGCTGACCCGTATCGAGATGCATGCGCTGATCGAGCGGTTGTGGCGCGAGCATCGATTTACCGCGCTCCTCGTTACGCACGACGTGCAGGAGGCCGTCGCGCTCGGCGACCGCATCCTGCTCATCGAGCAGGGGCGGGTGGCGCTGGATCAGCCGGTGCCGCTCGACCGGCCGCGCGCCCGCGCGTCGGCTGCGTTTGCGGCGCTCGAGGATCGCGTGCTGAAACGCGTGCTCGCCGGCGGGCCCGGTGCGGCCGACCACGACGCACCGCATGAGGCAGACAACGTTCGACCGGTCGGGCAGATCCGCTGGGCCGTTTAATTCCGGGCGGCAGCGGCCGCCCGTTCTGAGATCTTTTTCTTCGGAGCGATCAACCTGATGAGCATCACTGCAATCAACGTACGTAACCAGTTCAAGGGCAAGGTCAAGGAGATCATTCGCGGATCGGTGGTCTCCGAGGTCGACGTCGAGACGCCGTTCGGCATCGTCACGTCGGTGATCACGACCCGTTCGGTTGACGAACTCGAACTGAAGGTGGGCGCGGAAGTCGTCGCGCTCGTGAAATCGACCGAAGTATCGATCGCGCGCCTCTGAGCCCGCGTGTGCTGCACCGGCGCGGCGCCGCGGGCAACCTGCCCGTTGGCGCCGCCCGGCATCGGCGCAGCGCGTTTGCCTTGGTATTCGATGTCCGGACGAAGTGCTAGGATGGAGCGACACCGATGCCGGAGGCCAACGCATGACCCCCATCCTTTCCCCCGAAGCCATCGAGGCGCTGAAATGGATCGACCAGTTCGGTGAAAGCCGGCCGGTTCCCGCCGTGTTCGACGACGTCGTCTACGCGTTGCTGAACGAGGGGCTGATCTACCAGGCGGCGGCCGACCGGGTCGACCTGACGGCCGATGGCAAATCCTTTTTATCCGACGAATACGATTGAGCGCACGGCGCCGGCCGCCCGGGCGGTCTGGCGCTGCGTCGCCACGGAGCGTGCGATGGAACCGAGAGGCAGCGACCTCGGCGATTTCAGCGAGCCGTACCGCGGCTTCGAGATCGAGGTGAAGACCGAGCAGGTCTGGGACGGCGAGCATGCGCATTACCGCGTGCTGCAGGGCGACGCGGTGCGGATCGACTGGCGGCTCGTCAAGGTCGACGGGATGCTGCTGACCGAACGGCGCGTGATCGAGCGCGTGCTCGACGAGGCCCGGCGGGCGGTCGATGCTGAGCTGGGCGAGGGGTAGCACGCGTGCCGGGCAGGCACAGCCCGTGTTGCGGTAAAATACCGGGTTGTTTCCGCGCCGCCTGGCCTGTTGCCCGAAATCCATGTCCGTACCGTCTTCACTTCCTCCCCGCCGCGTATCCGTCGCGCCCATGCTCGACTGGACCGACCGGCATTGCCGCTCGTTCCACCGTACGCTGACGCGCGACACGTGGCTGTATACGGAGATGATCACGACGGGCGCGCTGCTGTTCGGCGATGCCCAGCGGCATCTCGCGTTCACGCCGAACGAATCGCCGGTCGCGCTGCAACTGGGCGGCAGCGAGCGCGACGATCTCGCGCGCGCGGCGAAGCTCGGCGAGCAGTGGGGCTATGACGAAATCAACCTGAATTGCGGATGCCCGTCCGAGCGCGTGCAGCGCGGTGCGTTCGGCGCGTGCCTGATGAACGAGCCGCAACTCGTTGCCGACTGCGTGAAGGCGATGCGCGATGCGGTGTCGGTACCGGTTACGGTCAAGCACCGGATCGGGGTCGATGCGGTCGAGGACTACGCGTTCGTGCGCGACTTCGTCGGCACGGTGGCCGAGGCTGGCTGCGAAACGTTCGTCGTGCATGCGCGCAATGCGATCCTGAAGGGGCTGTCGCCGAAGGAGAATCGTGAGATCCCGCCGCTCAAGTACGACTATGCGTATCAGCTGAAGCGCGATTTTCCGTCGCTCGAGATCGTCATCAACGGCGGTATCACGACCCTCGACGAGGTAGCGCAGCATCTCGAGCATGTCGATGGCGTGATGCTTGGCCGTGAGGCGTATCACAACCCGTACGTGCTCGCCGAGGTGGATACGCGCTTCTACGGGTCGACCGCCGCGGTGCCGACGCGCGAAGAGGCCGAGGCGAAGCTGATCGAATACTGCGCGGCCGAACTGAAGCGCGGGACCTACCTCGGCGCGATCGTGCGGCACGCGCTCGGACTGTATCGCGGCATGCCCGGTGCACGCGGCTGGCGTCGTGTGCTGTCCGACAACAAGAAGCTCGCCCGAGCTGATCTGGCCGTGTTCGACGAGGCGCGCGCGCATCTGAACGAGGCCGAAGAAATTTTTGAAAAAAAAGCTTTGCAAGATTCAAAAGTGTTCGTATAATCTTGTTCTTCGCTGCTGAAACACAAAAGCAGCGAAGAACAAAAAGCAGTAACAGTGGTGGCTGTAGCTCAGTTGGTAGAGTCCAGGATTGTGATTCCTGTCGTCGTGGGTTCGAGTCCCATCAGCCACCCCACAGAATTCCAAGCGGTATCAAGTTGTTAAAAACGGCACTGTCCCAAAAGACAGTGCCGTTTTTGTTTTGGCATTCCACAAAATGGAATTCCAAGCGCTTTCCGATTTTGTTTCGGTCGTACGCCCGTGCGGTTGTCGCGGGGTTCGCATGCAGGTCGGGCAGGGCGCCGCGCTCGCTCTGATGTTGGGTGCGTAATATGCACGCAAGTCATGGAATGCGAATCGACCGGCAATGACCTTCGCCTCGATCGTTTCGCTCATCAACTTCCCTCGGCATCCCTTGAATCCGTCGCGCGTGTAGTGCGTGCCGCGCCTCGGCGTGAACACGGACAGGCATTTCTTCGTGCCGAATCGCCTCCAACCGACCGGGGCGTGCCGCGAGCGTTGGCATGATTTCGAACGGCTCGATTACCTTGCGGCGCATCTTCCGGCATTGCATTGCGCGCTTCACGCGAGTGTCGACCGGCTAAGCGAGTGCCTTCGATCGACACAAGGCGGTCGAGACGCGGAAACGCCCCTTCAACGGCGGAAATACCGCAACCACCTCCGCCATGAGCGCTCGTTCCCGCGATGACTGATTTGGCTGGCCTATGACAAACGCCCAGTGTAATTTTTTGCCGGGCGTGATTGAATATGTGCTGACAGGACGGATACACCGTCAATAAAAAGCATGGCCGGGGAAAATATGAGAACGAGAGTATTGGGGGCGTTTGCGATTGCTTGGATACTGACGGGTGTCATGTTTGCTGTCGATTTCGCGACCATGGGCCGATTTGGGCTGTCCCTCATTCACGAGTGGTATCCGCAATCGGTCGAGACGTGCGTCATGACGCTACTGATCTGCGGTGTCTTGGTCGGCATCGGACGTATCCCGCGCTATCGGGAAATTGCCGAAAAATTTCGCTGTCGGGATATCGCGCTCTCGGTCCTTTGCTTTCGAACCGTCACGATGAATGCGCAGGCGGCAGTGATTGCGACGTATATCGGGGCGGCCGTCAACCGTCCCGAGATCCAGGGTGCGCTTCTGGCGTGGGAGCAATCGTTCGGATTCGATTGGTTGAAAAGCTACCAATGGGTCGTACGTTACGAGGTTATTCAGCAAGTACTTTTGTTCGCATATAAAACCATTTCGTATCAGATGGTTCTGTTGTGTTTTTTATTCGGACTGTTGCGCCGAAAGCAAGAGCTTTGCGAGATGATGCTGATATTCGTGATTTCGCTGATATTCGTCGTTGCGATTTCGACGTGGTATCCGGCGGCGAGTGCATTCCCGTACTTCGGTATTATCGACTCCGGTCCGGCGTCTCACCTTTCTGATTATTTCAGTGCGAGAAGTGGGGCGCCCATGGTGATGAATCCCATGGCGATGCAGGGAATCGTTTCGTTACCGTCATTTCATGCAGTCGTCGCGGTAATGTTGATCTACGTCACACGTAATCTTCGCTTCATTTTTCCCGTCGCGCTCGCGCTCAATTCGGTCATGCTGGCATCGACGTTCTCGGTTGGTGGCCATTACCTGGCAGATATCGGTGCCGGCGTGATCGTGGGCATTGTGACGATAGGGTTGGTGCGTCGCTGGTTCTTGGGGTATGAAATCGCGCGGCGACCGATCCTGACGGGACGCTGAATCAACCTTTCCACCGTCCGCATGCTTACTCGACGCGCTGAAAGCGCAAGCCTGCGGCCCAGACAATGGAACGGGAAACAGACTCAAGGAGCAAGGTCATGGCTGAGACGACTTCCAGGGGGTGTTTTATTCGCTCGCTGGAGTTGCTTCCGCCGTGCCCCTGCTGATCTTGTCGTGGCTTCTGTTGGATCCTGGTGACTTTGCATCATTGCTGTTGCGATCATCTAACTGCACGAAGCGCTGGTGGTTCTGCGTGCAAGATACTTGACCAGGCTTCTCGGGCGATAGGTTCTGATGCCTTGTCCCTGTCACAGCCTCGCCGCGCGCGGTTTCGCTTTCCCAAGCAGTGATCTCACGCACTGAAGCTGACACGGGCTGGCACCTGCACGTCGAACTTCTTCGATCAAAGCGTAGTCAGCTAGATCTGGACGGCGCTCGTCGTCACCGATCGGCCACATTGCTCGCGATCCCCGCCTGAACCGTTCGAGTGTTTCTAAAAACCACCCACGACCACAAAGCGCCACCCGCCACCTTTGCAACGAACTGCAATGCGGCGATCGTCGGAAACACCGCCCCGAACGCAATAAGCGGAAAGACGATGGAGTCGACAGCCGCACCCGCGACGTTCGCACCGTTGGCGCGCGCCAGTATCGGAAAGCGACGTGCGAGTTGAAACACGATTGCACTTGCTACGGCTGCCGAACCGAACGCTGCGAGAGACGCGAGGGCGATTTCCTTGGCAGCCGGATTGAGCGCGTAACTGACAACACCAGCGGCCGCGATCAACGCAAGCATCCTTGACCAAAGCGCGCGACCGCGCCAGTCCAGATGGAGTCGGTCTCGAATCGCGAGATCGAGTCCGATCAGAAAGAACGCGATGATCGGTGTAGCAGCGGGTCCGAAATGAGCGACCATCAGGTTCGCGACAGCGACTGCTGCGATATAGATCAAGACGTACATGATTCCCCTGCAGTGAAGAGTGCGCGCTGCGCCGATTCGGAGCCGAAGTTTGCCATACATGGCCGATTGAATGGAGTGGTGCTTTGCTACGAGCAAGCCGGGTGGAGCTTCGCACGGTTGGCGGACGGCCAGCGTTGCGGGCGACAGGATATCGTCACTGTGTCGCCGGTTTTCATCAATGGATCTTCGACACGAGATTGGATGGCCGTATCCCGCCGACATGATGTTGCGAAGTTTCCTGTCCCAGCTAAGGTTCTTGCGCTCCGTGCCGTTATCTTCCATGGACAGCCCTCGTGCCTCGAATGCTGATCCGTTTTCTTGCCTGCTCGCGTTCCGCGTGAGCAGGCTTTTTTCGTTTATGGCCGCGCTTTGCGCATGAATGGCGGAATGGGACAGGGACTTGGCGTGAACCGACAGCGCGCAACAGTCTTGCATTGATGTAATGTGTCGGCTTCCTCGTGCCCTCATGCTTTGCAGGGCCGTTCGATCCCGACGACCAATGATGGTGTCGGGATTTTTTTTGCCTTCATTCCGTTGCACAGGCAACGAGTTGCAGCGACGCCCGGCGGGCAGGCGCTGACGCGATCGCGTCAGGCGTGAAGAAGACGAGCGCTGGCGGACGTCACGAGCTGGTGGGTGGCGACGGCGCATGCAAGGTACGCGCCGATTACGTGCGGAGTGCGATGCCGTGATTTCGTCGGCTCGGGACAGGCCGACACGGTATCGTTCGCACGCAGGTCGTCGAGGGTTGCATGCCGCAACGCGCGGTATATTTTGCGGCGGGATGTCCCGATCAAGAGAGCAAGCTGAAGGAGTGACCACCGATGCCGGAAACCCGGGCCACGCTGCGTGCCGCGACAGCGCACGACGCAAACCATATCGCTCGCCTGCACACGCTGAGCTGGCAAACCGCATACAGCCACATCCTGCCGGCTGCCTACCTCGCCGACGAGGTACCGACGGAGCACGCGAACCGATGGCGGCACTATCTGGATCGCAATGAAGAAGAGTGGGGGCTCGTGCTGATCGCCGAGGCGGATGGCGAGCCCGTGGGCTTCGTCAGCGCCGAGCGTCCGGTCGACCCGGTGCCTGGCGTGTTGCTCGACTGCCTGCACGTCCATCCTGCGCATCACGGAAGCGGCACGGGCAAGCGCATGATCGAAGCCGTTCGTGCCTGGGCGCGTACGTTTGGCGTGGACAAGGTCCACCTGAAGGTGCTGGAGGACAACGAACGCGCGATCGGTTTCTATGAACACAACGGATGGCAACTGGCGGGTATCGAGACGAGCCGCATCGGCCAGACGGAGGTCACCGACCGGATCTATGCGATACAGGCGTAGCGGCCTGGCGACGTTCGAGCGAACGGTCGCACGAGGTACGGCCGTCGCCGGGCGAAAGCCGAACGGACTCCGTCGCTACTCGCCGCAGTACCGCACGAGCAAATCGGCTTCCGTCTCGTGCACCTCGACGGGCAGGGTCGTTGCGCCTGCATAGGCCAGATAGCGTGCGCGATGCTGGCCGTTGCGGAACGACGCGACGCCGACCTTCGACAGGCCGGGGATGCCGAGCAGCGTTCGCGTTCTCGTCTCGCGAAACGTGATGTACGGCATGTCCGCAATCCTGTCCTGTTCAGGATCGAGGAATTCGCGAATGCCCGCGGCTTTTCCAGGGGCCCAGTACAGAACGGACGGCAACACGTAGTCCGTCGTGTCGCGGTCGGCACATGCCAGCAGTTTCGGCAGGTCGATCGTCACGACCCGATGGCGCGTATCGTCAGACGAGAATACCCGCTTGAGGTGCGTGTAGGCATAGGGTGTGTGCCCGGGAAGCTGGATCACCCAGACTTCTACGCCATTTTCCTGTGCGTGGGCGAGTGCCATTGTTTCCTCTGATGCCGCAAGCGGCCTTATTGATTCCAGTTTAGCAGCGCGATTGCGGCGGCGAGGCAGGACAATACCCGAAATAGGAAATCGGCACGATTCGCGGCAGAACCTTGGCCGCGAGCAAAAGCGCGGAGAACAATAGTGAGCAAATCGATTGCGGTCATGTGTCGGCGATCGATATCGACAGGTCACGAGAATATCGCGATACTGCTCGCGGACATGATGCGCCGCGCGAATTTCATCGAAGATTCATACAGTGTCGAGGAACCCGATGCGCGGCACATCGTAAGTACAGAGCTGGCAGATCGACCGGAGAAAACCATGTCGTCGAAACTTGAAATCGAGTATCTCGATTACTGTTTCACCGCGATGCTCGAAATCAGGGCGTCCGGTCGGACAGGCGTTGTCGACTGGCATCTCGAATCCGATTCGCGAAGCAAGACGCTTGCGTGGGTCGTGTTCGATCGATTTCTCGAGCGACATGATTTCGTCGATGAAGAGGATGCGCGTGCCAACATCATCGACTGGCTGGAGCGGCTGGCCGATCCGAGATCGGGCGCGCCGGTCGAAATGGCGAAGGCGAACGCGGTTGCTGCCGGGACGGTGGCGACGGGCGCATCGACCACATCGACTGCCGAAATCGTCGACGAAACCGTCATCGATATCGCGGGCGAACTCGACTGGATAGAGATGGTCGCAGAATGGCTTTTCAGCTGACCGTCACGATGACGAAACCCGGTTGTCATGACGCGAGTCACGGCGTTCGCAAACTGCGGTTTCGAAAAAATCGGTGCAAGAAAATGAAACCAGAATCGTCTCGATCGGAAAAATAGAATAAACCTGCTTTGACAACACCTGCGACTTACCGGAGACTGGGCCCGGGCTGAAAATATCCGATTGAATTAAAACAAAATAAAACTCCAGACATGAAAAGAAGAACGCTGTTGACGGCGGGCGCGATCGTTGTCGCTGCCGGCCTGGCAGGCTGCACTGCCATGCTGTTCGAAGACGGCCATTACGAAGAGACAGTCGACCGATTCCTCGTCAGCGAGGACGGCAAGCAATTCGTCGTGCTCGGCAAGAAATATCACTACATCTTCGAGATGCCGGAGCATCTCGGCGCGGTGCTGGCATCGCCTTACCGGAAATCGATCGAGGCGTCGCTATCTGGGTTCGTCGCGCAGGGTAGCAAGATTTCGGGCGACTTCTCGCTGCGGCTCCACCGCGATCACATGACCGATGAGGACTGGAATCGTGCGCTGGAGGACGGTTTCACGAAGCTCGGAGACTGGGATCTGGGGATGAAGGGTGAACTGGCCGGATCGCGCTATCGCGCCGATGGTTTTGCGCATGGCAAGACGTGGTCGTCGTTTGCGCATGCGTACAAGATCCCGGTCACCGACCACATCACGACGGCGGGCAAGGCCGTGCGCGTGCTCGCGACGCCTGTCACCCTCGCGGCCGACGGCGTGATGATGATCGGGGCCGTGGTGCTGTCGCCCATCATCGTGGTAATGCTCGCGCCTGTCGCGGGCGTTGCGCTCGGACCGTGACGCGATCCGCGCGGCACGCGAGCGAACCAATTGCTGCGGCATTGTCACCAAATGGTGAGTTGCCGCACAGATCGTTGTGCGGCCCACGCTCACAATTTGGCCGGTTGACCGTTCTTCCCCGGCCCGGTCAACCGTTTCCCCGCTCGCTCGCGCAGGAGCGGGGGCTTTTTGCCCGTCCGACGCGGGAAGGCTGCGTCGACGGAACCGGACAGGCGTCCGGCGGGCGGCGTGAGCGCATCGATTGCGCGCCCCGGCATCCGTTCGCCTGGTCCGCACGAATCGCTTTCCTCGTGCCTGAGCGAACCCTCAGGCCCATCGCCGGTTTCGGCCGGTGATGCCTTGGTCCCGGCGGCGCGCAAGCATGCCGCCGGGATATTTTTTGCGCCGGATGCGTTGCATCACGTGTCGCACAGCGGGCAGGTCGACCCGCTCAGCCAGCCTGTTCGACGCTGGTTTCCCATCCGTCGTAATCCCCTCCGAGTGCACGCACTTCGTGGTTGATCGCGATCGTATGGCGCGTGATGTCGGCCAGCGCCATGGTGCCTTCATGTGAAAACCGGACCGCCGACTTGCCGTCCTCGGTGGGCGCCACCGATTCGACCGGATAGCCTTTCGATTCGGCCCAGTCCGCGAACTGATGCGCGTCGCTCGGGTCGGGGAAGTATGCCCAGTGCATCACGCGCCGGCTTACCTCGCTGGCGTCGCCTTTCTTCCGCAATTCATCCAGCACGCGCATGTCGCGCATGATCAGCCAGTCGTCATCGGTCGGGTAGAGCGTCTGCCAGTACGCTTCCTTGTCCGGATCGTCCTGATGTGCGTACTGCAGGGCGTAAGTCGTCTGATCGGCCAGCGTGTCGATGATCTCCGCCGCTGCCTCGTGATCGAACGGCACGTAGAAGAGGAAATCCCGGTGGCCGTCGACGGTGATGCGGCCAACCTGCACGCCCCCTTTCGCGGTGATCGTCGCGTCGAGCAGATCCTCGATCGTCGCGAGGTCGGTGAATTCGTCGCCGCTCGGCAGGCCTTCCGGTGTCGGATGCGCAAAGGGGACGCGCACGCTGAGCAGCGACGTGCGCGGATCGCCTTCGGCGATTTCCGCAAAGCTGTGGTTGAAGCTGATGAAAGCCTGATGGTCGCCCATTCTGGCAGGGAAGGTTCCCCAGGCGTCGGTCATGTGTTTCTCCCGTGCACGATTGTCTGTTGACGGTTGTAAAGCGTCCCAATGTATCATCGAAAATCACGTGGGCCGGAGACGCGCGCATGATCGCGAGTCTGGGCATTCTGGTGCCGGTCGAAGACGATCGCTTCCCGGCGGTGGTGGATTTCTATCGGGTGGCGCTCGCGCTGCCCGTGCATGCCGAAGGCGTGTCGGCTGCGGGGAATCCGTGGCATCGCTTTGTCTTGGACGGGGCGGCGCTGGCCATCCATACGGGTAGCGGCGGCAAGTTTCCGTACCCTGAGTTTCGTCCGACCGGCCATGGCATTGCGCTGGCGATCGAAGTCGCGCACGTGTCGGAAGCCGTCGCGCGACTTGAGTCGTGTCGCGTCAGTATCCTGAACGAATGGGACTACGGCGACGGCACGATCGCGATTTCCGTGGCCGATCCGGCGGGAAACGTCTGCGAGATCTGGGGCCGTCCGTGATCGTGTATCGGTACGGCGGCCCGCAAAAAATTCGAAGGAGATGCCGATGTCGATGTTTGCGGTGAATGGCGTGCGAATCGATCCGCTCAGCGCGCGCGTGACGCACGTGCGCTGGGCGGCCGTGAATCCGGCTGACCGGTCGTGGGCGGCGACGCCGAGCGAAGCACCGGTGGCAGATGTGGCGCGTGCGCTTGCGTCCGGTAACGATGTCCGCGCAATCTTCTCGGCATCGGACGCCACCGCGATCGGGCCCCGGCTGAAGCGCGTGCTGTATCGCGATGCATCGGAAGGCATCGAGCTCGACATCGATGCAACGAACGAGTCGCGCACTTTGCGCGACCTGCCGCAAATCTGACCGGCGCGGCATGCGTCAGCGATGGCGCGTGCCGCCGCATGGAGGGCGGCACCTGGCCGAATGGCCGCTCGCGCGACGTCGATCGCGAGGAGTAGTATTGGATGGTCGCCATGCTGCATTGGCGGTTGCGCCGAACGGTCTGACGGGGCACGTGATCTTGAGCGAGCCCGTTTTCCCGGAAGCGAATATCGCAAACGCGTACGAAATCATGTCAAGACCGCTCATCGCCCTGTTGGCATCCGCTCTTTGTCTGGCGTTGTCGGCTTGCCAGACCGCGCCCGAGCCGCCTCCGCTCCCGTCGCCCGACACCGCGTCGGCTGCCGCGGCCGTGCCGGCATCTTCGCCGTCCGAGCCGATCCGTGGCGTCGGCCAGGCACCTCATCTGGCAGGGCAGAGCCACTGGGCCATTGGTCAATGCACGACCAACGGTACCGTCAAGGTGTGCAACTGAACATGGCCGATGCCGACGGAGCGTGGCCGGTTCCGTGCGGACGAAGGCGTGTTGTCGTGCGTCGATGCTTACCGTCGTCGATCCCGAGCATTTTGCGGCGACAGGCCGCCTGTCTCGGCGCGTCGATCGGGTATCCGGCCGCGATGAGCGGGTTGCCGTCGACGTGAGCGATTGCGCGATGAACGACGAAAGCGAAACCACCGATTCCGCCGGCTGGCACGTCGATTCCGACGCGGGAACCGTCGTCGGCCCGTTGCCGGTGACGCTGGCGGTCGACGGCCGGAGCCTGAAAAGAAGGGCGATCGCGTGCGCGGTGCTGGCCGTGGCGAGCCTGTGCGGTTACGCAGCCGCGCCGGCGCTTTGGCCGGTGGCGGCACTGGCCGTGTTGCTGGCGCTGGCGGGGGCCGCCTTCTTCGTGTCGTCGCGGCGCAGGATGGCGCTGCAGGTCGACGAGACGGGCTTCAGGCTGATCGGGGCTTTGCGCGAGCAACCCGTCACGCGATGGCGTGACGTCACCGAATTCCGGATCATCAGCGTCGCCGGAAATCGCTACATCGGCTACCAGTTCTCGGCGCTTTCATCGCGCAACAAGGTACCGGGTGGCGTGATGCTGCCGATCGCCCGGTTTGCCGATCTGCCGCTCGATGCGGTGGCGGGATTGCTGGAGGCATGCCGCCGGCAGTTCGGCGTGCCGGGCAACGAGGCCGACCTGACGCGCCGATGACGTCCGATGCGGGGAACCCGCGTGCGCCGATACCCGAGAAAACAAAAAAATGTTGGGCGCCGTGTCGATTTCCGCCAGGTTCGTCCGTCGTAGCATCGGAGGCGTGCGCATCGCGCGTCCGTCCCGATTCCGATACGACAACCGCCCGAAGGAGCGACACCCATGTCCACGTCCGTCAAACCGATCCCGGAAGGGATGCGCACGCTGACGCCGCACCTGATCTGCGCCGGCGCAACCGCAGCGATCGACTTCTACAAGCGCGCGTTCAATGCGAGCGAACAGTTTCGCCTGGCGATGCCCGACGGCCGGCTCGCGCACGCGTGCCTCGTGATTGGCGATTCGACACTGATGCTGGTGGATGAAATGCCCGAGCACGGCGCGCTCGGGCCGAAGGCACTGAAAGGCACGCCGGTGTGCCTGCACCTGTACGTGCCGGACACCGACGCGGCGATCGCGAAGGCGGTCGCGGCCGGCGCGACGGTCACGATTCCGGCTGCCGACATGTTCTGGGGCGATCGCTACGGACAGGTCGAGGATCCGTTCGGCCATCGCTGGTCGCTCGCGACGCATCAGCGCGACCTGACGCCCGAGCAGATCGCGGAGGCCATGGCCAGCGCGCCGCCGTGCGGAAGCTGATGCAACCACGCAACCGCAGTTGAGCGGCGGGGCGGCAGGGCGGCGACATGCGCCTGCGCCTGGTCCGCCCGCGCTTACTTGCCGGCCGTCTTGCCGCGCTGCTTGTCCTCGTACATCCGTTGATCGGCCGATGCGAGCAGGTCGGTCACGTCTCGATGCCGTGCGGGATCGTAATCGACATGCCCGACGCTGAACCGGATGTCATAGCCGCGTGCGTCGGCCGCGTTGCGCAGCGCGAGCGCCCGCGTCACGCGTTCGACCGGCTCGGCAACGTCGGCCGGATCGGTGGCGCTCAGCAGCACGACGAACTCGTCGCCGCCAAGCCGGGCGATCACGTCGCTGTCGCGCAGCGCGCCCGTCAGCGTGTCGGCGAAGGCCTTGAGCGCATGGTCGCCTTCGGCGTGGCCGAAGCGGTCGTTGATCGACTTGAAATCGTTCAGGTCGAAGAACAGCAGCACCGCGTGACGGTCGAGGCGATCGCACAGGCTCAGCACGTGGCGGGCGAGAATCTCGAAGCCGCGCCGGTTGGTCAGTTGCGTGAGCTCGTCGGTGGTCGCGAAATGCAGCGCGGCGATCTCGCGCTCGGTCATGTGGGCGAGATCGCCGAGCAGCGCGAGCTCGTCGGGTTCGAGCGAGCGCGGCCGCGTGTCGATCAGGCAGAGTGTGCCGATGGGCGCACCGTTTGGCGCCGTGATCGGTCGACCGGCGTAGAAGCGGATGCCGGGCGCGCCGGTGACGAGCGGGTTGTCGTGGAAGCGGTTGTCGTTCAGCGCATCCTGGATCACCATCGTATGGCCCTCGTGCAGCGCATGGGCGCAGAACGACACGTCGCGCGACGTTTGCGTGACATCGAGCCCGGCATGGCTCTTGAACCACTGCCGATCGTCGTCGACGAGGCTGACGAGGGCGATCGGTACGTCGAACAGCCTGCGTGCAAGACGCGTCAGGCGATCGAAGCGCTCTTCCGGTGGCGTGTCGAGGATCGAGAGCGAATGAAGCGTATCGAGCCGGGCCGCCTCGTCGGCCGGTTTCGGTGCGATTTGCATGGGCCTTGTCTTTTGTCGCGGCTGCGAGGCCGGTTACGGGATCGTATGTCGGACAGTATCGCGCATTGTTCGGCGCATCGCCACGTTGCGATTCCGCCGACCGGGGGGGCGACCCGGCACGAATCGATGCAGATGGGGTGAGAAGCAGGCGCCATGGGACCGCGTTTCGCCCCGATGCGCAATCGGAGGCGCGATACCTCAAGGTACCCCGGCGCATTGCCGTAAACAGGGCGAGTCCATTCGTTCATCGCCGCCCACCGCACCATGGTTCGATTTCTGTACGCGGGCTATCTCGCGTTTGCGCTGTATCTTCTTTATCCGACGGTCCAGAACACGCTGGCATTCGGCGTCGTTTGCGTGAGCAGCGCGCTGCCCGGCGGCTTGCCGACGTCGTCGGCAAGCGGCGCGAGCGGACAGGCGAATCGCTGTGCGCCGACGACGCAGGCCGGTGCGGCGACCGGGCGGACGCCCGACATCCATTGAGTGCGGCGGCGCGCTGGCCATTCGGCTGAATTGAGTTGCGCGCCGCGCTCGCCGATCATCAGCAATACGGCGGATCGAACACGGGGCGCGCGCCGCGCGGCCTGCCTCAGTAGCTGGAGCGGTACGGCGTGCCCTGGTCGAAGCGGCTTTGCCAGTGCGTGAGATAACGCGACGCGAGTTGCGGGTTGTTCCACACCACGACGACGTTCTCGGAATTGCGGCTGGCCGCCGATGCGCTGTAGTTGAACGAGCCCGTTTCGACGTGCTCGGCGTCGATCACGAGGTACTTGTCGTGATGGATCGCATAGGCGTCGATCGTGCGCGTCGGGATGCCTGCGTTGACGAGCAGGTTCAGCGCCTGCTTGCTGCTTTTTGCGCGATTGCCTTTGTCGTCGACGACCACCGCGACATTCACGCCGCGTCGCTTGGCCGCGAGCAGCGCACGCGTGACAGGCGGCGACGTGAACGAATAGGCGGCGACGCGGATCGAGCTGCGCGCGGCGCCGATCGCTTTCAGCACGAGCGCTTCGGCACCGCCGTCGGGCGAAAACGCCGATTCGACGACCTGTGTCGCGGGTGCTTCGTGAGTGGGGGCCGGCAGCCAACGCGACACGAGGTCGATCGCCTGTTGAAGCAGCGATTCACTTTGCGTCTTGCCGAAGGCGGCGAACGGAGTGGCGAGCAGGGAGGCGGCGAGACAGGCAGCGGCGAGGCGATTGCGCGACAACATCTTGGACAGCGAATAATTTCGAGACAGCGGGCCGTGAGTGTAACGCAGACGTGGCGGCCCGGTCACGTGTGGATGAGACGGGATGACGCATCGCGATGACCGCGGTGGCAGAGGCGGTGACGCAAAGTTGCGTTGTGCGGGATCCGAGTGCGTGATCGGGTTGATCAGCGGCTGGAGTCGAAAGCAGCGCGCGATTGCGCTTGCGGTGGTGGGAGAGTCGCGGCATGCAAGCCCTGCGCGAGTGCAGCCGGGTGGGCTCGACGCAGGCACGCAACAGCAGCGTGAGTGCGACTAACGATCCGTGTGCGTTGCGCGTTCATTATGGACGCACGACGCTGCATCAATTCTCGTCCGCAGGCGCCCCGGCTGCCTCGACTGCAATCCACCCGGGGCCACGCTCCGGCTGCACGTCGCGTGCGTCGAGCGGCTCGCCGCATGCGGAGCATACGGTGACCGCATGCATCAGATGGCCGCAAGTGCGGTGACGCAACTGCACCGGCGGCCCCTGGCCGTCGTCTTTCCAGCGGTCGCCCCACGCCGTCAGCGCGAGCAGGGTCGGGTAGAGGTCGAGGCCCTTGTCGGTCAGCCGGTATTCGAACCGCGGCGGCCGCTCCTGATACGCGCGCTTGACCAGCACGCCTTCGTCGACGAGTCGCGCGAGCCGCTCGGCCAGCACATGACGCGTGAGGCCAAGCTGGGCCTGGAATGCGTCGAAGCGGCGGCAGCCGAGGAACGCGTTGCGGAGGATCAGCATGGTCCAGCGGTCGCCGAGCACGGCGAGCGTACGCGCGACCGAACAGTTCAGCGTGCCGATGTCATCCCATTTCATCGTCGAGTCTCTTGCATCCTTGGCGGCAGTTCAGCGAAACAGCGGGTTCGATTATAGAACCCGCCTTCGGTTGTAACGGGCCCGGCCACGTTGACAACGGCCGCCGTCGTTGTCAATAATGAGTTCCAATTTGGAACTTACTCGCGCGGCGACGCGCTTTCAACCCGGAGACAACCCGATGAACCCGCTTTCCTTGTCCGGTCTCGATCTGTTGCGCGCGGCGGTATCGGGCGATGCACCGCTCGCGTCGATTTCCGAGACGATCCCGATGCGTCCGCTCGACGTCGAACTCGGCTACGTGAAGTTTTCGGCGCGGGCGGACGGCCGGCACCTGAATCCGCTCGGCGGCGTGCACGGCGGGTTCGCCGCGACAGTGCTCGATTCGGTCACCGGGTGCGCGGTGCATTCGATGCTGGATGCGGGCGTCGGCTACGGCACGGTCGATCTGCATGTGAAGATGCTGCGGCCCGTGCCGCGCGACGTCGACCTGGTCGCGGAAGGGCGCGTGATCCACCTGTCGCGTTCGCTGGGCGTCGCGGAGGGCACGCTGAAGACCGCGGACGACAAGATCGTCGCGCATGCGTCGGCAACCTGTTTCATCCAGCGGCCGCAGTGACGGCGGGCGGCAGCGCCATCGTCCGGGCCCGCGCGTGAACCTCGTTGCCGGCGCCGAAGGCCGCCTGTAAGCGTAGGCGGAGCCGGTCTGAAGCAGTCGCTTCAATGTGATAGCGTTCCTGCTTTCCACCGACGCGACAGGAGCAGCATGGAATACCGCACACTTGGCGATTCGGGCATCGAGGTCAGCCTGATCGGCCTGGGCACGATGACGTGGGGCGAGCAGAATTCGGAGCGCGATGCGCACGAGCAGATCGACTACGCGATCGGGCAGGGCGTCACGCTGATCGATGCCGCGGAGATGTATCCGGTGCCGCCGAAACCCGATACGCAGGGGCGCACCGAGGCGTACATCGGCACCTGGCTCGCGCAGCATCGCGCGCAGCGCGAGCGCATCGTGCTCGCGACGAAAATCGCGGGGCCGGCGCGGCAGCCGCACAATCCGCGCCATATCCGCGGCGAAGGCAACCAGTTCGACCGCAAGAACCTGACCGAAGCGCTCGACGGCAGCCTCAAGCGCCTGCAGACCGACTACGTCGATCTCTACCAGTTGCACTGGCCCGATCGCAGCACGACCACGTTCGGTCGTCCCGCCTATCCGTGGGTCGACGACGCCTATACGGTGCCGATCGAGGAAACCCTCGGCGTGCTCGCGGAATTCGTGAAGGCCGGCAAGGTGCGCGCGATCGGCGTGTCGAATGAAACGCCGTGGGGCGTCGCGCAGTTCCTGCGCGCAGCCGAGAAGCTCGGGCTGCCGCGCATCGCGAGCATCCAGAATCCGTACAGCCTGCTGAACCGCACGTTCGAGAACGGGCTGTCGGAATTCACGCATCGCGATGGCGTCGGCTTGCTCGCGTATTCGCCGCTCGCGTTCGGCTGGCTGTCCGGCAAGTACGAGAACGGTGCGCGTCCGGCCGGCGCGCGCATCACGTTGTTCGAACGCTTCCAGCGTTACAGCAGGCCGCAGGCCGTCGAGGCGACGTCGCGCTATGTCGCGCTTGCGCGACGTCACGGGCTGTCGCCCGCGCAGCTCGCGCTGGCGTTCGTCAACAGCCGGCCGTTCACGCGCAGCAACCTGATCGGGGCGACGTCGCTCGAGCAGTTGAAGGAGAACATCGGCAGCGTCGACGTGAAGCTGTCCGAAGAGATCCTCGCCGAGATCGACGCGCTGCACGAACTGCAGCCGAACCCGGCGCCGTGACCTGAAGCAGGCGGCGCCTGGCCCGCGCGGCAGCGATGCCGCGACGGGCCGCGCCGGCGGCGCATCGCTGCGCCGTCGGTTCTTCCGTTAGCGCATCTTGAGCCGCGTGCGCGCGACGAACAGCGCGGCGAGGCTCAGCAGCGCGCACCCCATCAGGTAGAGCGCCGGCGACAGCCGGTTGCCGGTCGCACTGATCAGCCAGGTGATGACGAACGGCGCGAAGCCGCCGAACAGCGTGACACCCGTGTTGTAGCTGACCGCGAGCCCCGTTGCGCGGGTTTGCGACGGGAACAGCTCGGCCATCAGCGCCGGCAGCGCGCCGCAGTACATCGCCTTCAGCGCGCCGATCCAGACCAGGGCGGCGAGCATCGTCGCGAACGACGCGTGACGCGTGAGCCACGCGAACGTCGGGTACACGGTGACGAGCATCAGGACCGCCGCGACCGCCATCATGCGGATCCGCCCGGTACGATCGGACAGGTGGCCGACGACCGGTGTGACGAGCGTGAGCACGAAGCCGGTCGCGAGCGTGGCCGCGAAGCCCGTCGAGGCGGGCAGGCCGAGCTGCTTGATCGCGTAAGTCGGCATGTACAGGATCATGTAGTTGATCGCGGTCGAGATCACGAGCGCGCCGATCGACAGCAGCACCCGCACCTTTTGTTCCGCGAACAGCTCGCGCACCGGCGCTTCCGAGCGTGCCTGCGTCTTGAACTCGACGCCTTCGTCGACGTAGCGGCGGATATACAGCCCGACCGGGCCGATCGCGAGCCCGAACAGGAACGGCACGCGCCAGCCCCAGCTTTCGAGTTGCGCGGTCGTCAGCGTGGCGGTCAGCAGCGCGCCGAAGCCCGATGCGAGCAGCGTCGCGAGGCCCTGGCTCGCGAACTGCCAGCTCGACATGAAACCGCGCCGCTGCGGTGCATGCTCGACGAGGAACGCGGTCGAGCTCGCGAATTCGCCGCCCGCGGAAAAGCCCTGCATCAGCCGCGACAGCATGATCCCGAGCGGCGCGAGCAGGCCGATCGATGCATAGGTCGGCATCAGCGCGATCAGCAACGTGCCGGCCATCATCATCGCGATCGACAGCAGCAGCGACGCCTTGCGGCCCGCGCGATCCGCGTAGGCGCCGAGGATGAAGCCGCCGATCGGCCGGATCAGGTAAGACAGCCCGAATGTGCCGAGCGTCAGCATCAGCGACGTCGCTTCGCTGGTGGCGGGGAAGAACAGCTTGGCGATCGTTACGGCGAAGAAGCCGTAGACGATCAGGTCGAACCATTCGAGTGCGTTGCCGATCGACGCCGCGAAGATGATGCGCCGGATCTTCGCGGCGCTGGGGCGGGCGGCTTCCTGCGAGGTCAGGGTGGTCGTATTCATCGTGTGTGCAGGTCCCGTGAAAGGGGCGAAGCGCGTTACAGGGCGGCGCCGGCCGCGGCGGGCGCCGTGAGGCGAACGGCCGGCGCGTCGTCGCCGAGATCCCAGAAGAGGCCGGCCATCATCTGCAGCCCCTCGCTGACGACGCTCGCGAGCAGGTGCTCGTCCGGTGCGTGCTGCGAGCACGCCGGGTACGAGTGCGGCACCCACAGCGTCGGGAGCCCGAGCGTGTCGGCGAACACGTCGTTCGGCAGCGTGCCGCCGAGATTCGGCAGGATCGCGGGCTTCTTGCCGGTGGTCCGCGCGAGCGACGCGACGACCCAGCGCACCCACGGATCGTCCGGCGGCACGCGCGTCGCCGGTGCGCCGCGCTCGACGTCGATCTCGATGTCGGCGAAGCCGTGCGCATCGAGATGCGTGCGCAAATGCGCGTGCAGCGCCTCCCAGTCGGTGCCGACGACGAAGCGCAACTGGCAGTGCGCATACGCGGCGGGCGGGATCGCGTTGACGGGGTGCTCGGGGTTGCCGGCCTTGAACGCGAGGATCTCGAACGTATTCCAGCCGAACACGCGCTCGGGCGCGGTGAGGCCGGGCTCGCCCCAGTCGGCGTCGAGCGCCGGATCGCCGGGGCCTCCGCCGACGGAAAGATCGGCGAGCGCATCGCGCACGGCCGCCGGGATCGGCGGCGGACGCAGCCCCGCGACGCGAATCGCGCCACGCGCATCGACGACGCTCGCGAGCGCATGCGCGAGCACGATTGCCGGGTTCCGCAGCAGCCCGCCCCAGTTGCCGGAGTGATGCGCGCCGTCGCGGGCGCGCAGGCTCAGCTTGAAATTGACCGAGCCGCGCGAGCCGAGGAACACCGTCGGGCGCGCGGCGGCGATGCGCGGGCCGTCGGAGGCGATCAGCACGTCGGCCGCGAGCGCGTCGCGCTCCTGGCGGCACAGTGCGTCGAGCCCCGGCGAACCCGTTTCCTCGCCCATCTCGATCAGCAGCTTCGCGTTGAAGCCGAGCCGGCCGCCGCGCGCGTCGAGCACGCTCGCCAGTGCGGCCAGGTTAATGGTGTGCTGGCCCTTGTTGTCGGCGCTGCCGCGGCCGTACCAGCGGTCGCCGTCGGCCGTCAGCGTCCACGGCGACAACGGCGCGCGCCACTGTGCGTCGTAGCCGCGCACGACGTCGCCGTGGCCGTAGATCAGCACGGTCGGCAGCGCGTCGTCTTCGTGGCGCGAGGCGAGCAGGAACGGGCCGCCGCCGTCGACGGGATTGTCGACGATCCGCGACGTGAAGCCGAGGCGCGCGGCCTCGGGTGCGATCTCGTCGGTCAGGTAGGCGCGCAGCGCGTCTTCGTTGCCGCTGTCCTGGCTTTCGGTGCGCAGACCGACGCGGCGGCTCAGGGTCGTGAAGAACGCACCGGATTCGAACTGGTTCAGCGCGTGCTGGATGGCGGCGGTACGGCTCAAGTCGGGTCTCCTCTGACGGGTGCGCCGCACGCGCCGGATCGGGCATGCAGCGTGAAATGCGATCGATTCTAGGAAGCCGTTTTTTTTGTCACAATGATCGAATTTCGAACCTTTCTTTGCCGAAAAGGCAAAGCGGCAAGCCCGGCAGCCGGGCGGAGACAGAGCGATGGCGGCTTTCCTGCATGGCCTGGCGTTGCGGTATTTCGTCGAGGTGGCGCGCACCGGCTCGATCAGCGACGCGTCCGCGCGGCTGCACGTGGCCGTATCGGCGATCAGCCGCCAGATCGCGAAACTGGAGAGCGAGCTCGGCGCACCGCTGTTCGAGCGCCGGCCGCGCGGAATGGCGCTGTCGGAGGCCGGCGAGCGGCTGCTGGCGTTCGCGCAGCGCAGCCTGCTGGAGGCCGAGCACGTGATGAAGGACATCGGCGGGCTCGACGCACTGCACGGCAGCCTGCTGAAGATCGCGTGCTCGGAAGGGTTCGCGATCGATTTCCTGCCCGGCACGCTGGCCAGCTTCAAGGCGCGCCATCCGGGTGTCGATTTCTCCGTATGGGTGGTGTCGCCGGCGGACGCGACGCGGCGTGTGCGCGATGGCGATGTGGACGTCGCGTTGAGCTTCAGCCTCGCGCCGGAGAAGGGCGTGTGTGTCGACCACACCGAGCGCGCGCCGATCTTCGCGTTGGTGCGGCACGACCATCCGCTCGCGACGCGGGAAGCCGTGTCGCTCGCCGATGTCGCGCGTCACCCGCACGTGCTGCCCGAGGCCGGCACGACGGTGCGCCAGCTGATCGACATCGCGTGCGCGCTCGACGGGCTGTTGCTCGAGCCCGAACTGACGAGCAACAACACGGCGGCGATGTACGGTTACGCGCGGCGCACGGGCGCAGTGATGTTCACGGGGCTGCTGTCGGTGCGTGACCGCTGCGCCGCGGACGGCTTCGTCGTCGTGCCCGTGACGAACCCGCAGCTGCGCGAGCGCAGCATCCAGGTGCAGACGATGGCGGGGCGCGATCTGCCCGCGTCGGTTCGCGCATTCCGCGACCATCTGATCGACGCGATGCAGGCCGCGTCGGCGCCGCCGACTGCCGCGCGGGGCCCGAGAGGCCGGCCCGTGAGATAATCGTCAATCCGCCTTCCGTGCCCATGCGGCTCATCGAGCCGCATCGCCCCTGTTCGACGCCAAATTGAAGAACCTGATTGTCACCCTCGATCGCGCCGGCGAGTTCGACGAGATCATCGACGTGCGCACGCCGCTCGAGTTCGCCGAGGATCATATTCCCGGCGCGCTGAACGCGCCCGTGCTCAGCAACGAGGAGCGTGTGCTCGTCGGGACGATGTACCGCCAGGTGTCGCCGTACGAGGCGACCCGGGTCGGTGCGGCCATCGTCGCGCGCAACATCGCGCGCCATCTCGACACGACGTTCGCCGACCGCCCGCGCAACTGGCGGCCGCTGATCTACTGCTGGCGCGGCGGCAAGCGCTCGGGCTCGATGACGACCTGGTTCAACCTGATCGGCTGGAAGGCGCGCCAGCTCGACGGCGGCTACAAGGCGTACCGCCAGTCGGTGTGCGCGACGCTCGACTCGCTGCCGACGCGCTTTCGCTATATCGCGCTCGTCGGCCATACGGGCTGCGGCAAGACGCGTCTGCTGAACGCGCTGCGCGACGTGGGCGCGCAGACACTCGATCTCGAGGCGCTTGCATGCCATCGCGGTTCGCTGCTCGGCGCGCTGCCGGGCAAGCCGCAGCCGGCGCAGAAGGGGTTCGATTCCGGGCTCGTCGAAACGCTTGGACGTTTCGACCCCGAATGGCCCGTGTTCGTCGAATCGGAAAGCCGCAGGATCGGGCTCGTGCAGTTGCCGATCGCGTTGATCGAGGCGTTTCACGCAGGGCCGTGGGTGCATGTCGACGCGGCGCACGACGAGCGCATCGCATTTCTCCTCGACGATTACGCCCACCTGTTCGACGAACCGGACGCGTTCAAGGCGCAGCTTCATCGGCTGATCGGCCTGCATAGCCGTGAGCAGGTGACGCACTGGAAGGCGCTGATCGATGCGGACGCACGGGCCGAACTGTTCACCGAGCTGATCGACAAGCATTACGATCCCGCCTATGCGCGCACCTATCGCGCGACGTACAACAAGCCGAACCGGGCATTGACGTTCACGTTCCGGCCCAATGCCGCGGACGGGCGCGATCAGGCGCGCGCGCTGCTGGCCGAACTCGCGCAGGCCGGGTTGCCCGCATCGGCCGCGCTCGCCGCGGGCGCGACATCCGAAACCGACCAAGACCAATCGACGACCACACGATGACGACCACACGCACCCAACCCAGTCCCGCCCTCGGCTGGATGACCTTCCTGCTGATCGCGGTCGCGGGACTGTTCTATGTGAAATGGTTTCCGTACTACAACAAGGCGTTCGTCGCCGCCGAGCACCATTCGATCGGCCAGTCGATCCTGATGGGCACGTCGGCGACCGCGCCCGAGCCGTCGCTGAAGGCCGCGCTCGACTATGCGTGGGCGTACGGCAAGGCGATCTGGCAGGCAATGGTGCTGGGCCTGCTGCTCGGTTCGGCCGTGCAGGCGCTGCTGCCGGCGCACTGGGTCGCGCGCGTGCTCGGCCGCACCGGCTTCGGCAGTGTCGCCGCGGGCGGCCTGCTGTCGCTGCCCGGCATGATGTGCACGTGCTGTGCGGCGCCGGTCGTCGCGGGGCTGCGTGCGCGCCATGCATCGCCGGGCGGCGCGGTCGCGTTCTGGCTCGGCAACACGGTGCTGAATCCGGCGGCGCTGGTCTTCATGGGCTTCGTGCTCGGCTGGCACTGGAGTGCGCTGCGCCTCGTGCTCGGCATCGCGATGGTGTTCGGGATCGGCTATCTGCTGAACCGCATCGCACGTCCCGAAGACCGCAGCATCGACGATGCGCAGCTCGCCGCGCTGGCGGCCGAGCAGGCCGCGGCCGGCAATCCGTTCGTTCGCTGGATGAAGCTGCTTGCGCGCATGGCCGTGCGGCTCGTGCCCGAATACATCGTGCTCGTGCTGCTGCTCGGCGCCGCGCGCGCGTGGCTGTTCCCGCATATCGGCCCGGACATCGGTAATCATCTCGGCTGGATCATTGCATTCGCGGTCGCGGGCATGCTGTTCGTGATTCCGACGGCCGGCGAGGTGCCGATCATCCAGGCGATGCTGTCGCTCGGCATGGGCGTCGGCCCGGCCGCCGCGCTGCTGATGACGCTGCCGCCGATCAGCGTGCCGTCGCTCGCGATGCTCGCGCGTTCGTTCAAGCCTTACATGCTGGCGATCGTCGCGACGCTCGTCGTCGTGTTCGGGATCGCGAGCGGCCTGCTCGCGGTCGCGCTCGGGTTCTGACGCGCGCGGGCGGCGCGCCAGCAGGGCGCAATCGTCGTATTCATCCGGCGCCGCCGTTTCACGCGTGCGGCGCCATTTACAAGAAGCAAACAGGAAAACGCATGACCCAACCGAAGATCCATCCTCGACTCGAAAAGGCGCTGACGCGCGGCGATCTCGCGATCCGCCAGGCCAATTCCGCGCGGGCGACTGCCGTGCTGAACGCACTCGGCACGATGATCATCGAGGCCTCCGCAACGATCGGCGTCGAGGCCAGCATCGACATTCCGCAAGGCGACCGCATTTACGATCCGGTCAACGGCCTGTGGCCGCAGAAAATGCTGGTGTCGTTCGACGGCCCGGTGGACGAAGCCGACAAGGAAGAGCTGCGCACGGTGTATCTGGTGGCCGACGATCCGGGCACGCAGTTCCGCGTCGAATGGCATCGCGCGGACGGCAAGCTCGGCCGCCAGGAAGGCGGCCCGCTCGCGACCGTCGCGTTCCTGACCGACGTCGAGATCCCGTGGAGCGACGACGACGAGTAAGGTCGTCGCAGAAAGCCGGCGCCCGTGCGCCGGCCGTCAGCGCATCATCCGCCGCCGGAACAGCCACGCGGAAAGCAGGAATCCGCCGACCGCGTAACCGGCGAGCACCGCGACATGCAGCGCGACGTCGGTCGCCGGCCGGCCGAGCATCGCGGGCCGGATCAGCTCGACGGCATTCGCGAGCGGCAGCGCCTGCGCCGCATGCTGTGCGATCGGCGGCAACTGCGTGATCGGGAAGAACACGCCCGACAGCAGCAGCATCGGCGTCAGCACGAGCGTCTGATAAAACATGAAGAAATCGTAGGACGGCGCGAGCGCCGTGACGATCATCGCGATGCTGGCAAACGCGAGGCCCGCGAGCGCGATCACGGGCAGCGCCGCGAGCATCGACGGAAACCGCGCATAGCCGAGCGCCCCCGCGACGAGCATGATCGCGGCCCCCGACAGCATCGCTTTGCTGGCTCCCCAAACGATCTCGCCGAGCACGATGTCGCCGAGCGCGAGCGGCGTATGCATGATCGCTTCCCACGTGCGCTGCACGTGCATGCGCGAGAACCCCGAATACATCGACTCGAAGCTCGCGGACATCATCACGCTCGACCCGACCGTGCCGGCCGCGAGGAATGCGATATACGACACGCCGTCGACATGGCCGAGCATCAGCCCGAGCCCGAACCCCAGCCCGAACAGATAGATCATCGGATCGGCAAGATTGCCGAACATCGACGCGAGCGCGAGCTTGCGCCAGACGAGATAGTTGCGCCGCCAGACGGCGATCCAGTTGGTCGCGTTCGCGGGCATCGCGATCGCGAAGCGCGACACGCGCGGCGGTGCCGACGGTGCGGCGGTCGAATAGTTGCGGACATCCATGATCGATCAGTCCTGCATTTCGCGGCCGGTGAGCCGCAGGAACACATCTTCAAGATTGGCCGGGCGATGCAGATAGCGCAACCCCGTGCGACCCTTGAGTCGCGCGCTCAGCGGTTCCGGATCGCTCACGTAGCAGAACAGCGTCTCGCCGCTGATCTCGGTGTGCTTCGCGAACGCCGACAGTTCGTCACGCAGCGTGGCCGGATCGGGCCCGTAGATCTCGATCACGTCGCAGCCGATCTCCGATTCGATCAGCGCGTGCGGCGCGCCTTCGGCGATCTTGCGGCCTTCCTCGATCACGCACAGGCGGTCGCACAGGCGCTCGGCTTCTTCCATGAAGTGCGTGGTGATCAGGATCGTCTTGCCGCGTGCGAGCAGTGAGCGCAGCCGCTCCCACATGAGGTGACGCGCCTGCGGGTCGAGGCCCGTCGTCGGCTCGTCGAGCACCAGCACATCGGGATCGTTGACGAGCGCGCGGGCGAGCGTCAGGCGGCGCTTCATGCCGCCCGACAGCTCGCCGACCTTCGCATCGGCCTTGTTCTCGAGCTTCGCGAATTCGAGCAGTGGCTTCACGAGCGCGTGCGCGGCCTGCGCCGACATGCCGAAGTAGCGACTGAAGACGAGCAGGTTCTCGCGCACGGTGAAGTCGGGGTCGAGATTGTCGAACTGCGGGACGACCCCGACGCGCTGGCGCGCATGCCGCGCACGCGATGGAACCGGTTCGCCGCAGAGCGAAATGGTGCCTGCATCGGGATGCGTGAGGCCGAGCAGCATTTTCAGCGTGGTGGTCTTGCCGGCGCCGTTCGGCCCGAGCAGGCCGTAGCATTCGCCGGCCTGGACGGTGAAGGACAGGCCGTTGACGACGAGCTTGTCGCCATAGCGCTTTTCGACGTTCCGGAAATCGATCGGTGCAGCGGACATGGGCATGTTGTCGTTGTAGGCGGCGCGGAAGCGCTCCGCTGCCGGATGCGTGGCCGGTTGACGAACCGATCGGACGATTGCGTGTCACACGGGCATGACCGAAGCGCACGACGCCGGCGCCTGATGGCCCGCTGGAGTACGAACGGGCCATTCTAGTGCATCGGCTGCGTCTCTTCAGGGCATGCCTGCACGGTGCGATGCCTGTACGCACCGATCGTGCACTGCATCATCGCGCACGAGCCGAGCGGGGCGAATCAGCGTTTTCCATCCCTTGCGTCCTGAATTGCGGCGCACCATGATGAATGCGTAGGCTCGTTGTTGCGATAGGGAGGTTTCATGGCTAGCTACAACAAGATTTTGCTGTGTTACGACGGCACGCTCGAAGGACGCAAGGCACTGCGTTGCGGCGCCAATCTCGCGATGGACCTCAAGGCCGAGACGCATTTGCTGTCGGTGGTCGACATGCGCTCGAGCATTGCACAGAGCGCGGGTTTGCTGACCGACGTCGCATGTGGCCGGTTCGAGGAAACCGCGCGTGAAATCCTGCAGGAAGGGGTGAACTGGCTGCGCGAGCGCGGCGTGCAGGCCGAGGGCCATTTCGCGTTCGGCTATCCGATCGACGAAATCGCGAATCTCGCGACGGAGCTGAAGGCCGACCTCGTCGTCGTCGGCCATCGGTGCCGTAGCGGGTTGTCCAGATGGTGGATGGGGTCGGGCAACACGCAACTGCTCGATCGCGTGAACTGCAGCATTCTGGTGGCGTGTTCGTCGGCGCAGGAGCAGAAGGAAGAAATCGCGCGGGAGCGTGAAGCGGCCACGGCGAACGGCAAATGATCCAATGATTCGATGACTGCCTGACCTGCGGATCGCGCCGGTCGGGCGTCATGCCACGTCCGTGGGGCGGGCGCTGACCGTGGCCACTCAGGACCGCTCAAGCATGCAGGTCGATTGCGGACAACTTCCACGAGAACAGGCCGAAGCGGTGGAATATCGCCGCATAGCGCGTGCCGTCGGCACTGCGCTGGTAGGTCACGACGAATTCATCGATATTCCGGTACCCGGCGCTGGTTTGCTGCGGGTGCGGCACATGCGTTGCATCGACCGGGCTGGCCGGTGCAGCAGCGGCGGATGGCGATGACGCAGCGGTAGCGGCCGTGTTGCTACCCGGAGCGGCTGCGCTTGCCGGAGGAGCCGGATTGGCCGCCGGCGCCGCCGGCGTATTGCTGCCTGGCGGCAGATTCGACCATTCCGGTGGACGCTCTCCTGGATTGCCACGCGGTGGCAATCCGCTCATCAGCGCGGCTACGCCTTCCGGGGTCGCGTACGCATCGACCAGCGGGCCGATCAGAGCGGACCCGATCAGCGCGCCGAGCACCGCGAACGGATTGTTCTTCTTCACCGCGTCGATCCGGCGCATCAACTCTTCCGTGACCTGCTGCTTCAGGCTGATGCGCAGCGACGGGAAATCGACATATTCACTGATGGCCTGCGCATCGCGCGCATCGATCGCCGATTTCAGACGACCGAGCGCCACGTACGGCGACGCGTAGGCATAGCCGATCGCCGCAACGATGGCGACGGCCATCACGACGATCAGCACGGGTTTGAGCCGCCATGCGCGGCCCGAAGATCCGGTCACGTTGCCTCCGGTGCGGGGATGTTCCGCAATCAGAGACCGCCTGGCGTGGCCGATCGTTCCTCTGCGATGCAGCGATCGATCATCCGGCACACGGCATCGATCGTGCCGACCATGATCAGGCGCGACCGGCCGTGATAGACGCGCACCGGTGCACGGCGCGCGGGTTCGGCGTGATTCAGGCCGGCGTTCAGCGATACCCGCGCGAAAGCGGGGAGCGCCGACGGCAGCAGGGACGCCTGCCGTTCGACTGCGACTTCTTCTTGCACAGGCGCCGCCGCGGACAGCGGTGCGCAGGGCGTGCGGCCGCGCAGGTGACGCAGGCGGCCGAATTGACGGAAAGGCAGCAGACGGGCAAGGCGTTCCATGATGTTCTCCTCAACGAGACGGAATGTCAGAGTTCGCCCGAGCGAATCAGCCCGACGGCGATGCCTTCCAGCGCGAATTCCGCGCTGCCGGCCTTGACGAAGATGTTTTCGTAATCGGGGTTCTCCGCGATCAGCTCGAGACCGCCAGGCCGGCGCATCAGGCGCTTGACCGTGACGTCGTCGCCGAGACGCGCGACGATGATCTGGCCGTCCTTTGCTTCCGTGCGCTTCTGCACGGCGAGGAGGTCGCCGTCGAGGATGCCGGCGTCGCGCATCGACAGGCCGCGCACTTTCAGCAGGTAATCGGGCTTGCTGGAGAACAGCGCGGGATCGCACGCGTAATGCTGCGAGATGTGCTCCTGCGCAAGGATCGGGCTACCGGCCGCGACGCGGCCGACGAGCGGCAGCGACAACTGCATCAGGCCGGCGTGCGGCAGCGTGAACTGGTGCGGGGCATCGTCGATGCCGAGCAGGCGGATGCCGCGCGACGCGCCGGCGGCCAGCTCGATCACACCCTTGCGCGCGAGTGCGCGCAGGTGCTCCTCGGCCGCATTCGGCGAGCTGAAGCCCAGTTCGGCCGCGATCTCGGCACGGGTGGGCGGGAATCCGGAGCGCTCGATCGCGCGACGGATCAAGTCGAACACTTGCTGCTGACGGGCGGTGAGTTTGGTCATGGCTCAACTGTATGGATAGACAGTGAGCTGTATTTTTATACAGTAGTCCGCGAATTTCAAGTGTTACTTGAGGTTCGACGCGATCACGCCGGTTCCGACGCGATTTCACGACGCCCGGACGTCGGTTCATCCGTCGCAACCGTCCATCCCGTCTGCGTTAGCACTTTTGAGTATTAAAAAATAAGGAACGATTATTTTTAATCATGTAACCCGTTCGTTAGACTGGCCCGACATCGCAATACCGACAACACTGGAGAACCAAGGATGGGCAAGCGCAATACGGGGCTGGTGGGCGGAGTGGGCCGCCTGATCGCAACACTCGCGCTGGGCGCGGCGGCGGCGCTGGGCGTCGCGACGCACGCACAGGCCGATACGACCTTCCTGAACGTGTCGTACGACCCGACGCGCGAGCTGTATCAGGACTTCAACCAGGCATTCGGCAAGGAGTGGAAGGCGAAGACGGGCGAGACCGTCAACTTCAAGCAGTCGCACGGCGGCTCGGGCGCGCAGGCGCGCTCGGTGCTCGACGGCCTGCAGGCCGACGTCGTCACGCTGGCGCTCGCGTACGACATCGACGCCCTCGCGAACAAGGGGCTCGTCAACAAGGACTGGCAGAAGCGTCTGCCCGACAACGCGTCGCCGTACACGTCGACGATCGTGTTCCTGGTGCGCAAGGGCAATCCGAAGGGGATCAAGGACTGGGACGACCTGACCAAGCCGGGCATCTCGATCGTCACGCCGAACCCGAAGACGTCGGGCGGCGCGCGCTGGAACTACCTGGCCGCGTGGGCGTACGCGCTGCACAAGCCGGGCGGCAACGAGCAGACGGCGAAGGAATTCATCACGAAGCTCTACAAGAACGCAGGCGTGCTCGATTCGGGCGCGCGCGGCGCGACCACGAGCTTCGTGCAGCGCGGGATCGGCGACGTGCTGATCGCATGGGAAAACGAGGCATTCCTGTCGGTCAAGGAGTTTGGCACCGACAAGTTCGAGATCGTCGTGCCGTCGGTGAGCATCCTGGCCGAGCCGCCCGTCGCGGTGGTCGACAAGGTGGTCGACAAGAAGGGCACGCGCAAGCTGGCCGAGGCGTACCTGAACTTCCTGTACAGCCCGCAGGGCCAGGAGATCGCGGCACGCAACTACTACCGGCCGCGTTCGAAGAACGTGCCGGCGGAGCTGACGAAGCAGTTCCCGAAGCTGAAGCTGTACACGGTCGACGATACCTTCGGCGGCTGGACGAATGCGCAGAAGACGCATTTCGCGGACGGCGGCGTGTTCGATTCGATCTACAAGCCGCAGTAACGCCATAACAACGGCGGCGCGCCACGATAGCGCGCCGCATCCCCGACGGGGCCGCCGGCGCGATTCACTGCGCCGGCGTTTGCGTCGGACCCATGAGCAGCATCGACCCAGCAAGAGCATCCGATGACGACGTACACCTTTCGCAAGCCGAGCGCGCTGCCCGGTTTCGGCGTGACGCTAGGCATCACGGTGGCCTATTTGAGCCTCGTGGTGCTGATACCGCTCGCCGCCACGTTCCTGAAGACCGCGACGCTGTCGTGGGACCAGTTCGTCACCGCCGTCACGTCGCCGCGCGTGCTCGCGTCGTATCGGCTGACGTTCTCGGCCGCGCTCGGCGGCGCGCTGATCAATGCCGTGTTCGGTTTCCTCGTCGCGTGGGTGCTCGTGCGTTACACGTTCCCGTTCAAGCGGCTCGTCGATGCGGTCGTCGACCTGCCGTTTGCACTCCCGACGTCGGTCGCCGGCATTTCGCTCGCGGCCGTTTACGCGACCAACGGCTGGGTCGGCCAGTATCTCGCGCCGCTCGGCATCAAGATCGCGTTCACGCCGGCCGGCGTGCTGGTCGCGCTGACCTTCATCGGGCTGCCGTTCGTCGTGCGCACGGTGCAGCCGGTGCTCGAGGATTTCGAGCGCGAGCAGGAGGAGGCCGCCGCGTGCCTCGGCGCGTCGCGCTGGCTGACGTTCCGCCGCGTCGTGCTGCCGGCCGTGCTGCCGGCGCTTCTCACCGGTTTCGCGCTCGCGTTTGCACGCGCGCTCGGCGAATACGGCTCGGTGATCTTCATCGCCGGCAACGTGCCGATGAAATCCGAGATCACGTCGCTGCTCATCATCACCAAGCTCGAGCAGTACGACTACGCGGGCGCGACCGCGCTGGCGGTCGTGATGCTGGTCGTGTCGTTCCTGATGCTGCTGCTGATCAACACGCTGCAGTGGTATCTGCAGCGCCGTACGAGCAAGGGCGCGAGCGGCCCGGCGCCCGCCACCGTCACCGCCGCCGCAGCAGCAGGAGGCCAGCAATGAGCCAGGAGGCCACCGTCGTGCTGAAAACCCCGTCGCCGGCCGCGCGTGCCACGAAGCGGCTCGACCCCGTCAGCGAGTCGCGCGTCGTGCGCTGGCTGCTCACGGGCATCGCGCTGGCGTTCCTCGCGTTTTTCCTCGTCGTGCCGCTCGCCGCGGTGTTCGTCGAGGCGCTGCGCAAGGGCGTCGGCTTCTATTTCGAATCGCTGGCCGATCCCGATGCGTGGTCGGCGATCAAGCTGACACTGACCGTCGCCGTGATCGCGGTGCCGCTGAATCTCGTGTTCGGCGTGTGCGCATCGTGGGCGATCGCGAAGTTCGAATTCCGCGGCAAGGCGCTGCTGACGACGCTGATCGACCTGCCGTTCTCGGTGTCGCCGGTGATCTCGGGCCTCGTGTACGTGCTGCTGTTCGGCGCACAGGGCTGGTTCGGGCCGTGGCTGCAGGATCACGACGTGCAGATCATCTTCGCGGTGCCGGGCATCGTGCTCGCGACGATCTTCGTCACGTTCCCGTTCGTCGCGCGCGAGCTGATTCCGCTGATGCAGGCGCAAGGCACCGACGAGGAAGAAGCCGCGCGCGTGCTCGGCGCGTCGGGCTGGCAGATCTTCCGCCGCGTGACGCTGCCGAACGTGAGGTGGGGCCTGTTGTACGGCGTGATCCTGTGCAATGCGCGCGCGATGGGCGAGTTCGGCGCGGTGTCGGTCGTGTCCGGCCACATCCGCGGCGTGACCGACACGATGCCGCTGCACGTGGAGATCCTGTACAACGAATACAACTTCGCGGCGGCGTTCGCGGTGGCGTCGGTGCTGGCGCTGCTCGCGCTCGTCACGCTCGCGCTGAAGCTGATCGCCGAGCGTCATCTTGCGGCCGAACTGGCCGACGCGCACGACGCCGTTCCCGCACATGCCGGCCCCGTCGGCGCCGTTTCGTCGAAATCGTAAAGAGGCAACCAGAATGGGTATCACCGTCCGTAACCTTCAGAAGCGCTTCGGCGATTTCACGGCGCTCGACAACGTATCGCTCGACTTCCCGCCCGGCGAGCTGGTCGCGCTGCTCGGGCCGTCCGGCTGCGGCAAGACCACGCTGCTGCGCGTGATCGCGGGCCTCGAGCACGCGGATGCCGGCCAGGTGGTGCTGCAGGGGCTCGACGTCGCGTCGGTCGGCGCACGCGACCGCCAGGTCGGTTTCGTGTTCCAGCACTACGCGCTGTTCCGCCACATGACCGTGTTCGAGAACGTTGCGTTCGGGCTGCGCGTGAAGCCGCGCCGCGAGCGGCCGTCGGAAGCCGCGATCCGCGAGAAGGTGCACGAACTGCTGAAGCTCGTGCAGCTCGACTGGCTCGCGCAGCGCTATCCGTCCGAGCTGTCGGGCGGCCAGCGCCAGCGTATCGCGCTGGCCCGGGCGCTCGCGGTCGAGCCGAAGGTGCTGCTGCTCGACGAGCCGTTCGGCGCGCTCGACGCGAAGGTCCGCAAGGAGCTGCGCGGCTGGCTGCGTCGTCTGCACGACGACCTGCACATCTCGACGATCTTCGTCACGCACGACCAGGAGGAGGCGCTGGAAGTCGCGGACCGCATCGTCGTGCTGAATCGCGGCCACGTCGAGCAGGTCGGCAGCCCGCAGGACGTCTACGATCATCCGCAGAGCGCATTCGTCTACGAGTTCCTCGGCGCGGCCAACCGGCTGCCGGGCACGGTCGCCGGGCGCGGCTTCGTCGCCGAGGGGGCGGCCGCGCCGATCGAGGTCGACGCCGATTTCGCCGGCCCCGCGAACGCCTATGTGCGCCCGCACGACCTGCAGCTGTGGCCGGTTGGCGAAGCAGGGCACCGCGACGGCATCGCGGTGGACGTGCGCCGCGTGATCCCGCTGGGCGGCTCGGTGCGCGTGGAGCTCGAGGCGCGCGCGGGCGGCGCGCTCGAGGCCGAACTCGATCGTGATGCATGGCGGGCGCTGTCGCTGCAGGTCGGCGACGGGGCGACGGCGGTGCCGCGCGCGGTGCGTGTGTTTCCCGCGCGTTGACGAGAAAATGCAGGGCAGGGGGCGGGATACGCTCGGAATCGACAATCAAACAACGACAGCCTAAGAGGCATACCCATGAATTTTCAGCAATTGCGGTTCGTGCGCGAAGCGGTGCGCCAGAACATGAACCTGACGGAAGTCGCGAACGTGCTGTACACGTCGCAGTCGGGCGTGTCGAAGCAGATCAAGGATCTCGAGGATGAGCTGGGCGTCGACATCTTCATCCGGCGCGGCAAGCGGCTGACGGGGCTCACGGAGCCCGGCAAGGCCGTGCACCAGCTGATCGAGCGGATGCTGCTCGACGCCGAGAACCTGCGCCGCGTCGCGCGCCAGTTCGCCGACCAGGACAGCGGCCACCTTGTCGTCGCGACGACGCACACGCAGGCGCGCTACGCGCTGCCGAAGGTGATCCGCCAGTTCACCGACGTGTTCCCGAAGGTGCATCTCGCGCTGCGCCAGGGCAGCCCGCAGCAGATCGCGCAGATGATCCTGAACGGCGAGGCCGATCTCGGCATCTCGACCGAGGCGCTCGACCGCTATCCGGACATCGTTACGTTCCCGTGCTATTCGTGGCACCACACGGTCGTCGTGCCGAAGGGCCATCCGCTCGTCGGCCGCGAGAACCTGACGCTCGAGGAAATCGCCGAGTACCCGATCATCACGTACGACCAGGACTTCACGGGCCGCTCGCACATCGACCAGGCGTTCACGCAGGCGGGCGCCGTGCCCGACGTCGTGCTCACCGCGATCGACGCGGACGTGATCAAGACCTATGTCGAACTCGGCATGGGGATCGGCGTGGTCGCGGCGATGGCCTACGATCCGCAGCGCGACACGGGGCTCGTCGCGCTCGATACGCAGCACCTGTTCGAAGCGAGCACGACGCGGGTCGGGCTGCGCAAGGGCGCGTTCCTGCGCGCGTATGCGTACCGGCTGATCGAGATGTTCGCGCCGCATCTGAACGAAGCGGAAATCGCGGGGCTGTTGCGCGAATCCGTTTGACGGCAGCGCGTCGTGCGTCATCCGCGCGCTCACCGCGGATGGCGCGACATACCGGCGCGGATTGTCATGTATTGGGCAGCGGCAGGCGATATGCCGCTGCCTGGGTGATTCGACTCACCGTATCATCGACCGCCATCGCGGTTTCCGTCCGATTCTTCGCCGCGCGCGGCGAACGACATGTATTCGCTTGCCGACCCAACGACAAGAACAAGAGGGTGCGCGTGCACGCCTCGTGTCGGGTTCGGCCATCTGCCATATCGAGCGATCCATTGGCCGGCAAATGTGATTCAATGCGCGTGAATGCCGGGTGACGCGCGCTCGGGCCGTCCGTTGGTCGCCATCCTGCGGCCGGATCGCACCAGCGACGCAACGCGCAACACCGGAATGGAGTGCGAAAAGCAAAGCCGGCAGCCCGTCCGCCCTCAAGAAACAAAGCACGCGGATCGCCGGTCCCGGCACGCCTGGAGACCAACCGCGCAGCCCGCAACACGCGTGACGAAGAGGTAAACAATGAATCTGAAATGGCTTCTCTTTTCGTTCGAAGGCCGGATCGGACGCCTGCCGTGGTGGATCTACGCGCTGGTTTCCACCGTACTCAGCGCGATTTTCGATGCGGGTTCCCGCGGTGCGCCGGAAGACGATCTGCCGCCGCTGGTGATGCTGGTGGCCGTCGTCATCGCGGTCGTCGCGGTGTGGTCGTCGATTGCGGTCGGTGTGAAGCGGCTGCACGACATCGACAAGTCGGGATGGTGGATGCTGCTGCTGTTCGTGCCGATCGTCGGCGCGCTCGCGTTGTTCGTGATGAACGGCTTCATCGCCGGCACGCCGCATGCGAACCGCTTCGGCGAGCCGCCGTCGGCCGATGAAGACGAACCGGCGCCGCGGGGCCCGGCGTGACACGCGCTCCGAATAAACCCTTAAATATTGATCAGACAGGTTGCACGCCGACGCGAATCGGTACAGCATAGCCTTCACTCCGCCGGCGTCCCGCCGGCGGCGGCGCGTAAACGACAGCGCGCCAGGCAGTCGGCCGTCTGCCTCGCTTCCATTCCGTGGTACCGACAGCAGCATCGATGGCCATTGCCCGGGTAGTGTGGCGCAAACGTTTGCTCACATTAAAACAACAGTCAAATAATCGTCCGGCCCTTGGGGCCAGTCGCCAGGAGATGAGTATGAATGTTCGCTTTCGCCGTCGCTTCCTGACCGCCGCGCTCGCCGCCGTCGCGGTCGCCGCCGCACCGGCCGTCCACGCGCAATCGGCAGCCAAGCCGAAGGTCGCGCTCGTGATGAAGTCGCTCGCCAACGAGTTCTTCCTGACGATGGAAACGGGCGCGAAGGAATACCAGAAACACAACGCGGGCCAGTTCGACCTGATCACCAACGGCATCAAGGACGAAACCGACACCGCGAACCAGATCCGCATCGTCGAGCAGATGATCGTGTCGAAGGTCGACGCGATCGTGCTCGCGCCGGCCGATTCGAAGGCGCTCGTGCCGGTCGTGAAGAAGGCGGTCGACGCGGGCGTCATCGTCGTGAACATCGACAACCGGCTCGATCCCGACGTGCTGAAGTCGAAGAACCTGAACGTGCCGTTCGTCGGCCCGGACAACCGCAAGGGCGCGCGCAAGATCGGCGATTACCTCGCGAAGCGGCTGAAGGCGGGCGACCAGGTCGGCATCGTCGAAGGCGTGTCGACGACGACCAATGCGCAGCAGCGCACGGCCGGCTTCCAGGACGCGATGAAGGCGGGCGGGATGAAGGTCGTGTCGGTGCAGTCCGGCGAATGGGAGATCGACAAGGGCAATGCGGTCGCCGCCGCGATGCTCAACGAATACCCGAACCTGAAGGCGCTGCTGTGCGGCAACGACAACATGGCGATCGGCGCCGTGTCGGCCGTGCGCGCGGCCGGCAAGCAGGGCAAGGTGCTCGTGGTCGGCTACGACAACATCAACGCGATCAAGCCGATGCTGAAGGACGGCCGCGTGCTCGCGACCGCCGATCAGTACGCGGCGAAGCAGGCCGTGTTCGGTATCGACACGGCGCTCAAGGCGATTGCCGAGCATCGCAAGCAGGCCGACATGTCGGGCGTGGTCGAGACGCCGGTGGATCTCGTGACGAAGTGACGCGGCCCCGATTCGGCCGCCGCCCTCAAGAATCGGGCGCGGCGGCCGTTATCCGGGGTGAGCGCGATCACGGCCACTGCATGCACATGCACTTGTGAGCGTCACACCCGCGCGCCGCGTGCGCGCGGCCGCAACCAGGATCGCGATGGACCCGACTTTCCAACCCTCCCGCGCAGCCGCTCCCGTGCTGTCCGTCTCCGGCATCGGCAAGACCTATGCCGAACCCGTGCTCGCCGACGTCACGCTGACGCTCGAGGCGGGCCACGCGCTTGCGTTGACGGGCGAGAACGGCGCCGGCAAGAGCACGCTGTCGAAGATCATCGGCGGGCTCGTCGAGCCGACCGCCGGCACGATGCAGCTCGGCGGCACGCCGTATGCGCCGGCGAGCCGGACGCAGGCCGAGGCACTCGGCGTGCGCATGGTGATGCAGGAGCTGAACCTGCTGCCGACACTGACGGTCGCCGAAAACCTGTTCCTGAACCGCCTGCCGCGGCGCTTCGGGATCATCGATCGCGCGCGGCTGCGCGACGATGCGCGGGCCGCGATGGCGCAGGTCGGGCTCGACGCGGTCGATCCCGATACGCCGGTCGGCGCGCTCGGCATCGGCCACCAGCAGATGGTCGAGATCGCACGCAACCTGATCGGCGACTGCCGTGTGCTGATTCTCGACGAACCGACCGCGATGCTGACCGCGCGTGAAGTCGAGCTGCTGTTCGAGCAGATCGACCGGCTGAAGGCGCGCGGCGTCGCGATCGTCTACATCTCGCACCGGCTCGAGGAACTCGCACGGGTCGCCGAGCGCGTCGCGGTGCTGCGCGACGGCCGGCTCGTCCACGCGGGCGACATGGCGGCGACGACGTCCGACGGGCTCGTCACGCTGATGGTCGGGCGCGAGATCGGCGAGCACATCGATCTCGGCGAGCGTCATATCGGCGCGCCGCGGCTCGTCGTGTCGGGCCTCAGCCGCGGGACGGCGGTGCGCGACGTGTCGCTCGAGGTGCGCGCGGGCGAGATCTTCGGCATCTCGGGGTTGATCGGTGCGGGACGTACCGAGCTGCTGCGGCTGATCTACGGCGCGGATGCGCCGGACGCGGGGACGATCGCGATCGGCCAGCCACCGAAGCCGGTGCGGATCGGTTCGCCCGTCGAGGCGGTGAAGCAGGGCATCGCGCTGATCACCGAGGATCGCAAGGGCGAAGGGCTGCTGCTGACGCAGTCGATCACCGCGAACGTGTCGCTCGGCCAGCTCGACCGGCTCGCGCGCGGCGGGATCGTCGACGGCGCGCGCGAAACGGCGCTCGCCGAGCAGCAGATCGACGCGCTGCGGATCCGCGCGCACGGCGCGACGCAGGCGGTCGGCGAACTGTCGGGCGGCAACCAGCAGAAGGTCGTGATCGGCCGCTGGCTCGCACGCGACATGGGCGTGCTGCTGTTCGACGAGCCGACGCGCGGGATCGACGTCGGCGCAAAGTTCGAGATCTACACTTTGATGGGCGCGCTCGCGCGCGAAGGCCGCGCGCTCGTCGTCGTGTCGAGCGACCTGCGCGAGCTGATGCTGATCTGCGACCGGATCGGCGTGATGTCGGCCGGGCGCATGACCGCCGTGTTCGAGCGCGGCAACTGGACCCAGGATGCGCTGCTGGCCGCGGCGTTCGCCGGCTTCGGCCGCGACACGCCGCCGGGCGGCGCGCAGCATCCGGACGCGGGGCACGCGCAAGGCGCTGCTCCCGGTACTTCGAATACAGGACGACCATGACCCAGCCTCCCGTAACCCCGACCGATGCAGGCGCGCAGCAGGACGTGACGGGGCGCCGTGCGCGCACGCTGTCCGGCACGCGGCTCGGCCTGTCGAACTACCTCGGGCTCGCCGGTGCGCTCGCCGCGATGATCGCGCTGTTTTCGGTGCTGAGCTCGCATTTCCTGACCTACGATACGTTCAGCACGATCGCGAACCAGATTCCCGATCTCGTCGTGATGTCGGTCGGGATGACCTTCGTGCTGATCATCGCCGGGATCGACCTGTCGGTGGGCTCGGTGCTCGCGCTCGCCGCGTCGATGGTCAGCGTCGCCGCGCTGAAATGGCAGTGGGGGCCGCTGCCGGCCGCGCTGATCGGCATTGCGGTCGCGACCGTCACGGGCGCGCTGACCGGCGCGGTCACGGTCGGCTGGCGGATCCCGTCGTTCATCGTATCGCTCGGCGTGCTGGAGGCCGCGCGCGGCCTCGCATACCAGCTGACGAATTCGCGCACGGCCTATATCGGCGACGCGTTCGATTTCCTGTCGAACCCGATCGCGCTCGGCATCTCGCCGGCGTTCCTGATCGCGGTCGCGGTGATGATCGCGGCCCAGTTCGTGCTGACGCGCACCGTGTTCGGACGCTATCTCGTCGGGATCGGCACGAACGAAGAAGCGGTCCGACTTGCAGGGGTTAACCCGAGGCCGTATAAAATTCTCGTATTCGCATTGATGGGCGCCCTCGCAGGGCTGGCGTCGTTGTTCCAGATTTCGCGGCTCGAGGCCGCCGACCCGAATGCGGGCGTCGGTCTCGAACTGCAGGTGATCGCCGCCGTCGTGATCGGCGGCACGAGCCTGATGGGCGGGCGCGGCTCGGTGATCAGCACGTTCTTTGGCGTGTTGATCATCTCCGTGCTGGCCGCGGGGCTGGCGCAGATCGGTGCGAACGAGCCGACGAAACGGATCATCACCGGCGCGGTGATCGTGGTGGCGGTCGTGCTCGATACGTATCGCAGCCGGCGCACCCGCGTGCGGTAGAAAGACAGACAGAACAGACCAGAGAGAAACGGGAAATGGCGACGATCAAGGATGTGGCGGCCATGGCGGGCGTGTCGTTTACGACCGTCTCGCACGTGGTGAACAATTCGCGGCCGGTGTCCGCGGATGTGCGTGCGAAGGTCGAGGGCGCAATCCGCGAGCTGAATTACGTGCCGTCGGCCGTGGCGCGCTCGCTGAAGGCGCGTGCGACGGCGACCATCGGCCTTGTCGTGCCGAACAGCACGAATCCGTACTTCGCGGAGCTAGCGCGCGGGATCGAGGATCAGTGCGCGGCCAATGGCTATTGCGTGTTCTTCTGCAACTCGGACGACGATCCCGTCAAGCAGCGCAACTACCTGCGCGTGCTGCAGGAAAAGCGTATCGACGGGCTGATCGTCGCATCGGCGGGCGAGGATGCGGTGCTCGCGCAGACACTCGCGGATATCCACGCGCCGCTCGTCGTCGTCGACCGCAACATCGAGGGGCTCGCGGCCGACCTCGTGCAGATCGACCACGAGCGCGGTGCGTACCTGGCGACGCGTCACCTGCTCGAGCTCGGGCACGCGAAGATCGGCTGCATCACGGGGCCGACCGACACGGCGGTCAGCGCCATGCGCGTGCACGGCTTCATCCGCGCGATGGCCGAGCGCGGGGTCGACATCGTGCCGGGCGCGATCGCGGAGAGCGACTTCTCGTGCCTCGGCGGTTATCACGCGGCGTCGCGGCTGTTCGAATCGGTGCGGCCGAGCGCGATCTTCGCGGGCAACGACCTGATGGGCGTCGGCGCGCTGCGCGCGGCGGCCGAGCGCGGCATGCGCGTGCCCGACGACTGTTCGATCATCGGGTTCGACGACATCGAATTCTCCCGCTACACGTATCCGGCCCTGTCGACGGTCGGCCAGTCGGTGCGCGCGCTCGGCGAAATGGCCGCGCAGACGCTGATCGAGCGCATCGGCGGCGGCTCGACCGCCGTGCCGAGCCGCCGCCGCGTCGTGTCGCCGCGCCTCGTGCTGCGCGAATCGACGGCGGTCTACCGCGAGCCGCCGGCCTCCGGCGGTCGCGCATGACGGCGCCCACGGCAGGCACCGGCCGCGTGACGGTGGTCGGCAGCCTCAACATGGATCTCGTCGTGCGCGCGCCGCGCCTGCCGCTGCCGGGCGAAACGCTCGCCGGTCATGCGTTCGCGCAGGCGGCGGGCGGCAAGGGCGGCAACCAGGCCGTCGCGGCCGCCCGGCTCGGCGCGCAGGTCGCGATGATCGGCTGCGTCGGCGCGGATGCGCACGGCGCGGCCCTGCGCGCGGGGCTCGAAGCCGAGGGGATCGACTGTGCGGGGCTCGCGACGAGCGCGTCGGCGTCGACCGGCGTCGCGCTGATCGTCGTCGACGATGCGAGCCAGAACGCGATCGTGATCGTCGCGGGCGGCAATGGCGAGGTCACGACCGAGACGGTCGCGCGGCACGAGGCCGCACTGGCGTCGGCCGACGTGCTGATCTGCCAGCTCGAGACGCCGCCGGACGCGGTGTTCGCGGCGCTGTCAGCCGGGCGGCGGCTCGGCCGCACCGTGGTGCTCAATCCGGCCCCGGCCGTCGCACCGCTGCCGGACGGCTGGCTGCCGCTCGTCGATTACCTGATCCCGAACGAGGTCGAGGCGGCCGCGCTGACCGCGCTGCCGGTGCGCGACCCGGCGGAGGCGGAAGCCGCCGCGCGCAGGCTGCAGGCAGGCGGCGCGCGCAACGTGCTGGTCACGCTCGGCGCGCACGGCGTGCTGGCGCTGACGGCTGATGGCGCGGCGCGGCATTATCCGGCGCCGGCCGTGCAGGCCGTCGACACGACGGCGGCCGGCGATACCTTCATCGGCGGCTTTTCCGCGCAGCTCGCGGCCGGTGCGGACGTCGATACGGCCATCCGCTTCGCGCAACGCGCCGCGGCACTGTCGGTCACGCGAGCGGGCGCGCAGCCGTCGATTCCCACGCTGGCCGAACTGGCCGAATAGGGCCTGATCAAGCATCGCGGCCGGTTCGTCGCAAACGACGGCCGGCCGCCTATCTGCGACGCGCGCCGGCAGCGGAGCGCCGCTCATCCCCTGGCTTCCAACGTGCGCTGAAACACGCATTATTCATTTAGCTGTTTGTAATAAACAGACGAATAATTCGAAAAAATAGCGGAAACACCATCAAGTTGTGCGGTGCATGGTCGTAAATGCACCAAGTGAAGCAATGCTTCGAAGCGACGGGCTGTCCCGTCCATCACGACGCAACACAGGAAGGATGATGGTGTTCAAAAACCTGACGATTCGTGCGCGCATCGGTCTCACGATGGCGTTTCTGGCGGTACTCCTCGGGGTGATCGGCGCGCTTGGCGTGTACGGCATGACGCGCGCAAACGACACGACGCGCGATGTTTTCACGAACCAGATGCCCAGCGCGGTCGACGTTTCGGTGGCCGAGATCTACGCCGCGCGCGAACGCCTGGCGCTCGACCGTGGGGCGTTGCTGGCCGGCACGCCCGACGCGGCGGCGGCTGTCGAACGAAGCCGCGCGATGCGTGCGCAGTCCGATACATGGTGGCAGAAATACCTCGCGTTGCCGCGCGGTCCGGAGGAGGACCGGCTCGCGCAGGACGTCGCCGCGAAGCGGCAGGCGTTGCAGCACGCGTGTGACGCGTTCGCAAGCGTGATCGGAGCGAATCAGGCCGACCGGATCGGCGAAGGCGCGAAGCAGCTCCAGGCGAGCTACAACGACCTCTCGGTGGCGAGCGAGGCGCTGCGCAACTTCCAGTTCACCGATGCGCAAGCCGGCTTCGACCGTGCGGAATCGGCATTCGACACGGTGCGCGTGTTGGCGATCGCCGCGCTGGTGGCGGGCCTTGCCGCCGCGGTGGTGTCGTGGCTGACGCTGAGCCGCGCGATCGGCCGTCCGATTGCCGACGCGCTCGCGCATTTCGACGCGATTGCCGCCGGCGACCTGCGCCGGCCGATCGTCGTGGATCGCCGTGACGAGATGGGCCAGCTTCTCGAAGGCCTCGGCAAGATGCAGCGCGGGCTCGTCGACACGGTGCGCACCGTGCGCGGCGGCAGCGAGTCGATCGCGACCGCGGCGCGCCAGATCGCGGCCGGTAACATCGACCTGTCGTCGCGCACCGAGGAACAGGCCGCGGCGCTGCAGGAAACCGCGTCGAGCATGGAGCAGCTGACCGGCACCGTGAAACAGAACGCGGACAATGCACGCCAGGCGAGTTCGCTGGCCGCGAACGCGTCGGAGATCGCAAACAAGGGCAATACGGTGGTCGGCCAGGTGGTCGGCACGATGGGCGAGATCAACGACAGCTCGGCGAAGATCGCCGACATCATCGCGATCATCGAGGGAATCGCGTTCCAGACCAACATTCTTGCGCTGAATGCCGCAGTCGAGGCGGCGCGGGCAGGCGAGGAAGGCCGCGGTTTCGCGGTCGTCGCGGGCGAAGTGCGCAGCCTGGCCCAGCGTTCGTCGACCGCGGCCAAGGAGATCAAGGTGCTGATCGACGCATCGGTGGAGCGCATTCGGTCGGGTTCCACGCTGGTCGACGAAGCGGGGCGCACGATGAGCGACGTGATCAGTGCGGTGCAGCGCGTGACGGACATCATGGGCGAGATCGCGGCGGCGTCCGAGGAACAGAGCGGCGGGATCGACCAGGTGGCGCGCGCGGTCGCGCAGATGGACGAGGTCACGCAGCAGAATGCGGCGCTCGTCGAGGAAGCCGCGGCTGCCGCGCAATCGCTCGACGAACAGGCCGGGCGCCTGCGTGAAACGGCAGCGGTCTTCCAGCTCAATGAAGACGAGGCACGCCCGGGTGTCGCGGCCCCGGTTGCCGTGCGTCACGTGCCGCGTGCGGCCGCCGCAACGGTGGCGGTGTCCGTCCAGGCTGCCGCGCGCGACGAGCGCGACGCACCCCCGAAACGCGTCGCCGCACCGGCGCCGGTACGCCGGCCTGTCGCTGCTTCTGCAGCACCCGCGCAAGCGGCCGCTACCGCCGACGCGGACGATTGGGAAACCTTCTGATTCGCGCGCGCCGCGCATCTATCCCCATTTGGTGACGAACGACGCCCGCGACATGCGGGCGTCGTCGTTTCCGCGACGGAAGAAATGTGACAGGCATGAATGACGATCGTGCCGCGTCGCATGCCGGGTGAAACGTGCCTCGAAGGATGCGTGCACAGGTGGTGCGTCATGTTCCCGCATCCGTCGTACGGGTATTTCCGTAAGGGCGCTGCGAAAAAAATTTGTAACGGCGCGCGCAACGTGTCGTCGAAAACGACCGCTCGAACGTATAGGGATGAAGGGGAGAAGCGACGACGTCGGAGGTGTCCAACACACAAGACGTTCCGTTGTTCGACGAGACGCGACGGATGCAGTTTCTGCGGCTCGGGAGGTCGATTGTAAAACGACGAAATGTGTTGTCCAAGCGGTGTTGTCGAGAATGACGAACTTCATACGAAGAGTTCGTGAAAAAAAATAAGAAAGGGTTTAGGATGAATTCGAACGCGCTTGCTTCTGCGCAGTCGTACGAAGGCAGGCACGTCTTCAGACTCAGGCGAGGGAGGTAGCATGGATATTTACAGCAGCTTCGCGAACCGCTTCGAAAAAACGCGAGAGGAAGAGCTCTCGCTGGAGGAGTATCTCGCGCTCTGCAAGAACGATCCATCCGCGTACGCGACGGCTGGTGAACGCATGCTGGAAGCAATCGGGGAACCTGAACACATCGATACCCGCAACGACCCGCGCCTGTCGCGGATCTTTGCGAACAAGGTCATCAAGGTCTATCCCGCATTCCGTGAGTTCTACGGAATGGAGGAGGTGATCGAGCAGGTGGTCGCCTACTTCCGACACGCTGCGCAAGGGCTCGAAGAGAAGAAGCAGATCCTCTATCTGCTTGGCCCGGTGGGCGGCGGCAAGTCGTCGATCGCCGAGCGTCTGAAGCAACTGATGGAGCGCGTGCCGTTCTATTCGCTGAAGGGTTCGCCCGTCAACGAATCGCCGCTCGGGCTGTTCGACTACGACGAAGACGGCCCGATCCTCGAGGAACAGTACGGCATTCCGCGCCGCTACCTGAAGAACATCCTGAGTCCATGGGCCGTCAAGCGGCTGCACGAATACAACGGCGACATCCGCCAGTTCCGCGTGGTGCGCCGTTATCCGTCGATCCTGCGGCAGGTCGGCATCGCGAAGACGGAGCCGGGTGACGAGAACAATCAGGACATCTCGTCGCTGGTCGGCAAGGTCGATATCCGCAAGCTCGAACAGTATGCGCAGGACGACGCCGACGCGTACAGCTACTCGGGCGGCCTGTGCCTGGCGAACCAGGGGCTGCTCGAGTTCGTCGAAATGTTCAAGGCGCCGATCAAGGTGTTGCACCCGCTGCTCACCGCCACGCAGGAAGGCAACTTCAAGGGCACCGAGGGCTTCGGCGCGATTCCGTTCGACGGGATCATCCTCGCGCACTCGAACGAGTCGGAGTGGAAGGCGTTCCGCAACAACCGCAACAACGAGGCACTGCTCGACCGGATCTTCGTCGTGAAGGTGCCGTACTGCCTGCGCGTGTCGGAAGAGACCAAGATCTACGAGAAGCTGATCCGGAACTCGTCGCTGGCCGAAGCCGTGTGCGCGCCGGGCACGCTGAAGATGATGTCGCAGTTCTCGGTGCTGTCGCGCCTGCACGAGCCGGAGAATTCGAGCCTGTTCTCGAAGATGCAGGTGTATGACGGCGAAAACCTGAAGGACACCGATCCGAAGGCGAAGTCGTACCAGGAATACCGCGACTACGCGGGCGTGGACGAAGGGATGACGGGCGTGTCGACACGCTTCGCGTTCAAGATCCTGTCGCGCGTGTTCAACTTCGATTCGAGCGAGGTGGCGGCCAACCCCGTGCACCTGATGTACGTGCTCGAACAGCAGATCGAACGCGAGCAGTTCCCGCCGGAAACCGAGCAGAAGTACCTGTCCTTCGTGAAGGACGTGCTCGCGTCGCGCTACGCGGAATTCATCGGCAAGGAGATCCAGACGGCGTACCTCGAGTCGTATTCGGAGTACGGCCAGAACATCTTCGACCGCTACGTCACGTATGCGGACTTCTGGATCCAGGACCAGGAATTCCGCGATCACGACACGGGCGAGAGCTTCGACCGCGCCGCGCTGAACGCGGAGCTGGAGAAGATCGAGAAGCCGGCCGGCATCAGTAATCCTAAGGATTATCGCAACGAGATCGTGAACTTCGTGTTGCGTGCGCGGGCGGCGAATGCCGGCAAGAACCCCGTGTGGACGAGCTACGAGAAGTTGCGCGTCGTGATCGAGAAGAAGATGTTCTCGAACACCGAGGAACTGTTGCCGGTGATTTCGTTCAACGCCAAGGGTTCGGCGGAGGAGCAGCGCAAGCATGAGGACTTTGTGAACCGGATGGTCGCGAAGGGCTATACGCCGAAGCAGGTGAGGCTGCTTTGCGACTGGTACCTGCGCGTGCGCAAGTCGTCATGACACGCGCGGTACCGCGCCCGTACGGCGTCGCCGTACGGGTGTTTTCAGAGACGCCGCCCGCATGACGGGAGACGGCATGTGCGGCGAGCGTCCCGGCATATCGACTTTCGAGCGGGAGACCGGGAGTGCTTCATCAAATCATCGACCGCAGGCTGGCCGGCAAGAACAAGAGTATCGCCAACCGCGAACGCTTTCTGCGTCGCGTCAAGAACTACATTCGTCGTGCCGTGTCCGACGCGGTGCGCGACCGTAGCATCAAGGATATCCAGAGCACGCAAAGCATCACGATCCCGCGCAAGGACATCGCGGAGCCGAATTTTCGGCACGCCCCTGGCGGACGTCGTGAATACGTGCACCCCGGCAACGAGGACTACGTGCGCGGCGACAAGATCCCGCGTCCGCAGGGTGGTTCCGGCGGGGGCGGCAGTCAGGCGAGCAACGAGGGCGAAGGGCAGGACGACTTCGTGTTCGAGTTGTCGCGCGACGAGTTCATGCAGTACTTCTTCGACGATCTCGAACTCCCGCGCCTCGTGAAGACGCACCTGCTGACGGTGCCGAGCTGGAAGAACGTGCGCGCGGGCTGGTCGGCGGAAGGCACGCCGAACAACATCGACGTCGTGCGTTCGCTGCGCAGCGCGCTCGGGCGTCGCATCGCGCTCGGCTCGCCGCTCGTCAACGAGTTGCGCGAACTCGAGGCGCAGCTCGAGGCGATGAAGCGCGATCCGGAAGACCGGCGCGCGGAGATCGCGGTGCTCGAGGCCGAGATCCATCACCTGAAGGGGCGCATCTGGCGGATTCCGTTCATCGATCCGTTCGACCTGCGCTACATCAACCGCGTGAAGCAGCCGCAACCGTCGAGCCAGGCCGTGATGTTCTGCCTGATGGACGTGTCGGGCTCGATGGACGAGCAGCGCAAGGATCTGTCGAAGCGCTTCTTCATCCTGCTTTACCTGTTCCTCAAGCGGAACTACGAGCGCATCGAGGTCGTGTTCATCCGTCACCACACGCGAGCCGAGGAAGTGGACGAGGACACCTTCTTCCATTCGACCGAGAGCGGCGGCACGGTGGTGTCGAGCGCGCTCGAGCTGATGCGCAAGGTGATGAACGAGCGCTACTCGCCGACCGAGTGGAACATCTACGGCGCGCAGGCGTCCGACGGCGACAACTGGACCGACGATTCGCCCAAGTGTCGCAAAATCCTGGAAGAGGATATCCTCACGAAGACGCGTTACTTCGCGTATATCCAGGTCGCGCCGGAAGAGCAGAACCTGTGGCTGGAATACGCGCAACTGGCCTTGTCTCAGCCGCACCTCGCGATGAAAAAAGTCGAATCGGCTGCCGACATCTACCCGGTGTTTCGCGAATTGTTCGAAAAGCAGGTGGAAATGTCATGACGACCCGCCATCTGCACAACGAGTCGCGCGGCTATGCGCCGCGCCCTTCCGGCGACGACACGGCCGGCCCTGCCGCATCGCAGCAACGCGGGCAGGCCGAACCACCGCCGCCGGCCGCCGACTTGCCCGGCTCCGGGCGAAAGGAAGCGCGTATGAACGTTGCCGAACGCAAGCCGCTGCCGTGCCCGTCCGACTGGACGTTCGAACTGCTCGAGGAATACGACACGCACATCTCGCAGGTTGCCGAACAATACGAGCTCGATATCTACCCGATCCAGCTCGAACTGATCAGCGCGGAGCAGATGATGGACGCGTATGCATCGGTCGGGATGCCCGTCAACTACCGTCACTGGTCGTTCGGCAAGCATTTCCTGTCGACCGAGAAGAGCTACCGTCGCGGCCAGATGGGGCTCGCATATGAAATCGTCATCAACTCGAACCCGTGCATCGCGTACCTGATGGAAGAGAACACGATGACGATGCAGGCGCTCGTCATCGCGCACGCGGCGTACGGGCACAACTCGTTCTTCAAGGGCAATTACCTGTTCCGGCTGTGGACCGACGCGCACGCGATCATCGACTATCTCGTGTACGCGAAGAACTACGTCGCGGAATGCGAGGAGCGCTACGGCCTCGATCGCGTCGAGGAACTGCTCGATTCGTGCCATGCGCTGATGAACTACGGCGTCGACCGCTACAAGCGGCCGCAGAAGCCTTCGCTGTCGAAGGAAGCCGCGCTGCGGCGCGAGCGCGAGGCGTACCTGCAATCGCAGGTGAACGAACTGTGGCGCACGCTGCCGGGCAAGAAGCCCGAGCTGATGGAAGAGCAGGAAGACCGCTATCCGCCCGAGCCGCAGGAGAACCTGCTGTATTTCGCGGAGAAGAATGCGCCGCTGCTCGAACCGTGGGAGCGGGAAGTGATCCGCATCGTGCGCAAGATCGGCCAGTATTTCTACCCGCAGCGGCAGACGCAGGTGATGAACGAAGGCTGGGCGACGTTCTGGCACTACACGCTGCTGAACACGCTGTACAACCAGGGGAAGCTGGAAGACAGCTTCATGATGGAGTTCCTGCACTCGCACAGCAACGTGGTCTACCAGCCGCCCGTCACGAAGCCGTACTACAGCGGGATCAACCCGTATGCGCTCGGCTTCTCGATGATGAGCGACATCCGGCGGATCTGCGAAGCGCCGACGGAAGAGGACTACAAGTGGTTTCCGGAGATCGCGGGCACCCCGTGGCTGCCGGCGATGCACTACGCGATGCGCAACTTCAAGGACGAGAGCTTCATCGCGCAGTACCTGTCGCCGAGCCTGATCCGCGACATGCGGCTCTTCTCGGTGCTCGACGACGACATGCGCGATTCGCTCGAGGTGTCGGCGATCCACGACGATTCGGGCTACCAGTACGTGCGGCAGGCGCTGTCGCGGCAGTACGACATCCATCACCGCGAGCCGAACATCCAGGTGTGGGCGGTGAATACACGCGGGGATCGCAGTCTCACGCTGCGCCACTTCATGACCGACAACCGCCACCTGTCGAACGACAGCGACGAGGTGCTCAAGCACATGGCGCGGCTGTGGCAATTCGACGTGTTCCTGGAAAGCGTCGACGAGGCCGGCACCGTGCGCAAGCGCTACGAGTGCCGCTACGTGCCGCCGGAGGTGCGGATCTGAACGTGTTGCCTGCGGAATGTTTGCATCGGACGCCAGCCTTGCGGCTGGCGTTTTCATATGACGAACGCGTGGTGGGAGAAAAATTTTCTACATCCGGACGAACCCGGAGAGCCCGTTACTTTACATTTCGCTAAAATCCCGTAGCGCCGTGCGCCGGAACCGGTGCCACGTACGATCGCACGCGGCGGCCCCCAGCCGTCTCGCCCAGAAAGCACTAAAAAGGAACTGACCCATCCATGGACGTCCAGACCGACCAAGCTGCGCTGTCCGCGCATGACACCCGGCGGCGCGTGTTCGCCATCGTCGGCGCCTCGTCGGGCAACCTCGTCGAGTGGTTCGACTTCTACATCTACTCGTTCTGCGCGCTGTACTTCGCACCGGCGTTCTTCCCGAGCGGCAACACGACGACGCAGCTGCTGAACACGGCCGGTGTGTTCGCGGCCGGCTTCCTGATGCGTCCGATCGGCGGCTGGCTGTTCGGCCGCATCGCCGACCGCCACGGCCGCCGCAACGCGATGATGATCTCGGTGCTGATGATGTGCGGCGGCTCGCTCGTGATCGCGGTGCTGCCGACCTATGCGCAGATCGGCGCACTCGCGCCGGCGCTGCTGCTGGTCGCGCGGCTGTTCCAGGGGCTGTCGGTGGGCGGCGAATACGGCACGAGCGCGACCTACATGAGCGAGGTGGCGCTGAAGGGCCGTCGCGGCTTCTTCGCGTCGTTCCAGTACGTGACGCTGATCGGCGGCCAGCTGTGCGCGCTGCTCGTGCTCGTGATCCTGCAGCAGACGCTGTCGGCCGATGAACTGAAGGCGTGGGGCTGGCGCATTCCGTTCGTGGTCGGCGCGGCGGCCGCGCTGATCTCGCTGTACCTGCGCAAGTCGCTCGACGAGACGTCGACGACCGCATCGCGCGACAAGAAAGACGCGGGCACGATCCGCGGCGTGTGGCAGCACAAGGGCGCGTTCTTCACGGTGGTCGGCTTCACGGCCGGCGGCTCGCTGATCTTCTACACGTTCACGACGTACATGCAGAAGTACCTCGTGAACACGGCCGGCATGCATGCGAAGACGGCCAGCAACGTGATGACCGTCGCGCTGCTCGTCTACATGCTGATGCAGCCGGTGTTCGGCGCGCTGTCCGACAAGATCGGCCGCCGCACGTCGATGATCCTGTTCGGTTCGTTCGCGGTGATCGGCACGGTGCCGCTGATGCATGCGCTAAAGGACGTGACGAGCCCTGTGGCCGCATTCGTGCTGATCACCGTCGCGCTCGCGATCGTCAGCTTCTACACGTCGATCAGCGGGCTGATCAAGGCCGAGATGTTCCCGCCGGAAGTGCGCGCGATGGGCGTCGGCCTGTCGTACGCGGTCGCGAACGCGATCTTCGGCGGTTCCGCCGAGTACGTCGCGCTGTGGTTCAAGTCGATCGGCAGCGAGGAAACCTTCTACTGGTACGTGACCGTGCTGTGCGCGATTTCGCTGCTCGTGTCGTGGCGGATGCGCGATCCGAGCAAGGAGGGGTATCTGCGTCACGAGCCGTGATCGGCTGCGCATGTGCATTTGAAGGTCGACAGACGTCCCGCCATCCGGCGGGACGTTTTTTTTGCGGCGTGCGATTACGCGGGCGGAGGCGTCGCGTGGTCGGGCGCCGGATCGGATGCGCTCGACCGGCTGCCTTGCTCGACCAGCCATTCGAACATTCGCTCGACGATCGGCGAGCGCGACGGGCCTTCCATGCGCGATAGCCACCACGTGGTGCCGGGCAGGCGCGGGTAATCGGCGAGCACGGTCAGCGTGCGCTGGTCGATGCCCGCCTGCGCGACGAGGCGCGGCAGGCACGCGATGCCGCGGCCGCGCAGCACGGCGTCCAGCACGAGCCGCTGGTCGTCGTAGATCGCATGCATCCGGAACGCCGACAGCCGCTCGCGGAATACGGTCGCCAGGCGCTCGTCGGTCAGGCTGGCTTCGAGACAGATGACGCCCGCGTGCCGCGGGTGCGCGTCGCGCGGCACGCGTTCGAGTTGTTCCGCCAGCGGCGTCGCGCACACCGTCACCCATTCGTCGCGCATGAACGGGATATCGAGCAGGCCGGGCTGCAGCATCGGCCGCGTGCCGATCGTCATGTCGACGTCGATCTCGTCGACGTAGCGCGCGGTTTCGTCGGTCGACAGCAGCGGGCACAGGTCGGGCAGCGCCTGCTGCAACTGCTCGAGGCGCGGCTGCAGCCAACCGTGCAGCAACGGCGCGGGACACACGAGCACGACGAGCCCCGGGTTCAGGTAGGTCGCGATGCGGTCGAGGCCGCCGCGCAACGTGTCCATCGCGCGCTGCACGCTGCGCTGCAGGACCTCGCCGGCGATGGTCAGTTCGACGCCGCGGCCGCGCCGGCGGAACAGCGGCTGCCCGAGTTGCGCTTCGAGCTGCTGGATCTGATGGCTGATCGCCGATTGCGACAGGTGCAGCTCGTCGGCCGCGCGCGAGAAATTACCCAATCGGGCCGCGGCTTCGAAGCCGGTCAGCAGTTTAAGGGACGGAACGCGTTGCATCGAGATATGAGGCAGATTGATTGATTTGGCCAATAAATATCAATATTCATCAAGTTTAACCTGACGCACAATCGGCCATCAATCACAACGGAGGCTGAACGATGGGTCGCTTTGATGCTCGCCAGCGCGGTTACCGGATGCCCGCGGAATGGGAATCCATGGACGCCACGTGGCTCGGATGGCCGGTTCTCCACGATCGCGAGGATCTGTGGGGGAGCCACTATGCGCAGGTGTGCCGCGAATTCGCGCTGGTTGCGCGGACGATCGCCCGCTACCAGCGCTGCGTGGTGGCCGCGCACTACAGCCAGGCCGACGCCGCGCGCGAGATGGTCGGCGCGAGCGTCGACGTGCTGCCGGTCGCGGCCGAGGACAACTGGCTGCGCGACTGCGGGCCGGTCTTCCTGGTGAGCGAACAGCGCAGGCTCGGCGCGGCCGTGTTCCGCTTCAACTGCTGGGGCGAGAAATACCAGCCGTACGACGGCTGCCAGCAGGCCGGGCAGGACATCGCCCGCGCGGCCGGCGCGGAGATCTTCAATTCGCACCTGGTGCTGGAGGGCGGCGCGTTCTATGTCGACGGGCAGGGCACGCTGGTCACCACCGAGAGCTGCCTGCTGCATCCGAATCGCAATCCGCACCTGAGCCGCGCGGAGATCGAGGCGGAGCTGCGCCGGATGCTGGGCGTCGAGAAGATCATCTGGCTGCCGGGCAATCCCGATGAAGTGGAGACGAACGGGCACGTGGACGGCATCGCGTCGTTCATCGCACCCGGCCGGATGCTGTGCCAGACCGCGCTGCCGGAGCAGGGCGACTATTTTCACGTGATGCGGGAAAACCGTCGCGCGCTGGAGCGGGCGACCGATGCGGCGGGGCGTCGCTTCGAGCTGCTCGACCTGCCGTCGCCGATCGTCACCGAACGCTTCGGCTCCGAGCGCTACTGCGATTGCTACGCGAACTACATTCTGGTGAACGGCGCGGTGATCGTGTCCGCGTTCGGCGTCGAGCAGGATCAGGCGGCGCGCGAGGCATTCAGCCGCGCGTTTCCCGGGCGTAACGTGGAGATGCTGCCGATCCCGACGTTGTCGATCGGCGGGGGCAGCATCCACTGTTCGACGCAGCAGCAGCCGTCCGTCGCGCACTGAGCGGCGTTTCGTCAGCGGTTTCCGGTTCGACCGAGGAGCAATCGCAATGCCGTCCAAACACATCACCGTCGCCGCCGTCCAGATGGCGTCGGGCAGCTGGAATCTCGAAGACAACATGGCCACCGCGGAGCGCCTGATCCGCGCGGCCGCCGCACAGGGCGCGAATCTCGTGCTGTGCCCGGAGCTGTTCGCGATGCCGTACTTCTGCCTCGACCAGAACGTGCGTCATCTAGAACTCGCGCAGCCGTTCGAAGGCAACGCACAGATCGCCCGTTTCGCGGCGCTGGCCGGCGAGCTCGGCATCGTGCTGCCGATCGGCTTCTTCGAGCGCGCGGGCAATGCCGCGTACAACTCGGTCGCCGTCGCGGACGCGGATGGTCGCGTGCTCGGCGTCTATCGCAAGACGCATATCCCGGACGGGCCGGGTTATACGGAGAAGTTCTATTTCACGCCGGGCGACACCGGCTTCAAGGTGTGGGACACGCGCTTCGGCCGGATCGGCATCGGCATCTGCTGGGACCAGTGGTACCCGGAGACCGCGCGCAGCCTCGCGCTGATGGGCGCCGAGATCCTGTGCTTTCCGACCATCATCGGCTCGGAGCCGTTCAGCAGTGCGTTCGATTCGTCCGGCCACTGGCAGCGCACGATGCAGGGCCACGCGGCCGCCAACATGGTGCCGGTCGTGGCCGCGAACCGGATCGGCCGCGAAGTGGGCTTCGGCAACGGCAATCCGGCGCAGCAGGGGCTCACCGGCGTGTTCTACGGGTCGAGTTTCATCGCGGATCACACCGGCGAGAAGCGGGCCGAGGCGAACCGCACCGATGAAGCCGTGCTCGTGCACACGTTCGATCTCGACGCGATCCGCGCCGACCGGCAATCGTGGGGCTTTTTCCGCGATCGCCGCCCGGAGATGTACCGCACGTTGCTGACCAGCGACGGCGTGTCGTCGTGTTATCGATGAGGGAGGCCCGATGAAACGGAAAGGAGGGTTGCGCTTCGCGGTGCCGGGCCTCGCACTGTGCGTGCTGGCCGGCACGGCCCGCGCCGACGAAGAGAAGGTGCTGAACCTGTACAACTGGAGCAATTACTTCGCGCCGGATACGCTGGCCGCCTTCGAGAAGGAAACAGGCATCAAGGTGCGCTACGACGCGTATGACAGCGACGAGACGCTGCAGTCGAAGCTGCTGACCGGCAACAGCGGCTACGACCTCGTGTGGCCGACCAACGACTTCATGGCCAAGCAGATCCAGGCCGGCGTGTTTCGCAAGCTCGACAGGAACCGGCTGCCGAACCTGAAGTATCTCGATCCGTCGCTGCTGAAGCAGATGGCGCAATCCGATCCGGGCAACCAGTACGGCGTGCCGTACATGTGGGGCACCGTGGGCGTCGGCTACGACCGCGCCAGGGTGCGCGCGATCCTCGGCAAGGACATGCCGGCCGACAGCCTCGACCTGCTGTTCAGGCCGGAGATCGCGGCGCGCGTCGCCGCGAAGTGCGGGCTGGGCCTGCAGGATTCCGCGAGCACCGTGCTGCCGCTGGCGCTGCGCTATGTCGGCCGCGATCCGATGCACCCGTCCGCGCAGGACTATGCGGCCGCGCAGGCGATGCTGATGAAGATCCGGCCGTTCATCCGCGAGTTCGTCAATTCGTCCGATGCCAACGAGCTGATCGACGGCGAGCTGTGCGTGACGGTCGGCTTCTCCGGCGCGATCAACCTGGCCGCGCAGAAGGCGAAGGCGCGCGATCCGAAACGCGACGTGATGTACGCCATTCCGCGGATCGGCACCCTGATGTGGTTCGACGCGATGGTCATTCCGGCGTCCGCGAAGCATCCGGACAACGCGCATGCGTTCATCAACTACATCCTGCGTCCGGACGTGATCGCGAAGATCTCGAATTCGACGCGCTATGCGAATGCGAACCAGGGCGCGCTGAAGCTGATGGACCCGGCGCTGGTACGCGATCCGGGCATCTATCCGGACGAGGCGACGCGGCGTACGTTGTTCACGCCGATCGCCGAATCGCCGGCCGCGATGCGTCTGGAAGGCCGGACCTGGCTCGGCTTCAAGGCGGCGCGGCCGTGACCGCGCATCATGAAGCCGCCGAACGATTGAAACCACCGAAGCAAACGAAGCAATCGGCAAGCGAAAGAGGAATGCCATGACAACGAGACGTCAACTGTTGAAACGCGGCCTGTCCGTATCGGGGGCGGCGCTCGCCGCCGGCGCGCTGGGCGGGTTGCTCGGCCGCGCCGCGCACGCGCAGCAGGGCGCAACCTGGCACATGCCGGACGAGGGCGCGCCGCATACGGCGACCTGGATGGCATTCGGCCCGAGCGAGGACATCTGGGGCGCGCGGCTGTTGCCCGTTGCGCGCGCGAACCTGGCCGCGATCGCGAAGGCGATCGCCGCGCACGAGCCGCTCAAGATGCTGGTGCGCGAGCAGGACTATGCGATCGCATCGCGGCTGTGCGGATCATCGGTCGAGCTCGTCCAGCACCCGGTCGACGATCTGTGGATGCGCGACACGGGGCCCGTGTTCGTGAAGAACGCGTCGGGCCAGCTCGGCGGCGTGAGCTTCAATTTCAACGGCTGGGGCAACAAGCAGGAGCACGACCAGGACGCGGAAGTCGCGCCGTTCGTGGCGGAGCGCGCCGGTGCGCGGCTGCTCGACACGCGGCTGGTGCTCGAAGGCGGCGGCATCGAGGTAGACGGCGAGGGCACGGCGATCATCACGCGCAGCTGCGTGCTCAACCGGAACCGCAATCCGGGCGTCAGCCAGGCACAGTGCGAGGCGGAGCTGAGCCGGCTGCTCGGCCTGAGGAAGATCATCTGGTTGCCGGGCATCGCGGGCAAGGACATCACCGACGGACATACCGACTTCTATGCGCGCTTCACGAGCCCGGGTGTGGTGGTGGCCGGGCTCGATACCGATCCGTCTTCATACGACCACGCGGTGACGCGGCAGCATCTGGAGATCCTGCGGAAAGCCACCGATGCAAAGGGCCGCCCGTTGAAAGTCGTCGTGCTGCCGGGGCCGAAGTCCGTCCGGCATCAATACGAGAACGATGAGTTCGCGGCCGGCTACATCAACTTCTACGTGTGCAATCGTGCGGTGATCGCGCCGGCGTTCGGCGACAGCCGCGCCGATCGCAATACGCGCGACACGCTCGTCGACCTGTTTCCGGGGCGCGAGATCATCCAGCTGAACATCGACGGCATTGCCGCGGGCGGCGGCGGCATCCACTGCACGACGCAACAGCAGCCGGCCTGAGCGCGGCCGCGGGCCGGCATGCGTGACGGCCCGTACGACCGTAGCAGGCAACCATTCATTCCGGACTACTGAAAACAATGCGGAGTCCGTCTTGCGAGACGGAAACCGGCGTGCACGCGTGCGCGCCGACCGCACAAGGGAGTTGAAACATGATGAAACGACGTACCCATGCGAACACCGGTGAGCGCATGCAGCGCACAGCCGATAACGGCCGGCGCGGCTTTATCCGGTATTCGGCCGCCTTTCTCGGCGTGCCGCTGCTGGGCAGCCTGACCGCTTGCGGTGGCAGCGGCGATGGTGCATCCGGCGCGGCTTCCACATCGCCAGGCACGACATCTGGCACGACGCCGTCGACGCGGCAGGTCAAGTACCGGCTGCCGGCCGAAGATGCGCCGCATGCGTCGACCTACATGGCATTCGCGTCCGGCGCGGATGGCATCTGGATGCCCGTCACGCCGCAAAGCACGGATGCCGGCATCGAGCGCGTGCGGGCCGACCTGATGGACGTCGCGAAAGCGATCGGCGCGACCGAACCGGTCGACATGCTGGTGCTGCCGGCCGATCTCGACGCGGCCCGCGCGCTGCTCGCGACCGCGAGCGTCGCGAACCCCGACCTGCACGCGCGCTATGCGGCCCGCGCCGCGGGAGCCGGCGGGATCAACCTCGTGCCGCTCGCCGACGGCTTCAACGATTTCTGGGTGCGCGACACGGGGTGCCTGTTCGTCAGGGATACGACGAACGGCGATGCGCTGAATGCGGTCGGCTTCAATTTCAACGGCTGGGGCAATGCGAACACCGACGGCGCCGGCATGAGCCCGGGCGCGACGGTCCCGCCGGAAGTCGCGGCCGCGAGCAACCGGTCGAAGGCGGGCAAGTTCTTCCAGCCGTTCAGCCGCGACAACGCGGTGGCGGGCTGGATGGCGCAGCGGAAAGGCGCGAGCTTGATCCGCAGCACGCTGACGCTCGAAGGCGGCGCGATCGAATTCGACGGCGACGCGACGGCGATCCTCACCGAATCGTCCGTGCTGCACGTGAACCGGAATCCGCAGCTGTTCGACATCCCGAACGGCGTGATCGCGAATGCGACGCTGCTGCCGACGGCGAAAGACACGGTGCTCGCCGAACTGCAGCGCACGCTCGGCGTGCGGAAGATCATCTGGCTGCCCGGTACGGCGACCTATCCGCGCGGCAGCGGCGTGGGCGGTGCCGGCGGCGCGGCGACCCCGGCCGGCGAGACCGACATCACCAACGGGCACGTCGATTTCTACGCGCGCTTTCTCGCGCCCGGCGTGGTCGCGTGTTGTTACGACGTGTCGAACTCGACCGGCGAGCGCGCGTTGACGGACGCGAACCGGCAACGGCTTGCCGGCCAGACCGATGCGAATGGCCGACCGCTGCAGATCGTCGAGCTGGTGCCGCCGGTCAATTTCGGCACGTCGGCCGGCACCCGCCTGACCGACCGGCAGATGACGAATTTCGCGGCCGGCTACATCAATTTCTACGCCTGCAACGGTGCGATCGTGATGCCGAAGTTCAATGACGCGGCCGCCGACGCGGCCGCGGTCGCCGCGATCCGGCCGTATGCGGGGAACCGGGCGATCGTGCAGGTCGACATCCTCGGCATCGCGTCGGGCGGCGGCGGCATCCACTGCTCGACGCGGGAGGTGCCGGCGTGAGCGAATCCCGTCATATCGATATTGAAATCGATTCGTTGTCCATGACGGGCGAATTCCTTAATCTGGGCCTGTAGTTCGTGTGACACCTCCTTGACTGGGATTCGCGCCCGCTGCTTGCAGCGGGCGTCTTTTTTGATGCGCTGCGTCTCACGCCGGTCGCGGCGGGGGCGGTCGCGCACGGCGGCTCGCCTATGCCGGCTGCTGCATGTCCGCGTGATGACCCGGATCGGCCGGGCCGGTGGCGGTTCGATGACTTGCCATGTCAAGGAGAGAAGCGCTCGTGATGGCCGTCACGCGGAAGACGCCGGTGGCGAGCACGTTCGCGGACACCATTCACGCGCCGGCCTGGCGCGTGAAGCCGTCGTGGTACCCGATCTCGAGCGAAGACCGGATGATCGCGCCGGAGAACCAGCCGCGGATGTCGGCGCGGATGGACGCGCGCAAGGTCATCACGCTCGATGCAAGCCATGCGTCGCTCACGTCGAAACCGGTTGCGGTCGCAGCGTTGATCGACGAGGCGGCGGCCGCGCTCGCCGGGTGATGTAGCAGGGCACGGCGCGGTGCCGCGCTCCGGGCCGGTGCGGCAACGCACATCTCGTCGCGAAGCGACGGGTCCCACTCCTTCCATACGCCAACAGGTTCCTGCCCGCCAGTGGTGCCGCATGCAGCCGGTTCGTGTGCGATCTGACTGCATGCGACCTCGGTGAAATGCGACGCCGCGACGGGATTTCGATTTCGAAAACCCGATCGACACGTCGACTCTCGATCTTGCGCAACTCACTCATGCTGGAGAGTGGGGATTTGACTTTTCTTATTTTGAAATTTTGAGAAATGGAAAATTCTCAAAATTTTCCGGTTCAAGTCACATTGTTTTGATTATTTATTCAATCAAATTGATTGTTATTTCTTATGTCGACGTGCGATATCGCATTGTCAGTGGCGCATGCGCGATACGTTGCAGCCGCAAGCAGCGCCGCAGTGAGTTGCCTGCCACAATCATCGCCGCGAGACAAGGCGCTCGAATGGCTAAATGGAATTCACATTTCTTACTCGTACTATTTGAGGAAAATTTCCGGGCAAATAGAATTGCGATGTCGTCGTTTTTCGAGGATAGAAATTCATTTATTCGAGATGGCGCGATGCGATCTGTATTTCGGGATTTCAAGTCCCATGGAAACTCCTGAGCCGGTCGGAATGTTTCGAGAAAAATCATCCATTTGAGAGGAATTCCAAAGATGAAAATGAACTTGCTTCGGGGTTGCGTTGCAGCAGGCATCGCCAGCGCCGCGCTGGTACCGTCGCTTGCCCACGCGTTCGACGGTGAGCTCGCCTTCTACGGCAGCATCTCCGACGTCACCTGCAACGTCAACGGCCAGGCACCTGGCTCCAGCAATCGGCAAGAGGTGCAACTTGGCGATCGCGTCGACCCGGCCATGTTCGACGCGATCGGCAAGACGTCGAATGACGTCGAGTTCAGTGTGAAGATTGGCGGCAATACGGGCTGTACTAACGGCACGAAGGTCGTGATGGAATTCGATCCGGTGTCGGTCAACATCAACCCGTCGACCGGCAACCTGAAGCTCATCGGCACCAAACCGGCGGAGGGCATCGAAATCCAGATCAAGGACGCGGGTAACACCAAGAACGGCAAGATCATGCTCGGCACGCCGCAGACCGACCCGCAGATCGCGACCGTCGAGAACAACACCGCGACCCTGACCTACAAGGCGGCATACGTGTCGACGGCCTTGCCGGCTGGCATCAAGGCAGGTTCCGGCAACTCGTTCATCCGGTACGTGCTCGCTTACCACTGATCGGTCCCATTCCCGTTACACGTCATGACATTGTCAATTCGGATTCCTTATTCAAGAGTCGTGGCCGGTGTCGTGGCGTGGGCTGCCTGCGCCACGCTGGCGCAGGCAGCCCTACTGTTGAACGGTACCCGGGTGATCTTTCCCGAGCGTGCCCGCGACGTGACGGTCCGAATGGAAAATTCCGGCACGCAACCGGTCCTCGCCCAGAGCTGGATCGACGACGGTCGCGCCGACGTTCCGCCCGAGCAGATGCGTACGCCGTTTGTCGTTGCACCTGCTCTGGTGCGCGTCGAAGCGGGGCGGGGCGCGGTGTTGCGCATCACGAACATGCAGGCGTCGCTGCCGTCCGACCGTGAATCGGTGTTCTGGCTGAATGTGCTCGAGGTGCCGACGGTGCAGCAAGACGCGGACAACCAGTTGCGCTTCGCGTTCAGAACCCGCATCAAATTGTTCTACCGGCCCTCGGCGCTCGAGAACGACGTCGACATGGCGCAGGACGCGCTGGTCTGGAGAGCGTCTGCCGATGCGCAGCGCGCGGGCGGACGACGGATCACGCTCGAGGTGTCGAACCCGACGCCGTACTACGTGTCGTTCGGGATGGTCGAGGCCGAGGTCGGCGGCACCTTCGTCGAAGCTGGTGGCGGGATGGTCGCGCCGTTCGGTACCCAACGCTTTCCGCTGCCGGGTGTCTTCACGCAGTCGCATCGCGCGAGGGCCGTGCGCTATATGGCCATCGACGATTACGGCGGACGCAGCACGATAACCAAAAAACTGACCGACTGAGCAGTTTTTCCACGCGACGCATCCATCCAGAAGGCATCACCCGGCATGCCGATCCCGATGTATTGGATCGGTATGCGAAATAACTGTAACAACATGCGCAGTTCAGCAGGTTTCCATTCTTCATGCGTATCGGAGTTACCGCTGCGACTACCGCAGCGGCCTTGCCTGATGGCGGTCGCGTCGGTATTTGCGTCGATCGCGATGACGTCGGGTGCAAACGCCGTCGCGGATACGGCCGTCGCGGTGGCGCGGGACGACGAGCGCAGCGAGACCACGGACGTACCGCCGGCGGCCGGCAAGACGCATTTCGACGACTCGATGCTGATGCACGGCCATGGCAGCGAGCCGATTGACACGACGCCGTTCGAGCGTCCGAACGCCGTCGAGCCGGGGCTGCATCGTGTGGATCTGATCGTCAACGGGCAGTGGCGCGGCGTGGAGGGCATCACTTTCCATCGCGACGCGCGCGATGACGTGTTGCCTTGCTACGACCGGCTGCTGCTGCAGCGGGCAGGTGTCGATCTTGACCGGAGCGCGCGCGGGCAGGACGGCAGCCAGCCTCCGAATCCGATGCCCGACGGGCTGATCTGCGAGGCCCTGTCCCGATACGTTCCCGGCGCCATGTTGTCGTTCGATGCGGCCGAGCAGAAACTGTATCTGACGGTTCCGCGGTTCTACATGCGTTTCGCCGGTCAGAGTACCTACGTCGATCCGGCCAACTGGACGAACGGCGTGCCCGCCGCGCGGTTGAACTACAACGCAAGTGTGTTCACGACGCGTTCGGGCGGGTACGAATTCACGCAGTTCTACACAGGCCTCTCGATGGCGGCGAGCGCCGGGCGGTTCCGGATTCGCCACAACGGCAACCTCACCTGGTCGCAGCGAGGCGGCGCCCGTTATCAGCGCGGCTACGTCTACGCGCAAACCGATCTGCCCGACTGGCACGCGCAGTTGCTGGCCGGCGAGAGCTCGACGAGCGGCACACTGTTCGACGCCGTGTCGTTCCGCGGCGTGCAGATCGCCAGCGACGACCGCATGCTGCCCGACGAACAGCGCTACTACGCGCCCGTGGTGCGCGGCGTCGCTCAGTCGAATGCCAAGGTGGCGATCTACCAGCGCGGCTATCTGGTTCACGAGACGACCGTCGCGCCGGGGCCGTTCGCGATCGACAACCTGCAGGCGATGAGCTACGGCGGCGACCTGAACGTGACGGTGACCGAGGCCAACGGTGAAACGCGCAGCTTCGTGGTGCCGTTCGCGACTGCGGTCCAATTGCTGCGTCCCGGCAGCACGCGATTCAGCGCGATGGCGGGCCGGGCGATCGACGTCGGCGGCGGCATTGGCACGCAATACGTCGGCCAGTTCACGGTGCAGCGCGGCGTCAGCAACGCACTGACGGCCTACGGCGGCGCCGCGTTTGCGAGCCGCTACCAGTCGGTGCTGATGGGCGTCGGGCTCAATACGTCGATCGGCGGCTTCGCAGCGGACGTCACGATCGCGCGAACCCAGCCGCCGGGCAGCGAGCGCCTGACCGGTTCGAGTATCCGCGTGTCGTACAGCAAGAACCTGCCGAACAGCGGCACGAACTTTTCGCTGCTCGCGTATCGCTACTCGACCAAGGGCTATCTCGGCCTGCGCGATGCGTTGATACTGAACGGCCGGAGCGATCAGCGCGTGGGCGCCGAGGCATTCGCGCGGCTGCGCAATCGGGTCGATCTCAACGTGAGTCAGCAGATCGGGCGATCGGGCAGCGTCTACGCGAACGGATCGGCACTCAGCTACTGGGCGGGAGGCGGGCAATCGCTCAGCTTCACGCTCGGTTACAGCACGCAATGGCGCGATGCGACCGTAACGGCGTCGGTGCAGCGCGTGCGCAACCTGTCCGCTCGGCAACCGTCGTTCGGCGGCGGGGCGGGCAGCACGCTCGTGAGCCTGAACGTTTCGATTCCGTTGGGACGCAACACGCGGCGCGCGCCGATCTTCAGCACGCTCACGACGCATGACACCAGCGCCGGCACCAGTGCCACCGCGAGCCTGGCCGGCCGTTTCGGCGAGCAGAGCGCCGGATCGTACTCGCTGTCGTCGAGCTACGACGGCAACAACCGCGCGTCGTCGGGCAGTTTCGGCGTGGGCTATCAATTGCCGGCCGTGTCGCTGTCGGCGAACGTCGGCTTGGGAAGCGGCTACCAGCAGGCGTCCGCGAACGCGGTGGGCGGCCTGGTGCTGCACCCGGGCGGCCTGACGCTGGCGCCCACCTTGAGCGAGACGGTCGGCGTCGTGCACGCACCGCACGCGCGCGGTGCCCTGGTGGGGAACTCGAACGCGCGCGTCGACCGGTTCGGCTACGCGATCGTACCGAGCCTCACGCCGTATCAGCTCAACAAGATCGACATCGATCCGAAGGATATCGCCGACGATGTCGAACTCAAGACGGTATCGCGCAGCGTCGCACCCCGCTCGGGCTCGGTCGTCATGCTGTCGTACGACACACTGAAGGCGCGCGCGCTGCTGATCGACGCGCAGACCGACGACGGCCGGCCACTGCCGTTCGCGGCGCGTGCGCTCGACGCACGCACCGGCACTTTGCTGGGCGCGGTCGGGCAGGGTAGCCGCCTGCTGGTGCGCAGTGCCGACGACGACGGGCAGATCCGTGTCGAATGGGGCACGCGCGCCGATCAGCGGTGCGTGATCGACTATGCGGTGCCGGCGCCGGAACGTACGTCCCGCGGCTATGTGACGCTGACGCGTGTCTGCCGCGCACTTCCAGCGATTGTGCCTGTTGCGGCGACGGCGCGCGGCCAGCACGTGGAGCCATAGTTCGATGCGCGTTCTCGATGGCCGTTCCGCACTGGCGGCGTCCCGGCCGCCGCGCCGTACAGGTCGCTGGGCCGGCTTTGCCCGCATCGTGCGTGCGGCGGTGGCGGCTTGCGCGGCGAGCGTCGGGACAATCAACGGGCACGCGGCGCTGTCCGTGGTCGGAACCCGCTTCATCTATCCCGGCGATGCCCGTGCGCTGACGATCGTCGCGCGCAACGGTGGCGCCGCGCCGATCCTGGTTCAGTCGTGGCTCGACGTGGGCGACGCGAATGCCGATCCCGACCACCTGCGCGTGCCGTTCGTCGTTTCGCCGCCGCTCGCTCGACTCGATCCGGCGCAGTCGCTGGCGATCCGCGTGCAGTCCATCGGAGGCGACTTGCCGGTGGATCGCGAATCCTGCTTCTGGATCAACCTGCTCGAAGTACCGCCGGCCGCACCGGCAAGCGACAACACGCTGCGCATCGCGTACCGGCTGCGCCTGAAGTTCCTGTATCGGCCGCCCGGACTTGCCGGCGATCCGGATCAGGCGCCGAGCGCACTGACCTGGACGCACACGGATCAGCAGGACTCCCCATCGATCGTCGCCACCAATCCCACACCGTACTACGTGACGCTCACGCGCGTGCTGTTGCACGGGGAGCCGGTCGCATTGGTCGGTGAGGCTGTGGAGGTTCCGCCGTTCGGCCTGACCCGCGTCCCGATCGGTGAGTCAAGCGGCGTGCGATCGGGCGAGATCGTGTTCGACGCGGTCGACGACAGCGGGGCATCCCAGGAATACCGGAGGCAGCTGGAGCCGTAGCGGAGCGGCGGCACGCGGCACCATGTGCCGTTGCCGCTGCGCGCCGGGAGTTGCAGTACCCGTCCTGTCGGGGAATCGACAGGGTTTCAACCACAACAAGGAAAACGAGAATGAACAAGACATACGCTTTGGTATGGAACGCCGGGCAGGGCGTTTGGCAGGTGGCCGGCGAACGGGTACGCCGGCACGGCAAGTCGGCGACGCGCGCGCGTGTCGTCGCGGTGCTCGCGCTGCTCGCGGGCGGCGCGGCGACGTCCGCCCAGGCGCTTCCGGCGGGCGAGAACATCGTGTCCGGGAAGGCCGACATTCTTCGCTACGACAACGGGAAGCAGATGTCGATCAACCAGCACAGCGACAAGCTGGTGACGGACTGGCAGTCGTTCAACGTCGACAGCGGGCAGCGCGTCACGTTCAACCAGCCGTCCGACAAGTCGCTTGCGCTGAACCGGGTGATCGGCCAGGACGGCAGCACAATCCACGGCAACATCGACGCGAACGGCCGCGTATTCCTCGTCAACCCGAACGGCGTCCTGTTCGGCAAGGGCGCACAGGTCAACGTCGGTGGTCTGGTGGCGACGACGCTCGACATCAAGAACGAAGACTTCGAAGCCGGCCGCTTCCGGTTCTCCGGTCAGTCGCCGAGCGAAGTGCAGAACTTCGGCAATCTCGTCGCGAGCGAAGGCGGCGCGATCGCGCTGCTCGGCGCGAAAGTCGTCAACCGGGGGATCGTCCAGGCGCAGATGGGCACCGTCGCGCTGGGCGCCGGCAGTGACGCCACGCTGAACTTCGACGGCAGCAAGCTGCTCAGCGTGCAGATCGATCAGGGAACCATGAACGCACTGGTCAGCAACGAGCAGTTGCTGAAGGCCGACGGCGGGCGGGTGCTGATGGGCGCGAAGACCGTCGATACGGTGTTGCGCACGGTGGTCAACAACCAGGGCACCATCGAGGCGCGCACGCTCAGGAGTGTCGCGGGCCGGATCTCGCTGGACGGTCACGACGCCGGCACCGTCAATGTCGCGGGCGTGATGAACGCGAGCGCGACGACGCCGGGCAACGGCGGCACGGTCCACACCCGCGGCGCCGACGTGAAGGTGGCGCTGGGCGCGATGGTCGATACGCGCGCGACCAACGGGCGCGGCGGCACCTGGCGCATCGCATCGTCCGACGTGTCGGTCAAGGCGGGCGCGAACCAGCCGGGTACCATCGTGGCCGATACGCTGTCGCGCAACCTCGCGACGACCGATGTCGAACTGGTCGCCGAACGCGGCGGGATGTCGGTCGACGGACCGGTGACCTGGGCAAGCGGCAACCGGTTGGCGCTAGCCAGCCGGAACGGCGACGTGTCGGTCAACGGTGCGCTGCGCGCGACGGGGGCGAACGCGCGGGTGGCCATCGACGCGAAGAACAGCGTGCGGATCGCGGCGCCGATCGCACTGACCGGCGCGAATGCGCTGCTGACGCTCGACTACGGCGTCGCGTATTCGCTGACGGGTGCCGCGGCCGTGACGCTGTCGGGCACCGGAGCCGGCTTCGAGTCGAACGGCTATCTCTACACCGTGATCCAGAACCTGCAGCAGTTGCAGGGCATCAATACGAATCTCGACGGCTTGTACGTCCTCGGCAACAACATCGCCGGCTCCTGCTCCTGGTATTCCTGCCCCACGTTCAGGACCATCGGGTCGGGGGCGTCGTTCTCCGGCGTGTTCGATGGCCTCGGCAATACGATCAGCAACCTCGTCATCACGAGCAGCGATCCGTACGCGGGGCTGTTCGGCCGCAACGCCGGTACGCTCGCCAACCTCAAGCTGGCGTCGTTGCGCGTCAGTGCCGCGTCCGGTGTCGGTCCGGTGGCCATCGGCGGGCTGGTGGGCGAAAACGTCGGCAAGCTCACGAACGTGGCCGCGACGGGCATGCAGGTGAGTGCCGGTGCGAACCGCGGCAATGCGTTGGGTGGCCTCGTCGGCATCAATAGCGGCGAGCTTTCGCAATCGTCATTTGCCGGATCCGTGGCCGGTAACGGGATGTCGTATGCCGTTGGCGGCCTGGTCGGCGAAAACCGCATCGATTTGATGGGGGCAGGGATCGTGTCCGACAGCGAATCCAACGCCACCGTCACGGGCGGCGCATCGAACCAGGCGTCGATCGGCGGTCTCGTCGGCATGAATCGGGGCGGCGACATTCTGAGGTCGACGAGTCGGGGCACCACGTCGGGCGTCAATATCGCCGGCGTGAACGTCGGTGGGCTCGTGGGCGCGAATCTGCTTGGCAGGATCGACGACGGAACGGCTTTGGGGCGCGTGACAGGGGGCTCGGGCGGTACGGCGGGCGGACTCGTCGGCGTCAATACCGGCAAGATTGCCAATTCGAGCGCAAGCGGTGTCGTCGACGGCCGATATGCGCAAGCGATCGGCGGCTTCGTCGGGCTGAACCAGGGCATCGTGACCGACAGCAAGGCGCTGGGCGCCGTCATGAGCGCATCGACGGGTTCGACCGGCGGTTTCGTTGGCATCAACCTGGGCATGTATGCGTTCATCGACATGGCAGAAGCGCACGGCGCGGTCACCGGTGGGCAGGGCACCAATGGCGGCTTCGTCGGCAGCCATCTCGGCGGCCGGATTGCACACTCGGTCGCGCGTGGCAAGACGACCGGCGGCAACTACAGCAAGACGGGTGGTTTCGTCGGCAGCAACGCGGCCGAACTGACCAACGTCGATGCGAGCGGCGACGTATACGGCGGTGTCGGTGCATCGGTGGGGGGCTTCGCCGGCGCTAACACGACATCCGGCGAGATCGACACCGCGTCGGCAACCGGCAACGTGACGGGCGGCTCGTCGAGCACGGTGGGCGGGTTTGCCGGAGAAAACCTCGGTACCGTGCGCGATGCGTCGGCGTCGGGAACGGTCGGCGCCGGCAATTACGCGACCCTCGGCGGCCTGGCCGGCCTGAACGCGGGGCTCATCGAACGCTCGGCCGCGAGCGGGCGGATCAACGGATCGTCGAGCCAGACCTTTGGCGGTCTGGTCGGCATCAACCGGGGCACGTTCCGCAACAGCATTGCGTCCGGCGAGGCCGGGCTGCAGAAGGTTGCCGGTATCAATCTCGGCGTGATCGAGTAATGCAACGGGCGGCGGGCGAGCATGACCGGCGCCTGCCGCTGCCGCAACGGGAGGCAGCATGAAGACGATTCAATGGCGCAGGTCCGGGCGAGTCGGCCGGGCCGTACGTCGCCTGGCGATGGCGGGATATCTGGTGCTTGCATTCGGCCCGCACGTCAACGCGCAGACCGCCAGTGGCTCGACGGCGCAGAAATGCACGTTCAGCAACACCAACGCGTCACCCTGGAAGATGATCAATGCGTTGACGAGTGCGACACCCGTCGACACGATCCTGTATCAACGCACCGTTTCGCTCTTCGTTAAATTCACATACGGCACTGCGACCGGGGAGCACGAACTGGTGGGGGCCGGGCATTGGAAGACAACGCCTATTGTCACGGACGGAGTCGCGAAGACGAACGTGAACGGTATCGGCTTCAAGTGGGCAGGCGTATCCGGCAACGAAGACGAGAATACCCTGCCGCAAGATTCGCTGCCGATGGTGACCGTGAAGCACAATCTCGGTCGTGGGAACCAAAGCGGTACCGAAAACACGCAGGCGATGATCTTCCGGCAGTATCTCGTCCTCGAAAAGCCGGCCTCGCAGTTACCGGAAGGCAAGCTGGTCGTCAAGAACCTGCCGGGCAATCCGACCGTCGAGATTTATGCGATCGACTTGCCGAAAGGCGTCGCATCGGTAGGTAGCACGGTGACGGTGCCTGAACAGACGCCCTTGTGTGCACAGGCGATAACCTTCGTCGGCGCGGGCAACGTCTGCATCGGCAGCGAATGCGAGATCCAGGTGCCGAATCGCTGCGAGATCCAGTCGAACTGGATCAAGCCGGTAACGCTCGGAAATGTCGCGATCGACAATTTCCCGACTTTGAACGCGATGTCGGAGCCGGTCAGCTTCGATATCACGCTCAGCCAATGCGCGGCCGCGGCCAAACCGAAGATCAGTTTCCGCGACAAGGCAGCGCAGCCGAATCCGGACAAGACATTGCTGCAGTTGAGCGCGCCGGCCGGCCGGTCGGTTGCGCACGGGTTCAACATCGTGATGACGCACCGGGATACGAACGAGCGGATCGCCTACGGCGAGCCGGGCACGGCCCCGACCTATCCGATGCATCGCGAAGCCGACACGGCGACGATCCCGCTCAGTGCCCGGTACATCCGAACCGGTGCGGATGGCGAGCTGCGGCCCGGAAACGCAAACGGGGCCGCGGAATTCACGTTCACGTTCCCGTGATGGCGCGCGCCGCGACGGGCATGCCTCATCACGAAACCCGCTGAGCAAAGCACCATTTGTTGGTTCGGATTCGCGGCACGCGCTGATACGTTAGCGGCTTCGCGACGACACACTCCGTCGCGATGTTCTTCGAACCGGGCCGCCGCGCGATCCGCGGCGGCCTTCATAACAAATCAGGTCGTGCTCATGAAATTCCACACGCTCGCTACGTGGCTCGTCGGAGCCGCGCTCATCACCGCAGGCACCGTCGCGCATGCGGACCGTCTCGACGACATCAAGAAGGCCGGTGTGCTGCGCGTCGCGACGTTCGACAGCAACCCGCCGTTCGGCTATGTCGACGGCAAAAGCAATCATATCGTCGGCCTCGACGTCGACTATGCGAAGGCACTCGCCGACAAGCTCGGCGTGAAGCTGCAGCTCCAGCCGACCAACCCGGCGAACCGCATTCCGTTCCTGACGTCCGGCAAGGTCGATCTCGTGCTCGCGAACTTCACGATCACCGACGAGCGCGCGAAGCAGGTCGACTTCAGCATTCCGTATTTCTCGTCGGGCCAGCAGTTTCTCGCGAAGAAGGGCGTGCTGAAATCGGCCGACCAGCTGAACGCGCTGCGCGTCGGCGCCGACAAGGGCACGACCAACGAGATCACGCTGCGCGAAAAATTCCCGAAGGCGACGATCGTCGCGTACGACGACACGCCGTTCGCGTTCGCCGCGCTGCGCGCCGGCAACGTGCAGGCGATCACGCAGGACGGCCCGAAGCTGATCGGGCTGCTCGCGAACGTGCCGGACAAGCAGAACTACGAGATCCCGGCGTTCACGATCTCGAACGACTACATGGGCGTCGGCGTGCCGAAGGGCGAGACGCGCCTGCTCGGCTTCGTCAACGACACGCTGAAGGGGCTCGAGGCGAACGGCCGCGCCGTGCAGATTTACGACGCATGGTTCGGGCCGACGACGAAGACGCCGCTCACGCGCATCTTCCGGATCGGCGACAAGACCTGATCCGCATCGCACGCGCGCCGCGACTGGCCAAAGCATCATCGGCCGAGCGGCGCTTTTCGCATTCTTCCGATCGCGCGCTTCGCGCCCGCAACACAGCATGCTCGGGTTGGCTCCCAAATACCTGTCCTGGCTCTGGCAGGGTTTCCTGCTGACGCTCGGCCTCGCGGCCGCGTCGGCCGTCGTCGCGACCGCCGGCGGGCTGTTGCTCGCGGTCATGCGCCATGCGCGCGGCACGGCGCCGCGCGCGATGGCGGCCGCGTACGTCGTCACGTTCCGCAACACGCCGCTGCTCGTGCAGTTGCTGTTCTGGTATTTCGGTATCGCGTCGCTGCTGCCCGAACCATGGATCGCGTGGCTGAACGCGCGTCATGCGTTGAGCATCGGCCCGTTCACGCTCGCGTGGCCGTCGTTCGAATTCGTCGCGGGCTGGGTCGGGCTGAGTGCGTATACGGCCGCGTTCGTCGCCGAAGAGTGCGAAGCCGGCCTGCGCGGCGTGCGGCGCGCGCAGCACGACGCAGCGGCCGCGCTCGGCCTCACGGCGATGCAGTCGCTGCGTTACGTGGTGCTGCCGCAGGCGGTGCGCATCGCGTTGCCGCCGCTGTTCGGCCAATACATGAATCTCGTGAAGAACTCGTCGCTCGCGATGGCGATCGGCGTGGCCGAGCTGTCGTATGCATCGCGGCAGGTCGAGACCGAGACGTTCAAGACCTTCGCCGCGTTCGGCGTGGCGACCGTGCTGTACGTCGCGGCGGTGGCCGCGATCGAAGCGGGCGCGTATGCGGCCACGCAATGGCGCGACCGGCTGGGAGCGGGGCGCTGACGATGGATCTTTCGCTGCTGTTCGCCAATCTGCCGTACCTGCTCGTCGGCGCGTTCCCGGAAGGGCCGCTCGGCGGCGCCGCGCTGTCGCTGCTGCTCGCGATCGCGTCGGCCGTCGCGTCGGCCGTGCTCGGCATCGCGCTCGGCGTAGCGATGGCGCTCGCGCGCGGCCCGGTGCGCGTGCTGCTGCTCGCGTTCATCGGCTTTTTCCGCGCGATTCCCGTGCTGATGCTGATTTTCTGGACCTACTTCCTGATGCCGATGCTGCTGCACATGGACGTGCCGGGGCTCGCGACGGTCGTGTGCGCGCTCGCGCTGATCGGCGGCGCATATCTCGCGCACGCGGTGCATGCGGGCATCGTCGCGGCCGGCGACGGGCAATGGCAGGCCGGGCTGTCGCTCGGGCTCACGCGCTGGCAGACGGTGCGCTACGTGCTGCTGCCGCAGGCGATCCGGATCATGACGCCGTCGTTCGTCAACCAGTGGGTCGCGCTCGTGAAGGACACGTCGCTCGCGTATATCGTCGGCGTGCCGGAGCTGTCGTTCGTCGCGACGCAGGTGAACAACCGGCTGATGGTGTATCCGGCACCGATCTTCCTGTTCGTCGCGCTGATCTATCTGGTGCTGTGCACGTCGCTCGACGGCGCGGCACGCTGGCTGTTGTCGCGGCGCCCGCGCGCGGAACGTGCGGCGCACGCGGCGGCCGAGTATACGGAACCCGCGCGGTGACGGCCTGCCGCGGCCGTTTCGAATGGCCGAAGATGGCGGGTCGTTGAATCCGCGCAGCGGACAGCGCGTCAGGCAGGTCAGGCCCGGTGGGCAGGGACAAGGAAGGTTGAGAGCCTGCTGCGCGCCGCGGCGAGTCGAGCAACGGCGCGCGGCACGTGCATCACGATGCCGAGTAATGCGTATTGAAGACGGCGCGCAGCGTCGATGAATCGGTCGCGAAATCGCCCCACAGCGGCCCGTCGTTCTGCGCGAACGCGAACGGCGCCGTACGGATCGAGGCGAGACGGAAGCGCCATTGCGCCGCTTCCTGGCGGAAGGCGGTGAGCTGCATGTCCGACAGCGCCGTCTGCGCGCTCGCGAGCGTGACGAGCGGATCGACCGGATTGTTGGCGACGCGCACCTCGAAATGCAAGTGCGGGCCCGTCGCGGCGCCCGTCATCCCGACCGAGCCGATGCGCTGGCCCTGCTTCACGGTCTCGCCCGTCTTGAGGCCGTGCGCGAACGCGGACAGGTGCGCGTAGTAGGTCGAGTAACCATCGGCGTGATCGACGATCACGTAGCGGCCGTAGCCGCCCGGATCGGTGCCGACGAACGAGACGACGCCGTCGGCCGCCGCATCGACGGGGGTGCCGCTCGGCGCGGCGAGATCGACGCCCGTGTGGAACGCCATCGCCTGCGACAGCGGGTGAATGCGTTCGCCGAAGAACGAGCTGATGCGTGTCCACTTGACCGGCATCGTGAAAGCGGCGGCTTCGAGCGGCGAGCCGTCGAGCGCGTAGTACGCGCCGTGCTCGGCGCCCGGCGCGCGGAACCAGATCGCGCCGAACGTGCGGCCGGCGACGCGCAGTTCGAGCGCGGTGAGGCGCGGCGTGCCGTCGCTCGTATCGAACGCGACGCGGTAGTAGTCGCCGCGCTGCGCGCTCGCCCGCATCGCGACCTTGCCGCTGACGAGATCGCCGAGCTGGATGCGCACCTCGGGCGGCACGTCGAGACGGTTCAGCGTATCGGACAGCGTGAGCTCGACGTCGCCCGCGCGCATCCCGTGCTGGTTTTCAGGGGCCGCGAACTGGAACAGGTTCGCGTAGCCGAGCATCTCGTTGCGGTGCGCGCTGAGCGGCGCGAACAGCCCCGGCTGCTGGCTGCGGTCATTGCGTTCGCCGGCATCGTTGCGCTCGCCGATCGTGCGGGCGAGCTCGCTCGTCACGAAATGCTGCGCGGTGGGAAACGGCGTGTCGGACAGCACGCGCTGCGGCAGCGCGGCCGTGCCCGAATCGACGGCGCCCGGCAGTTGCGACACGGCCGGCAGCGCGGCGAAGCCGAGTGCGGCGAGGGCGCCGAGCACGGCGGCCGGCACGAGCGCGCGCGCAATGCGCTGCGCGCGGCCGGGCGCGAAAGCATCAGGGGTAGCGGCAGACTTGACCAAGGTGTCCACATCCAGGAAAGCGGTTCAAAGGGGTGTGGGCAGGGTCCACCGGCGGCACATCCGTCGGGCAGCGACGGGGCGGGCGGCGGGCGTGCAACAAAACAGGCCCCGCCAGGGGCCTGTATCGTTTCCGTTCGACCCAACGCGCGGGGCGGACCCGCTTCGAACGGCGGCGTGCATGCCGGGTCGTACCCGGTTATCACGAAGACGCTAAAGAAAGATGACAGCGTCAGTCTACCGATGTTCCGCGAAACGTTAAAAATTTTAAAGGGGGTCAGCTCATTCGTTTCGCAGTGCGGTAAATCGGGCTAAATCAGCATTTATTACGACAAATTCCGTCAGTCCGGCAATTTGTGCGCGCGGCCTCGCAGCGCGGCGGACGTGCGCACGGTGTCGAAGCCGGCGTCGAGCATGGCCTCGGCGTCGTTCCACAGGTTGCCGCGCAGCCGGTTGGTCCAGATCATCGACGCGAACACGCCTTCGAGCAGCGACACGAGATAGACGGCGGCCAGGTGCACGTCGAGATCGGCGGCGACTTCGCCGGCCGCGATCGCGCGGCGCAGCAGCGCCTTCGTGATCCGCAGCATCTGCAATTCGAGCAGCATGCGGCGCCGCTGCAGCGCGCCGTTCTCTTCGCTCTGCTCGCACTTCGTATAGAGGATCACGAGCACGCGCTGCATCGGGCCCGGCTCGCCGCATTCCTGCAGATAGTGCGACGCGGCGCGCCGCAGCGTGGCGAGCGGGGGCAGCCCTTCGCCGGCATCGAAGCCTTCCGACGTGCGCGCGAACGCGCGGTCGCACATCGCGAGACACACTTCCATCTTGTTGCGGTAATGGCCATAGACGGCGCCCCGCGACATCCCGGCGGCCTCGGCGAGGTCCGCCATCGCGGTTTGCGCCACGCCTTTCTCGAGCAGCACGAGCTCGGCGGCGTCGAGGATCCGGTGCTTGATGGCGAGCGATTCTTCGCGGGTCTTGCGAGCCATGTCCTGAAATTCCTTACAGTTCGCTGTCGTTTTATTGAGACAGTGTGACGGTCAGATTGAAACGGCGCGTATTTAATCAGTCGTGACTGATTATAATCGGCCACCCTGAGCCGCCGCATTTTATCGGTGGCGAACGATCCGAGGTCACACATGAATAACAATCGCTCCCTGTTGCGCCACCGACTGGCGCCGTTCGCGCTGGCGGCCGCGCTGGCCCTGGCCGGATGTGGAAAGGGCGACAAGGACGCCGCGCCGGAGGCCGCGAAACAGGCGACGGTCGTGACGGTGCGCCCGACGGCCGTGCCGATGACCGTCGAATTGCCGGGCCGGCTCGACGCGTACCGGCAGGCGGAAGTGCGTGCGCGGGTCGCGGGCATCGTGACCGCGCGCACCTACGAGGAAGGCCAGGAAGTGAAGCAGGGCGCGGTGCTGTTCCGCATCGATCCCGCACCGCTGAAGGCCGCGCGCGACGCCGCGCAGGGCGCGCTCGCGAAGGCGCAGGCCGCCGCGCTCGCGGCGAGCGACAAGCGCCGCCGTTACGACGATCTCGTGCGCGACCGCGCGGTGAGCGAACGCGACCACACCGAGGCCGTCGCGGCCGACACGCAGGCGAAGGCCGACGTCGCGTCCGCGAAGGCGGAACTCGCGCGGGCGCAGTTGCAGCTCGACTATGCGACCGTCACCGCGCCGATCGCGGGCCGCGCCCGGCGCGCGCTCGTGACCGAAGGCGCGCTCGTCGGCCAGGACCAGGCGACGCCGCTCACGACCGTCGAGCAGCTCGATCCGATCTACGTGAACTTCTCTCAACCGGCGGCCGACGTCGATGCGCTGCGCCGCGCGGTGAAGAGCGGGCGGGCGACGGGCATCGCGCAGCACGACATCGCGGTGACGCTGCTGCGCGCCGACGGCACCGCGTATCCGCTGAAGGGCAGGCTGCTGTTCAGCGATCTCGCGGTCGATCCGACCACCGACACCGTTGCGATGCGCGCGTTGTTCCCGAATCCGGAGCGCGAGCTGCTGCCGGGCGCGTATGTGCGGATCGCGCTCGATACGGCGGTCGACCAGCGGGCGATCCTCGTGCCGCGCGATGCACTGCTGCGCACGGCCGACCGCACGTCGGTACGCGTCGTCGGCACGAACGGCAAGGTCAAGGACGTCGAGGTCACGGCCGACCAGATGAGCGGCCATGACTGGCGCATCACGCGCGGCCTCGCGGGCGGCGAGCGCGTGATCGTCGACAACGCCGCGCAGTTCGCGCCCGACACGGCCGTCAAGCCCGTCGAGCAGGCGCCGCCGTCGAAGGCGGCGCCGGCCGCGACCGCTTCGCAGGCGGCCGCCCGTCAAACCTGACTGGTCAACACCACACCACCATGGCACGTTTCTTCATCGATCGCCCCGTCTTCGCGTGGGTGATCGCAATTTTCATCATGCTGGGCGGCGCATTCGCGATCCGCGCGCTACCCGTCGCGCAGTACCCGGACATCGCGCCGCCCGTCGTCAGCCTTTATGCGACGTATCCGGGCGCGTCCCCGCAGGTCGTCGAGGAATCGGTGACCGCGCTGATCGAGCGCGAAATGAACGGCGCGCCGGGGCTGATGTACACGTCGGCCACCAGCAGCGCCGGGATGGCGTCGCTGTACCTGACGTTCAAGCAGGGCGTGAACGCCGATCTCGCGGCCGTCGAAGTGCAGAACCGGCTGAAGACGGTCGAGGCGCGGCTGCCGGAACCGGTGCGACGCGACGGCATCCAGGTCGAGAAAGCCGCCGACAACATCCAGCTCGTGGTGTCGCTGACGTCCGACGACGGGCGGATGACCGCCGTGCAGCTCGGCGAATATGCGTCGGCGAACGTCGTGCAGGCGCTGCGTCGCGTCGAGGGCGTCGGCAAGGTGCAGGTCTGGGGCACCGAGTACGCGATGCGGATCTGGCCCGACCCGGTGAAGATGGCCGGTCACGGCCTCACCGCGTCGGATATCGCATCGGCCGTGCGTGCGCACAACGCGCGCGTGACGATCGGCGACATCGGCCGCTCCGCGGTGCCGGAAAGCGCGCCGATCGCGGCGACCGTGCTCGCCGACGCGCCGCTGAAGACGCCGGCCGATTTCGGCGCGATCGCGCTGCGCACGCAGGCCGACGGCGCCGCGCTTTACCTGCGCGACGTCGCACGCATCGAGTTCGGCGGCAACGACTACAACTATCCGTCGTACGTGAACGGCAAGGTCGCGACCGGGATGGGCATCAAGCTCGCGCCGGGCTCGAACGCGGTCTCCACCGAGAAGCGCGTGCGCGCGACGATGGACGAGCTGTCCGCGTATTTCCCGCCGGGCGTGAAGTACCAGATCCCGTTCGAGACGTCGTCGTTCGTGCGCGTATCGATGAACAAGGTCGTCACGACGCTGATCGAGGCCGGCGTGCTGGTGTTCCTCGTGATGTTCCTGTTCATGCAGAACCTGCGTGCGACGCTGATCCCGACGCTCGTCGTGCCGGTCGCGCTCGCGGGCACGTTCGGCGTGATGTATGCGGCCGGTTTCTCGATCAACGTGCTGACGATGTTCGGGATGGTGCTCGCGATCGGCATCCTCGTCGACGATGCGATCGTCGTGGTCGAGAACGTCGAGCGGCTGATGGTCGAGGAGGGGCTCGGGCCTTACGACGCGACCGTCAAGGCGATGAAGCAGATCAGCGGCGCGATCATCGGGATCACCGTGGTGCTGACGTCGGTGTTCCTGCCGATGGCGTTCTTCGGCGGCGCGGTGGGCAACATCTACCGGCAGTTCGCGCTGTCGCTCGCGGTGTCGATCGGCTTCTCGGCCTTCCTTGCGCTGTCGCTGACGCCCGCGCTGTGCGCGACGCTGCTCAAGCCCGTGTCGGGCGACCATCACGAGAAGCGCGGCTTCTTCGGCTGGTTCAACCGCTTCGTCGCGAACTCGACGCAGCGCTATGCGACGCGCGTCGGCACGATGCTGATGAAGCCGGTGCGCTGGCTCGTCGTATACGGTGCGCTGACCGGCGCTGCGGCACTGATGCTCACGCAACTGCCGACCGCGTTCCTGCCGGACGAGGACCAGGGCAACTTCATGGTGATGGTGATCCGGCCGCAAGGCACGCCGCTCGCGGAAACGATGCAGAGCGTGCGGAAAGTCGAGTCGGCCATCCGCCGCGATGAGCCGATCGCGTTCACGTACGCGCTCGGCGGCTTCAACCTGTACGGCGAAGGGCCGAACGGCGGGATGATCTATGTCACGCTGAAGAACTGGAAGGAGCGCAAGGCCGACGAAGCGCACGTGCAGGCGATCATCGCGCGCATCAACGAGCGCTTCGCGAGCACGCCGAACACGACGGTGTTCGCGATGAACTCGCCGGCGCTGCCCGATCTCGGCTCGTCGAGCGGCTTCGACTTCCGGCTGCAGAACCGCGGCGGGCTCGACTACGCGACGTTCAGCGCCGCGCGCGAGCAGTTGCTCGAGACGGGCCGCAAGGATCCGGCGTTGACCGACCTGATGTTCGCCGGCACGCAGGACGCGCCGCAACTGAAGCTCGACATCGATCGCGCGAAGGCGTCCGCGCTCGGCGTGTCGATGGACGAGATCAACACGACGCTCGCGGTGATGTTCGGCTCCGACTATATCGGCGACTTCATGCACGGCACGCAGGTGCGGCGCGTGATCGTGCAGGCCGACGGGCTGCACCGGCTCGATCCGGACGACGTGAAGAAGCTGCGCGTGCGCAACACGCGCGGCGAGATGGTGCCGCTCGCGGCGTTCGCGACGCTGCACTGGACGCTCGGGCCGCCGCAGCTCACGCGCTACAACGGCTTTCCGTCGTTCACGATCAACGGCTCGGCCGCGGCAGGCCACAGCAGCGGCGAGGCGATGAGCGCGATCGAGCGGCTCGCCGGGAAGCTGCCGGCGGGCACCGGCTTCTCGTGGTCGGGGCAGTCGTTCGAGGAGCGGCTGTCGGGGGCGCAGGCGCCGATGCTGTTCGCGCTGTCGGTGCTCGTCGTGTTCCTCGCGCTCGCGGCGCTCTACGAGAGCTGGTCGATTCCGTTCGCGGTGATGCTGGTCGTGCCGCTCGGCGTGATCGGCGCGGTGCTCGGCGTCACGCTGCGGATGATGCCGAACGACATCTACTTCAAGGTGGGGCTGATCGCGACGATCGGGTTGTCCGCGAAGAACGCCATTCTGATCGTCGAAGTCGCGAAGGACCTGGTCGCGCAGCGCATGTCGCTCGTCGACGCGGCGCTCGAGGCCGCACGCCTGCGGCTGCGGCCGATCGTGATGACGTCGCTCGCGTTCGGTGTCGGCGTGCTGCCGCTCGCGTTCGCGTCGGGCGCCGCGTCCGGCGCGCAGATGGCGATCGGCACCGGCGTGCTGGGCGGCGTGATCACGGCGACCGTGCTCGCGGTGTTCCTCGTCCCGCTGTTTTTCGTGATCGTCGGCCGCCTGTTCGACGTCGGCCCGCGCCGGCGCGGCGGGGCACAGCCGGTGACGATGGAGGGTTCTCAATGATGTTTGCGCTGAATGCACGCGCCGCGCTGCGGGCCCAGGTTGCGCTGGCCGCCGCGCTCGCGCTGGCCGGCTGCACGCTCGCGCCGCGTTACGAGCGGCCGGCGGCGCCGGTGCCGGCGACCTATGCGCCGGTCGACGGCAGTGCCGCACCGGCGGCCGAGGTGTCGCCCGCCGACGCCGCGCTGCTCGACGACTGGCGCAGCTACTTTACCGATGCCGCGCTGCAGGCGTGGATCGACGCGGCGCTCGCGAACAACCGCGACCTGCGGGTCGCGGCCGGCCGCCTCGAGGAAGCGCGCGCGCTGTACGGCGTGCAGCGCGCGGACCGGATGCCGTCGGTCGATGCGAATCTGGGCTATGACCGTACCCGCCAGTACGACCCGGTCGTGCGCGAAAGCGCGATCAGCGGGCTGTATCGCGCGGGCGTCGGCATCAGCGCATATGAGCTCGACCTGTTCGGCCGCGTGCGCAGCCTGTCGGACGCGGCGCTCGCCGATTATTTCGCGACGGCCAACGCGCAACGCACGGTACGCATCGGCGTGATCTCCGACGTGGCGGGCGCGTACGTATCGGAGCGCGCGCTGCACGAGCAACTTGCGCTGGCGCAGCGCACGCTGGATGCGCGCCAACGCATGGCCGCGCTCACGCAGCGCCGTTATGCGGCCGGCACGAGCGACGCGATCGAGCTGCGTTCGGCCGAGATGCTGGTGGCATCCGCGCGCGCGTCGCAGGCCGCACTGCAGCGCGAGCATGCGCAATCCGTGCGCGCGCTGCAGTTGCTCGCGGGCGACTTCGCGCGCAACGTGCCGGATGACACGACCGCGCTCGACGCACTGTCGATCGCGCCCGTGGCGCCCGGCGCACCGAGTGCACTGCTCGAACGGCGGCCGGACATCCGGCAGGCGGAGGCACGGCTCAAGGCCGCCAACGCGCAGATCGGCGCCGCGCGCGCGGCGTTCTTCCCGCGCATCACGCTGACGAGCGACTACGGCTCGGTCAGCGATGCGTTCTCGAGCCTGTTCGCCGGCGGCACGAGCGTGTGGACGTTCGCGCCGCGCGTCACGCTGCCGATCTTCGCGGGCGGCCGCAATCAGGCGAACCTCGACGTCGCGAATGCGCGCAAGCACATCGCGGTGGCCGATTACGAGAAGACGGTGCAGACCGCATTCCGAGAAGTGGCCGACGCATTCGCCGCGCGCGACTGGATCGATCGCCAGCTTGCCGCGCAACAGGACGTGTATGCGGCCGACGGCGCGCGATTGAAGCTCGCCGAGCGCCGTTACGCGGGCGGTGTCGCGACGTATCTCGAACTGCTCGACGCTCAGCGCAGCACGTACGAGTCGGGGCAGGAGCTGATCCGGCTCAAGCAACTCAGGCTCGCGAATGCGATCACGCTGTACCGCGCGCTCGGCGGCGGCTGGTCGCCGGCGTCGGTGGAGGCCGCGGCATCCGCGTGATGCCTGTCGCCTGACGCGACAACGCGTCGGGCGGCATGAGGGCGGCGGTGCGCTTCGACGTGCCGCCGCCGCTTTCTTCGATCCATACCGCTGTTCCGGCGATATCTTCCCCTTCACTGACAGGCTGGCCAGGACGTTTTTCATCCTGCCGGAACGCGCACGTGCGCGTTCCGGAACAGCCCTCGCCATGCGACCGCTCGTGTCGCCATTCCGCGCAAACGTGTGCGGTCCATTTTTCCTTCCTGCGCTGCCGCGATCCGGACCGGATGACGGGTTCCGGCGACCGCGCATGCATGTGATTTACGATCCGGAATTGACGATCTGATTAATCAATATATTGGAAATAATGAGAGCGGCAAAGTGTCGCAGTAAAACGTTTGTATTCATGTCGCAATCGTTTGCGCGAAAGAATGAAATTGATTGAATCGCCGTTTAATTTCCTGTTTGTTGAAAATGATTTGATATTGGCGTTGTCGTTCTGCAACGATGGCGGCATTGGACAATGCTTTGTCCTTTTCGACGATGATTTCTCGGGAGCCAATCCCAGCATGGGTGAGCAGGGTGGCTACGGCTGTCGATCGAAAATTTCCTTAATCTTCAATTGCTTCCGGAAAATAAAAAAGGACTGCGGATAAAAGTTGAAGGATTGTAAATCGACAGGAAAGAGTGGGGATTTAGAGGGGTAAATCGGACATTGTCAGATGCATTTGACAATGATTTACAGAAAACTTTCATGATTATCTCGATAATGCCGCCTCGTGTCGGACGGAAGCCACCATGCGCTGCCGTTTGTGTCCGCCACGTCAACTACTCCATTTGCAGTCCTTACGGGAAACGTCATGAAAAAATCCATCCTGACCGCTGTCGCACTCGCGGCCCTGTCGACCTCGGCCTTCGCAGCGGGCACCGGCACGATCAACTTCACGGGCGAGATCGTCGCGGGCGCATGCGGCATCGATTCGGGTTCGGTCAACCAGACCGTGAACCTCGGCAAGGTGCCGACCAACGTGTTCAAGCAGGCTGGCGACAAGTCCACGCCGACCAACTTCGACATCAAGCTGACCGACTGCGACACGAGCGTCGCGCAGAACGCGTACTTCACGTTCACGGGCACGTCGAGCGCAGGCCAGCCGAAGCTGCTCGCGACGATCGGTTCGGCGACCAACGTCGGTATCCGCCTGCAGGCAGCGTCGGGTGAATACCTCGACAACGGCGCCGAGCAGAAGGCACCGACCGTGCTGCAGAACGGCACGAACATCGCGCGCTTCGCTGCGATGTACGAGGCGACCGCAGCCGGCGTGACGCCGGGTACCGCCGAAGGCGTCGCGAATTTCACGGTTCGCTACCAGTAAGCCGCCGTACCGGGGAAGGGTGCGCGCACCCTTCCTCGTTCGTTTTTCCTCCTTTTCTCCCTCCCTGGACTTCCGGTAGCGCCGCGTGCGAATCAGACATTCCTTCCTTTGCGTCTCCGTGCTGGTGGTCGGCAGCCAGAGCCATGCGACGGAATTCAATTCGTCGTTCCTGAACATCGACGGCTCGAACAACGTCGATCTGTCGCAGTTCTCGCAGGCGGACTTCACGCTGCCGGGCGAGTACATGCTCGACGTGCAGGTCAACGACCTGTTCTACGGGCTGCAGGCGATCGAATTCATCGCCGTCGATACATCAGGGGCGGGCAAGCCGTGCCTGCCGCCGGAACTCGTCGCGCAGTTCGGGCTGAAGCCGTCGCTCCTGAAGGACCTGCCGCGCTTCCAGGGCGGACGTTGCGTCGACCTCGGCGCGATCGAGGGCGCGACCGTGCGCTACCTCAAAAGCGACGGGCGGCTCAAGATCACGATTCCGCAGGCCGCGCTCGAGTTCACCGATTCGACCTACCTGCCGCCGTCGCGCTGGTCCGAAGGGATTCCGGGGGCGATGCTCGACTATCGCGTGATCGCGAACACGAACCGCAACTTCGGGACGGGCGGCCGCCAGACGAATTCGATCCAGGCCTACGGGACGGTGGGCGCGAACTGGGATGCATGGCGCTTTCGCGGCGACTACCAGGCGCAATCGAACGTGGGCAATACGGCCTACGCGGACCGCACGTTCCGCTTCAGCCGGCTTTATGCCTTTCGTGCGTTGCCGTCGATCCAGTCGACGGTGACGTTCGGCGACGACTACCTGACTTCCGACATCTTCGACACGTTCGCGTTGACGGGCGCGTCGATCCGCAGCGACGATCGCATGCTGCCGCCGTCGCTGCGCGGCTATGCGCCGCTGATCTCGGGCGTCGCGCGCACCAACGCGACCGTGACCGTGTCGCAGGCAGGCCGCGTGTTGTACGTGACGCGCGTGTCGCCGGGTGCGTTCGCGCTGCAGAACATCAATACGAGCGTGCAGGGCACGCTCGACGTCGCGGTCGAGGAAGAGGACGGCAGCGTGCAGCGCTTCCAGGTGACGACGGCCGCCGTGCCGTTCCTCGCACGCGCCGGGCAGTTGCGCTACAAGGCCGCCGTCGGCAAGCCGCGCCAGTTCGGCGGCGCCGGCATCACGCCGTTCTTCGGCTTTGGCGAAATCGCCTACGGTCTGCCGTTCGACGTCACGGCGTACGGCGGCTTCATCGCCGCGTCGGGTTATACGTCGATCGCGCTCGGCCTGGGCCGCGATTTCGGCGCGTTCGGCGCGCTGTCGGCCGACGTCACGCATGCGCGGGCGAAGCTGTGGTGGAACGGCGCGACGCGCAACGGCAACTCGTACCGCATCAACTATTCGAAGCACTTCGACGGGCTCGATGCCGACGTGCGCTTCTTCGGTTATCGCTTCTCCGAACGCGAGTACACGAACTTCGCGCAGTTCTCGGGCGACCCGACCGCATACGGCCTCGCCAACAGCAAGCAGCGCTACTCGGCGACGCTGTCGAAACGTTTCGGCGATACCTCGACCTATTTCTCGTACGACCAGACGACCTACTGGGAACGCGCGAACGAGCAGCGCGTCGGCCTCACGCTGACGCGGGCGTTCTCCATCGGCACGCTGCGCAACCTGAACGTGAGCGTGTCGGCGTTCCGCACGCAGAGCGCCGGTGCAAGCGGCAACCAGGTCTCGGTTACCGCGACGTTGCCGATCGGCGGCCGTCACACCGTCACGTCGAACCTGACGACGGGCAGCGGCAGCACGAGCGTGAACGCGGGCTACATCTACGACGATCCGAACGGCCGGACCTACCAGGTCAACGCGGGCGCGACCGACGGACGCGCGTCGGCGAACGCGAGCTACCGCCAGCGCTCGTCCGCGTATCAGCTGACCGCGCAGGCGTCGACGCTCGCCAATGCGTATGCGGCGGCATCGCTCGAAGTCGACGGTTCGTTCGTCGCGACGCAATACGGCGTGTCGGCGCACGCGAACGGCAATGCGGGCGATACGCGCCTGCTGGTGTCGACCGACGGCGTGCCCGACGTGCCGCTGTCCGGCACGCTCTCGCACACCGATTCGCGCGGCTATGCGGTGCTCGACGGCATCTCGCCGTACAACGTGTACGACGCGACCGTCAACGTCGAGAAGCTGCCGCTCGAAGTGCAGGTGACGAACCCGATCCAGCGCATGGTGCTGACCGACGGCGCGATCGGCTTCGTGAAGTTTTCCGCCGCGCGCGGCAGCAACCTGTACCTGACGCTGACCGACCCGGCCGGCAAGCCGCTGCCGTTCGGTGCATCGGTGCAGGACGTGGCGAACGGCAAGGAGCTCGGCATCGTCGGCGAGGGCGGTGCGGCGTTCCTGACCCAGGTTCAGCCGAAATCCACGCTGGCGGTGCGGGCGGGCGAACGCACGCTCTGCACGATCGACACGCTGCCGAACCAGCTCCAACTCGAAGGCACGCCGATTCCGGTGACGTGCCAGACGCCCGGTGAGTCGCATGCAGCGGCCGCACGGGTCGAACGATGAATTCACGGATCCCGCGATGAAACATTCCTTCTCCCTTTCCCTTTTCTTTTCGCGGCGCGCATGGTGCGTGCTCGCGACCGCCGGCGCGTTGTTCGCAGGCGCCGCGCAGGCGGCGATCGTGCCCGATCGCACGCGCGTGATCTTCAACGAAGGCGAACAGGCCGCGATCGTCACGATCACCAACAAGAGCACGACGTACCCGTATCTCGTGCAGTCGTGGCTCGAGGACGCGAAGGGCAACAAGATCACGTCGCCGCTGATGGTCGTGCCGCCGCTGCAGCGCGTCGAGGCGAACGAGCGCAACGTGCTGCGGATCGCGAAGCTGCCGGGCACCGAACTGCCGGCCGATCGCGAAACGGTGTTCTACCTGAACATCCGCGAAGTGCCGCCGAAGACGGATACGCCGAACACGCTGCAGATCGCGCTGCATACGCAGATGAAGCTGTTCTATCGCCCGAAGGCCGTGCAGCCGGCGCGCGACGAGGACTGGACGCTGCCGATGACGTTACGGGTCGACTCGGCCGCGCACACGCTCGTGTTCGACAATCCGACGCCGTATCACATCACGATCGTCAACCTGGCTTCGGGGGCGCAGAAGACGCAGGTGCCGCTGGAGCCGGTGATGGTGAGCCCGATGAGCAGGACGGACGTGCCGTTCAAGGCCGCGACGCCGTCGACGCTGTTCGTCACGCATGTCGATGATTACGGTGGCCAGGTGGCGGTCGAGTATGCGTGTGAGGCAGGGGCTTGCAAGAGCGTGAAGAAATGAGCGCCGTTCGACGAAACCGCATCGCTTCGCCCATGCCGGCCTGGATCAGGTGGTGTGTGCTCGCGCTGTTCGTCGCGGTTGCGCAGCCGGCGTGGGCGCTGAAGTGTATTGCGGACAACGGCGGGCTGTCGCTGACCGAGACGATCGGCAACGTCGCGTCGTATCCGACCGACGCGCCGGATGGTTACGTGATCTGGGTATCGCCGCCGCGCACGACGACGGGCTATTGCTACAAGGATATCGGCGGGCTGCAGGATTTCCCCGAGCAGATCTACTTCTACGCGAACCCGGAGAAACAGAATCCGGCCGCGTGGGGGCTCGAAGTCGGCATTCGCTTCGAGGGCACGGACTATTACGGACGCAGCAGCCAGCCGGGGAACGGCATCGACACGCACCGCTCCGTGAAAATCTGCGAGATGAACGACCGGCAGGTCAATGCCGGGATGTGTCCGAAATGGCCCATCAGCATTACGTATCAGGTGGTCATTCGCAAGCGGGGAGCGTGGACGAGACCGCCTTCGGATATCTACGCGGTGTTTCAGTTCGACGGCGAGCGCGGGCTGAACAGCAAGGGAAGCTTCCGCTACAAGCTGAGCGGTCTGCAGAATCTCAAGCCGACACCCTGCATGGTCGACGTGAAGGTCACACCCGAGCCCGGCATCGTGAAGTTCGGTCAGGTTCAGGCGACGGGCAACGGTTTTTCGCCTGCGGTGCCGCGCAAGTCGTTCAGTCTCGCGCTGACGAAGCAATGCAACGTCCCGGTGCGCGTGGACGGCTACTTCGAGACGTCGCAGACGGTGCGTAACGGGCTGCTCGTACCGGACGCCAACAGCAATTTCGGCATCGGCATCGAGGACCGGAACGGCAAGGCGATCGCGTTCAACGAACAGTTCGTGCTCGCCCAGATGCCGGGAAGCGTGAACTACCAGAGCGTGACGCTCGATGCCGTGCTGAAGGCGTTCGGCCCACCCAAGATCGGGCCGTTCAACGGAACGGCGACGATACGATTGTTCATCTATTGACGCGGTATGCCGGGCGCCAGCCGGTCGGGCGCTACCCCGCGGAGAACAGCATCGGTAAGACGAAAAAAACGCCGGCAAGCCGGCGTTTTTCGCATCTGCTGCGCGATGCTCAGCGCACCCAGCGGCAAACCTTGTGATGGTGATGCTCGAAGTGACACACGCGGTGCGGATGGGCTTCGGCGATCGCCGGCACGAGTACGGCGGCGGCGAGCGCCGCGACGGTCAGGGTCTTGAGTAGCGTCTTCATGTTTGAGGTCCTGTCGTTGAATAGTGGGTCACGGGAGCGGCAGCTTGCTACCACTGCGGCCGCTGATCGTCGCGATGGTCGTCCCGGCGATCGTCGCGGCGGTCGTCATGCCCGCCGCGATGCTGAGCCTCCCAGTCGCGGCGCTCCCAGTAGCGATTTCCGTCCCAGTAACGATCGCCATGCCAGCCGATCGTGACTTCGGCCGGGCCAGGATAGGCCACGCAGCCGGTGAGCAACACGCTCGACAGCGCGCCAATCATGACGGCAGATAACACGATGGATTTCATGTGGTTCTCCCTTGGGGAAACGGCACGTCGATCGTACGGGCCCTCAAAATTTCACGTGGTAAGAAGTTGCTACCGCACATGACATGACCCCAGGCGTTTCGTCAGAACCCCGTGAACGCACGGGCAGCCGTATCCGCCGGACAGACGCATCGATCGCCGCCTGCCACGACCGGAGGCATGCGTCCGATCTGACCCGACAACGATTTCGCTGATTGTTCAGACAAATCCTGACAACCGAAAGGGTCATTTCGTAATCGTATTGAGAATGATTTGCGTTTACGTTAAATTTCGCTATCTCGGAATTTGACGGAGCAGATCGATGGCGATGGCGGAAGTGCTCGACCGACCGGCGGCGGCAGCGGCAAACCCGTTCCTCGGCAGTTATCCCGACCGGCCGCCGCGTGCGCGCCGCGCCGCGGAGCCCCGTGCGCAGGGCGCGCTGCTGGACGTGCTGATCTCGCATCGCACGATGCTCGTCAATGTCGCGCGCGGCTTCGTCGGCTGCGCGAGCCGCGCCGAGGACGTCGTGCACGACGTGTTCGTGAAGCTCGTCGAATTCCCGAACCAGGACGCGGTGCGCCAGCCGGTCGCCTACGTGACGCGGATGGTGCGCAATGCGTCGATCGATGCGTGCCGCCGGCAAAGCCTCGAGAACGTCTATCACACGGAAGAGGACGACGGCTTCGACGTGCCGTCGCCCGAGCCGACGCCGGAAGCCGCGCTGCTGACGCGCGACACGCTGCGGCGCGTGTGGGCGGCGCTCGACGACCTGCCGGCGCGCAGCCGCGCGGCGTTCGAGATGGTGCGTCTGCGCGAGGAGACGCTGCAGACCGCGGCGCGCGCGCTGAACGTGTCGCAGACGCTCGTGCATTTCATGGTGCGCGACGCGGAGCGCCACTGCGCGGAATGCCTCGACGCGTGCCATCGCGGCGTCGCGTGCCCGGTGTTCCTGGGCGGCCGCGCACGGCGCCGGTAAAAATCCGCGCCGGCCAAACGTCTATCAGACAGGAGCGGCCGAAACCGCCGCTTCGCCACCTTCAACCGCCTCAGCGATTTCCGATCATGACGCAAGCCACGACGCCTTCCGCCGACACCGACGACCTCGTTTATACGGTCGTCATCAACGACGAAGAACAGTATTCGATCTGGCCGACGTTCCGGCCCGTGCCGGCCGGCTGGCGCGAGATCGGCGTGAGCGGCCCGAAGGCCGACTGTCTCGCGCACATCGAGACCGTCTGGACCGACATGCGCCCCGCGAGCCTGCGCCGCGCGATGGACGGCGAGCGCGCCTCGCGCGCGTCGTGACCCGCTGCGCCGTGATCCGGCGCGCCACCTGAAGAGGACGTTGCATGACCCTGCTTTCGTTGCCGACGCTCGACGACCTGCGTATCGAGCCGGGGCTGCCCACCGTCGTGTCGCCGCGCGGCAGTGACGGCATGTCGATCGACGACGTCGCGCCGCTGGCGCGCGAGATCGCGGCCGACACGCTCGAACGGGCGGGCGGCGTGCTGTTCACGGGTTTTCACGTGCCGTCGATCGACGCGTTCCAGCAGTTCGCGGCATCGTTCGGCGATCCGCTGATCGGCTATGAATACGCATCGACGCCGCGCAGCCAGGTCGAGGGCGCGGTCTACACGTCGACCGAATATCCGCCGCACCGCGCGATTCCGCTGCACAACGAGCAGTCATATACGCGCGAATGGCCGCTGCGGATCTGGTTCCACTGCGCGCTCGCCGCGCCGAAGGGCGGTGCGACGCCGATCGCGGACAGCCGCGCCGTCTATCGCGCGCTCGATCCGGCGTTGATTGCGCGTTTCGAGAAGCGCGAGCTGCTGTACGTGCGCAATTTCGGGCAGGGGCTCGACCTGCCGTGGCAGCAGTCGTTCGGCACCGACGAGCCGGCCGAAGTCGAGCGGATGTGCGCGGCGCGCGGCATCGAATGCGCATGGCGCACCGACGATGACGGCGAGCTGCTGCTGCGCACCCGCGAACGCTGCCAGGCCGTCGCACGGCATCCGCGCACCGGCGAGCGCGTGTGGTTCAACCAGGCGAACCTGTTTCACCTGTCGGCGCTCGACGACGACATGCAGGAAGCGCTCGTCGACGCGGTCGGGCTCGAGAACGTGCCGCGCAACGTGTATTACGGCGATGGCGAACCGCTCGAAGCCCACGCGCTTGCGGAGATCCGCGGCGTGCTCGACCAGCAGCGCATCGTGTTCCCGTGGCGCACGGGCGACGTGCTGATGCTCGACAACATGCTGACCGCGCATGCGCGCGACCCGTTCGAGGGGCCGCGCAAGGTCGTCGTCGCGATGGCGCAGAGTTATACGGTCCCGCGCGGCCGAACGGAGGATTGATGACGCGTCGTACCGCCGCGCTTGCCGCGCGCGGGCTGTCGGTAGGGTATCGCGACCATGTCGTGATCGACGGGCTGGACCTGTCGATCGCGGCCGGCCGCGTAACCGCGCTGTGCGGACCGAACGGCTGCGGCAAGAGCACGCTGCTGCGCACGCTCGCGGGCCTGCAGCCCGCCCGTGCCGGCCATGTCGAAGTCAATGGCCGGCCGCTTGCGGCGTTTCGCCGTCGCGCGCTCGCGCGCGAGCTGACGATGCTCGCGCAGTTCAACCAGATTCCATCGGGCCTCACCGTGCGCGAGCTCGTCGCGTACGGGCGCTATGCATACGGCGGCTTCCTGCGCGGCCTGTCGCGGGCCGATCACGCGGCGATCGACGAGGCGCTCGAGACGAGCGGCCTCGCGGGCGACGCGGATCGTGACGTCGGCGCGCTGTCGGGTGGCGAGCGTCAGCGCGCGTGGATCGCGATGGCGCTCGCGCAGCAGGCGCCGATCGTGCTGCTCGACGAACCGACGACCTATCTCGACATCCATCACCAGCTCGACATCCTCGATGCGCTGCGCACGCTGAACCGCACGCGCGGGCTGACGATCGTGTGGGTGCTGCACGACCTGAACCAGGCGGCCGCGTACAGCGATGAAATCGTACTGATGCGCGCGGGCCGCCTCGTCGCGCAGGGCACGCCCGACGCGATGCTCGATCCGGCGCGGCTGCGCGCGGCGTTCGGCGTCGAGATGCTGAAGCTTTCGCATCCGCAGACGGGCGCGCCGATGTGCGTGCCGGCCTACGGGCCGACGACCGACGGCGTGCCGCAGGCGGCCGGCGTCTTCGACCGGGATCTCGCGGTATGACGACGTTCGCGATGCGCAAGCGCCTCGCGGCGGCGGGGAAGGGCACGGCATCGGGCCGGGCCGGCGCGATCGCGTTCGGCCTCGTCACGTTGATCGCGCTGCTCGCGGCGCTGCGCGTCGCGCCCGATCTGCGCGTGTGGTGGGACGCGGTGCCCGGTAGCGATGCCGCCGCGCTCGCGCACGTGTTCCTGTTCGACCTCAACCTGCCGCGCGTCGCGGCCGCGCTCGTCGCGGGCGGCTGCCTCGGCATCGCGGGCGCGCTGTTCCAGTCGCTCACGCGCAATCCGCTCGCGTCGCCCGACCTGCTCGGCGTGACGGGCGGCGCCCAGCTCGGCCTGCTCGCGGCGATGCTCGTGCCGGCGCTGGCCGGTGTCGCATCGGTGCCGCTGCTGTTCGTCTGCGGGCTGGCCGCGGCCGCCTGCGCGATCGTCGCGGCCGGCGGCTGGCGCGCGACGCCGTTGCGCCTCGTGCTCGCGGGCAGCGTGTGCATGCTGCTGTTCGCGGCGCTGTCGACGCTCGTGCTCGCGTTCTTCGAGCAGAACATCGCGGGCGCCGCGCTGTGGACCAACGGCAGCCTCTACCAGCCGGGCGCGACGGGCCTCGCGCTCGCCGCGCGCTGGCTCGTCGTGCCGCTCGTCGCGTTGCCGTTCGTGATCCGGCCGCTGAATCCGCTCACGCTCGGCGACGATGCGGCGGCCGCGGCCGGCGTGCGCGTCGATGCGACGCGGCTCGCCGCGACGATCGTCGCGGTCGCGTTCACGAGCGTGGCGGTCAGTATCGCGGGCCCGCTGTCGTATGTCGGCCTCGTCGCGCCGAACCTGCTGCGCCAGGTGCGCGGCGCGCGCGCGGCGCGGCTCGGCGTGCTGGTGCCGCTGTCGGCGCTCGCGGGCGGTGCGCTCGTGCTCGTCACCGACAGTGCGGTGCTCGCGTCGGGTCTCGACGCGACGCTGTCGACCGGCGTCGCGATCGCGCTGGTCGGCACGCCGCTGATGCTGGCGATGATCCGGCGCGGTGCCGCGTGGTCGGGCGTGCTGCACGCGGATGCCGAACGTGCGGCCGGCGGCGGCTCGACGCGGCTCGTCGGCTGGCTCGAACGGCGCGGCTGGCCGCTGCGCACGGCGCTGTTCGTCGTGGCGGGCGTGCTGATCGTGTTCGTCGGCGTGTCGGCCGGCCCCGAGTGGCTGTCGATCGCGCGCTGGTCGGCTGCGCTGTCCGGCCACGATGCGCTCGCGCGGATGCTGATCGACCTGCGCATGCCGCGCCTGTTGTGCGCGCTGCTTGCCGGCGCGTTGCTGGCGGTGAGCGGCGTCGCGATGCAAAGCGTCGTGCGCAATCCGCTCGCGGGCCCCGAAGTGCTCGGCGTCACGCAGGGCGCGGGGCTCGTCACGCTGTTCGCGTTGTCGACGTGGCCGCTGATGGGTCATGTGACGCTCGCGGCCGCCGCGCTGATCGGCGGCGGGCTGTCGCTCGCGGTCACGCTTGCGTTGAATCACCGGCATCGCTATGCGCCGCTCGCGGTGGCGTTGACGGGCATCGTGATCGGCGCGCTGTGGACCACGCTCGCGCAATGGCTGATCACGCAGGAAAGCGTGCAGCCCGCGCGCTTCGTCGTGTGGCTCGTCGGCGGTACCTATGGCCGGAGCTGGGGCGAGGTGTCGATGCTGCTGCCGTGGTGCGTGCTCGCGGTGCCCGTGTTCGCATGGCTCGCGAAACCGCTCGACATGCTCGCGCTCGGCGACGACCAGGCGGCCGCGCTCGGCCTGCCGGTGGCCGCGTTGCGGCCGCTCGCGCTGACGATCGCGACGCTCGCCGCGTGCGCGGCTGTCGCGGCGGTCGGGCCGGTCGGTTTCATCGGGTTGATGGCGCCGCACGTCGCGACGATGCTCGGCGCGCGCCGGCACCGGACGCGGCTGTGGCTCGCGGCCGCGTGCGGCGCGCTGATCCTCGGCGTGGCGGATCTCGCGGCGCGTACGGTCGTCGCGCCGCGCGAAGTGCCGGCCGGCGTGCTGACCGCGCTGATCGGCGCGCCGTACCTGCTCGGACTGCTGATCCTCGAGGGGCGCCGCGCCCGGCGCGCAGGGCGATGACGCCCGCGCTCGACGACGCGCGCGCCACGCGTTTTTCGACGTTCGCGCCGGAACCGTTCGCCGAACACCTCGACGTCGTCTGGCTCGGCATGCCGGACGACGCTCACGATGCGCCGGGCCGGATCGTCGTACCCGTCAGCACGCTGCCCGATCACCGCGAGGCAATCCTCGACGTGATGGTCGGCCATTACGGCGGCGATCCGGCGCAGCATGCGCGCGCGCTGATGTCGCAATGGAGCAAATACTATTTCGGCCGCGCGGCGCCGGCCGGCGTCGTCGCCGCGCTGACGCTCGGCCGGCCGCTCGACATGTCGCCCGAGCGCACGTTCGTCGCGCTCGACGACGGGATGCCCGCCGCGCTGTACTTCCCGCACGATGCGCTCGGCGCACCGTGCGACGACCCGGCGCCCCGCTATGCGGGGCTCGTCGCGCATCTCGGCGCGGTGATCGACCTGCTCGCGGCGATGGGCCGCGTCACGCCACGCGTGCTGTGGAGCAACGCGGGCAACCTGCTCGACTATCTGCTCGATACGTATCGTGCGCTGCCATGCGCGGCCGATCCCGTCCGCGATGCGGACTGGCTGTTCGGCTCGAGCTGCGTGCATGGCGAGCCGAATCCGCTGCGCATCCCCGTGCGTGATGCCGTGCCGCGCTCGGCCCTGCTGCCGACGCCGTTTCGTGCGCGCCGCGTGTGCTGCCTGCGCTATGAAATTCCTGGAGAAACGCAACTGTGTGGAAGCTGCCCCCTGCTACTGACGATGGACGACGCGGCGCTGGCCGAGCAGGACGCGATCCGGTGATGGATGCCGGCCGCCGGCACGCGCTCGGCGCACTCGCGGCGCTCGGCGCCGCGTGCTGCGGCGCGCTGGCCGCATCGTCCGGCGCGGTTGCCGCGACCCTCGATGCCCATCGCGAGCAGGGCGCGCGTGCGCCGGGGGCGGTGTCGCTGGCCGGTAACCCCGTCGTGTCGCAGGCGAGCGCGACGATGCCGGTGCGCCCGCAGCGCGTGGTCGCGCTCGACTTCATGTTCGCGGAAAGCGTGATCGCGCTCGACCTCGTGCCGGTCGGGATGGCCGATACCGCGTTCTATCCGGGCTGGCTCGGCTATCAAAGCGAGCGGCTCGCGAACGTGACCGACATCGGTTCGCGTCAGGAGCCGGGCCTCGAGGCAATTGCAGCGGTCAAGCCGGACTTGATCATCGGCGTCGGTTTCCGGCATGCGCCGATTTTCGACGCGCTTGACCGGATCGCGCCGACGATCCTGTTCCAGTTCAGCCCGAATGTGTCCGATGGGGGCGTGCCGGTCACGCAACTCGACTGGATGCGGCAGATCTTCCGGACGATCGGTGCGGTCACGGGGCGCGACGCGCGCGCGCAGGCGGTCGATGCGCAGCTCGATGCGGGCATCGCGCGCAATGCGGCGCGGCTCGCGGCCGCGGGCCGCAAGGGCGAGCGCGTCGCGCTGCTGCAGGATCTCGGCTTGCCCGACCGCTACTGGGCGTATACCGGCAACAGCACGTCGGCGGGGCTCGCGCGGGCGCTCGGGCTCGACCCGTGGCCGAAGAAGCCGACGCGGGAAGGCACGCTGTACGTGACGTCGGCCGATTTACTCAGGCAGCGCGAGCTGGCCGTGCTGTTCGTGACCGCGTCGGGGCTGGACGTGCCGCTTTCCGCGAAACTCGATTCGCCGGTGTGGCGCTTCGTGCCCGCCATGAAGGAACACCGGATCGCGCTCATCGAACGCAACATCTGGGGGTTTGGCGGCCCGATGTCGGCGCTGAAGCTGGTCGACGTGATGACCGATACGATGCTGAAGCTGCCGGCCGTGCGTTGAGTGCGCGGCGCTCCTCGATCGGCGGATGACGCCGCTTCGACTTGGACGGGCAGGGCGTTGCGGTCGGCCTGCGCGCGCCACGCGGCGATCCGGCTCGACCCGGCCGCGTGGCCGGCGGTCGCGCTCGATGTGATGCGCTTCGGTCGAGCGGCGTCCTCGCCGACGGCGGCCGCTGCATGTGCGCGGGACGCGCGGTGAATCGCCCCAGGCGTTCTGCGGTCGCGCAACGCGCCAGCCACATCGCTTCCTGAAACGAAAATCGCCGACGCACTGCCCTTGCAGCACGTCGGCGATTTTTTCCATCGACTGTCGAATTACGCGCTCAGCGCATCGACACCATCCTGCGCACGTGATCGCGCCGGCGTCGTATCGCTGACGATGCGCCCGTTGTCCAGCTTCAACAGACGATCGGCGAGATCGAAGTAGCGGTCGTCGTGCGTGATCACGATCACGGCCTTGCCGCGCGCCCGCAGCTCGGGCAGCAGTTGCTCGTAGAACACGGCCTTGAACGACGGGTCCTGGTCGGCCGCCCATTCGTCGAACAGGTAGAACGGCCGGTCCTCCAGGTACGCGACGACGAGCGCGAGCCGCTTGCGCTGCCCGGTCGACAGTGCGCGGGTCGAGAATGCGCCGTCGACCACCTTCACCTTGTGGTCGAGCGCGAGCTTCGCGACCAGCGCGTTCGCGCGCGCATCGGCCTGCGCACGGGACGGATCGTCGGGATCGACGATGCCGAGCAACGCATCGAACAGGTGGAAATCGTTGAACACCGCGCTGAAGCGCTGCCGGTACGCGGCGCGCTCGCGCCAGCCGATCGTGCGGCCGTCGACCTCGATCGTGCCTTCCTCGGGTTCGTAGAGGCCCGTCAGCACCTTCGCGAGCGTCGTCTTGCCGCTGCCGTTGCCGCCGACGATGAACACGAGCTCGCCCGGCTGGATCGTCAGGTTGATCGGCCCGATGCTGAACATCCGTTCGTCGCGTTCGTGGAAGTACGCATGCGTGACGCCGCGCAGCGTGACGGCGCCGGCCGGCGGCACGTCGGGGGCGTCGGACGCGGGCGGCACCGTGCGCAGCGCGCCGAATTCGGCCATCACGCCTTCGATCCGCGTGAGCGACACGCGGGCCGCGTTGACGGTCGGCAGGTTGTTCAGCAGCCCGTCGAGCGGCACGAGCATGAACAGGAACACGACGACGTAGCCGGCGGCCGCGGCCGGATCGGCATGCACGCCGAGCTGCGGCCAGAACGACGCGATGCCGAGGAACACATAGAACAGGAAGATGATCCAGCCGACCCCGACCGCATACGCGCTGAACGCGCGGCGGCGGTGGTCGCGCACTTCGCCGATCGCGGCGCCGAGCTGGCCGTCGACGAACTGGCGGGCACGCTCATCGTGCAGCTTCAGCTCCTTCGCGCCGGAAAACAGCGAGCCGAGATAGCCGAACAGCCGATCCTGCGCCTGGCCGGCCGCTTCGAGCGATGCGATCGCGCGGCGGTCGCCGGTGTGATAGCCGAGCGATCCGGCGATGATCGCGGCCAATGCCAGCAGGCACACCGGCCACGACAGCCACGCGAGATAGCCGAGGCAGCCGAACACGATCGAGCCGTGCATGACGAGATTCGGCAGCGCGAAGAACAGCATCGACACGTTGGTGGCGTCGTCGGTCAGCACCGACTGCACGGGCGCCGCGCCGATCCGCTCGATGTCGCGCAGCTCGGCCGCGCCGACGCGCCGCGCGAGATGCAAGCGCAGCCGCGCCATCGTGTCCTGCGACAGGCGGGCGAACAGCGTGCCCGACACGATCCGCGTGACGAGTGCGATCACCGCGCACAGCGCGAAGCGCCACGCGAGCGACGCGTCGGCCGCGCCCGGCTGCGACAGCGCGCGGTTCAGCGTCGCGACGAGCAGCACGCTCGCGACGCCGTTCAGCACGCACGCGGTGAGCGCCAGCGCGAGCGACACGCGGCTTTCGCGCAACAGCGCAAGGATCAGGCGCGCCGCGGGGCGGCCGGGGGAAGCGTCGAGGGACGGCGGGGAAGAAGGCTCGTGGGCGGCTGTCATCGGCAACGTCGGTAAAGGGAAGGCAAGCGAAAACGCGGAAACGGCAAAACTGATGCGAAAGCGGCGGACGAGGCGGGGCCCCGTTCCGGCTTTCCTCCCTGATAGACGAACGGGCCGCGCAAATATTTAGCGGCCCGCTCAAAAAAAGCGTCCGCACGCGCGTTGCGCACGAAACGGTAAAAAATCGGCCGCGCCGTTCGTCACACCAGTGAAGCCGCCCCCAAGCGGCCCCGAGACTTGGCCGAAGCGGCCGGACCGAAGGACTTCACGCACATGACGAGTTTCCCGACTGCGCTGCATCACCGAATCCGCGAACTGGCGCGCGTCGCGCCCGACGCACCCGCCATCGCGGTCCCTTTCCAGAATGACTTGCGCCTGTCGCGCGGCGCGCTCGACGCGCGGGCGTCGCGGCTGGCCCGGCAACTGCGCGCGGCCGGCGTCGGCGCGGAAGTGCGGGTAGGCGTGTGCGTCGAGCGCTCGGCCGACCTGTTCGTCGCGCTGCTGGCCGTGCTGAAGGCGGGCGGCGTGTTCGTGCCGCTCGATCCGCGTCATCCGGCCGCGCGCCTCGACTGGATCGTCCAGGATGCGCAGTTGCGCCACGGGATCGTCGACGCGGCCGGCCGCGCGGCGCTCGGCACGCCGTTCGACCACACGTTTGACGCGGCCGACGGCGCGGCGGACGGGCAGGAGATCGTTGCGGATGACGAAGCAGTGGCCGTCCACCCGCGTGCGGCCGCCTACATGATCTATACGTCAGGTTCGACGGGCACGCCGAAGGCGGTCGTCGTCGAACACGGGCCGCTCGCCGCGCACTGCGACGCGCTCGCGGCCGCGCTGCCGATCGAGGCCGGCGACCGCCTGCTGCATTTCGCGTCGGTCAATTTCGACGCCGCGCACGAATGCTGGCTGGCGCCGCTCGCGACCGGCGCCAGCATCGTCGTGGCGCCGCCGCAGCCGTTCGCGCCGGATGCCGCGCATGCGCTGATGTTGAATGAATCGGTCAACGTGGCCGCGTTCCCGCCCGCGTACCTGCGCGAATTCGCGGCGGTGGCCGCGCGCGACGGCGTGCCGCCGGCCCTGCGCGTGCTCGCGTTCGGCGGCGAAGCGCTGCCGCAGCAGGCGTTCGAATTCGTGCGTGGCACGTTCCCGTCGGTACGCCTGATCAACGGTTACGGGCCGACCGAGGCCGTGATCTCGCCGATGCTGTGGCCGGTCGAGCCGGGCGAGACGCCGGTGCTGGCCGCCGACGATGCGTATGCGTCGTTGCCGATCGGCCGCGTGATCGGGCCGCGCGTCGCGCGTGTCGACGGCGGCGAGGCCGATGGCGTGGGTGAGCTGCTGCTGGGCGGCGTCTGCGTCGCGCGCGGCTATCACGGCCGCCCGGCGCTGACGGCCGAACGCTTCATTCCCGATGCGGACGGCGAACCTGGTGCGCGCGTGTACCGCACCGGCGACCTCGCACGGCTGCGCGACGACGGCGCATTCGATTACCTTGGCCGCCTCGACGACCAGGTTCAGGTGCGCGGCGTGCGTGTGGAGCCCGCTGAAATCGCCGCGTGCCTGCGTTCGCATCCGGCCGTGGCCGACGCGGCCGTGGTCGCCGAAACCGGCAACGGGCCGATACGGCTGATCGCGTGCGTCGCGCTGCGCGCGGCGGCCGACGATGCGGCGCTGAAAGCGCACGTGGTCGCGCAACTGCCGGCCGCCTGGCAGCCGCACCGGTTCGTGCGGTGCGATGCGCTGCCGTATACGCTGAACGGCAAGCTCGACCGTGCCGCGCTACGCGAGCAGATCGCCGCCGCGCGCGACACCGCGCAAGGCAGCGGCGACACACCGCGCACGCCGACCGAACAGCAGCTCGCCGGCCTCTGGCAGACGCTGCTCGGCCTCGACGTCACGCCGTCGCGTGACGACCGTTTCTTCGCGCTGGGCGCCGATTCGCTCGCCGCGATGCAGTTGCAGGCCGCGATCCGTGCCGCGGTACGCGTGAACCTGCGGCTCGACACGCTGTTCGCCGATCCGGCGCTCGTCGAACTGGCCGAAGCGGTCGACCGTGCGGAACGCGAAACCGGCGAGCCGCTGGCCACGATTTCCGCACGCCGTGTACCGGCCGATGCGGCCGTGTCCACCGCACCGTATGTCGACCGCGCCGCATCGCTCGCCCAGCAACGTTTCTGGGTACTTGCGCAAACGCGCGATGCAAGCGCCGCGTATCACATCGCCGCACACTGGACGATCGACGGCACGCTCGATCGCGCGGCGCTGCAGCGCGCGCTCGATCACGTGATCGGACGCCACGAAGCCTGGCGCACGACGCTCGTCGACAACGACGACGGCGTCGTGATGCAGCGGATTCATGCCCATCTGCCGGTGTCGATCGCCGACCTCGACCTGCGCGACCAGCCGCCCGCCGCGCGGGACGCGCAAGCCGCCCGTCTCGCCGAGCGCGAGGCGGTCGAGCCGTTCGACCTCGCACGCGGCCCGCTGCTGCGCGCGACGCTGGTCGCACTCGCCGACGACCGTCACCGTCTGCTGCTGACCGCCCATCACGCGATCACCGACGGCTGGAGCTCGCGCTGCGCGTTCGACGAACTGTCGGCCGCCTATCGCGCGTATGCCGAGGGCCGCGAGCCGTCGCTGCCCGACCTGCCGATCCAGTACGCCGACTACGCGGACTGGCAGCGCGACATGCTGGCCGACGGCGAGGGCGAGCGGCAGCTCGATTACTGGCGCGGCGCGTTGCGCGACGTGCCGGGCCCGCTTGCGCTGCCGGTCGATCGCCAGCCGGGCGCCACACGCACGCTGCAAGGCGCGCGCGTGTCGGTGCGGCTGCCCGACGCGGTCGCGGCCGACGTGCGGCAACTCGCGCGCGACGCGCAGGCAACGGCCTTCACGGTGCTGCTGGCCGGGCTCGACGCATGGCTGTCGCGCCTGACCGGCGCAACGGACGTCGTCGTCGCGGTGCCGGTCGCGCATCGCCAGCGCCCGGAAACCCGTGCGCTGCTCGGGCTGTTCCTGAACACGGTCGCGCTGCGTGTGCACGTGGCGCCGACGCTGCCGTTCCGCGCGCTCGTCGATGCGACGCGCACGGCGGCACTCGATGCGCTCGCGCATCAGGACGTGCCGTTCGAACGCGTCGTCGATGCGGTGAAGCCGCCGGTCAAGCGCGGCGACGAATGGCTGCGCGTGAAATTCGCGCAGCAGTTCGACGCGCGGCACGACAGCGTGCTGCCGGGCGCGACGGCCGTTGCCACGCCGGGGCCCGACCTCGCTGCACGCTTCGATTTTGCCGTGGATTTCACCGACGATGCGAATGGCATCGAACTGGTCGCGGCCTATGCGACCGACTGCATCGACGCCGACACCGCGCGGGCGTGGCTCGACAGCTACGCGGCGCTCGTCGGTGCGGCCGCGCGCGATCCGCACCAAACGACGGCCGTATTGCCGTGCGACGCGTCGGCCGCTTCGCGCCAGCCGCGCGACGGCCGTGCGCTGCGCGTCGAACATGCGGACATCGTCGCCGCGTTCGCGCGGCAGGCGGCCGCGTATCCGCACCGCATTGCGCTCGCCGATGCGTCGGCGTCGCTGACGTTCACCGAACTCGACGATGCGTCGAACCGGATCGCCCGCGCGCTGACCCAGCGAGGCGTGGCCGCCGAAGCATCCGTCATCGTCTGCATCGAACGCTCGGCGCGCTTCGTCGTCGGCCTGCTCGGCGCGCTGAAGGCCGGTGCGCTCGCCGTATTGCTCGATCCCGCGCAGCCTGCCGCGCGACTGGCCGCGGCGGCAGCCGACTGCGGCGCGCGCTGGGCGCTCGTCGCGGACCCGGCCGCATGGCCTGCCGGCATCGACGCACAGCCGCTCGACGTCGACGCGCTCGCGCAGGACGCGACGCTCGCCCACGCCACCGGCGTGCGCCTCGCACCGCATCCGGAGCAGGGCGCGTACCTGATCTATACGTCGGGCTCGACCGGCACGCCGAAGGGCGTCGTCGTGTCGCACGGCGCGCTGGCCGACTACGTGCAGGGGATGCTCGATGAACTCGCGTTCGCCCCGGACGCGTCGTTCGCGATGGTGTCGACCGTCGCGGCCGACCTCGGCCACACGACGCTGTTCGGCGCGCTGTGCGCGGGCCGCACGCTGCACCTGCTGCCGGCCGCCTGCGCGTTCGATCCCGACCTGTTCGCCGAAGAAATGCGCCGCCGCGACGTCGGCGTGCTGAAGATCGTGCCGAGCCACCTGCAAGCGCTGCTCGATGCACGTGTGCCGGCCGACGTGCTGCCGCGCCACGCGCTCGTGACCGGCGGCGAAACGCTCACGTGGGCGCTCGTCGCGCGCCTGGCCGCGCTGGCCCCGGCCTGCCGCGTGATCAACCACTACGGGCCGACCGAAGCGACCGTCGGCGCGATCGCCTGCGACACGGCGTCGATCGCCGCCGACGCGCGCGATCCGGCGAGCGGCGTGCCGCTCGGCCTGCCGCTGCCGAATGCGCGCGCGCTGGTGCTCGACGCGTTCGGCGCGTGCGTGCCGGCCGGCGCGACAGGCGAGCTGTATCTGGGCGGGCCGGGCGTCGCGCGCGGCTACCTGAGGCGTCCGGCGCAGACCGCCGAGCGCTTCGTACCCGATCCGTTCACGCCCGGCGCGCGGCTGTATCGCACGGGTGACCGCGTGCGCCTGCGCGCGGACGGCCGCCTCGCGTTCCTCGGCCGTATCGACGACCAGGTGAAGATTCGCGGCTATCGCGTCGAACCGGGCGAGGTGAGTGCGGCGGTGCGTGCGGCCGGCCCGGTCGCGCAGGCCGAAACGCTCGCGATCGAACACGACGGCCGTCTGCGGCTCGCGACGTTCGTCGTGATGCGCGACGGTTCGACATTCGACGAGGCGCCCCTGCGCGCGGCGCTTGCCGCGAAGCTGCCCGACTACATGGTGCCCGCGCAATTCGTCGCGCTCGCACGCCTGCCGGTGACCGCGAACGGGAAGATCGATCGCGCTGCGTTGCGCGAACTGGCGGCCGCGCCGGTCGTGACGGCCTCCGGCGATGCGCCGCAGGGCGCGGTCGAAACGGTGCTCGCCGAAGTGTGGCAGGCCGTGCTGAAGGCGCCGAAGGTCGGCCGCGACGACAACTTCTTCGAGCTCGGCGGCGATTCGATCCTCGTGCTGCAGGTGATCGCCCGCGCGCGCAAGCGCGGCGTGCGCTTCACGCCGAAGCAGCTGTTCGACGGCCCGACGGTCGCCGAACTCGCGCGTATCGCGAAGACGGAGGACGTGACTGCCGCTGCCGCCGTGAAACCTGCGGTCGCAGCCGCTGTCGGCGCGCCGGTGACGGCGCAGGTCCTCACGCCTGCCCAACAGCGCTTCTTCGCGCTCGATATCCCGCATTCGGGGCACTGGAACCAGTCGGTCACGTTCGACGTACGCGGGCCGTTCGACGCCGACGCATTCGCGCGCGCGTTCGACGCATTGCTGACGCATCACGACGCGTTCCGCCAGCGTTTCGCGCGCGGCGCGGACGGCACGTGGCACGCCAGAGACGCGGCAAAGCCGTACGATGCACTGCCGTTCGTCGAAGTCGCCGCCCGCGACGCAGCCGACGCGCTCGCGCGCTTCGACGCATTGCAGCGCCGTCTCGACCTCGGCCGCGGGCCGCTTGCCTGCGCCTGCGCGGCACGCTTGCCGGACGGCTCGACGCAGCTCTATCTCGCGATTCACCATGCGATCGTCGATGGCGTGTCGTGGCGCATCCTGCTCGACGACCTGGACACGGCCTATCGCGCCGCATGCGAACGCGCGCCGGTCCGGCTGTCGCAGCCGGGCCTGCGTGCGGATGCATGGGCGGTACGGCTTGCCCGTGCGGCAACGGAACCGGCATCGCCGTTCGCGGCCGAGGCCGCGTACTGGGCCGGCATGGCGCAGGGCGACGACATCGTGCCCGATCATCCCGACGCAGCGGCGACGAACGCCGATGCGGCCGCTGTCGTGCAGACGATCGACGCGGCCTTGACGCGCGCGGCGCTCACCGACGCGCACGCGGCTTATCGCACGCAGACGATCGAACTGCTGGGCGCGGCGCTCGCACGGGCGCTGGCCGGCGTGAGCGGTGCCGCATCGTGCCGAGTCGAACTCGAAGGGCACGGCCGCGAGGCGCTGTTCGACGACGTGGATGCCAGCCGCACGATCGGCTGGCTGACGAGCCATTACCCGGTGACGCTGCCGGTCGCGGCCACGGCAAGCGACACGCTGTGCGCGGTCAAGGACGCGCTGCGTGCGGTGCCGCACAAGGGGCTCGGCTTCGGCGTCCTCGCGCACTACGGCGATGCGGCGACGCGTGCGGCGCTGGCCGCCGTGCCGCGTCCGCGCGTCACGTTCAACTATCTCGGCCAGTTCGACGCGCCGCGCGATGCCGCGCTCGTGCCGCGCTTCGGCGGCACCGGCGTGGAGCGCGATCCGCAGGGGCCGCTCGGCAATACGCTCGCGATCCACGCGTACCTCGACACGGATCGCGACGGCGCTCGCACGCTGAAAGTGCACTGGGTCTACGGCGCACCGCAATTCGAGCGCGCGACGATCGACGCATTCGCCGAACGTTTCGCGTCGGCGCTGCGCGAACTCGTCGACGCGTGCGCGTCGCGCGTCGCGCATCGCGTCGGTGGCGCGACGCCGGGCGATTTCCCGCTCGCGCAGGCCGCCGGGCTCACGCAGGCTGCGATCGAGCGCACGCCGCTCGACTGGCGCACGATCGACGACGTCTATCCGTTGTCGCCGATGCAGCAGGGCATCCTGTTCCATGCGCTGTTCGCCCCCGGTCACGCCAGCTACGTGAACCAGCTCGTCGCGACCGCGGCAGCACTTGACGCCGACCGGTTCACGGCCGCGTTCGACGCGTCGATCGCACGCCATGACATCCTGCGCACGAGCGTGATGCCGGACGAAGCCGCGCCGCTGCAGTGCGTGCATCGCCACGCGCAAATGCCGGTCGAACAGCTCGACTGGCGCACGCGTGGCGACACGTTCGATGCCGATTTCGACGCCTGGCTCGCCGCCGATCGCGCACGCGGCTTCGACTGGCGCGAGCCGCCGCTGATGCGGCTCACGCTGATCCGTGTGAGCGATGACGCGTGGCGCGTCGTGTGGACGCGTCACCACGTGCTGCTCGACGGCTGGAGCACCGCGCGCCTGCTCGCCGACGTGTTGCGCGACTATCGCGACCCGGACGCCGTGTCGCCGTTCGCGAGCCGTCCGGCGCTGCGTTATCGCGACTTCATCGCGTGGCTCGGCACGCGCGACCGCGACGCCGACGAACGTTTCTGGACCGAACGCCTCGCGCGCCTCGACGCACCGACGCTGATCGCGGAACGCACGGCCGACCGTGCGGAGGCCGACATGGTCACGTGGCGCGCAACGCTCGATGCCGACACGCTGACGCGTGTCGCGCAGACGGCGCGCGCACTGAAGCTGACGGTCAACACGCTGGTGCAGGGCGCGTGGGCGCTCGCGCTGCAGCGGATGACGCACCAGCCGGCCGTCGCGTTCGGCGCGACCGTCGCGGGCCGCCCCGATGCCCTCGCGGACGTCGATTCGGTGCTCGGTCTCTTCATCAACACGCTACCGGTGATCACGGCGCCCGCGCCGCAGCAACGCGCGGCCGACTGGCTGCAAACGCTGCAACGCGAGAACGCGGCCGCCGCCGAGCACGCGCACACGCCGCTCGCCGACATCCAGCGCTGGGCGCGCGGCGCGGGCGGCGCACTGTTCGACACGCTGGTCGTGTTCGAGAACTACCCGGTCGACGACACGGCGCGCGACGCCGATCCGCGCGCACTCGCATTGAGCGACGTGCGCAGCATCGAATCGACCGATTTCGCGCTGACGCTGGTGATCGAGAGCGGTGCCGAACTGACGATCGACTACGGCTACGACACCGCGCGCGTCGACGCGCGGCAGGTCGAGACCTGGCACCGCGCGTTCGTGTGCGCACTCGATGCACTGGCCCGCACGCCGGATGCGCGGATCGGCACGCTGTCGATCGCCGACGAAGCCACCCGTGACGCACTGGCGCGGGCGCAAGACACCGCCCAAGCGTGGCCGGCTGCGCAGCAACAGCCGCTGCACCTGCAATTCGCGGATGCGGCACGGGCGACGCCCGATGCGGTCGCGCTCGAATACGCGGACGTTCACGGTGGCGTGCATCGCGCGACCTATCGCGAACTCGACGTCAGCACGTCACGCATCGCGGCTGCGCTCCGCCGGCGCGGCGTGCAGCCCGACACGCCGGTCGCGCTGTGCGTCGAGCGTTCGTTCGACATGGTGATGGCGCTGGTCGGCGTGCTGAAGGCCGGCGCGGCGTACCTGCCGATCGATCCCGACTATCCGGCCGAGCGCATCGCCTACATGCTGCGCGACGCGCGGCCGGCCGTCGCGATCACGCAGGCCCATCTGCGCGAGCAGGTCGAGGCCGCGCTCGGCGAGGGCGTCGCGACACAGCTGCTGACGGTAGCGGACCTGCTCGCCGACGAAGCCGAAAGCGACGCTGCCGAGGTGACCGCCACGATCGACGACGCCCAGCTCGCGTACCTGATCTACACGTCCGGTTCGACCGGCAAGCCGAAGGGCGCGGGCAACACGCACGGCGCGCTCGCGAACCGGATCGCGTGGATGCAGCACGCCTACGGGCTGACGCGCGACGACGTCGTGTTGCACAAGACGCCGTTCGGCTTCGACGTGTCGGTGTGGGAATTCGTATGGCCGCTGGCGATCGGCGCGAAGCTCGCGATCGCCGCGCCCGGCGACCATCGCGATCCGGCGCGTCTCGCGGCCGCGATCCATGCGCACGGCGTGACGGTGCTGCACTTCGTGCCGTCGATGCTCGCCGCGTTCGCCGCGCATCTCGACGATTTCTCGGCCGCCGCGCAGTGCGACAGCGTGCGCCTGATCGTCGCGAGCGGCGAGGCGCTCGCGCCCGAACTCGTCGCGAAGATGGCGCGGCTGCTGCCGAACGCGACGCTCGTGAACCTGTACGGGCCGACCGAAGCGGCGATCGACGTGTCGCACTGGACCTGCGGCCCCGACGATGCGCAGGCGGCCGCGGTGCCGATCGGCCATCCGATCGCGAACCTGCAACTGCACGTGCTCGATGCGGCTTGGCAGCCGGTGCCGGCCGGCGCGACCGGCGAACTGTATCTCGCGGGTGCGGGCCTCGCGCGCGGCTATCTCGGCCGTCCGGCGCTGACCGCCGAGCGCTTCGTGCCCGATCCGTTCGTGCCGGGCGCGCGCATGTACCGCACGGGCGACCTCGCACGCCGGCGTGCCGACGGCGCGCTCGACTATCTCGGCCGCGACGACACGCAGGTGAAGCTGCGCGGCCAGCGGATCGAGCCGGGCGAAATCGAGGCGCTGCTGCGCGCGGCGCCCGGCGTGAACGACGCGGTCGTGATCGTGCGCGACGAGCAACTGATCGGCTATGTCGCACGCGGCGACGCGGGCCCGCTCGACCGGGCGGCGCTACTCGACACGCTGCGCGCGCAATTGCCGGCCTACATGGTGCCGTCGCAACTGATCGAACTCGACGCGTTGCCCGTGACGCCGAACGGCAAGTGCGACCGTCATGCGCTGCCCGCGCCGGTGCGTGAAGCGGCCGCGGAAGTCGCGCTCGCGACCGACACCGAACGCGCGCTCGCCGGGATCTGGCAACGCGTGCTGCACGTGGACGCGATCGGCCGCGACGGCGATTTCTTCCTGCTCGGCGGCCATTCGCTGCTCGCGACGCAGGCCCACGCGCAGGCGAACCTGCACTGGGGGCTCGCGTTGCCGCTGCGCACGCTGTTCGACACGCGCACGCTGGCGCGCTGCGCGGAGGCGATCGACGCGGCCTGCGCGGCCCGCGGCGCGACCGATGCGGCGAGCGCGATCGATGCGCTGCTCGGCGAACTGGAAACCCAATAAGGACGACGGATGACGAAGGTTCAACCCGACTGGCTCGCGCTCGCGACGCGTTTCGCGCAACTGCCGGACGCGCAGCGCGCGGTTTTCATCGACAAGCTCGGCGCGGCCGGCATCGACTTCCGCGTGCTGCCGATCCCGCCGCGCACGCCGCGCCACGACCGCGTGCCGGCGTCGTTCGCGCAGACGCGGCTGTGGCTGCATGCGCGGCTGATCGATGCGCCGGATGCGTATCACATCACTGAGCGGCTGGCGCTGACGGGCCCGCTCGACGCGCATGCGCTGCGTCTTGCGTGCGATGCGCTGATCGCGCGCCACGAGGCGCTGCGCACGACCTTCGACGAAGCGCAGGACGGCGTCGCGCAAACGATCCACGCACCGTTGCGCTGCCCGTGGCGTGAAACCGATCTTGAAGCGCTGCCGGACGCGCAACGCACGGCGCGCGCGGCAGCCGTCGCGACGGCCGACGAAGCCGAGCCGTTCGATCTCGGCGTGGCGCCGCTTGTCCGCGCGCATCTGGTGCGCTTCGATGCGACGCATCACTGGCTCGCGCTGACCGTGCATCACATCGTGTCGGACGGCTGGTCGTCGAGCGTGATGCTGGAGGAGCTCGCGGCGTTCTATCGCGCGTATGCGTCCAACCGGTCGGTGTCGCTCGCGCCGCTGCCGATCCAGTACGCCGATTACGCGCTGTGGCAGCGCCGCTGGCTCGACGCCGGCGAGCGCGATCGCCAGCTCGCGTTCTGGCGCGAACGGCTCGATCCGCAACGTGGCGTACTGACGCTGCCGGGCGCGACGGCACGACCCGCGCGCCGCAGTGCGCGCGGCGCACGCCATGTGTTTTCGCTCGATTCGCGCATCGGCGCGCAACTGCGCGCATTTGCGGCCGCATCGGGCGCCACGCCGTTCGCGGTGCTGCTCGCCGCGCTCGATGCGCTGCTGGCGCGCGCGACCGGCGACGCGCGGATCTGCGTCGGCGTGCCGGCCGCGAACCGCGAACGCGCGGAAGTCGCCGGCCTGATCGGCTTCTTCGTCAACACGCTGGCAATCGACGTCGACGTGCCCGCGCACGGCGATTTCTCGTCGCTGGTCGCGCGCACCCAGCGCGCGCTCGTCGACGCGCAGATGCACCAGGACGTGCCGTTCGAGCAGGTGGTCGATGCGCTCGGCGTGCCACGCAGCGCGAGCCACCATCCGCTGTTCCAGGTGATGGCCGCGTACGGCGAGCGCCGTGCGCTGCCGGCGCTCGGCGCGGCAGCGGCCGCGTTGCTGCCGTCGGGCACGCCATCCGCGAAATTCGACCTGACGCTGTCGGTCGAAGCGACGCCGGACGGCACGTTCGACGCCGCCTTCATCTACGCGCTCGACCTGTTCGAGGCGGACGCGATCGCCCGGCTGGCCGCACGCTTCGTCACGCTGCTCGCCGATGCGCTCGCGCGCCCGGACATGCCGATCGGCGATCTCGACTGGCTGCCCGCCGCTGAACGCGCGCAACTCTTCGCATGGAACGCCCCGGCGGGCGCGACCGAATCCGAACCGTTCGTGCCGGTGCATGCCCGCATCGCCGCGCATGCTCAGGCACGGCCCGACGCACGCGGCGTGGCCGACATCGACCGCGCGCTGACGCGCGGTGAAGTCGACGCACGCGCGGCACGCCTGGCGCGCCACCTGGTCGCGGCCGGCGTCCGCCCGGAAATGCGCGTCGGCGTCGCGCTGCAGCGCTCGGTCGACCTGCTCGTCGCGCTGATCGCGGTGCTGAAATCGGGCGCCGCGTTCGTGCCGCTCGATCCCGCGCATCCGCGCGAACGGCTCGCGCAGATCGTCGACGACGCGAACATCGCGCACGTGCTGACCGACGGCGCGAGCGCCGCGTCGCTGCCCGAGCTGCCCGAGCTGCGCGTGTGGCGCGCCGATGAAGTCGATGCCCTCGACGAAGCCGCGCACGTCGTGCTGCCGGACGTGCTGCCGGGCCACGCGGCCTATGCGATCTACACGTCGGGCTCGACCGGCAAGCCGAAGGGCGTGATCGTCGACCACGCGTCGTTCGCGCTGCATTGCGCGGCGATCGCCGAACGCTACGGCGCGGGCGAGAACGACGTGTTCCTGCTGTTCCAGTCGGTCAACTTCGACGGCGCGCACGAAGGCTGGTTTTCGCAATACATGTCGGGCGCCGCCGTGTCGGTGACGGCCGACGTGCTGTGGCCGCCCGCGCAGACCTGCGCGATGATGGTTCGCGACGGCGTGACGATGACCTACGTGCCGCCCGGCTGCGCCGCGCAGCTTGCCGAATGGGCGCTCGCGCATGGCGCGCCGCCGACGCTGCGTTCGCTGACCGTCGGCGGCGAGGCGACGTCGCGCGAGGCGTTCGCGCTGCTGCGCCGCGCGCTGCCGAACGTGCGCGTGGTCAACGGCTACGGCCCGACCGAGACGGTCATCACGCCGACGCTATGGATGTTCCGGCCCGGCGACGATCTCGCGAAACTCGGCGACGCCGCGTACCTGCCGATCGGCACGCTGGTCGGCGCGCGCACCGCGCACGTGCTCGACGAGCGGCTGCATCCGCTGCCGGTCGGCGTGATCGGCGAACTGTATCTGGGCGGCGAGGGGATCGGCGTCGCGCGCGGTTATCTCGACCGCCCGGCGCTGACGGCCGAGCGCTTCGTGCCCGATCCGTACGGCGCGCCGGGCGCGCGGCTGTACCGCACCGGCGACCTCGTGCGGCGTCGCGCGGATGGCGTGTTCGACTTCATCGGCCGCGTCGACCACCAGGTGAAGCTGCGCGGGCTGCGCATCGAACTCGGCGAGATCGAGGCCCAGCTTGCCGCGCACGACGCGGTGCGCGAAGCCTGCGCGGTCGTGCACGGGCAGGGCGCACTGGCGCAGCTCGTCGCGTACGTCGAACTGACCGCCGACGCACAGGCGGCCGCGCAGCCGGTCGAAGCCGCGACGCTCGACGCGCACCTGCGCCGCACGCTGCCGGACTACATGGTGCCCGCCCAGCTGATCGTGCTCGACGCGCTGCCGCGCAACGCGAACAGCAAGGTCGACCGCGCACGGCTGCCGGCGCCGGTACGCGTCGAACGTGCGTACGAAGCGCCGCACGACGGCGACGAAGCCGCGCTCGCGGCGATCTGGTGCGACGTGCTGAATCTCGAGCGCGTGGGCCGCGGCGATCATTTCTTCGATCTCGGCGGCCATTCGCTCGCCGCCGTGCGCGTCGCGACGCGCGTGGCCGAACGACTCGGCCGCGACGTGCCGGTGCGCGCGCTGTTCGAGGCGCCGGTGCTCGCGCAGTATGCGTTGCAGGTGGCCGATGCGCCGCGCGCCGCGCATGCCGGTGCGGCGGCGCCGGGTGTGGCCGTCGCCAAACCCGATGCACACGGCGTGTGGCCGCTGTCGCCGGCGCAGCTCGGCCTGTGGTTCCTGTGGCGCGCACAGCCGGACAGCGCCGCGTACAACATTCCGGTCGCGCTGCGGGTGCGCGGCCCGCTCGACGTCGATGCGCTGCGTGCGGCCTTCGCGGATGTCACGGCCGCGCATCCGGCGCTGCGCGCGCGGCTCGTGGCGCGTGACGGCGCACTGCCGGGCCAACGGATCGATGCCAATGCTTCTGTCGAACTGCCGGTGATCGACCTGTCCGCGCAAGCCGATGTGCTCGCCCGCGCCGCAGCGCTGACCGACGAGGATGCACTCGCACCGTTCGATCTGGCCGCCGATGCGCCGCTATGGCGTGCGCGCGTGCTGCGTCTGGATGCGGAAGACCACGTGCTGTCGGTGACGATTCATCACATCGTGTCGGATGGCGAATCGATCGAGCTGTGGCTCGATGCGGTTCGTGCACGCTATGTCGCCCGCGTGCAGGGCCGCGCCGGCGCCGTGCCGGCCGATGAGGTCGTCCAACAGTCCGCCCAACCGCTCGTGCTGCCCGCACCGTGCCATCCGGCCCGCGTCGCCTACTGGCGTGACGCGCTGGCCGATCTGCCGGCAAGCGTGCTGCCGCAGCGCGCGGACGCGCCCGCCGTGCCGCAATGGTGCGCGGCCCGGATCGCGTTCGAATTCGACGGCGCGCTGATCCGCGCCGCACGCGACACGGCGTCGGCCGCGCACGCGACGTTGCCGATGCTGCTGCACGCGGCGCTCAATACCGCGCTGTTCCGCGCGACGGGCGCGGCCGACCAGCCGGTCGGCGTGCTGGCTTCGACGCGCGAGCTGACGGGCGATGCGGCCCGTGCCGCGCTCGGCCTCTTCATCAATTCGGTCGTCGTGCGCACGCGGCTCGACCCGGCCGCGCGTCGCGCGGACGTACTTGCACACGTGCGCGATACGGCGCTCGCAGCGTACGCGCATGCGGACGTGCCGTTCGCGGACGTCGTCGCGGCGCTGCGCGCGCCGCGTGCCGCGCAGGCCAATCCGCTGTTCCAGGTGATGTTCAACTACCTGCGCCCGGCGGGTGCCGCGGCGCGCGACTGGGCCGGCCTGGCGCTGGCCGGATTCGACGATGTGCGCCATCGCGTCGTGTTCACGCTGGAGCTGGACGTCGTCGAGCATCCGGACGGCCGCGTGAGCGCCGCGTTCTCGTATGCGGACGAACTGCTCGATCGCGGTTTCGTCGATGCGCTCGTCGATCTCTATCACGACGAAGTCGCGCGCTTCGCCGGTGCGCCGGAAGCGGTGCTCGGTGCGCCCGACAAGCGCATCGTTGCGCAGGCGTCGCATCGCGTGCAGACCGACAGCAACGCACGCGCCGCAACGCCACCCCGCGCGCCGCATGCGGCGGCCGTGCTCGCGGCGCTGTGGTCCGACACCTTCGCGACGGCCGCGCCCGAACCTGACGCCGACCTGTTCGAAGCCGGCGCGACGTCGTTCGACGTCGTGCGCTTCGTCGACGCGGCCAACCGCGCCGGTCACGCGCTGACGGTCGCCGACGTGTTCGCGTCGCCGACGCTCGCGGCACTCGGCGCGCGGCTCGATGCGCACACGGAAACGGGACAGGAGGCGCGCCATGCTGGCTGAAGTGCGTCCGGACGGATTCACGATGCTCGATACCTACCGCCTCGCGTTCGCGGACGGCCTGTTCGCGGTGCGCGACGGCGCTCAGATCCGCGTCGCGCAGGGCGACGGCATCGGCGCACAGTTGCTGCGCGCCCAACTCGGCGACGACGGCGCGCTGCGCCTCGTCGCCTACAACCATCGCGCGGCGCCGGCCGACCAGCGGCGTGCGCTGCTGGCCGCACTGGCCGCGGCGTTTTCGGACAGCGCGCGCCACGCGGCGATCCGGCTCGACCCGGCCGCGTGGCCGGCGGTCGCGCTCGATGCGCTGCGCGCGAGCGGCGTGCTCGCCGACGGCGGCCGCTGCATGCGTGAAGGCTGGGCGCAGCAGGCTGATCTGTGGCGCGTCGGCGCGCATCTGCCGTGCGCGACGTTGCCGATGTTCACCGATGGCCGCCGTCATCCGCGCCGGCCGCCCGCGCCGCGCGGCGAGGTCTACGCGCGCGACCTGCCGGCGCTCGGCGTGCGCTTCACGTTGCGCGGCTGGCAGCCGGCCGAGGATGCCGAACGCCTCGCGCGCTGGTTCGACGAACCGCGCGTGCGCGACGGCTGGCCTGGTGCGCAGCCCGGCTTGAACGGCCCGCAAGGCGCCGCGCCCGACATCGATCCGCACGTGACTCCGCTCGTCGGCTGCTTCGACGGCGAACCGTTCGCGTATGTCGAGGCGTACTGGCTGAAGGAAGACGCACTCGCGCCGCACGTCGCGGCGCGCGACTACGACCGCGGGCTGCGGATGCTGGTCGGCGAGTCGCGCTGGCGCGGCCCGCATTGCGTGGCGGGCTGGTTGCCGTCCGTCGTGCATTACCTGTTTCTCGACGACCCGCGTACCGAAGCGGTCGGCTGTGCCGTTCCGGCCGGCCACGCGCGGGTTGCCGACCATCTCGCGCGGCATGGCTTCGCGCGGCAGCGCCGTCTCGCGCTGGCCGACGCGCAGCCGCTGTGGATGCACACGCTGCGCGAGACGTTCTTCTCCGGCCGTCACGTCTGACGCGCCGGATTCACCGACAAGGGAGCTGAGACATGCAGAGAGAAACCGTATTCGACCTGATCGGCGTCGGCTTCGGGCCGTCGAATCTGGCGCTGGCCATCCGCCTCGAGGAACGGCGCGCGGCGCGCCCGCTCGCCCATTGCTTCATCGAGCGCCAGCCTGAATTCGGCTGGCATCGCGGCATGCTGCTCGACGACTGCCGGATGCAGATCTCGTTTCTGAAGGATCTCGTCACGATGCGCGATCCGACCAGCCGCTACACGTTCATCAACTACCTGTTCGAACGCGGCCGGCTGAACGAATTCGTCAACCTGAAGAACTTCTATCCGACCCGCGTCGAATTCCACGACTACCTGAGCTGGGTGGCCGACGCGTTCGACGATAGCGTCCACTACAGCGAGACTGTCCTCGCGATCGAGCCCGTGCACGGCGACGGCGCGAAGATCGACGCACTGCGCGTGCTGTCGCGCGACGCCGCCGGCCACGAGCGCCAGCGGGTCACGCGCGCGCTGTCGGTCGGCGTCGGCGGCACGCCGGCGATTCCCGACGCGTTCGCCGCGCTCGGCCGCGACCGCGTGATCCACTCGTCGTCGTACCTGACCGACATCGACCGGCTCGTCGCGTCGCCGGACGGCGAGCGCCGCCGCGTCGCGGTGATCGGCGCGGGGCAGAGCGCGGCCGAGGTGTTCATCGATCTCGCGCGCCGCTTCCCGCACGTCGACGCGAGCCTCGTGATGCGCGCAGGCGCCTTGAAGCCGGCGGACGACAGCCCGTTCGTCAACGAGATCTTCAGCCCCGAGTTCACCGATGTCGTCTATGCGCAGCCGCACGACGCGCGCCGCGCGCTGCTCGAGCGCTATCGCGACACGAACTACGCGGTGGTCGACCGGCCGCTGATCGAACAGATCTACGAAATGCTGTACCTGCAACGCATCGACGGCACGCCGCGTCATGCGCTGCTCGCGAACAGCGCGATCGAGGCCGCGGTGCGCACCGCCGACGGCCGCATCGAGCTGACGCTGCGCGACCGGATGAGCGGCGACACGCGCGTCGAGGGCTTCGACGCGCTCGTACTGGCCACCGGCTACCGCCGCGACACGCATTCGGCGCTGCTCGAGGGGCTCGCGCCGCACCTGGGCGATGCGCTTTCACGCGGCGACGTCACGCGTGACTACCTGCTCGCGACGCCCGAGCACTTCGCGCCGCGCATCTACCTGCAAGGCTGCTGCGAAGACAGCCACGGCCTGTCCGACACGCTGCTGTCGGTACTGGCGCGCCGCGCGGACGAAATCTGCGCGTCGCTGGAAGACGGGATCGCGCCCGCCCATGAAGAAGGCGCGGCCCGGGCAACACAGGAAAAACGACAGGAAAACGGGGCGAGCGCGAGCCGGATGGCTTTCGCTCTTTGACAAAGGCGCGGTCGGAGACCGCATGAAAAAAGTGGAGCAGAGAAAGATGGAGTGGGCAACAGGCACGCGTTTGCGTGCGATCGCAGCCGCGGCGAGCGTGGCGTTCGGGGTGGCGGCAGGGCACGCACAGGCCCAGACGGCGCCTGCCGTGAACGCAGGCGCGGCGGCGTCGGCCAGCAGTGCGCAGAACGGTGCGGCGGCCAGTGCGTCGACCGGTACGCTGCCGACGATCAACGTCAACGCGGCCTCGGAAGGAGACGGCACGGTCGGGCTCGTCGCGAAGCGCAGCCGCACCGGCACGAAGACCAGCACGTCGATCAACGAGATCCCGCAGACGATCAACGTCGTCACCGCGCAGCAGATCGAGATGACCGGCGCGACCGACGTGAACGCGGCGCTGCGCTACGTGCCGGGCTTCTCGTCGTACGGCTCGGACAACCGTTCCGACTGGTACGCCGCGCTGCGCGGCTTCACGCCGACCGCGTACGTGAACGGGCTGCAGGTGCCGAACACGATCAACCTCGCGAGCTGGCGCGTCGATCCGTACATGATCGACAGCATCAGCGTGCTGCGCGGGCCGACCTCGGTGCTGTACGGCGCGGGCGACCCGGGCGCGATCGTCGACGTGCAGACCAAGCTGGCCGACGGCGAGCGCGTGCGCGAGGCCGGCGTGCAGATCGGCAACTACGCGCGCAAGCAGTTCATGATCGACGTGGGCGACAAGCTCGACCCGGACGGCAAGTACGCGTACCGCTTCGTCGGCGTCGCACGCGACGGCAACGCGCTGACCGGCCCGAACAACGACCAGCGCGTCGCGCTCGCGCCGTCGTTCCGCTGGCGTCCGAACGCGGATACGTCGCTGACGCTGTCGGCCACCTATCTGCAGGACTGGGGCGACATCTCGTCGAACTTCCTGCCCGCGCAGGGTACGGTGCTGCCGAACCCGAACGGCCAGATCAACAAGGACGTGTACGAAGGCGATCCGAACTTCAACTACTACCGCAAGAAGCAGTGGTCGGTCGGCTATCAGTTCGAGCGGAACCTGACGCCGGCGTGGACGTTCCGCCAGAACACGCGCCTGATGCACCTGTCGCTCGACAACGGCTCGGTATTCGGCAACGGCTTCGTCGACGGCAGCACGACCGACGTGTCGCGCTGGGCCGGCGTGTTCCAGATGAACTACAGCCGCTTCGACATCGACAACAACCTCGAAGGCCGCTTCGCCACGGGGCCGCTCCAGCACACGCTGCTGCTCGGGTTCCAGTACAACCGCCAGACCGCGACCGACAGCGAGTGGCTCGCCGCCGCGCCGCCGCTGAACATCTACAACCCGGTCTACCTGCCCGTCACGAAGGCGGTGTTCACGCCCGACTCGACGTTCCGCACCAACACGTACACGACGATGAACACGTTCGGCCTGTACGCGCAGGACCAGATCAAATGGAACCGCTGGACGCTGACGCTCGGCGGCCGCGAGGACTGGGTCAACATGCGGATGGACGACCGCGCGGCCGGCACGTCGACGAAGGCGGACGTCACCGCGTTCACCGGTCGCGTCGGCCTCACGTACCAGGGCGATTACGGGCTGTCGCCGTACGTCAGCTACGCGACGTCGTTCAATCCGCTGATCGGCGTGAACCTGGTCGGCGGCGGGTTGCCGCAACCGACCCGCGGCAAGCAGATCGAAGCCGGCCTGCGCTGGCAGCCGCCCGGCAAGAACCTGATGCTGAACGCGGCGATCTACCAGATCAACCAGACCAACGTGCTCACGACCGCGCTGCCGAGCCAGGACCCGACCGGCACGAAGTCGGTGCAGACGGGCGAGGTGCGTTCGCGCGGGATCGAGCTGAGCGCGACCGGCAAGGTCACGCGCAACCTGTCGGTGATTGCCTCGTACGTGTACCAGGACGTGAAGAACGTGAAGGCCAACGACGTGTCGCTGAACAACTGGCCGGTCGACATTCCGCGCCCGCGCCAGATGGCGTCGCTGTGGACCGACTGGACCTGGCACACGGGGCCGCTCGCGGGCTTCGGCCTGGGCGGCGGCATTCGTTACCAGAGCGCATCGGCCGGTGGGGCCGACAACTCGCTGACGGTATCGAGCGTCACGCTGTTCGACGCGGGCGTGCACTACGACACGCGTAACTGGCGCTTCGCCGTGAACGGAACGAACCTGGCCAACCGCCACTACATCAGCGGCTGCCAGTCGATGAACGTCTGTGTGTTCGGCACCGACCGTACCGTGATCGCGACCGCGAAATACAACTGGTGACAAGGCGTGCCGCGTCGCGCCGGCCGGCCCTCGCGGCCGGCGCGGGCGGGCCGCGGCACCTTCGTCCGCTTTTCCACGACGCATCCATGCCGAAGAAAAATCTCGTCTACATCCAGTCGCTGCGCAACGGCGCGGCCGATCGTGCCGGCCAGCCGGTCGCTTATCGGGGCGGCACGCGCTACATGAAGGCGCCGCTCGAATATCTCGTCGAACGCCTGAACGACTCGTCGCTCGGCGAGCGTTACACGCTCAAGGGCGTGATCGTCGACGACGACGACGGTTCGCCGGCCGACCGCGCGAAAGTCGCCGACTACGGCTTCGCCCGCACGCCGGGCCGTCCGTGGATCCTGCCGGAAGGGTTGGCGGTGCAGGGCCGGCCGGTCGACGAACTGTTCTGCACGATTGCATCGACGTACCGGCGGCTGCCGCGCGACGCGCGCGAGCGCGTGGCTGGCAAACAGGCGTTCGAGCGCCGCCTGCTCGAGCGCCTGCTCGAACTCGACGCCGACGTCGTCGTGCTCGACGGGCTGCTCGTGATCCTCGACGAGCTCGTGCGGCCCGGCGCGCGCTTTCACCGGCGCATCGCCAACATCCACCCGGGCATCACCGCCGACGGTTCGCCGTACCAGCGGCGCGGCGCGTGGGCGACGCTCGACGCGCTGCACGGCGCGCGCGGCGAACGGATCGACTGGTCGAACGGCACGACCTCGTCCGTCGCGCCCGTGACGATGACGGGCGCGTCGTTTCACTACGTCGACAACGGCATCGATTCCGGCGAGGTGATCTGCGACGTGCTCGACACGCCGATCTCACCGGACGACACGATTCTCGAACTGCGCTGGAACAACTTCCAGCGCAGCCTGTTTCCGGCACTCGAACGGGGGCTGCACGTCCTCGCCGACCGCCACGACGCGGGAGCACTGTGATGGAAGACACGTTGACGAAACCGGCCGGCGCCGCGGATGCCGTCGAAGGTGAAGTGGCCGCCGCGCTCGACGGCGCCGCACCCGGGCAGGCGATGGCCGTCGCCGAACACACGCTCGACGCGTGGCGGCCCGACGACTCGCCGGACGTATTGCTCGCGGCATTCGTCGCGCTGTTCAACACCGACACGCGCTACGACGCGGCGACGATCACGGTGCCGCTCGGCGGCGCCGACGCGGCAGCCGTGGCGGCGTACGTCGCGCGCGCGGTGCGCGAGGGCGTGATCGACGGCGCGCAGGTTGCCGGCGACGCGCTGCGCTTCACCGTGTCGCGTGCGACGTTCTGGCAGAACCCGCGGCCGTGGCTGAAGGCGCCCGCGTCGGGTGGCATGCCGCTGCGCCATGTGATCACGAACGGCCACCGGCACCCGGTGCGGCCGCCGTCGCCGGCCGGCGAGATCTACGCACGCACCATGCCGCAGGTCGGGATGACGTTCAGCCTGCGCACCGTCGATGTCGACGCGCACGCGGACCTGTTCAGCGGCTGGATGAACCTCGATCGCGTCGCGCACTTCTGGGACCAGCGCGGCACGCGCGACGAACACGCGGCGTATCTCGCCGAGCGGCTCGCCGATCCGCACATGCACCCGATGATCGGCTATTTCGACGACACGCCGTTCGGCTATTTCGAGTTCTACTGGGCGAAGGAGGACCGTCTCGCGCCGTTCTACGACGCGCACGACTACGACCGCGGGCTGCACCTGCTGATCGGCGATTCGCGCTTCCAGAGCGCCGGCAAGCTGCATGCGTGGTGGAGCGGGGTGCTGCACTACATGTTCGTCGACGAACCGCGCACGCAGCGGCTCGTGGGCGAGCCGCGCGTCGATCACGTGCGGCACATCGCGTACATGCACCGGCTTGGGTTCTACACGCTGAAGGAGTTCGACTTCCCGCACAAGCGCGCGGCGCTCACCGTGATCGAGCGCGATACATTCTTCGACACTTTCAAATTGCCGTGACGGCGCGGGGGCGGGGTGCGGCGCGAGGGTGCGCGCCGCACCGTGGCTCGCGGGCATCGGCCGTCCGGGATATGGACCGCGCGGCCCGCGTCGTGAAGAATGGATCGCTCTCCTCATCGACGACAGGCCCGCGACATGGCAAAAACATCCGCGACAGCATGGGGCGCGACATCCGATTCGCGCGCGCCCGCATTGACATATGCCAGCATATGCCTAGAATGGACGCATCGTACTCCCATGGAGTGGCTCATGCGCACCGTTTCCATTTTCAAGAACGCCCGTAACCAGGCCATCCGCATCCCGAAGGACATGGAGTTCGAGGGCGTGACGGAACTCGAGATCCGCCGCGAAGGCGACACGCTGCTGCTGCGGCCGGTGCGGCCCACGTGGCTCTCGTTCGCGAGCGAACCGCCGGCCGACGCCGACTTCCTCGCCGAACGCCCGGCCGTCATCGAGTCCGGCCGCTTCGACCTGTCCGATGGCGGTGGCGCCGCACCGACGGAGTCCGGCCAGTGACCACGCTCTACATGCTCGATACGAACATCTGTTCGTTCATCATGCGCGAGCGGCCGCCCGTGGTGCTGTCGCGGCTGCAATCGTGCGTCAATGCGCAGCACCGGATCGTCGTCTCGGCAATCACCTATGCCGAAATGCGGTTCGGCGCGGTCGGCAGGAAGGCGTCGCCGAAGCATGCGGAACTCGTGACGGCCTTTGTTGCGCGGCTGGACGGCGTGCTGTCGTGGGATACGGCGGCCGTCGATGCAACGGCCGCGATTCGTGCCGATCTCGCCGCGCGCGGCACGCCGATCGGCGCGAACGACGCATCGATCGCCGGCCATGCGATCGCCGCCGGTGCGGTACTCGTCACGCACAACAGCCGCGAGTTCGGTCGTGTCGCGGGGTTGTCGCTCGAAGACTGGGCGGCGTGAGCGCAGTCGGGCCAGGATGTGCCCATGTCGGGAGTTGTTCACTTTTCAGCCGGCGTACACAAAAAGCGTACGGGGTGAGAAAGTGAACAAGGCGATCGTAAGCCATTGATTGAAAATAAATTCCCAGCCGCCTTCCGCGAATGGGGATCGGCGCGCCGGGGGCCGGAAATCGGGGGGCGACGCCCGGCCCGGCTAACCCCGTTTGCCCGTGACAATCGTCCCGAAAATCCATTCAGGCTCGTCCTGCGCGTTGAATCAGCGGCAACCGCCGGTTGCTACCGCGACGACTTTCCATCTGCCCGGTTGCCGTCGAATCCACTATCCTTGCCTGCATATTCCCCACAGGACAGGAGACGACACCGTGACGCACAGCGTGATTCCCGCAAGCCTCGCCGACGAAATGATCGAGATCCGGCACCGCATCCACGCCCACCCCGAGCTCGGCTTCGAGGAATTCGCGACGAGCGACCTCGTCGCGGAGCAACTGCAGTCATGGGGCTACACGGTGCATCGCGGGCTGGGCGGCACGGGCGTCGTCGCGCAGTTGAAGGTCGGCAGCGGCGCACAGCGTCTCGGCCTGCGCGCCGACATGGACGCACTGCCGATCCACGAGGCCACGGGCCTGTCGTACGAGAGCAGGATCGCCGGCAAGATGCATGCGTGCGGCCACGACGGTCACACGGCGATGCTGCTCGCGGCCGCGAAGCATCTGGCGCGCGAGCGCCGTTTCTCCGGCACGCTGAACCTGATTTTCCAGCCGGCCGAGGAAGGGCTCGGCGGCGCGAAGAAGATGCTCGACGAAGGGCTGTTCGAGCTGTTCCCCTGCGACGCGATCTTCGCGATGCACAACATGCCCGGTTTCCCGACGGGCAAGTTCGGCTTCCTGCCGGGGTCGTTCATGGCGTCGTCGGATACGGTGATCGTCGACGTGCAGGGCCGGGGCGGCCACGGCGCGGTGCCGCACAAGGCGGTCGATTCGGTGGTCGTCTGCGCGCAGATCGTCATCGCGCTGCAGACGATCGTGTCGCGCAACGTGTCGCCGCTCGACATGGCGATCGTCACGGTCGGCGCGATCCATGCGGGCGAGGCGCCGAACGTGATTCCCGATCGCGCGCAGATGCGCCTGTCGGTGCGCGCGCTGAAGCCGGAGGTGCGCGACCTGCTCGAGACGCGCATCAAGGAAGTCGTGCATGCGCAGGCGGCCGTGTTCGGCGCGACCGCGACGATCGACTACCAGCGTCGCTACCCGGTGCTCGTCAACGATGCGGAAATGACCGCGTTCGCGCGCAACGTCGCCCGCGAGTGGGTGGGCGACGCGAACCTGATCGACGGGATGGTGCCGCTCACCGGCAGCGAGGATTTCGCGTTCCTGCTCGAGAAGCGGCCGGGCTGCTACCTGATCATCGGTAACGGCGACGGGGAGGGCGGCTGCATGGTGCACAACCCCGGCTACGACTTCAACGACGCGGCGCTGCCGACCGGCGCGTCGTACTGGGTGAAGCTGGCGGAGACGTTCCTGACCTGACACCGCGGCGCGGCGGCGCGGAAGCTGCCACCCGGTGCGCATCCCGTCGCGTCCGCGACATCGGACGCGACGGGATGCGCGTGAATTTGACGCTCCTTGACATCGGCGGGACAGGTCACGTGCTACGCTGCGCGCGACGCCGAATCGGCTCGATGAATACAGGTGTGGACGAAAATGCGAAAACAGCTTCTGACCGTGCTGACGGCCTGTGCGGTCGGCGTTCTGGTGGCCGGGTGCGACGACCAGAAAGTGGCTGACGCGGTCAATGCGATCAAGCCCGATCCGATGGCGTTCGGTAACCTGCAGCCGGGCGTTTCGACGATCGAGGACGTGCTCCGTCAGGCAGGCAAGCCCGAGATGGTCAGGCAGGGCGAAGACGGCTCGCAGCGGTTCGAGTATCCACGCGGTCCTTATGGCACGAGCACCTACATGCTCGATTTTGGGCCCGATGGCCGGCTCGTGTCGATCACGCAGGCGCTGACGGCGGCGAACATCACGAAGGTCGTGCCCGGAATGTCGAAGGACGACGTGCGACAACTGCTCGGCAAGCCGACCGAGGTCGCGCAATACGCGTTGAGCCATGAAGAGGTGTGGAGCTGGCACTGGGCCGAGGGCGGCGTATCCGGCGACGCGATGTTCAACGCGCATTTCTCGCCCGACGGCACCGTGATCCGGACTTCGCGTTCGGAAGCGCCGGGCCGCGAAAAACCCTGACCTGATGATCGACGCGACGCAAGCGGCGCAGCATCGAGCAAACTACAACGCTTCCCCGCTGAACAACGCCACGACCGCATCCGGATTCGACGGCCAGTACATGTGCATGTACGTCGCGACGATCGCATCGCAACAATAGACGGCTTCACCGTAGGCCGCCGCGCCATCGGGACGCGCGGCATGCGCGACCGGTTCCAGCGGCGTCGCGAGCCGCGAGTAGTGGAACGTATGCCCTCGCATCGTCCCGCTGCGCGTGTCGAGTTGCTGCATGCCGAGCGCCGCGAACCGGCGCTGCATCGTCGCGTGACCCGGCAACAGCCCAAGCATCGGCGTCATCACGCCGTCGACATCGGTCAGCGACTCACACAGATACACCATCCCCCCGCATTCTGCGACGATCGGCCGGCCAGCCGCTGCGTGCGCACGAATCGACCGCGCGGTCGCGGCATTCGCCGCGAGTGCCGCCGCATGCAATTCCGGATAGCCGCCCGGCAGGAACAGTGCGTCGCAGTCGTCCGGCACGGGTTCGTCGGCGAGCGGCGAAAAGAATCGCACTTGCGCACCGAGCGGGTCGAGCAACGCGAGATTCGCCGGATAGATGAACGAAAAAGCCGCATCGCGCGCCACCGCGATCCGCTTGCCAGCAAGCGCACGCGGCAGCGGCGCCGCTGCATCCGGTTCCGCGAACGCAACGGCCGGCGGCAACTCGGCAAGCGCCGTTTGCGCGAGCACGTCGGCCGCGCGATCGAGCCGCGCATCGAGATCGTCGATGTCGCCCGGCTGATGGAGGCCGAGATGCCGCTCCGGCAGCGCGATGCCCGCATCGGCCGGCACGTGCCCGAGCCAGCGCAAGTCGTCGGGCAGCGCCTGTTGCAGCAGTTCCGCATGCCGGGCCGACCCGACGCGATTCGCCAGCACGCCATGAAACGGCAGCCCCGGCCGGAACCGCGCGAGCCCGAACGCGATCGCCGCGAAGGTCTGCGCCATCGACTTCGCCGAAATCACCGCGACGACCGGCACGCCGAACGCGGCCGCGAGGTCGGCGCTGCTCGGCGTGCCGTCGAACAGCCCCATCACGCCTTCGATCAGGATCAGGTCGGCCTCGCGCGCGGCGTCGGCCAGCAGCGCGCGGCAGCCGGCCTCGCCGACCATCCCGAGATCGAGCGCATGCACGGGCGCGCCGCTCGCGCGCGCCAGCAGCATCGGATCGAGAAAATCGGGCCCGGTCTTGAAGACGCGCACGCGCCGGCCAAGCCGGCGGTGCAGCCGCGCCAGGCCAGCCGTCACCGACGTCTTGCCCTGGCCCGACGCGGGCGCACTGACGAACAGCGCGGGGCAGGCGGCCATACTCAGAACTCCACGCCGCGCTGCGCCTTCACGCCTTGCTCCTTGTACGGATGCTTGACGAGCCGCATTTCGGTGACGAGGTCGGCCGCGTCGATCAGCGCATCGGGCGCATGCCGCCCGGTCACGACGACGTGCACCGACTCGGGACGCGCGGTCAACGTCGCGAGCACTTCGTCGAGCGGTAGGTATTCGTACTTCAGCACCGTGTTCAGCTCGTCGAGGATCACCATCCGGTAATCGCCGCTCTCGATCATCCGGCGCGCCTCGTCCCAGCCCTTGCGCGCGGTCGCGATGTCGGCGTCGCGGTTCTGCGTGTTCCACGTATAGCCGTCGCCCATCGTCACGAAATCGCATTCGGCCACCGCGCCGAGGAAGTCACGCTCGGACGTGTGCAGCGCGCCCTTGATGAACTGCACGACACCGAGCCGCATGCCGTGGCCGAGCACGCGCACGGCCATGCCGAACGCGGCCGTGCTCTTGCCCTTGCCGTTGCCGGTGTTGACGATCAGCAGGCCCTTTTCGTTGACGGCGGCGGCCTGCTTCTTCTCGTGGCCGGCACGGCGGCGTTCGGTCATCCGTTGATGGGATTCAGCGTCGGTTTTCATCGGATTCGTCCTGTCGAAAGAAAGCGAAACAAAGGGTTCAGAGCGGGCCGGCGAGTGCGACCGTCACGCCGTCCCGGATGGATTTGGGGCCCAGCAGCCGGCCATGCGGCGCCGCGAGCTGCGCGCACGGCTCGGCCACGCCCGCGACGCCGAAGCGGGCGAGCGCGGCGGCCGACGGGCCGCTCGCGGCCAGTTCCGGGCGGCTCGCGAGTTGCGCCGCATCGAACGCGACGAGCGGCCAGCCGCGCTGCGCACACAGCGTGCGCAGCGCGCGGGCACGCGCCTTGTCGGCGAGCGTGGCCACGAGCGCGGGTTCGGCGGCCGGGTAAAGCATCAGCGCCGCGCGGATCGCGGCATCGAGTTGCGCGGCCGTCACGCCTGCACGGAAACCGATGCCGAGCGCGACACGCATCATGCGCCGCCGCCGAGCGCGGCCCGTACCGCGGGATCGTCGGCAAACGCCGCGACGCGCCCGATCACGACGATCGCCGGCGAACCGATACCGGCGGTGCCGATGCGTTCGACGAGCGTGTCGAGCGTCGCGAGTACGTGCCGCTGTTCGGCGCGCGTCGCGTTCTCGATCGCCGCGCACGGCGTCGCGCCGGGCAGGCCGCCATCGCGCAGCGCGGTGGCAATCGCGTCGAGCCGGCGGATGCCCATGTAGATGACGATCGTCATGCGCGTGGCCGCGAGCGCGCGCCAGTCGGGTTCGTCGGCGCCCGCGCCGTGGCCCGTGACGAAGATCACGCCCTGCGCGTCGCCGCGCTGCGTGACCGGGATGCCGATCGCGGCCGGCGCGGCGATGCCCGCGGTGACGCCGTTCACGACCTCGACCGGGAATCCCGCCGCGCCGAGCGCGGCCAGCTCCTCGCCGCCGCGGCCGAACACGAACGGATCGCCTCCCTTGAGCCGCGCGACGCTGCGCCCCGCGCGCAGATGCGCGAGCATCGCGGCGACGATCGTCTCCTGCGGCGTCGACGCATGACCGCCGCGCTTGCCGACGTGCTCGATGTACGCATCGGCGCGCGCATGGCGCAGCACGTCGGGATTCACGAGATCGTCGACGAGCAGCACGTCCGCCGCGCCGATCGCGTGGACGGCCTTGAGCGTCAGCAGGTCGGCGTCGCCGGGGCCGGCGCCGACGAGCCAGGCGCGGCTCATCGGACGCGGCACGGCGCACACCGTGTCGAAACAAGGGAATAAGGCAGGCGGGCGGCGCGGCGGCGGCCAGCGGACAGGTCAACCATGACGGATCGAACGAAGCCCGCGCGGACGCGGGCGGAATGCGCACCTCATCCGTCCCCCGCGGATCGGGCGTTCGGCGAGCGTCGGGCTCGCCCCTTGCGTCGGCCGGTATCCGGGCTGGCCGCTTGCCAGGCCGCAGCCTTCCCGCCCGGCTGACGGGCAGTGGCATCGTGGGCGGCCTGGGCGCGTGCGCGGGGAAGCGCGTCGCGCGGGCGGCGTACCGTTGCGGGGACAGCACAGGCCGGGCGGGGGGCCGCCTCCTGTTTCCCGTTTAACTGCACGCGCGGAATGCGCATGCGGGCACCGAACGCGGCGCTACGATAGCACAGCGCCTCCCCCGCGCGAACCGCCGCGCACGGCTTCCGGCCACGCGCGGCGGTCATCCCGAACCGGGCCCGGCGGCCCGCTCCGCCTTGACGCTCCCCGCACCGCCGCCTACACTCGCACGCGTTTTGGTGCTCGCGCGCGCCGCTCCGGTGCGCGCAGTTAAACGGGAAACAGGGAGCCTGCCTGCGCCGCAGTCGAGCCAACCTGTGCTGCCCCCGCAACGGTAAGCGAACGCGTCGCGCGAGAAGCGCCACGCAACGCCGCTTCGCCGCATGCCGCATGCATGCGGACGACCGCCACTGGATGCCGCGCATCCGGGAAGGCGAAGCGGCGTGTTCGTCAGCCCGGATACCGGCCGAAACGTTGGGGTTCAGCGCCGCGGGGAGGCGGCGCATCGTCCACGGCCGCAGCCGGCCCGACGCCCGCGCATTGCCCGCTTCCTCCACCGATCCGTCCCCGCGCGAACCCGCGCCGGCCGACCGGCGTGGCGAATGGCAGGCAGCGCGAGCCGGGCCGCCGGCAGCCGTGTTGGCATTCACGATGTCGACCGTTCGCAAGGAAGCACCATGTCCGATTCGTCGTCCCGCCCGTCCCGCGACTGTCCGTGCGGACCGCGCGGCGGCATGCCCGCGATCCGCCAGATGAACTGCCACGCCGCCCTCGACGCGACGATCCCGGGCTGATTCCATTTTCGACACAGGACCTACCATGACCCTACGCAAGCTTCCCGTCACGATCGTCACGGGCTTTCTCGGCAGCGGCAAGACGACGCTGATGCGCCACATCCTGCAGCACGCCGAAGGCCGCCGCATCGCGGTGATCGTCAACGAATTCGGCGAGCTCGGCATCGACGGCGAAATCCTGAAGGGCTGCGGCATCGGCTGCGAGGATGCCGATGGCGCGCAGGGCGAAGCGGCGGGCCAGCTGTACGAACTCGCGAACGGCTGCCTGTGCTGCACCGTGCAGGAAGAGTTCTACCCGGTGATGGAAGCGCTCGTCGAGCGCCGCGCGGACATCGACCACGTGCTGATCGAGACGTCGGGCCTCGCGCTGCCGAAGCCGCTCGTGCAGGCGTTCAATTGGCCGACGATCCGTAACAGCTTCACGGTCGACGCGGTCGTGACGGTGGTCGACGGGCCGGCGGCCGCCAGCGGCCAGTTCGCGGAAAATCCGCAAGCCGTCGACGCGCAGCGCCGCGCCGATCCGAACCTCGACCACGAATCGCCGCTGCACGAGCTGTTCGCCGATCAGCTGTCGTCCGCCGATCTCGTGATCGTGAACAAGGCCGATCTCGTTGGCGACACCGAGTTCGCGCAGATCGAAACCGCGATTCGCGACGAGATCCCGCCGCAGGTGAAGATCGTGCGCGCGACGCGCGGCGAGCTCGACCTCGCGATGCTGCTCGGCCTCGAATCGGCATCGGAAGACACGATCCACCTGCGTCACGACCATCACGGCTCGGCCGACGACGGCGATCACGATCACCATCACGACGATTTCGACTCGGTAGTCGTGTCGGGCGACGCCGGCACGCGCGAAGCGACGATCGCCGCGCTGCAACGCGTCGTCGAAGCGCACACGATTTACCGTGCAAAGGGCTTCGCCGCGCTGCCCGGCGCGCCGATGCGGCTCGTGATCCAGGGCGTCGGCCGCCGCTTCGACAGCTATTTCGACCGTCGCTGGCAGGACGGCGAAACGCGCGCGAGCCGCTTCGTGCTGATCGGCGAGGATCTCGACGCGGCCGCGCTGCAACGCGCGTTCGACGCCGCGTGCGCGGCCGAGCCGCAACAGGCGTAACGCACGATGCATCTGCTGCGCACCACGCCGGGCGGCTTCGTCGACGATACGCAGGGCGTCGTCCGGATCGACCAGCAACCGGCCGACATCGTGATCCTGAGCTCGGCCGACACGACGCTGTCGCTGCTCGCGAGCGTCGTGCCGCATCTGCCGGCCGGCTTCCCGAGCGTGCGGCTCGCGAACGTCACGTTCCTGCGGCAGCCGGCGTCGGTCGACTTCTACGTCGACGACGTGCTGCAACACGCGAAGTCGGTCGTGATCGATCATCTCGGCGGCGAGGCGTACTGGCCGTACGGGATCGAGCAGGCCGTGTCGCTCGCGTCGAAGCGCGGGCAGCACCTCGCGATGTTTTCGGGCGACCTGCAGGAAGACCCGAACCTCGTCGCGAAGAGCACGGTCGCGCCCGACCTGTGCCGGCTGTGGTGGCGCTACCTGCGTGAAGGCGGCGTGCACAACGCCGAGGCGCTGCTGCGCAGCATCGCATTCCACACGCTCGGCTTCGGCGACGAACCCGAATTGCCGCGCCCGCTGCCGGCCGCCGCGCTGTATCACCCGGCGCGCGACCGCGCGAGCGTCGACGACTGGCGGCCGCGCTGGACGCCCGGCGCGCCCGTCGTTGCGATCCTGTTCTATCGCGCGCACTGGCAGGCCGCGAACACGGCCGTGTTCGATGCGCTGGCCGATGCGCTCATCGACGAAGGATTGAATCCGCTGCCGATCGCGGTCACGTCGCTGAAGGACGCGGTGAGCCGCGAAGTCATCACGCAGCTCTGCGACACGCACGACGTCGCGCTCGTGCTGAATACGACCGCATTCGCGGCGGGCGCGATCGACAGCCCCGGGCACGACGTGCTCGCCGGCGACGCGCCGGTACTGCAGGTTATCCTGTCCGGCGGCAATCGCGACGCGTGGGTGGCCGACAACCAGGGCCTGCATGCGCGCGACATCGCGATGCACATCGCGCTGCCCGAGGTCGACGGCCGCATCGTCACGCGTGCGGTGAGCTTCAAGGGGCTCGCGTACCGCTGCCCGCACACCGAGGTCGACGTCGTGCGCTACCAGCCGGACGCAGAGCGGATCGCGTTCGTCGCGGCGCTTGCGCGCGGCTGGTGCCGGCTGCGCACGCTCGACAACGCCGACAAGCGCGTCGCGCTGATTCTCGCGAACTATCCGCAAAGCGAAGGGCGGATCGGCAACGGCGTCGGGCTCGACACGCCGGCGTCCGCGCTGCGCGTGCTCGCGGCGCTGCGCGACGCGGGCTACACGGTGGCCGACCTGCCGCCCGACGGCGACGCGCTGATTGCGCGGCTCACCGAAGGCGTGACCAACGACGCGGCCGTGCATGCGTTGCGCCCCGCATTCCAGAGCTTCCCGCTGGCCGACTACGTCGCGCGTTTCGCGCGCCTGCCGGCGGCCGTGCGCGACGCGCTGAACGAACGCTGGGGCCCGCCCGAAGTCGACCCGACGCTGCGGCAAGGGCGCTTCACGATCGCGGGCTGGCGCGCGGGCAACGTGTTCGTCGGCATCCAGCCGTCGCGCTCGCGCGGCGAGAACGACTACGCGAGCTACCACGACGCGGATCTCGTGCCGCCGCATGCGTATCTCGCGTTCTATTTCTGGCTGCGCGATGCGTACCGCATCGACGCGGTCATCCATCTCGGCAAGCACGGCAACCTCGAATGGCTGCCGGGCAAGAGCGTCGCGCTGTCCGACGCGTGCTGGCCCGACCTGACGCTCGGGCCGCTGCCGCACCTGTATCCGTTCATCGTCAACGATCCGGGCGAGGGCAGCCAGGCGAAGCGCCGCGCGCAGGCGGTGATCATCGATCACCTGATGCCGCCGCTCACGCGCGCGGAAAACTACGGCCCGCTGCAGGATCTCGAGCGGCAGGTCGACGAATACTACGAAGCGCTGATGGTCGATGCGCGGCGCGCGAAGCTGCTGCGCAAGACGATCCTCGCGACGATCGCCGAGCATCGTCTGCATGACGAACTGAGCGTGTCGCCGCCGCGCGATGCGGGCGACGAGGATGCGCTGCTCACGCGCGTCGACGCGTGGCTGTGCGAACTGAAGGAAGCGCAGATCCGCGACGGGCTGCACGTGTTCGGCGAATCGCCGATCGATCGCCAGCGGCGCGACACGCTGCTCGCGCTCGCGCGCTTTCCGGTCGGCGACGGCAAGGGCGCACGCGCCGGGCTGATCGGTGCGCTGGCGCGCGATCTCGCACTCGGCGACGACTTCGATCCGCTCGCGGCCGATTGGGCCGCGCCGTGGGTTGGCCCGCGTCCGGCGATCCTGCAGGCGCTCGACGCATCGCCGTGGCGCCATGCGGGCGATACGCGCGAGCGGCTCGAACGGCTCGCGCAGCAATGGCTCGACGGGCTGTGCACAGCGGACGGCGGCAACACCGGCACGGACTCGACACCGCCCGGCGATTGGCCGCACACGCTCGCGGTGATCGAGCGCGTCCGCGCGACGCTGCTGCCCGCGCTCGACGCGTGCGGCGGCGAGGAAATGCGCCAGCTGCTGCGCGGGCTCGACGGCCGCTTCGTGCCGCCGGGGCCGAGCGGCTCGCCGTCGCGCGGCCGCCCGGACGTACTGCCGACCGGCCGCAATTTCTATTCGGTCGATACACGCGCGGTGCCGACGCAAGCCGCGTGGTCGCTCGGCCTGAAATCCGCGCAGCAACTGATCGAGCGTCATCTGCAGGATCACGGTGACTATCCGCGCGCGATCGGCCTGTCGGTCTGGGGCACGGCGACGATGCGCACGGGCGGCGACGACATCGCGCAGGCGTTCGCGCTGCTCGGCGTGCGGCCGAAATGGGCGCACGGCAGCCATCGCGTGACCGACTTCGAGATCCTGCCGATCGAAATCTTCGACCGGCCGCGCATCGACGTGACGCTGCGCGTGTCGGGCTTCTTCCGCGACGCGTTCCCGAACCTGATGCACCTGTTCGACGCGGCCGTGCAGGCGGTGGCCGCGCTCGACGAACCCGAGGCACTGAATCCGGTCCGCGCGCGCATCGAGCGCGAACGCGAGAAATGGGTCGCGCAGGGCGTGGCGCCGGACGAAGCGCGACGCCGCGCCGGCTGGCGCGTATTCGGCGCGCGGCCGGGCAGCTACGGCGCGGGCCTGCAGGACCTGATCGACCAGCGCCGCTGGCAGACCGACGCCGATCTCGCCGATGCCTACCGCCAGTGGGGCGGCCATGCGTACGCACAGAACAGCGCGGGCGATGCGGCGGCCGACGTGTTCGGCGAGCGGCTCGCGACGATCGACGTCGTCGTGCAGAACCAGGACAGCCGCGAGCACGACATCCTCGATTCGAACGACTACTACCAGTTCCAGGGCGGGATGACGGCGGCCGTGCGGCACCTGTCCGGGCAGCAGCCGAGCATCTACCACGGCGACCACGCGAACCCGGCCGCGCCGAAGATGCGCACGCTGCGCGAGGAAATCGCGCGCGTGATCCGTTCGCGCGTCGTCAACCCGAAATGGCTCGACGGCGTGAAGCGTCATGGCTACAAGGGCGCGGCCGAGCTGGCCGCGACGGTCGACTACCTGTACGGCTATGACGCGACCGCGCGCGTGCTGTCCGACCATCAATACGCGCTCGTGGCCGACGCGTACCTGTTCGACGACGCCACCCGCGCGTTCCTCGAACGGCACAATCCGAAGGCGCTGCACGGCATCTGCGAACGCTTCGTCGAGGCGATGCAGCGTGGCCTGTGGCAGCAGCCGGGCGACTATCGCGAACGGATCGAAGCGGTCTGGCTCGCGAGCGAACAACTCCAGGAAGGGGGACGGCGATGACCGATCCGACGACGCCCCGCGCCCGCGCGGTTTTTCCGTTTGCGGCGCTCGTCGCGCAGGATGCGCTGCAGCAGGCGCTGCTGCTCGCCGCGATCGACCCGTCGCTGGGCGGCGTGCTCGTGAGCGGGCCGCGCGGCACCGCGAAATCGACCGCGGCGCGCGGCCTCGCGGAGCTGTTGCCCGAAGGGCAGTTCGTCACGCTGCCGCTGTCGGCGAGCGACGAGCAGGTGACGGGTACGCTCGACCTCGCGCATGCACTCGCCGAAAACGGCGTGCGCTTCCGGCCGGGCCTGCTTGCGCGAGCCCATCTCGGCGTGCTGTACGTCGACGAAGTGAACCTGCTCGCCGACGGGCTCGTCGATACGCTGCTCGACGTCGCCGCGAGCGGCGTGAACATCGTCGAGCGCGATGGCGTGTCGCACGCGCACGATGCGCGCTTCGTGCTGATCGGGACGATGAATCCGGAGGAGGGCGAACTGCGTCCGCAGTTGCTCGACCGCTTCGGTTTGATGGTCGAGCTGGAAAACTGCTTCGACGCCGCGCAGCGCGAGCGGATCGTGAAGGCGCGGCTTGCATTCGATCTCGATCCGGATGCATTCCGCGCCCGTCATGCGTCCGCGCAACGTGAACTCGGCGACCGGATTCATGCAGCACGCGCACGGCTCGCGACGCTCGATTTCGACGATACGGTTCATGCGCGCGTCAGTGCGCTGTGCATCGACGCGGCCGTCGACGGGCTGCGTGCCGATCTCGTGATGCTGCGCGCGGCGCGTGCGCTTGCCGCGCTGGAGCAGGCCGATGCGGTAACGGTGTCGCATGTGGAGCGGGTGGCCGACGCGGTGCTGCGGCATCGGCGCCACGCGGGGCCGCCGCCATCGTCCGGCGCGCAGCAACCCAGCGACGAACGCGACGGTCGCTCTGCGCCCGATACGCCTGACACGCGCGGTCGCCCCGACGATTCGTCGGATGTGACGAAGAACGATGCCGCGGCATCGCAGGGCGACTGGGGCTACCTGCCGCCCGAGCCGGCCGGCCTGCGCGACGTGAAAGGCGTGGTGCCGCTGCCGCTAAAAAAACGCTGAGCCATCGAGCCGGCGCCGCCGCGAACACCGTTCGCGGTCCTCGATGGCAATCAGGCGCAGCCGCGCGCGTGCCGGGCACGGTGCGCGCCGGCACGGCCGTGGCGTGGCCGGCGACGCTCGCCGCGAAGCGCGGCGGCCCGCTGCAGCGCGACCATCTGCGCTTCCGCCAACGCGCCGGCACCCCGCACGCACTGCATTGCTTCGTGCTCGACTGCTCGGCGTCGATGCTGTCGCACGAGCGGCTCGCACTGGCGAAGGGGCTGATCGTCGCGTATTTCGACCAGGCCGCGCGCGACCGTGTCGAAACCGCGCTGATCTGTTTCGGCGGCCATGGCGCCGTGCGGCGCTTCGGCCCGGCCGTGCCGCGCTGGTGGAATGCGCGCTGGCTCGAACCGGTCGAAGGCGGCGGCGGCACGCCGCTCGCGGACGGCATCGCGGCCGCCGAGCAATTGCTCGCACGCGCGGCGCGGCTTGAGCCCGACAAGCAGCGCTGGCTGTGGGTGCTGTCCGACGGCCGCACGCGCGAGACGCCCGCGAAACCCGCGGCGGCCGATCACGTCGTGTTCGTCGACTTCGACGACGCGGCCGTGCGGATCGGGCAGGGCGCGCGGCTGGCCGCGGCGTGGGGCGCACAGTGGGTGACGGCCGACGCGCTGAGCACGGGCTGCGCCGGCTGAGGGCCGGCCGGCGGTGCGCTATGATCGCCGCTTCTGCTTCAATCCATTGGAAAAACCGCCATGCAAGTACTGGTCGATGCCGACGCGTGTCCCGCCGTCATCAAGGACATGCTGTTTCGCGCCGCGCGTCGTGCCGAAATCTGCGTGACGCTGGTCGCGAACCAGTTTCTGCGCACGCCGCCGTCGCCGTTCATCAAGGCGGTGCAGGTGCCGGCCGGCTTCGACGTGGCCGATGCGCGCATCGTCGAGCTGGTTGAAGCGGGCGACCTCGTGATCACCGCCGACATTCCGCTGGCCGCCGCCGTGCTCGACAAGGGCGCGCATGCGCTCGACCCGCGCGGCAACTGGTTCAGCCGCGAGAACATCGAGGAACGCCTGTCGACGCGCGCGATGATGGATCAGTTGCGCAGCGCGGGCATCGACACGGGCGGGCCGGCGCCGTTCAGCGCACGCGACGGCAAGGCGTTTGCCGCGCAGTTCGACCGGTTCCTGGCGCGACAGGGCAAGCCTTGAGGTGGTGTCGCGGCCGCCGCGTGTCGTGATCGCCCTGCGCGGGGCGACACCTGCGCGCCATGCGCGATATCACCGAATCCGCAATCAATCGCGCGCATCGCCCCTGCGAGGATGCAGGTTTGTCCCTACGCTGCTATCGTGGCGCAAACCACAACACAGCATAGGAGCGCACGCGTGTCACCGACTCAACTTCTCGTTCCGACCTTCTCCCAGATGCTGCGCGCGCAGTCCGCGTGGCTCGACAAGGCTGCCGCACACCGCCAGGCCGCGGGCGACGCGCCCGACGCGGCGATGTCGCTGAAGCTGGCGCCCGACATGTATCCGCTCGCGGCACAGGTGCGCTTCTCGTGCTTCCAGGCGATGGAGCCCGTCCACCGGCTGCGCGGCGAACCGCTGCCGGCCGCACTGCTCGCATTGCGCGAGGCGGGATGGCATGCGGATGCGCAGCCCGGCACGCTCGCCGATGCGCAGGCGATCGTCGCCGGCACGCTCACGTTTCTCGGCGACCTCGCGCCGGATGCGCTCGATGGCGGTGCCGCGCGGCCGATCGCGCTCGAGATGCCGAACGGGATCGCGTTCGACATGACGGGCGAGCAGTACGCGCGCGACTGGGCGCTGCCGCAGTTCTACTTCCACGCGATCGCCGCTTACGCAATCCTGCGCCACCACGGCGTCGAACTCGGCAAGGCCGACTACGTGCCGCACATGCTCGCGTACGTCCGGCCGGGCACGATTCCGCAAGGTTGAGCGGGCAGCCGCCGGGCAACCGCGAAGCGACATGACGCGGGCACTTTTCCTCTGCAGCCGCAACCGGCTGCGCAGCCCGACGGCCGAAGCGGTGTTCGCCGCATGGCCGGGCGTCGAAACCGACTCCGCGGGCCTCGCGCCCGATGCCGACACGCGCGTGTCCGCCGAGCAGCTCGACTGGGCCGATGTCGTATTCGTGATGGAGCGGGCGCACAAGGCGCGGCTGGCAGCGCAATTCGGCGCGCATCTGCGGCACAAGAAGATCGTGTGCCTCGATATTCCCGACCGGTACGCCTACATGCAGCCGGAACTTGTCACGTTGCTCGAACGCAAGGCCGGCCCGTTGCTGCGCGCATGACCGGCGCGAGCGCTATCGACGTCAGCGCAGCCGGCCGCTTGCGATCGCCGAGAAACAGTCGAGACGCAGCAGCTCGATGATCTTGCGCGTCGGCACGCTCGCACGCAGCGTGTCGAGCCGGTCGACGGTGAACCACTTGCAGCGGGCGATCTCGTTGCTCGCGCGCGGCGTCAGGTGCGCCGGCACGTCGACCACGAACACGTGATGGAGCTTTGTCAGCCCGCCGAACTGCACCGCGTAGTCGAGCGCGAGCCCCTCCAGCCGCGTTTCCTCGGCAAGCTCCCGCAGTGCAGCATCGAGCGGCGTCTCGCCACGCCGGATCGTGCCGCCGGGCAGCGACCAGCGCGACGCGGTGCGGGCGACCAGCAGCACGCTGCTGCGCTGACGGCACACGATCGTGGCGCGTTCCTTGATGACGGCGAGAGTGTCCAGCCCGGTACGCATGTTCGGTCAAACAGGTGCTGAATCGTGGAGAAAATGCGTGTCGGCGGCACGTGACCCGGCAGCAGCCGCCACGGCGTAGAGGCAGCCGCACCGATCTTAGCGGCCGTTCATGACAGTTCCATGCACGCCCTCGCGGGGCAAACGCCGAGTCACGCGTGCGTATAGATGCCGCTGCGCGTGGGCTTCACGTGGCGCGGCTGGCGGCGCTTGTGGACAGCCCGCCGATGGTGGGACGGCGGCGGCGTGACGTGCCGGCGCGCGGGCGCGGGCCGTGCGGTCGGTGAGGCCGACTGCGGCGCGCCACCCGGCATCCCGGTCTGTCCTTCGCCGAAGTGGAACGTCTGGGTTTGCGCATGTCCGACGCCCAGCGTCGACGCCAGCATGAAGGCCGCCAGCAGCATCCGTTTCATGAATGATCCGTCCGATTTTTTTGAGATGAAGATTGCCCGCCAGCTTAACGAAAGGCGGGATGCCACCGCAACCGGCCCGTGTTCGGTGTCGCCCCGACTTGCGCACGGCGGCGTCTTTCGCTTCGCCTCAGGGTGCCGCCGGGGTTGACAACGAATTTCCTGAGTGTGAATATAAATTCACATACAAGAATTATTCGCCGAATCCGGAAGCTCGCGCCTACGCGCCGGGCCTGCCGGGACCGGCTGTCCGATCAACCGGAACCAGGAGCGGGACGCATGGCGGAACACGAGCAGCAGGGCGCGCTGGCGGGATTGCGCATCATCGATCTGTCGCGGGTGCTGGGTGGCCCGTATGCGACGCAGATCCTGGCCGACCACGGCGCGGAGGTGATCAAGGTCGAACCGCCGTCCGGCGACGAGACGCGCACGTGGGGCCCGCCGTTCGACGGCGATACCGCGTCGTATTTCCTCGGCGTGAACCGCAACAAGCTCGGGATCGCGCTCGACCTGACGCAACCGGCCGACCGCGAGCGGCTGCTCGGCCTGCTCGAACACGCGGACGCGATCGTCGAGAACTTCAAGATCGGCACGATGGAGCGCTGGGGGCTCGGCTTCGACGCGCTGCATGCGCGGTTTCCGCGCCTCGTCCATTGCCGCGTGTCGGGCTTCGGCGCGGACGGCCCGCTCGGCGGGCTGCCCGGCTACGACGCGGCCGTGCAGGCGCTCGCGGGGTTGATGAGCGTCAATGGCGAGGCCGGCGGCGCGCCGCTGCGGGTCGGCGTGCCGATCGTCGATCTCGTCACCGGGCTGAACGCGGCGCTCGGCGTGCTGATGGCGCTGCGCGAGCGCGACACGAGCGGCCGCGGCCAGTTCGTCGAATCGACGCTGTTCGACTGCGCGCTATCGATCCTGCATCCGCATACGCCGAACTTCTTCCATTCTGGGAAAGCACCCGTGCGCACCGGCAACGCGCATCCGAACATCACGCCGTACGACAGCTTTCCGACGGCGAGCGTCGACATCTTTCTGGCGGTCGGCAACAACGGGCAGTTCGCGGGCTTGTGCGACGTGCTCGGCACGCGCGACTGGCTCGACGATCCGCGTTTCGCGGACAACCGCGCGCGCAGCGCGAACCGCGCCGCGCTGCGCACGCTGCTCGAAACGGCGTTGGCCGGACACGACGGCGCGGCGCTCGCCGAGCAACTGATGCGCCGCGGCGTGCCGTGCGCGCCGGTGCTCGGGCTCGATGCGGCGCTCGACCATCCGCATGTCGCGCATCGGCGGATGAAGGTCGAGCTGGGCCGGCATCGCGGCATCGCGTCGCCGATCAAGCTCGGCCGCACGCCGGCCACGTACCGTCGGCCGCCGCCCGCGCTGAACGAACACGCGGCGCAGGTGTTTGCCGACGCCGCGGCCAACGCTGACGACCACGACCACGACACGCACCGGGACTGACCCGCATCGTGGCCGCCGGCCGTGCCGCGCGCCCGACGGCGCCGCACGGCCACTCGAATACCACGCCGGGCGACGACGCGCGCACCGGCTGAAGAGGAGACGCATCATGCTTGCATGGATCGGCGCGATCGCCATCGTCGCGCTGTTCGGCCTGATCATCACGAAGCGGCTGTCGCCGCTCGTCGCGCTGATCGTCGTGCCGGTGGCCGCATCGCTCGCGGCCGGGTTCGGGCTCGCGACCGGCAAGTTCATCGTGCACGGCGTGCAGAACATCGGCCCGATCGCCGGGATGTTCGTTTTTGCGATTCTTTTTTTCGGAATCCTCACCGACGCCGGGATGCTCGATCCGATCATCGCGGGCGTGCTGCGCGTGATCGGCTGCCATCCGCCGCGTATCGTGATGGGCTCGGCGCTGCTCGCGCTGCTGATCCATCTCGACGGCTCGGGCGCCGTCACGTTTCTCGTCACGCTGCCCGCGATGATGCCGCTCTATACGCGGCTCGGGATGGATCGCCGCATCCTCGCGTGCGTCGCGTCGATGGCGGCCGGCGTCAATTTCCTGCCGTGGGTCGGGCCGATGCTGCGCGCATCGGCGGCGCTGCACATTCCCGGCTCCGCGATCTTCATGCCGATGATTCCGGTGCAGATCGTCGGGCTCGTGTTCGTGTTCGGCACCGCCTACGTGCTCGGCGTGCGCGAGGCGAAGCGGCTCGGGCTCGATCGTGCCGGCGCGGCGTCGCTCGCGATCGCGCCGCGGGCGCTGACCGACGACGAGCGCGCATTGCGCCGGCCGAAGCGCTTCCGGATCAATCTCGGGCTGACGCTCGTCGTGCTCGTCACGCTCGTGGCGGGCATCGTCGACCCGATGGTGATGTTCATGCTCGGCACGGTCGCCGCGCTCGTGATCAATTACCCGGACGTACAGGCGCAGCGCGAGCGGATCGACGCGCATGCCAAGGCCGCGCTGATGATGGCGAGCGTGCTGCTCGCGGCCGGCGCGTTCACCGGCATCATGTCCGGCACCGGGATGCTGAAGGCGATGGCGGACGTGGTCGTCGCACACGTGCCGGTCGAGCACGCGCGCCACATGCCGTTCGTGCTCGGACTGCTGTCGATGCCGCTCAGCCTGCTGTTCGACCCCGATTCGTTCTACTTCGGCGTGCTGCCGGTGCTCGCGGAAAGCGCGAAGCTGCTCGGCGTGCCGCCGATCCAGATGGCGCAGGCAGCACTGCTCGGCCAGATGACGACGGGCTTTCCGGTCAGCCCGCTCACGCCCGCGACGTTCCTGATCGTCGGCCTGACCGGCGTCGAGCTCGCCGAGCACCAGAAATTCACGATTCCGTTCCTGTTTGCCGCCACGGTGCTGATGGTGTTCGCCGCGGTGATCGTGGGCGTGTTTCCACTGTGAGCGAGCGGGACTTGCCGCTTCGTGGCGGCGCTCCAAGAGGGCGATCCCGCAAGGGACGCGCGCCGGAGCGGAAGCCTCGACGCCGCCGGGCGTTTTCCTTCTTGAAAGCGGCGAAGCCGCTTGGCCTTTTCCAGGAGTGCATGCCATGCAGTTCGACCTGACCGATGACCAGCGCGCGATCGAAAGCGCGATCGAGAAAATCTGTGCGCGCTTCGGCGACGACTACTGGCTCGAACGCGACCGCGCGGGCGGGTTTCCGGCCGACTTCCACGCGGCGCTCGCCGAGGCCGGCTGGCTCGGCATCGCGATGGACCCGGCCCATGGCGGCGCCGGGCTCGGCATGACCGAGGCCGCGCTGATGATGCGCACGATCAGCGCCTCGGGCGCCGGCCTGTCCGGCGCGTCGGCCGTCCACATGAACATCTTCGGGCTGAATCCGGTGCAGGTGTTCGGCACCGACGCGCAAAAGGCGCGCTTCCTGCCGCCGCTGATCGCCGGGCGCGACAAGGCGTGCTTCGCGGTGACGGAACCCGATGCGGGCCTCGACACCACGCACCTGAGCACGCAGGCGCGCCGCGACGGCGACCACTACGTGCTGAGCGGGCGCAAGATCTGGATCTCGACCGCGCAGGTCGCGAACAAGATGCTGATCATCGCGCGCACGACGCCGCTCGACCAGGTCGCGAAGCCGACCGACGGGCTGAGCCTGTTCTATACCGACCTCGACCGCTCGCGCGTCGAGGTGCGCGAGATCGAGAAGATGGGCCGCAAGGCGGTCGATTCGAACATGCTGTTCATCGACAACCTGCGCGTGCCGGAAGGCGATCTGATCGGCAACGAAGGCGACGGCTTCCGCTACCTGCTGCACGGGCTGAATCCCGAGCGGATCCTGATCGCCGCGGAGGCGATCGGGCTCGGGCAGGCCGCGCTGCGGCGCGCGACGCAGTATGCGTGCGAGCGCGTCGTGTTCGGCCGGCCGATCGGGCAGAACCAGTCGATCCAGCATCCGCTCGCGCAGGCGTGGATGCAGCTCGAGGCCGCGTGGCTGATGGTGATGAAGGCCGCGACGCGCTACGACGCGGGGCAGTCGTGCGGCGCGGAGGCCAATGCCGCGAAATACCTCGGCGCGGAAGCCGCGTTCCAGGCCTGCCAGACGGCGGTCGCGACGCACGGCGGAATGGGCTATGCAAAGGAATACCATGTCGAGCGCTACCTGCGCGAGTGTATGATTCCGAGGCTCGCGCCCGTGAGTCCGCAACTGATCCTGTGCTACATCGCGGAGAAGGTGCTCGGGCTGCCGAAGTCGTACTGACCGGTCCGACCCGGCAGCCGGCCCGGTGCGCGGTGTCCCGTTCCGATTCAAGCACTCGTCATGGACGTCAAACTCGTTGCCCGCACGCTCGACCTGTTCGAGCTGTTCGCCGCCGAACGGCGGCCGCTGCCGCTCACCGAACTCGCGCGCCTGCTCAATGTGCCGGCGTCGAGCTGCCTCGCGATGGCGCGCACGCTCGTGAGCCGCGGCTACCTGTACGAAGTGCGCAAGCGCGGCGGCTACTACCCGACGCGCCGCCTGCAGACGCTCGCCGCCGCGATCGACGCGACCGACCCGGTCGTCGACATCGTCCATCCGCATCTCGTCGCGCTGCGCGACGCGAGCCGCGAGACGGCCGTGCTCGGCAAGATCCAGGGTGTGTCGGTCACGTATCTCGACGTCGTCGAGTCGGAGCAGGCGATCCGCTATACGCGCGCGCCGGGCGAACTGCGCCCGCTGCACGCGAACTCGATCGGCAAGGCGATCTTCGCGGAACTGGCCGGCGACGCGCAGCAGGCGCTCGGCGCGCAGTTGCCGTTCGAGCGCTTCACCGATGCGACAGTGGCGGATCTACCCGCGCTCGTCGCGCAAACCACGCGGTTTCGCGAACTCGGCTGGGCCGAGAACTTCGGCGAGAGCGCGCCCGAGCTGTCGGCGATCGCGGTTGCATTGACGCTCGACGGCGACTGGTACGGGCTGTCGGTGGTCGGGCCGACCGAGCGGATTCGCCAGCATCGCGACACGCATGCGGCGCTGCTCGTCGACGCAAAGGCCAGGCTGCTGGCCGAGCACCCGCGCGACTGAAAGCGGGCAGGGCGCTGCCGCCCAGCGGGCCGTCCGCCGGCGATCCCGTAGCGGGCGATCGCCGTGAACGGCCCCGGATGCGCGGGCCTCGCGGCTAGCGCCGGCCGCTACGCCGCATCACGACTTTACCCACACGCCGCCCGCACTCGGGTTGTCGCCTTGCGTCCACCATTTCGCGCAGTATTTCGCGCCCTGGTACATCACGCAGGTGCCGCCCGAATACGCGGTGGTGGCCGACCACGTGGGCGTGCCGCCGCCGACCACTTTCCACACGGCGGCCTGGCCGGGCACGTCGCCCTGCGTCCACCATTGCGCCTGGTACGTCGTGCCCTGGTAGGTGACCGTCGCGCCGGCCGTATAGACCTGGCCGGCCGCCCAGGGCGCGCCCGGTTGCGGCGTGCCGCCGTCCGAGCCGCCGCCGTAGTTCGGATCCTGCGTGACGCCCGTGCCCCACTTGCCGTCGAGCCGCTTGAAGATCGTCGCGAACGCGTACGGCTGCTGCGCGACGCCCGAGCAGGTCGGCGACGCATACGTGCCGCCCGACGGGCACGCCTGATCGCGGCCGACCGACCAGTTGCCGAAGAAGCCGTAGCCGTTGCTGACCGCCGCGTTCAGCACGCTTTGCGCATTCGCGAGCGTGAAGGTTTCGCCTTGCACGTCGTTCACGCCGATCATCGGCGTGACGCCGACCATCTGCCAGAGCTGCGCATTCGTCTTCGGCTGGCCGGCCGACTTGAACGCCGTATCGAGTTGCGAATAGAGCGCCTGCGCGGCACTGATCGCGGCCGCGCCCATGTCGAGGTTCGCGGGGCCGTAGTCCATCGCCATCACGTTCACCGCATCGAACGCGGTCTTGTTCGAGATCGCCGCGTTGACGACGTTCAGGCCGTCCTGCGTGAGCCCGGTCGGCATCGTCGGCAGCGTCAGCGTGACGTGCAGCGGCTTGCCTTTCGCCGCATAGCTCGCCTGCAGCTGCGTGACCGCCTGGAAGTTGCGCGCAACCGCGGCCGTGTCCGTTTGCGACGCACCTTCGATGTCGAAGTCGAGGTGCGTGAGGCCGTATGTGTCGATTACGGTCTGATATGCGCTCGCCAGCGCGGGGACCGTCGTGCACGCCTGCATCAGCGGCGTGCCGTTCGCACCGCCGAACGACACGGCGACTTCGCCGCCTTTCGCGCGATAGCTCGCGATCGACGTCGACAGCGCGGTCAGCAAGCCGCCGCTCGCGCCGTTGCCGATCGGCTGTACGCCGCCCCATGACGGTATACAACCGTTGCCCGCGACCACGAACGCGAGCGTGAACTGCTGGATGCCTTGCCGGACGCCGATCTGGTCGACGAGCGGCGTCGGGTAGAGCGTCACGTCGACATAGGGCGCATAGACGCCGGCGCCCTGGGACACGCTCGCCACGGCAAGCAGGCAACCCGCTGCAAGCGCGCGCGGGATGAAACGCGGCAACACATTGTTGTGCATTGTGTTCTCCAAGTGGAAGAGGGATACGCTGGCCCGCGTATCGCCGCCGGTCGGGCGACCGGGCATGCCCGGCCGGCGGCGTGCTCATCTTGGAGGATTCGCGTCGAATAGTGAATAGTCAGGAGTTCTTTTTGTTATTTGATTCCCGATACGTAACGATCTTGCCGATTCGACACAGTTCCGGCACGCGTGACGCGGGTGATTTTTCCGATCGACCGGGTGAGGCCCGACGCGTGTCGCTCGTCGCGCTTCAAGCCGATGGCGGCTGGACGAGCGAGCGCGCCAGTGCGACGAAGCGCTCGACGCACGCCGACGCGAACGGCTCGTTCCACGACACGATCTGCTCGACCGCGCGCGTGCCGGCGAGCGGCACGTAGACGACGCCCGGACGCTGCAGCGTGGCCGTGAAACCCGGCACGATCGCGATGCCGCGTTCGGCGGCCACCAGCGATACGAGCGTCGTGATCTGTGCGGCGGTCGCGCCGATCCGCGGCGTGAATCCGGCTTGCGCGCACAGGTCGTCCAGTGCCGCGGTCAATGCCGAGCCGTAACCGGGCGGAAAGGTGACGAAGGTTGCGTGCGCAAGCGCCGCGACGTCGACGCTCGCACGGCTCGCGAGCGGATCGCCGGCCGGCACGGCCGCGACGAGCGGTTCGCGCGACACGACGAGCGATGCCACCGGCACGCCGGGCGCACCGTGCCACGCCCAGCCGAAACCGATGTCCATCGTGCCGTCCGCGATCTGCTGGCGCTGGCTCGCGGTCGCCGCCTCGCGGAACGCCAGCTCGACGTTGGGCATCGTCCGGCTCGCGACGCGGATCACGTCCGGGAACGTGTCGGACATCGGAATCGAGCTCGCATAGCCGATCACGATCCGCCCGGCGATGCCCTGCGCGATCTTGCGCGCGCTCGCCTCGGCCTCCGCGGCCGCGCTGACGACGTGGCGCGCATGGTCGAGGAACGCGGCCCCTTCCGGCGTCAGCCGCACCGCGCGCGTCGAACGCTCGAACAGCCGGACGCCGAGCTCGCTTTCGAGTGCGGCGATATGGCGCGTCAGCGGCGGCTGCGCGACCCGCAGGCGCAACGCCGCGCGGCCGAAGTGCAGTTCGTCGGCAACGACCACGAAATAGCGGAGGCGGCGCAGGTCGAGCATTGTTGTCGTTCCGGTATCAATCGCGATGAAAACGGTATTGGCGTGCACGCGGCGCGCTCGTCAGACTGTCGGTATCGACGACCAGGCCGCTCCGATGAACGACAGGACCACGCGCATCGCGTTCTTTCTCTGCGGCTTCGCCGCGTTTCTCAATCTGTATTCGACGCAGGGCATCCTGCACGAACTCGCGGCCACCTTCGGTGTCAGCGCGGAGCGCGCGGGGCAGGGCGTGAGCGCCACCACGACGGCCGTCGCCATTATCGCGCCATTCGTCGGCGTGCTGGCCGCGCGCATCGAGCGGCGCGTCGCAATCTCGCTCGCGGCGGTGGCCGTCGCGCTGCCGGTCGTGTGGTCCGCGCATGCGGGCGGTTTCACGTCGTTCCTCGGCGCGCGCTTTGCAGCCGGTCTCGTCATGCCGTTCATTTTCGCGCTGTCGATCGCCTATATCGCCGAGCGCTTCGATCGCGGCACGTCGGCCGAGATCAGCGCATTGTTCGTCGCCGGCACGACGCTAGGCGGTTTCGCCGGCCGCTTCGCGACCAACCTGATGACGTCGATCTGGGGCTGGCGGCATGCGCTCGACGTCGTCGCGGCACTGTGTCTCGTCACGGGCGTCGCGATCTACGCGAGCCTGCCGGCGTCCGGCGCGATCGCGCGGCGCGTCGAGCACGTTGCGGATAGCGGCGCGGGGCCGTCCTGGCGCATCGTCACGCGCGGCCCGCTGCTTGCATCGTTCGCGATCGGCGCATGCGTGCTCGCGTCGCAGGTCGCAACCTTCACCTTCGTCGGCCTGCGCCTGGCCCGCGCGCCGTTCAACTTCGGCACGGTCGGGATCGGCGCGATCTACGCGGTGTTTCTGGTGGCGGTGGTCGTGACGCCGCTGGCAGGACGCCTCGCGCGGCATCGCGGCCCGCGCGCGCCGGGGCTTGCCGCGGCCGCGCTCGCGATCGGCGGGGCGCTGCTCACGCTGTCCGACCACGTGCCGGTGATTCTGGCCGGCCTCGCGCTCAGCTCGACCGCCGTGTTCGTCGAACAGGCGTCGGCCAACACGTTCATCTCGCAGGCGGCGTCGAGCGCGCGCTCGACGGCGATCGGCATCTACCTGTCCTGCTATTACTTCGGCGGCAGCCTCGGCTCGATCCTGCCGGTGCCCGGCTGGCATCGGTGGGGATGGGCCGGCTGCGTCGCGTTCGTGGTCGCGGCGCAGGCCATCGTCGGCGTGCTCGTGTACCGGTTCTGGCATGCCGACGGCACAGCCGGCACCGCGCAGGCCAACGCGCGCGGCGTCACACCGTCGCGCTGACCGGCTTCAGCGATACCAGCGCGGCGTATAGACCCACTCGCGTGTATTGCCGATTGCGAAGCGCCGCGTCGTCGACGAGCCGACGATCACCATCGTGCGCATGTCGACCTGATCGCTGCGCAGCGCGCCGAGCGTCGTCGTCGTGAGCGTCGCGCCCGGCCGGCCGATGTCGCGGCCGAGCACGACCACCGTCTCGGCGCTGCGGTGCGCGCGCACGGCATCGAGCGCACGATCGAGCTGCCACGGCCGTGCACGCGAGATCGGGTTGTAGAACGCCATCACCAGATCGGCCTGCGCCGCGTGCCGCAGGCGCGTCTCGATCACGTCCCACGGCTTCAGGTTGTCCGACAGCGAAATCGCGCAGAAGTCGTGACCGAGCGGCGCACCCGCCTGCGCGGCCGTCGCGAGCGACGCCGAGATGCCGGGTTCCACGCGCAGGTCGACCGCGGCCCAGTGCGGATCGCGCGCTTCGTCGAGCGCTTCGAGCACGGCCGCGGCCATCGCGAACACGCCCGGATCGCCCGACGACACGACCGCGACGCGCCGGCCTTCGGCCGCAAGCTCGAACGCATGGCGCGCGCGCTGCATTTCCTCGCGATTGTCGGTGCCGTGCACGCGCTGGTCGGCGCGGAACGGGCCGGCCATGTTCACGTAGGTCGTGTAGCCGAGGATGTCGGTCGCGTCCGCGAGCGCGGCACGCGCGGCGGGCGTGAGCCATTCAGCACCGCCCGGGCCGAGGCCGAGCACCGTCAGCCGGCCGCGTGCACGGCCGAGCGTGGCGGGATCGACCGGATGCGACGCGACCGCGCATGCGATGCCGTTCGTCGTGGCGCGCAGCGTGTGCGCGAAGCGCAACGCACGGCCGAGCAGGGTGGCCGCCTCATCTGTCGTGTCAGCGTCGCCGTCTGTATCGGTATCAACGAAGCGCAGCGGTACGTCGAGCGTATCCGCGGCCGTTTCCAGCACGGCATCACCGATTGCCGATGCGGGCGCAACGATCGCCGCGAGCGCCAGTCGTGCGAGACCTTGCGAATCGAGTGCTGCATCAATGCGTGCGGCAAGCGCTTCATCCGCGTGGATAGCCTGCGCATCGACGCCGACCACCACGCTGCGTGGATGAATCACGAGTTCGTCGCGCGTACCGCGCCATGCGTCGGGAGTTACGCGGATCGCATGCGCGGCTGCGTCGTCGCGCGGCAGTGCGACATCGTCGAGCCACGGCGCCGCGCCGTCGATGCGCGTCGACGCGCCCGCGAGCAGATCGGACACGAAGCGCTTGCCCTGGCCGAGATCGGCGAGCGCATAGCCTTCCGGCGGATTGAGCACGCACGCGCCGAAACGCAGTTCGCCGCTCGTCGTGATCGCCGGCGCAACGCCGACGCATGCGGCGATTTCCCGCGCGATCACGTTGACGCCCGTCAGCCCGCCGAGCAGCGGCACGACCGCCGAGCCGTCTTCCGCCACCGCGAGCACGGGCGGCTCGACGCCCTTGTCGGCGAGCGCGGCGGCGATGCAGCGGATCACGATGCCGGCCGCGCACAGCGCGACGATCGGCAGCCCGCGCGCATAGAGTTCCCGCAGGTGCGCGCCGAGATCGTCGAACGGCACGTCGGCCGCGACGCGCGATGCGAGGCCATGCACGCGCGCACCCGGATAACGCGCCTGGATGCGCCGCGCGGTTTCGAGCGCGCCCGCGCCGAGAATCACGATCGCGGGCGGAGTCGTCATCCTTGCCATTTTTCCCCCGGCACGACGAGCAGCGAGAAATACGGCGACGCCATCGGGTCGACTTCGTCGAGCGGCACGATGCGCTGGCTCGCCATCGTCGCGCGCTCGACATACAGCGCGCGCTTCGCGAGCCCCAGCGCGTCGAGCACGCGCCGCACCTTGTCGAAATTGCGGCCGAGCTTCATCACGACGGCCGCGTCGGCCCGCGCGAGCCGCTCGCGCAGTTCGGGCTCGGGCAGTACACCCGACAGCACCGACAGGCTCTGGTTGCGATAGACGAGCGGCTGGCCGAGCACCGCGGTGCCCCCAAGCATTGAACACACGCCGGGGATCACCTCGGTGTCGTAGCGCGGCGCGAGGCGGTCGTGCAGGTACATGTACGAGCCGTAGAAGAACGGATCGCCTTCGCAGATCACCGCGACGTCGCGCCCCGCGTCGAGATGCGCGGCAACGATCTCGGCGGCCGTATCGTAGAAGTCGGCGATCACCGTCTCGTAGCACAGCGGCGGCGGCAACGCCTCGGTCGTCACCGGATAGACGAGCGGCAGTTGCGTCTGCGCGTCCTGCAAGTGCGCTTCGACGATGCCGTACGCATTGCCTTTCTTGCCCTTCGCGACGAAATACGCGACCACGGGCGCGGCCTGCAGCACGCGCAGCGCCTTGATCGTCATCAGTTCGGGATCGCCGGGGCCGACGCCGACCCCGAACAGGCGTCCGCGCGCGGTCGTCATTCGACCTCCGTCGCGAGTGCGTTGACCGCCGCCGCCGCCATCGCGCTGCCGCCGCGCCGGCCGAGCAGGGCGACGTACGGCACGCCGCGGCTGTCGGCGTCGAGCAGCGCCTTCGATTCGGCCGCGCCGATGAAGCCGACCGGGAAACCGAGGATCAGCGCGGGGCGCGGCGCGCCGGCGTCGATCATGTCGAGCAGATGGAACAGCGCGGTCGGCGCATTGCCGATCACGACGACGCTGCCCGCGAGATGCGGGCGCCACAGCTCGAGCGCGGCGGCCGAACGCGTGTTGCCGAGATGCCGCGCGAGATCGGGCACCTCGGGCTCGCCGAGCGTGCAGATCACGCGGTTGTCGGCAGGCAGCCGCGCACGCGTGATGCCTTCGGCGACCATCCGCGCGTCGCACAGGATCGGCGCGCCGGCCGCGAGCGCCGTGCGGCCCGCCGTGCCGGCGCCGGCCGAGAAACGCAAGTCGTAGACGACGTCGACCATCCCGCACGCATGGATCACGCGCACCGCGAGTTTCTCGAGGTCGGGCGGAACCTGCGACAGGTCGGCCTCGGCGCGGATCGTCGCGAACGACTGGCGGTAGATTTCCTGCCCGTCGCGAATGTAGTCAAGCATCGGTGGTGTCCTGGCTGTGCCGCGCGCCCGTCAGTCGGGCCGCGGCCTGGTCAATCGTCAGATGGCGCGCGAGCGGGGCGCCGAGGCCCGCGGCGGCGTCGCGCCGGTAAAGGTCGTAGTGCGCGGGCGCAACCGCGACGAGCGTGTGCGTCGCGGGATGCGGCAGCGCGCAGTGGCGCTCGCAGCCGGTCAGGTGCACGTCGACTGCGTGGCCGATGCGGGCGGCGAGCGCGCGTGCATCGTGCTTCGTGTCGGCGCGCGCCTTCGCGCAGCCCGCGCTGCCGGTGCACGCGACGAGCGTCGCCAGCGGATCGGACGACGCGCAGACGAGGCCGAGCGACGCGAGCGCATCGAGCGCGGCCGGTGCGCGTTCGCGCGATACGCGATGCAGGAGTACGCCTTGCCATGGCGTCATCGACAGCGTGCCGTCGCCGTCGCTTTCGGCCAGCGCCGCGAGCCGTTCCAGTTGGGTGGCATCGAGCCGGCCGAGCACGAATTGCGCGCCGACGTTGCAGCGCGTCGCATCGAGCGACGGGCGCACGCCGAAACGCAGCGTCGGGTCGGTGCACGTGCGGCGCCAGCCGGCGAGTGCCGGATCGGCTTCAAGCGGGAAGGGCAGGTAGTGCTGCGCGCGTTCGAGCAGCGCGCGTTCGCCGCATGTTGCGAGCAGCGCGCGCATCCGCGTGACGTCGGCCGGTGCGAGATCGAGGAACGCGAGCAGCAGCGCGCGGACCAGCGCGACAGCTTGATCCGGCGCGACATCGACCGAAGCGGGCGGGTCATCGTGCGCGACCGGCGGACAACCGGCCAGCCCGGCCGCGACGCGCACCGCACCATCGCTGCGGCGCCAGGCGGCCAGCCAGATGTCGTGCGGATGGTCGAGCGCCGCAACCGATTCGCCGCCGTCGAGCTGGATCGAGAATTTCGGCGACAGCTCGCCACGGCGCGGCTCGCGCGCCAGCATGTCGAAGAGCGGTGCGGCGAGTGCGCGGCTGTCGACGAGCGCGGCAGGGTCGTGGCCGGCGAGCGGGCTGAGCATCACGTTGCGCACGTCGTCGCTTGCGGCGAGCGCCGCCGCATCGGCGTCTGCATTCGAGGTGGCGTCGACGGGCGGGCCGAGACCCGCTTCGAGCAACGCACGCGTCAGCGCGTCGGCCGCGCCGTCGCGAATGCCGCGCAGCTGGAGATTCGCGCGATTGGTCGCGTCGATCGTGCCGGAGCCGAAGGCGCGCGCGGCGGCGGCGATCGCACGCGCCTGGCGCGCATCGAGTCGGCCGCCCGGCAGCTTGATCCGGCACAGCCCGCCGTCGGCGGCCGCGACCACGCGCACGAGCCCCGGGCAGGCCGACGGGCGCACGACGGGCGACGCAGGAATCGAAACGGGGGCGGAACTCAACGGGGTACCGGGACAGTGTCGGGCCGCGGCCAACGCATCGGTACACCCCGCCCGACGCCGACTGGCACGCACGCACTTTCTGGCCGGCAGGTCTCCTGGCTGACAGGTCGGCGCCGGCTCCCGGCCTTCCCGGTGGAACCAGTGGCATGAGGGGGAGATCGGCTCGCTGTCTACAGTTGCGGGGGCAGCCACAGCGGCGCGTGGCGCGCCCTGTGTTCCCTCTTCGGCCCCGAGGGGCACCGGCGAACGAACGGCCGTAGGATACCCGATTTTCGAGACGATCCGGCATTGTCGATATGCCGCGCAACCGCGCCACAGCGTAGTTTCAGCCGGTTTTGCTCTATCTCGCAAATGGTACGATTGGCGGCTCGATATTAGACCGGCGACCGCCGGCATCCGCGATGACACTCGGCAGGACGGAGCTGTTCGGCATGGGCATCGCGCTGGGCCTGCTGGCCATCCCGGCCTGGATGCTGCTCGCGTGCATACTGATCCCGCTTGCGCCGTCGGCCGAGTGGCCGAAGAATGTCGGGCTCGCCGGTCTCGGCGTGCCGATCGTGGCGGGCGGCACGTTCCTGTACAGGAAAAGCGGGGCGCGGCCGCTGATGTGGCTGCTGCTCGGCTGGCTGCTGATCGCGTCGATCGGCGGGATGGTTCTGGCCTTGCTGACGTTTGTCGTCGGCGTGCCGCTCGGCTGATGTCGTGGCCGCATCGCACCGGCGGGCGGGCGACACGCACGGCGCGGGAGCGGATCAGGATCATCAACGAATCAACGCGCGACGGCCCAGCCGCCGCGCATCGCAACACACGGTAGGAAATCGAACGATGGGGAAGGGTGCATGACGGCGTGGCTGACGGTAGTGGGCATCGGCGACGACGGTTACGCGGGGCTCGGACGCAGCGCGCGGCGCGCGCTGCTCGACGCGACGCTCGTCGTCGGCGCGAAGCGGCATCTCGACATGCTGCCCGCGCGGCTGCCGGCCGCGCGCGAAGCGTGGCCGTCGCCGTTCGATCTCGCGGGCGTGCTGGCGCGGCGCGCGTCGCCCGTCTGCGTGCTCGCCAGCGGCGACCCGATGCTGTTCGGCGTGGGCGCCACACTCGCGCGCCAGCTTTCCCCCGACGAATGGCGCGTACTGCCCGCGCCGTCGTCGCTGTCGCTCGCGGCCGCGCGCCTCGGCTGGGCGCTGCAGGAGGTCGGCGCGGTCTCGCTCGTCGGCCGGCCGCTGGCGACGCTCGCGCGTCACCTGCTGCCCGGGCGCCGCCTGTTCGTGCTGAGCGCCGACGGCCGCACACCGGCCGCCGTCGCGGCCGAACTCGTCGCACGCGGCTTCGGGCCGACGCGCATCAGCGTGTTCGAACATCTGGGCGGCCCGCTCGAGCGTCGTCTCGACGGCCTCGCGCAAGACTGGCGCATCGACGAAACGGCCGCGCTCAACCTGGTCGCGCTCGACTGCCAGGCCGGCCCCGACGCGCCGCGCCGCGCACTTACACCCGGCCTGCCCGACGATGCATACCGTCACGACGGCCAGCTCACCAAGCGCGACCTGCGCGCGATGACGCTCGGGCGCCTCGCGCCCGCGCCCGGCGAGCTGCTGTGGGACGTCGGCGCCGGCAGTGGCTCGATCGGCATCGAATGGATGCGCGCGCATCCGTCATGCCAGGCGATCGCGATCGAAGCGCATGCGGAGCGGCAGCGCTTCATCGAGCACAACCGCGACGCGCTCGGCGTGCCGGGCCTGCAGCTCGTCGCGGGCCGCGCGCCCGATGTGCTCGCGGGGCTCGCCGCGCCCGACGCGATCTTCATCGGCGGCGGGGCGACCGCGCCCGGCGTGCTCGACGCGTGCTGGGCAACGCTGAAGCCCGGCGGCCGGCTGGTCGCGAACGCGGTCACGCTGCAGGGCGAGATGACGCTCGCCGCCTGGCGCGATGCGCACGGCGGCACGCTCACGCGCGTGTCGCTCGCCCACGCCGAGCCGCTCGGCCGCTTCGATACGTGGCGGCAACCGTTGCCGGTCACGCTGTACGACGTGCGCAAGCCCGACGCGGCCGACACGTCCGCATCGCCGGCCACGACGAACGCAACGGACGCGTGATGCGCGACGAGACTCCCGAACAGCCCACGCCGCTACGCTTCGGCTATACGACCGGCAGCTGCGCGACCGCGACGTCGCTCGCCGCCGCGCGGCTGCTGCTCGCGGGTAGTGCGGACGACGCGGTCGAGATCGTGCTGCCGAAGGGGCAGCGCGTGATGATGCGGCTCGAGTTCTGCCGGGCGACCGCCGACGGTGCGGAAGCCGGCACGATCAAGGATGCCGGCGACGATCCGGACGTCACGCACGGCGCGCTGATCTTCGCGCGCGTCGCGCTCGCGGCGGTGCCCGGCGTGCGGTTTCATGCGGGGCCGGGCGTCGGCACGGTCACGCGCGCGGGGCTGACGCTGGCGGTCGGCGAACCGGCGATCAACCCGGTGCCGCGCCAGATGATGACGACGCACCTGGACGCGCTGGCGGCCGAGCACGGCTATGCGGGCGGCTTCGACGTGACGATCGGCGTCGAAGGCGGCGAAGCGCTCGCGCTGAAGACGATGAACCCGCGCCTCGGCATCGTCGGCGGGCTGTCGATCCTCGGCACGACCGGCATCGTGCGGCCGTTCTCGTGCTCGGCCTATATCGCGTCGATCCACCAGGGCATCGACGTCGCGCGGGCGAACGGCATCGCACACATCGCCGCGTGCACGGGCAACGCGAGCGAAGACGCGATGCGCGCGCACTATCACCTGCCCGACATGGCGCTGATCGAGATGGGCGATTTCGCGGGCGCAGTGCTCAAGCACCTGCGGCGCGCGCCGGTCGCGCGGCTGTCGATGTGCGGCGGCTTCGGCAAGCTCAGCAAGCTCGCGGCCGGCCATCTCGACCTGCACAGCCGCCATTCGAGCATCGACCTGCCGCTGCTCGCGCAGTGGGCGGCCGAGGCCGGCGCAAGCGATGCGCTGCAGGCCGCGATGCGCGCCGCGAACACGAGCCAGGAAGCGCTGAAGCTCGCGCACGCCGACGGCGTGCCGCTCGGCGATCTCGTCTGTGCACAGGCGTTGCGCGTCGCACGCGACATCGTGCCGCCGTCGGTCGCGGTCGAGATGTTCGCGATCGACCGGCAGGGCCGCTTCGTCGGGGAGGCGCGATGAGCACGCGCGTCCTGTTGCTCGGCGGCACCGGCGACGCACTGAAGATCGCGCGCGCGCTTGGGTCCCGTCACGTCTACAGCCTGGCCGGCCTCGGCAAGGTGCCCGACGACCTGCGCTGCGACGTGCGCGTCGGCGGTTTCGGCGGCGCGGCCGGGCTGACCGCCTATCTGCGCGACGCCGGCATCGGCCTCGTGATCGACGCGACCCATCCGTATGCGGCGCAAATCAGCGCGAATGCCGCCGTCGCGGCGCGTGAAGCGGGTGTGCCGCTGTGGGCGCTGCGCCGCGCGCCGTGGGTGCCGCAACCCGGCGACGACTGGCGCATGGTCGACGACTGGGCCGGCATCGAGGCCGCGCTCGCGCCGTTCAGGCGGCCGCTGTTCACGCTCGGCCGCGAACCGCTCGCGCATCTCGACGCGATCCCGCCGCACCAGTTCTGGCTCGTGCGCTGCCTCGACGCGCATCCCGGCAATGCCCGCGCGCAGATCGTCGCCGCGCGCGGGCCGTTCACGCTCGACGGCGAGCGCGCGCTGTTCGCGCTGATGGGCATCGACGTCGTCGTCAGCAAGAACAGCGGCGGCACGGCCACGGAAGCCAAGCTCGAGGTCGCGCGCGAACGCAGGGTGCCGGTCGTGATGCTGCGCCGGCCGCCGCTGCCTGACGCCGACCGCGCGTTCGATTCGGCCACGGCGCTCATCGACGCGCTCGATCCGGCCGCGCGCGCATGACGCCGCACGGCCGGTCATCCCATGAATTGACGGAGATTTTTCGATGACGGTGTATTTCATCGGCGCGGGCCCCGGCGACCCGGAGCTGATCACGGTGAAGGGCCAGCGCCTCGTGCGCACGTGCCCGGTGATCCTGTATGCGGGTTCGCTCGTGCCGGCGGCCGTGCTCGACGGCCATCGCGCCGAGCAGGTCGTCAATACCGCCGAACTCGACCTCGACGCCATCGTCGCGCTGCTCGCCGGCGCGCACGCGAAGGGGCAGGACGTCGCGCGCGTGCATTCGGGCGACCCGTCGCTGTACGGTGCGATCGGCGAGCAGATTCGCCGCTTGAAAGCGCTCGGGATTCCGTATGAAATCGTGCCCGGCGTCACAGCCACGGCCGCGTGCGCGGCGACGCTCGGCGTCGAGCTGACGCTGCCCGGCGTCGCGCAGACGGTGATCCTCACGCGCTTCGCGGGCAAGACGACGATGCCGGAAGGCGAAGCGCTCGGCTCGCTCGCCGCGCACCGCGCGACGCTCGCGATCCATCTCGGCGTGCGCCATCTCGCCCGCATCGTCGACGAGGTGCTGCCGCATTACGGTGCCGATTGCCCGGTCGCGGTGATCTATCGCGCGAGCTGGCCGGATGAAGAACGTGTGACCGGCACGCTCGCCGACATCGTCGGCAAGGTGCAGGGCACGCAGATCGATCGCACCGCGCTGATCCTGATCGGGCGCGTGCTGGATGCCGAAGGGTTCGCCGATTCGACGCTGTACGCGAGCGCGGGCTGATTGCACACGGAGCCGGCTCTTTCGGGCAGACTGGGCCACTTCGCGCGATCACGGCGCGGCGCGCAAGCCACCTTACAAGGACAACGTTGAATGGGTACGCGTATTCGATCGAGTCTGATCGGCCTGGCGGGAATGACGGCTGCTCTGCTGGCGGCATCCACGGCCCACGCCGCCAGTGAAGCGAACGATGCCCGCGCCGTGCCGTTTGTCGAGATCGCGAAAACCGCCGTGCCCGATCGCGACTGGCCGCGCAAGGTTTGCGCGTTGGCGTCGGCATCGTGCGGCGCGCCCGGCCAGCCCGACGATGCGGACGAGGCGCCGTCGCTGTACCGAGCCAAAAGCGACACGTCGGGCAACTACTACGCGATCCTGCCGGGCCCGCAACTGCTGAAAGTGAGTTTCGCGTCCGCCGCCGGCTGGAAGGTCGTGCAGCGGTGGGATTTCTCCGACTACCAGCCCGCCGACCGGGTCGAAGGCGACGGCAAGCCGCCGCCACACCGGATCTACCCCGCGCTGTATCCGCTGGGCGGCGAGCGTTTCGCGGTCGCGGTGCTGGCCGGTTGGTCCGAAAGTTACTCAGGCGGTGGCGGAGGCTGGGAAAACGCCGACTTCGTCGAACTGCGGCCGAACGGCGGCCATGCCCGCGCACCACGCGTATCGAAGCTGCCGTTCAGCTGCAGCAAGCAGATTCGCGCGTGCTTCACCGAGCACGACTATCAGCACTCGCCGCATTGCAGCGAACACTTCGACGGTGCCTTGCGGCTGCGCTTCGTGCCCGGTGCGAGCGCCGGCAATCTCGACTGGATCGCCACCTGGAAGGAGAGCCATTGGCCAGGCCAGGAACCGCAAAGCAAGACCGGGCATACGTCGGTTTCCGTTACGTTGCCGGCAGGACGGGACCCGGTCGCCGCAGGCAATGCGCTGCGCGACAAGATCCCGTTTTGCGAGCCGCTCAACTGAGCGGCGGCCGCTGCTACGCACGCGCCGCGTGCAGCACCCGCTTCGGCGCAAACCCCGCCGCCAGCGCGAACAACGCGACACACAGGCAGGCCATCGCGATCCATGCGGGCGTCAGGTCCGCGAGGTGCTGGCGCACGACGCCCGCCGCGAACGGAAACAAGCCGGCGATCAGGTAGCCGATGCCCTGCACGAACCCCGTCAGCGATGCGGCGTCGGCCGGCGTCGCCGCATGGTCGACGGTGACGATCAGCGACAGCGGAAACAGCGCGCCGATCCCCGCGCCCATCAGCAGCGCGGCCGGCAGCGCGAGCGCTTCCGGTGCGGCCAGCATCACCAGCAAGCCGACGAACAGCGACGCGATCGCCGCATGCAGCGCGGGCCGGCGGTCGGGCAGGCGGTCGATCGTCGCGGAGATCGTCAGCCCCGCGACGACTTCCGCGAGCGTCACGCCGCCGAGCAGGCTGCCGGCCGCCGTCGGCGACCAGCCGAGCCGCATGTAGTACGGCGGCAGCCACGCGAGCACGAGCGTGTACGCGCCCGTCGCGATGCCGAAGAACAGCGCGAGCCGCCACGCGCGCGGCGAGCGCGACGGCTGCGCGTTCGACGCCGACGTCGGCCCGGCGGCGAGCGCGTCGCCGCCGCGACTGGCCAGCGGCCACGCCAGCGCGGCCACCCCGGCCGGCAGCGCCCAGCCCGCGAGCGCGGGGAGCCAGCCCCACTGGGCCGCGGCGAACGGCGCGACGACGCTCGCGAGCACGGCGCCGCCCATGATCGACGTCGAATAGACGCCCATCGCACCGCCGATCCGCGTCGCGAAATGCGCCTTCACGAAGCCGGGCAGCAGCGCCTGCACCATCGCGATCCCGACGCCCGCGCAGCACGCGCTCGCGAGCAGCAGCCACGCATGCTGCGCGCCGATGCGCGACACGCAGGCGAGCCCGATAAACGCGACGCCGAGCCAGACGCCGCCCGCGATGCCGGTCAGGCGCTGCAGGCGCCGCGCACTCAGTGCACCAAGGCCCATCAGCAGGATCGGGATCGTCGTCAGCAGGCTGGCCGCGCCGTCACTGATGCCGGTCGCGCGCTGGATCATGTCGAGCAGCGGGCCGACCGCGGCGAGCGCCGGCCGCAGGTTCAGCCCGACGAGGACGATGGCGGCAAGCCGCCATCCGGGGGAAGTGAAGCGATTCATTGCAAGGCCCTCGATATCGGTGCGCGGCCGCCTCCGGGGAGGTGCCGCGCGCTTTTCATGTAAAGTATCTCGACATCAAGATAAATGCTGATTTATCTCGACGTCAAGATAACTGGTGAGCCGAGGAGGGTTAATGGATCGAGCCGCGCATGCGCTCGCACAATGGCGCGCCGAGCGCCCGGATCTCGACGCGTCGTCGATGGTGGTGATGGGGCGGCTGCAGGAAGCGGCGCTCGTGATCGCGCGCGACCGTCTCAATCCGCTGTTCGCGCGCTACGGGATGCAGCCGGGCGAATTCGACGTGCTGGCCACGCTGCGGCGCGGCGGGGCGCCGTTCGCGCTGACGCCGACGGCGCTGTACGACGCGCTGATGATGTCGTCGGGCGGGATGACCGCGCGCATCGACCGGCTGCAGAAGGCCGGGTGGGTGGAGCGCCGGCCGAACCCGGCGGATGGGCGTGGGACGCTTGTGGCGCTGACGGAGGCTGGCCGCGCGTTGATCGATGAAGCGGTTGTCGCGCATATCGACAATCAGCGGGAGTTGCTGGCTGTGTTGTCGGATGCAGAACAGGCGCAGTTGTCTGAACTGCTGGGAAAGTTGCTGACGGGGCTGGGAGACGGGGCGTCGAAAGGGGCGGAGGGGAAGTAGCGCCGCAGCATGCGTGAGGCGAACGCACGAGGCAGGAAAACATTGTCAGTTTTCGCGCCCCTCTCTCAACGATCACCGCTAATTTGCTGTCATCTCATGTGCTGCCGAAAGCTGGCGGTTGCGCCGAGGTTGATCAATCGAAAGCGTTGAGTGAAGGTCCGCGATCGAGCGAAGATGACCTGTCGTCACGATGGACGCGGAAATGAACCTGTCCGCATTTTTGTGGGCGAGGCGGTTGAACAGCACGTTATCCGCGCGCCTGCATAAATCGCTCCCCGAACAGGATAGCAAACTGGTTCATCGCTGATTTCCAGTCGAAGGCGGACCGCA
>NZ_JAIZQO010000014.1:0-206868 GCF_020419725.1 Burkholderia sp. AU38729 | reverse complement strand
TCGACCTGGGCCACCACCGACAGCTTAAAAGCCAGACTGTAGTCCCGCTGCGTCCGCTTGATCCCTTGCTCCATTTGGCACCTCTTCGCGTCAGCGAAAAAGTGTCAACCTATTTCAGGACGGGTCATCATCATGAAAAAAGGCAGGCCATCGGCCTGCCTTTTTAGCGTCCGTCAGTCCGGCAACAATGCTCAGGACTGCGGCGGAATCACGAGCTTCTGGCCCGGGTAGATCCGGTCCGGGCTCGACAGCATCGGCTTGTTCGCCTCGAAGATCACCGGGTACTTGTTCGCGTCGCCGTAGACTTCCTTGGCGATCGCCGACAGCGTGTCGCCCGGCTTCACGTCGTGGTACTGCACTTCCGGATCGTCCGGCTGCAGATCGTCGTCGTTGACGCCCGCGACGCCTTGCACGTTGCCGGCCGCGACCTTGACCTTGGCCTTCGTGTCGAGGTCGGCGACGCTGCCCGACAGCGTCACGGTGCGCGAGGCGCCGTCGAACGCCACGGTCAGGTTCGACGTGTCGAGACCTTGCGTGTTGATGTAGTTCTTGATGGCATCGGCCGCGGTCTGGTTTGCAGCATTCGGATCTTCCGCGGCTTGCACATCGGCATGACCCAGCAGTTTTTCACCCGCCTCTTTGATAAACGAAAGAAGACCCATCGTTGCACTCCTTAGGTGGTTGAAAAGAAAACGCGCCGTGAAGTGGCGAAAAAAACACCGCGCTGGGCGCGGTCACCGGAGGTGAACGCTAGCGCGGCGGTTTTCTCGAAAGGCGTGGCGAAAGTGTAGGCGTTCATGACGACGATTGCATGAAAAATCGCACGCTTGAACGTAAAGAAATGTAATACGCGAAATCCGACAGGCGGACACCCGACGACGACGTCTGACCGACCAAGGCTTCCCCGGCGTCGCCGGGTGCCGCTGCGGACCCCACCACGCCGCTCTCAGCCCAGAGCGGCGTTTTTCGCCCCGTCCCGCATGCCATCGGCAGTGCAGGGCGGGGCGCCCCACCGTGATGCGCGAGTGCGTGGCGCTTCGCGCATCGATGCGACCGGCCGTGCCGGTCACGTGTGTCTGTCGCGCGCGTCCGCCATCGCAGCGGAAACGCGCATCGTTGCAGCCGTGTTACGCGGCCGGCGTCTGGCCGATCTCGAAGTTCGACATGATCTCGAGCGCGCGCACGAGCGCCGAGTGATCCCAGGCCTTGCCGCCGTGCGACGCACACACGCTGAACAGTTGCTGCGCGCTCGCGGTATGCGGCAGCGCGAGGCCGAGCTTGCGTGCGCCGTCGAGCGCGAGGTTCAGGTCCTTCTGGTGCAGCTCGATGCGGAAGCCCGGATCGAACGTGCGCTTCGTCATCCGCGCGCCGTGCACTTCGAGGATGCGCGACGCGGCGAAGCCACCCATCAGCGCCTGGCGCACACGCTCCGGATCGGCGCCCGAACGAGCGGCGAACAGCAGCGCTTCGCCGACCGCCTCGATGTTCAGCGCGACGATGATCTGGTTCGCGACCTTGCAGGTCTGGCCCGCGCCGTTGTCGCCGACGAGCGTGATGTTCTTGCCCATCTTCTCGAACAGCGGCCTGGCGCGTTCGAATGCCGCCTCCGGGCCGCCGACCATGATCGTCAGCGTCGCTTCGCGTGCGCCGACTTCGCCGCCGGACACCGGCGCGTCGAGGTAGTCGCAGCCGAGTGCGTTGATCTGCTTCGCGAATTCCTGCGTGTCGAGCGGCGAGATCGAGCTCATGTCGATCACGAGCTTGCCGGCCGAGAGGCCCTTCGCGACGCCGTCGTCGGCGAACAGCACGTTACGCACGTCCGGCGTATCCGGCACCATCGAGATGATGATGTCCGCGTTCTTCGCGACTTCGGTCGAGTTCGCGACGACCTTCGCGCTCGTGCGCAGGTCGTCCGGGATCGGGAACGCGCCGTTCACGACGAGCTGGTGGTCGCCCTTGAGCAGGTTGCGCGCCATGTGCGCGCCCATGATGCCGAGGCCGATGAAACCGATGGTTGCCATGTGAAAGTCTCCTATAGGGCTGAAAACGGAAAGGGCGGATCTCAGGCGGCGCGACGCGCCGAGCCCGGTGCGCAGCCGGCGACGCTTTGCAGCCAGCCGAGGCCTTCCGTCGTGGTGGTGCGGGGCTTGTATTCGCAGCCGACGTAGCCGGCATAGCCGAGCCGGTCGAGCAGCGCGAACAGGAACGCGTAGTTGATCTCGCCCGTGCCCGGCTCGTTGCGGCCCGGGTTGTCCGCGAGTTGGACGTGGCCGATCGATGCGAGGTTGCGTTCGATCGTCGCGGCCAGTTCGCCTTCCATGCGTTGCATGTGATAGATGTCGTACTGCAGGAACAGATTGTCCGAGCCGACCGCGCGGATCACGTCGAGCCCTTCCGACGAGCGGTTCAGCGCGAAGCCCGGGATGTCGAAGCTGTTGCACGGCTCGACGAGCAGGCGGATGCCTTCGCGCTTCAACGCATCGGCGGCAAAGCGCAGGTTGTCGACGATCGTGACGAACGTCTTGTCGCGCGCCGTGCTGGCCGACGGGATGCCGACGAGGCAGTTCAGCTGCGGCACCTTCAGCGCCTTCGCGTACTCGATCGCACGGCCGACCCCTTCCTGGAATTCGCCGACGCGATCGGGCAGGCACGCGATGCCGCGCTCGCCCTGGTCCCAGTTGCCGGCGGGCAGGTTGTGCAGCACGAGGCGCAGGCGATGCGTCTCGAGCCGCTCGGCGAGTTCCTCTTTCGCGTACGGATACGGGAACAGGAACTCGACGGCGTCGAAGCCCGCGTCGGCGGCCGCCTTGAAGCGGTCGAGGAACGGCACTTCGTTGAACAGCATGGTCAGGTTTGCAGCAAACTTCGGCATGAGCTAAGCCTCTTCGGTCGGTCAGTCAAAAATGTCGTGCGGTTCAGTCGAGCATCGAGATCGCGGTCGGTGCGTGCTCGGCCTTTTCGGCGAGATCCTCGAATTCGTTGATCGCGTCGATTTCGGTGCCCATCGAGATGTTCGTCACGCGCTCGAGGATCACTTCCACGACCACCGGCACGCTGAACTCTTCCGCGAGCGTTTGCGCCTGGCGCAGCGCCGGCTCGATCTCTTCCGGCTTGAACACGCGCAGCGCCTTGCAGCCGAGGCCTTCCGCGACGGCCACGTGGTCGACGCCATAGCCGTTCAGTTCCGGCGCATTCACGTTGTCGAACGCGAGCTGCACGCAGTAGTCCATGTCGAACGCGCGCTGCGCCTGGCGGATCAGCCCGAGGTACGAGTTGTTCACGACGACGTGCACGTACGGCAGCTTGAATTGCGCGCCGGCGGCCAGTTCCTCGATCATGAACTGGAAGTCGTAGTCGCCGGACAGCGCGACGATCGGGCGGCTCGGGTCCGCTGCCCGCACGCCGAGCGCGGCGGGAATCGTCCAGCCAAGCGGGCCGGCCTGGCCGCAGTTGATCCAGTTACGTGCCTTGAACACGTGCAGGAACTGCGCGGCGGCGATCTGCGACAGGCCGATCGTGCTGACGTAGCACGTATCGCGGCCGAACACCTTGTTCATCTCTTCGTACACGCGCTGCGGCTTGACCGGCACGTTGTCGAAGTGCGTCTTGCGCTGCAGCGTGCGCTTGCGTTCCTGGCATTCCGCGACCCAGGCGCTGCGGTCCTTCAGCTTGCCGGCGGCCTTCCATTCCCGTGCGACGGCGACGAACAGTTCCAGCGCGGCCTTCGCGTCCGACACGATGCCGAGGTCCGGGCCGAACACGCGGCCGATCTGCGTCGGCTCGATGTCGACGTGCACGAACTTGCGGCCCTTCGTATAGACCTCGACGCTGCCCGTGTGGCGGTTCGCCCAGCGGTTGCCGATGCCGAGCACGAAGTCGGACGCGAGCATCGTGGCGTTGCCGTAGCGGTGCGACGTCTGCAGGCCGACCATGCCGGCCATCAGCGGGTGGTCGTCGGCAATCGCGCCCCACGACATCAGCGTCGGGATCACCGGCACGCCGATCGTTTCGGCGAACTGGACGAGCAGGTCTTCCGCCGCTGCGTTGAGCACGCCGCCGCCCGACACGATCAGCGGCTTGTCCGCGTCGTTGAGCATCGCGAGCGCCTTCTCGATCTGCGCGCGGGTGGCCGCGGGCTTGTAGACCGGCAGCGGTTCGTACGTGTCGATGTCGAATTCGATTTCGGCGAGTTGCACGTCGATCGGCAGGTCGACCAGCACCGGGCCCGGACGGCCCGAGCGCATCAGGTGGAACGCCTGCTGGAACACGCGCGGCACGAGCGCCGGCTCGCGCACGGTGACGGCCCACTTCGTGACGGGCTTCGCGATCGATTCGATGTCGACGGCCTGGAAGTCTTCCTTGTACAGGCGGGCACGCGGTGCCTGCCCGGTGATCGCGAGGATCGGAATCGAGTCGGCGGAAGCGGAATAGAGACCGGTGATCATGTCGGTGCCGGCGGGGCCCGACGTGCCGATGCACACGCCGATGTTGCCCGGGGCCGCACGCGTGAAGCCTTCGGCCATGTGCGACGCGCCTTCGACGTGGCGTGCCAGTACGTGGCTGATGCCACCCGACTTGCGCATGGCCGAGTAGAACGGGTTGATCGCTGCGCCCGGCACGCCGAACGCGGTCTGGATGCCTTCTTTCTCGAGCACGAGCACAGCTGCGTCGACGGCTCTCATCTTGGCCATGAATGTCTCCTTGAATGGGGTGGATCTTGCAAATGGGTCTGTTGGGGACACTTTAGGGATGCAGGAAAGGTTTGATAAGATCAGCCGAAGTCGCTTTTTTCGAAACTAAAAGTATGGAATGACGGCCGGGCGGGGCTTTCCGCCGGTGCCGCCGCAGAGACGGAGACGGGAGATGGATCGCTTCAAGCAGATCGAGACGTTCGTGCGGGTGGCCGATGCCGGCAGCCTCGCGGCGGCGGCGCTCGAGGAGGGCGTGTCGCCGGTGGTGCTCGGGCGGCGCATCGACGCGCTCGAAAAGCGTCTCGGCGTGAAGCTGATGTACCGCTCGACGCGGCGGCTGGTGGTCAGCGAGGAGGGCGCCGCGTTCCTCGAGCGTTGTCGCGGCCTTCTGTCCGAATGGGACCAGGCCGAGAACGAGCTGGCCGCCGGGCGGCGCGCGGTCAGCGGCCACCTGATCGTGTCCGCGCCGGCCGCATTCGGGCGCAAGCACGTCGCGCCGCACGCCCCCGGCTTTCTGGCCGACAAGCCCGAGATGCAGCTGTCGTTCAACCTGACCGACCGCGTCGTCGATCTCGTGCGCGAAGGCTATGACCTGTCGATCCGGATCGGTGGGGCCGTCGATCCGAACTTCGTCGCGGTGAAGCTCGCGTCGAACCGGCGTGTCGTGTGCGGCACGCCCGAGTATTTCCGCCGGCACGGCCGGCCGAAGTCGCTCGACGACCTGCTCAAGCACAACTGCCTGGCGTTCAACCTGCAGGGCGGGCAGAACCGCGGCTGGTATTTCCAGCGCCACGGCAAGATCGCGACGATGCGCGTGGCGGGCAATCTCGACTGCAACGACGGCGAGCTGCTGCACCGCTGGGTGGCCGAAGGTCTCGGGCTCGGCTGGCGCTCCACTTGGGAGATCGCCGCCCAGCTCGAGACGGGCGAGCTTGAAACCGTGCTCGACGAATATGCGTTGCCCGACTACGACATCCTCGCGGTCTACCCGCAGCAGCGCTACGTGCCGGCGCGCGTGCGCTACTTCATCGACTACCTGCGCGCCGCTTACGCGAGTCCGGGCTACTGGAGCACCACGCCGTAACCGGCGCGGGCGGCCCGGCCGCAGGGCTGTCCGGCGATTTTTTACGCTTCGGGCGCGCGGCGCGGGAATAAACTCGACGCAACGACGGTAAGGTCATCAAGCGTGCACGTTGCCAGTCTGTCCGGGCGCCGTGCTCGGAACGGGCGCGGCTTCGGCCGCCGGGACCAGGGAGGCCATGTGGGGCAAGCCGGACAGGCGATCGAAGAGCGGTCGGCGGACGACGCGGTGGCGCGCGGCGAGCGGTTTCGTGCGCTCGTGCTGCCGCATCTCGACGCCGCGTACAACCTCGCGCGCTGGCTGAGCGGCAACGCCGGCGATGCGGACGACGTCGTCCAGGACGCGTGCATGCGCGCACTGCGCTTCGTCGATTCGTGTCGCGGCGACAACGCCCGGCCGTGGCTGCTGACGATCGTGCGCCACACCTGGTACACGGAATGGCGGCGCCGCACGCATGCGCACGAGGTTGCGCTGCCCGACACGCTCGACGACACCGACGTGCCCGACGACTGGCAACCCGCGACCGACGATCCGCTCGCGCACCTGCTGCGCGGCGAGAACGTGCGGCTCGTGAACGAAGCGCTCGCGAAGCTGGCGCCCGAATACCGCGAGGTGCTCGTGCTGCGCGAGATGGAGGACCTGAGCTACCGCGAGATCGCGGCGATCGCGGACGTGCCGGTCGGCACCGTGATGTCGCGGCTCGCACGCGGCCGGCGCAAGCTCGCCGCGCTGCTGCGCGGCGAGCCCGCACCGGCGGCCGAAGGCAGGCAGGGCCGTACGCCGGCTGGCGGAACCGCATCGGAGGCTATCGATGGACTGTAACGAAGCGCGAGCGTTGCTGGACGCGGACGTCGACCGCGAGCTGTCGGCGCCCGATGCGTTGCGGGTCCAGCAGCATGTCGAAGGATGCGAAGCGTGCCGCCGCGAACGCGCGCGGATCGTCGCGCTGGTGCAGGCCGTGCGCCAGGCCGACTACCATCGTGCGCCGGATGCATTGCGGGCCAGCATTCTCGCGAGCCTGCCGGCGGCGGCCGATGCGCCCGTGCGCGAGCAGGCGCAGCCGCAGCCCGAACCGCGGTCAACGCCGCAGCCGCGTCCGCGTGGCCGCCGCTGGTTTTCGTGGCTGACGGATCAAGGCGGGGCGGCGCGCCCGGCCTCGGCCGGCATGGGGCCGCGCGTGGCCGCGCTGCCCGGCCTCGGCTGGGGCGTCGCGCTGCTGGTGGCGCTTGCCGCGGCGGGCGGGATGACGTTGTCCGCCCGCCACGCCGACACCGACCGCACGGTCGACGAACTCGTGTCGAGCCACGTGCGGGCCGACCTGTCGGCGCGGGACATCGACGTGATCTCGACCGACCGGCACACGGTCAAGCCGTGGTTCAACGGCCGGATCGACTATGCGCCGCCGGTCGAGGATCTCGCGGCGGACGGCTTCGCGCTGGTCGGCGGCCGGCTCGACTACGTCGGGCGGCGCCGCGTCGCGGTGCTCGTCTACCGTCACCGGCAGCACGTGATCGACGTCTACGTGCGGCCGGCCGGGGAGGGGCCGGGGGCGCCGTACACGACCGTGTCGCAAGGCTATGCGCTCGACCGCTGGGAGGCGGCCGGCATGACCTGGTGGGCCGTGACCGACGCCGAACCGTCGGCGCTCGCGGCGTTCAGGACCGCGCTCGATGCGCGACTCGGCGTGACACGCACCGAGTGACGGCGGCGGGCTGCGGCCTGCCGCCTGTCGCGCGTTTCTGTTCCGACCCTGACCGGGAAATGCGCCCAAGAGCGCCCGACCTGCCCGGGTTCGCCCCCTCAAGTCTTTGAAAACATGGCCGAATCCGCGCGCGAATCGTCGATTGGCCTTGCATGCGCCCCGTATCCGGGTTAGAATCTTCGGCTTCTCACTTGCCACACCGGTTCAGACGCCCGGGTGGCTTTAATCCACAAGGAGTGTGTAATGCGTCATTACGAAATCGTATTCATCGTGCACCCCGATCAGAGCGAGCAAGTGCCCGCGATGATCGAGCGTTACAAGACCACGATCACGTCGCACGGCGGTCAGATCCACCGCGTCGAAGACTGGGGCCGTCGCCAACTGGCCTACATGATCGAGAAACTCGCGAAGGCTCACTACGTCTGCATGAACATCGAGTGCGACCAGACGACGCTCGACGAACTCGAACACGCGTTCAAGTTCAACGACGCCGTGCTGCGCCACCTCATCGTCAAGATGAAGAAGGCCGAAACCGGCCCGTCGCCGATGATGAAGGAAGTTCAGCGCGAAGAAGCCAAGAAGGCGGCTGCAGCTCAGCCGACCGAAGCGCAGGCTTAAGTTCGTCATTCATTAAGCCATCAAGGAGCGCGTCACTCACGTGAACAGGTTGCAATTGACGGCAAGCGTCGTCGAACGCGCACCGGTGCGATATACGCCGGCAGGTGTTCCGATCGCAAGCGCCACATTGCATCACCGCACGGAAGTCGTCGAAGCAGGCATTCCCCGTCAGGTCGAAATGACGATCGAGGCGGTGGCGGCCGGTGAGGCGAGCGGCAGGCTGGAGAGTCGTGAAATGGGCGTCGAAACGCTGTTCACGGGCTTCCTGGCAAAGAAAAGTCGCAACGCGAGAACCTTGGTGTTTCACATCACAGCATTGCAGGACATTGGAAAGGACTGAAATCATGCCCCGCCCGACTGGTAAGAAATTCGACAAGCGTCGTCAGCAACAAAACCCGCTCTTCAAGCGCAAGAAGTTCTGCCGTTTCACGGCTGCAGGCGTCGAGCAGATCGACTACAAGGACACGGAAACGCTGAAGGACTTCATCGGCGAAAACGGCAAGATCACGCCGGCTCGTCTGACGGGTACGAAGGCGCACTATCAGCGTCAGCTGGATACGGCCATCAAGCGTGCGCGTTTCCTCGCGCTGCTGCCGTACACCGATCAGCACAAGGCGTAATCAGGCGACGCAATAAGGAGAATTCGAATGCAAATCATTCTGTTGGAAAAAGTCGCCAATCTGGGTAACCTCGGCGACATCGTCAAGGTCAAGGACGGTTACGCTCGCAACTTCCTGATCCCGAACCGCAAGGCTCGCCGTGCAACGAAGGAAGCGATCGCCGAATTCGAAGTTCGCCGCGCTGAACTCGAAAAGATCGCCGCTGAAAAGCTGGCGGCATCGCAGGCAGTCGGCGAGAAGCTGAACGGCCAGTCGTTCGAAATCACGCAGAAGTCGGGCGTTGACGGCCGTCTGTTCGGCTCGGTCACGAACGGCGACGTCGCGGAACTGTTGAAGAAGGCAGGTTTCGAAGTCGAGAAGCTGCAAGTTCGCATGCCGGAAGGCCCGCTGAAGATGATCGGCGAGCACAACGTCCAGGTCGCGCTGCATACGGACGTCGTCGTCGACGTCACGATCAACGTGATCGGCGACCACGCGTAAGCGTACGCAAGCTTTCCGGGCGGCTTCCGCCGTCCGGACAAGGGCAGGCGCCCGGGCAACCGGGGCCTGCCTTTTTTATTGCTCGTTCGCCGGTGGCCGGTATGGCGCCGCCCTGTGTAATTCGCGATAATCCCAACCCATGAACGCGCCGCAAGATCCTCAAATCGAATCGCTGAAAGTCCCGCCGCATTCGGTCGAAGCCGAGCAGTCGGTGCTCGGCGGCCTGTTGCTCGACAACGCGGCCTGGGACCGGATTGCCGACTTCCTTTCGCAGGGCGATTTCTACCGCTACGACCACCGGATCATCTACGAGCACATCGGCCGCCTGATCGCGTCGACGCGCCCGGCCGACGTCGTGACCGTGTACGAAGCGCTGACCACGTCCGGCAAGGCCGACGACGTCGGCGGGCTGGCCTACCTGAACGCGCTCGCACAGAACACGCCGAGCGCGGCGAACATCCGCCGCTATGCGGAAATCGTGCGCGACCGCGCGGTGCTGCGCCGGCTCGTGTCGGTTGCCGACGAAATCTCGGCCGATGCGTTCAACCCGCAGGGCAAGGAAGTCCGCCAGCTGCTCGACGAGGCCGAGTCGAAGGTGTTCTCGATTGCCGAAGAGGGCGCGCGCGGCAACCAGGGCTTTCTCGAGATCGGCCCGCTGCTCACGCAGGTCGTCGAGCGCATCGATACGCTGTACCACACGGCGAACCCGAGCGACGTCACGGGCACGCCGACGGGCTTCGTCGACCTCGACCGGATGACGTCCGGGATGCACGGCGGTGAACTGATCATCGTTGCCGGAAGACCCTCGATGGGTAAAACGGCCTTCTCGATGAACATCGGCGAATACGTCGCGGTCGAGTACGGGCTGCCGGTCGCAGTGTTCTCGATGGAAATGCCGGGTACCCAGCTCGTGATGCGGATGCTCGGCTCGATCGGCCGGCTCGACCAGCACCGGATGCGCACGGGCCGCCTGACGGACGAGGATTGGCCGAAACTGACGCACGCGGTGCAGAAGATGAGCGAGGCACAGCTCTTCATCGACGAAACCGGCGGCCTGAACCCGATGGAATTGCGCTCGCGCGCGCGGCGGCTGGCGCGGCAATGCGGCAAGCTTGGCCTGATCATCGTCGACTACCTGCAGCTGATGTCGGGTTCGTCGCAGGGCGAGAACCGCGCGACCGAAATCTCGGAAATCTCGCGATCGCTGAAGAGCCTCGCGAAGGAACTCGACGTGCCGGTGATCGCGCTGTCGCAGCTGAACCGCGGCCTCGAACAACGCCCGAACAAGCGCCCGGTGATGTCGGATTTGCGCGAATCGGGCGCAATCGAACAGGACGCGGACGTGATCCTGTTCATCTACCGTGACGAAGTCTACAACCCGGACAGCCCCGACAAGGGTACGGCCGAAATCATCATCGGCAAGCAGCGTAACGGTCCGATCGGCCCCGTTCGGCTCACGTTCCTGGGGCAATACACGAAGTTCGACAACTTTGCTGGAGCGCAGACCTTCTACGGCGAGTAACGCCGGTTGTAAAGTCCTAAATCGCCAAACGTTGTATCCAATCCCGCCGTGCGCACATGCGCGCGGCGCGGCGCGACCGGAAACGGTACAATACCGCCCGTTTTCGTGACAGTAGTTTGACAATCTCTCAGGAATCCCATGTTCGGTCGATTCATGCCCACCGAGGGCAAGTTCTTTGAACTCTTCAACGCGCACGCGAAGCACATCGTTGCCGGCGGGCGCGAACTCGAACTGCTGATCGACAATCTCGCCGATGCCGAGATTCACAAGCAAAACGTGCAAACCGCCGAGAAGGCCGCCGACAAGCTTACGCACGAGGCGATCGATCTGCTGCACAAGACGTTCATCACGCCGCTCGATCGCGACGAGATCCACAAGCTGATCACGACGATGGACGACATCCTCGACCTGATGGAAGACGTCGCGACGGCCGTGTCGCTGTACGACGTACGTTCCGTCACGTCGGAAGCGAGCCAGCTCGCGCACATCGTCACGCAGTCGGCCCAGCACGTGCAACAGGCAGTCGGATTGCTGTCCGACATGAAGCAGTCGGCGCAGATCCTCAAGCAGTGCGAGGAGATCGACCGCTGGGAGTCGGAAGCCGATCGCGTGTTGCGCGCCGCAATGTCGAAGCTGTTCCGCGAGGAAGACGACGTGAAGACGCTCATCAAGCTGAAGGCGATCTACGAGCTGCTCGAAGAGATCACCGACAAGTGCGAGGACGTCGCGAACATCATCGAAGGCATCGTGCTGGAAAACGCCTGAGCGGACCACGATGCATTCGATACAACTCGCCCTATGGATGGTCGCGGCACTCGTGCTCGTCGCGCTCATATTCGACTTCATGAACGGCTTTCACGACGCGGCGAACTCGATCGCCACCGTCGTGTCGACCGGGGTGCTGAAGCCCCAGCAGGCCGTCGTGTTCGCGGCCGCGTTCAACGTGATCGCGTACTTCATCTTCCACCTGAAAGTCGCCCAGACCGTCGGTAAAGGCACGATCGACCCCGAGATCGTCGACCACTACGTCATCTTCGGCGCGCTGGTCGGTGCGATCGGCTGGAACGTGATCACGTGGTACTACGGGATTCCGTCGAGCTCGTCGCACGCGCTGATCGGCGGCCTCGTCGGCGCGGCGCTCGCCAAGTCGGGCTGGAGCTCGCTGAACATCGACGGGCTGCTGAAGACGATCGCGTTCATCTTCATCTCGCCGCTGCTCGGCTTCATCCTCGGTTCGCTGTTCATGCTCGGGGTGTCGTGGCTGTATTTCCGCACCGCGCCCAGCAAGGTCGACCGGCGCTTCCGTCGGCTGCAGCTGCTGTCGGCCGGGCTGTACAGCCTCGGCCACGGCGGCAACGACGCGCAGAAGACGATCGGCATCATCTGGATGCTGCTGATCGCGTCGGGCTATGCGTCGGCGACCGCCGATGCGCCGCCGGCGTGGGTGATCGGCGCGTGCTACCTGTCGATGGGCCTCGGCACGCTGTTCGGCGGCTGGCGCATCGTGCGCACGATGGGCCAGAAGATCACGAAGCTCAAGCCGGTCGGCGGTTTCTGTGCGGAAACGGGTGGCGCGATGACGCTGTTCCTTGCGTCGTTCCTCGGCATTCCGGTGTCGACCACGCATACGATCACCGGCGCGATCGTCGGTGTCGGCGCGACGCAGAAGCTGTCGGCCGTGCGCTGGGGCGTGGCCGGCAACATCGTGTGGGCATGGGTGCTGACGCTGCCCGCGGCTGCGTTGTTCGCGGCCGGCGGATGGTGGCTCGGGCACCAGATCTTCTGATCGCCGACGTAGCCGGATCGACATCCGATGCGCCGCCAGCCGAAAGGCTGCGGCGCATTTTCTTTTGGAACGGGGAGTTCGCGGCGGAACGGGCGGGGTGGCGGCAGATACCGCCAATGTGATTGACTGTCGAGGTTCGGGCAACCGGTCAGTAGCTTCCGTTCGCAAACCGCGCGATCGGATCGTCTGCCGTACTGGTGCGCGGGCTGACGGGCGCGGATTGCGTCGATGCGCGCCATACCTGCACAGGTGGGGGCTCGATACTGCGCGGAGATGCCGGCGCAGCGGCAGGCGGCGGTTCGGCATCGAATGCGGCGGCCTGGGCGGCCGTGAGCGCCGTCGTCGGAATCTGCGTGCCGGACTCGACCGGGGCGGCAGGCGCTGCATTGGCCGTCATCGCGGTCATCCCATCATTCACTGACGTTGCCTGTTGCTGCGCGGCCTGCCTGCGCGGTGGCGGCGGTTCGTACGGATCGGCGGCCGGGGCCGCGGGTGCGGCTGCGGCGGTCGTCACGACCGGCGCGGCAGCGATAACCGGCGCGGGCGCAGGCGCCTGCGCGGTTCTCGCTTGCGACGACGCATAGGCAGGCGGCCGCGGCGCGGCGGCAGTCACGACCACCGGGGCCGGTGCGGCCGCCGGCGCGCTGCGCGGCTCGTCGCGCTTCGCCTCGTAGGTCGGTGCATCGAACGGCGTTGGCGCCCCGCGTGGCGGCGCGACGCGGCGAATGCCGTCGAAACGCTTGGCCCAGTACGGGTTCGTCAGGTAGTCGAGCCGCACGGTGCCGCCCGTCGACGGTGCGTTGACGAAGCGCAGCTTGCCGACATAGATGCCGACGTGCGAATGCGGCCGTCCGGTCGTATTGAAGAAGATCAGGTCGCCCGGCGCGATCTGGTCGGGCTCGATCGACACGCCGCGGCCGCTCATATCGGCCGTCGTGCGGGGCAGGTTCACGTCGGCCGCCCGGCCGATCACGTAGCGCACGAGCCCGCTGCAGTCGAAGCCGCTCGTCGGCGTGTTGCCGCCCCAGCGATACGGGACGCCGACGAGGCTCATCGCCTGGATCGAGATTTCTTCCTGGCCGACGCTGTGATCGACGAATTTCGGGAAATTGGCGGGGGCGGGGAATGCGCGCGGCGTCGTGATCCTCATGCCCGAATCGGAGCGCGATGCCGACTGCGGCGGCACGCTGGAGCAGGCCGCAAGCAGGGAAACGACGGCGACGGGGACCCAAATTCGAAGCATGGCGAGGCAGGCGAGCGCGGCGCGCTCGCGAATCGTATGACAACAGACAGACCCGATGGTAGACGCTCCGACGGGGCTTAAGCAACCATTCCTAAGAATTTACTTGAAGTTTCGCGCGTAAACTGCGTTGTTGCGTGACGAAGCGTTACTTACGTCTTCGACCCCAAATAAAAACGGCGCTCCTGAGAGGAGCGCCGCGAGGCGTCGACAGCCGGCCGATCGGCCGGCTGGCCGCGTTACAGGATGTCCGACGCGTAGTCGGCGAGCCGCGAGCGTTCACCGCGCGCGAGCGTCACGTGGCCGCTGTGGCCCCAGCCCTTGAAGCGGTCGACGACGTACGTGAGGCCCGAGCTGCCTTCGGTCAGGTAAGGCGTGTCGATCTGCGCGATGTTGCCGAGGCACACGATCTTCGTGCCCGGGCCGGCGCGCGTGACGAGCGTCTTCATCTGCTTCGGCGTCAGGTTCTGCGCCTCGTCGATGATCAGGTACTTGTCGACGAACGTACGGCCGCGCATGAAGTTCATGCTCTTCACCTTCAGGCGCGAACGGATCAGTTCCTGCGTCGCGGCACGGCCCCATTCTCCGGCCGCGTCGTCGGTCTTCTGCAGCACTTCGAGGTTGTCGTCGAATGCACCCATCCACGGTTGCATCTTCTCTTCCTCGGTGCCCGGCAGGAAACCGATGTCCTCGCCGACCGGCACGGTCGCGCGCGTCACGATGATCTCGTTGTAGCGCTTGTCGTCGAGCACCTGCGCGAGGCCGGCCGCGAGCGCGACGAGCGTCTTGCCGGTGCCGGCCTGGCCGAGCAGCGTGACGAAGTCGATCTCGGGGTTCATCAGCAGGTTCAGCGCGAAGTTCTGCTCGCGATTGCGCGCGGTGATGCCCCACACGTTGTTCTTGTGGTGGCTGTAGTCGCGCAGCGTCTGCAGCAGCGCCGTCTTGCCGTTCAGCTCGCGGACGATCGCATGGAACGTCGGCTCGCCGTTCTGCGGCTCGAGATAGACGAACTCGTTGACGAGCATCGACGCGACGAGCGGGCCGGTCACGCGGTAGTACGTGGTGCCCGTCTTCGTGTCCTGCCAGCTCTCCATGCCCTTCGCATGCTTGGTCCAGAAGTCCTGCGGCAGTTCGCGCACGCCGTTGTACAGGAGGTCTTTATCCTCGAGCACCTGGTCGTTGAAGTAGTCTTCCGCGGGCAGGCTGAGCGCGTGCGCCTTGATCCGCATGTTGATGTCTTTCGACACCAGCACGACCTGGCGATCGGGGCGGTCGCGTTGCAGCGCGCGCACGACGCCGAGGATCTGGTTGTCGGCCTTGCCTTCGGGCAAGCCTTCGACGGGCGCGATGTCCGCCAGCTTCGTCTGGAAGTACAGGCGGCCGAGCGCCTCGCGGCTGCCGAGGCGCGACAGCGGGATGCCGGCCGTGATCGGGCCGGCATCGGCGACGAGCGCGTCGAGCGTGCGGCTGACCTGGCGTGCGTTGCGCGCGACTTCGGACATCCCCTTCTTGTGGTTGTCGAGTTCCTCGAGCGTCATCATCGGCAGATAGACGTCGTGTTCCTCGAAGCGGAAGAGGCTGCTCGGGTCGTGCATCAGCACGTTGGTGTCGAGCACGAACAGTTTCTGCAGTTCGGCTTCGGCGGGCTTGCGGCTGCGTGACTTCGTCGCGGCGCCGGTATCGCGCGCCGGTGCGGCGGCCGGTTTGTCGGCAGCCGGTTTGTCGTTGCGTGCAACGACGGGCGCCGCGGGTTCGGCGGGCGCCGGCATCGGCTGCAGCAGGGCCGCCGTCTGTTTGGTCTTGCGGCCGCGAGCGGGTGCGCTCGCGGCATCTTGCGCCGAAGACGCGACGGCGCGCAAAGGCGCGGCCGTGTTCGCGGCTTCGGTCATCGGTTGGGCCACGCTCGCCGGACCAAAGTCACCGGCTGTGGATGCGTCCCCTTCGGCGGATTTCTTCGCGGCTTTAGCGGGCCGCGCTTTCGCCTTGTATTCGTCGGGCGGCAGCAGGCTGCCGAGCTTGCTGGGGGGAGTAGGCAAAGGCATGGTGTCCCTCGGGAGGAATCGTGTCGCATGGCGTGCGCCGCTGATCGCATCCTGCGTGACGTAGACGCATGCAGTTTGCGCGCGGTGGCGCACAGGAAGTTCGTCTAGCCGGTTCGCCTAAGTGTCGATCAGCTCCTTGACGCGGTGAGGGCCGGACCGAGGCCCGGCGCGCAATCCATAAAAAAAGCCGCTGCCTCGTCGATAGAGGCATGCGGCTTGGCTGATACGGTCGTAATGCGCGTCAGGTGCCGGCAAGCATCGCAACGAGCACCGGCGCAGCTACGAGAAATATGGGGCGAACTGGCATTCATTGCGGCCCAATATAACGCGCCTCAAAGCGCTTGTACAGCACTTAGCACGTCGTCCACATGACCCGGTACCTTGATGCCGCGCCATGCCTGGCGAAGCACGCCGTCGGCGTCGATCAGGAACGTGGAGCGCTCGATTCCGCGCACTTCCTTGCCATACATTTTCTTCATCTTGATGACATCGAACAGCGCGCACAGCGCTTCGTCGGCATCGGAAATCAGCGGGAACGGCAGTTCGAGCTTTGCCTTGAAATTGTCATGCGAGCGCAGGCTGTCGCGCGACACGCCGATGACTTCCGCACCGGCTTTCTTGAACTTCGGATAGAGATCGCGGAACTGCAGCCCTTCGGTCGTGCAGCCCGGCGTGTTGTCCTTCGGATAGAAGTACAGCACGAGTTTCTTGCCCTTCAGGTCGGACAGCGAAATGTCGCCGCCCGTGGCCGGTGCGGTGAAATCGGGAACTTGACGGTCAACTTCGACGGACACGTGTTTCTCCTGTTGTTATGGAAAGGCGCCGCTGCCGCGGCGCGGTATGGCGGGGCGTCGCGGCCGCGCGCCGCAAGGGCGCAGCGGGCGACGCCGGCTCGTGCGAACTCAGTCGGGCTGGACAATCAGTTCGCCGGAGCGGCCGGGGATTTCGCCCCACGTGACAGGGTACGATGGCAGCGAGTCGCGGTCCAGCGTCGCGTGGTAGTCGCCCATCGTCGCGAACGTGTGGCCTTGCGCGCGCCAGCCGGCGAGCAGTTGCTCGAACACGGGCGCGAGCTTCTGGCCTTCCAGTTCCGCATGCAGCGTGAACACCTGGTCGTGCGGATTGGTTTCGGTGAACTTGAGGATGTGCGCGGCGACGTTGTGCGTGTCGATGCCGTCGATGCCGAGCACTTCGTCGAGCGTCGGCAACGTGGTGGGCATCTGCACGTGCGACAGCGTGCGGCCGTTGACGACGGGCAGGTACGGCGAATGGCCGCGGCCGTCGGAGGCGTAGCGCATCCCCCATGCGTCGATCTGCTCGAACGCGGAATCGTTCATCTGCCAGCCGGCCGCGCCGTGCGTGACGGGCGGCGCGCCGAAGACCTCGATGAAGCGCGCGTGACTCTTCTGCATTTCACGCGCGGTCCAGTCGCGATCGCGCGCGCGGACGTTGTCCTGCCAGTACACGTGATCCCACGTGTGGATCCCGCATTCGAAACCGGCCTCGTGGATCGCACGCATGTCGGCGATTGCACGGCGGCCGATATCGGGGCCCGGCAGCAGCACGCCGTACATCAGCTGCTTCACGCCGTAGTGTTCGACCACCGACGTGCGCGACACTTTCTTCAGGAAGCCGGGGCGGAACACGCGCCGCAGCGCCCAGCCCGTGTGATCGGGCCCGAGGCTGAAGAGGAAGGTCGCGCGCGCATTGAAGCGGTCGAAGATGCGCGCGAGGTTCGGCACGCCTTCGCGCGTGCCGCGCAGCGTGTCGACGTCGATCTTGAGGACGATGCGAGCCAAGCGAACGTCCCGATCAGCCTTGCTGTTCGACGAGCGCGCGTGCGTCGGCGACGTGACCGCGATACGCTTCGAAGATGTTGCGCAGCGCGTCGTCGAACGTCGCTTGCGGCGCCCAGCCGAGTTCCTGCATCGTGTTGTCGATCTTCGGCACGCGGTTCTGCACGTCCTGGTAGCCGTTGCCGTAGTAGGCGCCGGACGTCGTCTCGACGAGCTTCACCTGCTTGGCCGAATCGGCGTACTCGGGGAATTCCGCCGCCAGTTCGAGCATCTTGTGCGCGAGTTCGCGAACCGAGAAGTTGTTCTTCGGATTCCCGATGTTGTAGATCTTGCCCGACGCGACGCCGTCCTTGTTCTCGATGATCTTCATCAGCGCGCTGATGCCGTCGCCGATGTCGGTGAACGCGCGCTTCTGCGAGCCGCCGTCGACGAGGCTGATGTTCTCGCCGCGCACGATGTGGCCGAGGAACTGCGTGACCACGCGCGAGCTGCCTTCCTTCGGCGTGTAGATCGAGTCGAGGCCCGGGCCGATCCAGTTGAACGGACGGAACAGCGTGAAGTTCAGGCCTTCCATCCCGTAGCCCCAGATCACGCGGTCCATCAGCTGCTTCGAGCACGCGTAGATCCAGCGCGGCTTGTTGATCGGGCCGTAGGTGAGGGCCGATGCATCCGGGTCGAACTGCTCGTCCGAGCACATGCCGTAGACCTCGGAGGTCGACGGGAACACGAGGTGCTTGCCGTACTTGACGGCCGAACGCACGATCGGCAGGTTCGCCTCGAAGTCGAGTTCGAACACGCGCAGCGGCTGCTGGACGTAGGTGGCGGGCGTCGCGATCGCGACGAGCGGCAGGATCACGTCGCACTTCTTCACGTGATACTCGACCCACTCCTTGTTGATCGTGATGTCGCCTTCGAAGAAATGCATCCGCTCGTGGTTGACGAGGTCGCCCAGCCGATCGGTCTGCATGTCCATGCCGAACACTTCCCAATCGGTGGTTTCAAGAATGCGCTTCGACAGGTGATGGCCGATGAAGCCGTTCACACCCAGGATCAGGACTTTTTTTGCTTTCATGAATGACGGGAAGAATGAATGAACTGCGCGAATTCCGCAGGCGTCACGACGGTTTCGCTGCCGTCGCGCTGCTGCCACAGCTCGAGAATGGATAGGGCGCGGCTGTCGCCGCAGACGCCGAATAGCGCATTATCGCTTACGTGCAGGCCGGGCGGCAAATCTGCCGCCGCGGCGGCCGCCGCGCTGCCGGGTGCCGCCAGGCGCGCGCGCGCGATCACGAAACGCGCGCCGTCGACGTCCGTGAACGCGCCCGGATACGGGGGCGCGACCGCGCGCACCAGGTTGTAGACCTGCGCGGCCGGCTTCGACCAGTCGACGCGGCCGTCCTCGGGCTTGCGCCCGCCGTAGTAGCTGCCGCTCGAGAGATCGTTCGGCAGGTGCGGCGCCTCGCCCGCGAGCAGCGCGGGCAGCACGCGCCAGAGCGTCTGCTCGGCGGCTACCGTGACCTTGTCGAACACCTGCGTGGCCGTGTCGTCCGGCAGGATCGGCACCGCGGTCTGGCCGATGATCGCGCCGGCGTCGGGTTTCGCCGCCATCTCGTGCAGCGTCGCGCCGGTTTCGGTTTCGCCGTTCAGCACCGCCCAGTTGGTCGGTACCCGACCCCGGTATTTCGGCAGCAGCGACCCGTGCATGTTGTACGCGCCCTTCGGCGCGATCGCGAGCAGGTCCACCGGCAGCATGTGCCGGTAGTAGAACGAGAAGATGAAGTCCGGCTGCGCGTCGGATACCGCGCGGCGCAGCGCCGGATCGGCGGGATCGGCCGGCGTGAGCACCGGAATGCCGTGCTCGGCCGCGACGGACGCGACGCTGCCGAACCAGATGTTCTCGTTCGGGTTGTCCTCGTGCGTGACGACGAGCGCGACGTCGACACCGCGCGCGAGCAGCACCTGCAGGCAGCGCACGCCGACGTTGTGATACGCGAAGACGACTGCGCGCGGCTTCATTGCGCGGCACCCGTGCGATTCGCGCCGGCCGGCACCGGCGGCACGCCGTCGTGCTGCTCGAGCACGGCCTGGATCAGGTAGCGCGGCCGTGCACGCACCTGCTGGTAGATGCGGCCGACGTATTCGCCGAGCAGGCCGAGCGCGAAGATGATCACGCCGAGCAGGAAGAACGTGATGGCGAACAGCGTGAACACGCCTTGCACTTCCGCGCCGACGATGAAGCGTCGCACGAGCAGCAGCACGAACAGCGCGGCGGAGCCGAGCGACAGGATCACGCCGATGAACGACAGCCACTGCAGCGGCACGACCGAGAAGCCCGTCACGAGGTCGAAGTTCAGCCGGATCAGGCTGTACAGCGAGTACTTCGACTCGCCGGCGAAGCGCTCCTCGTGCGCGACCTCGATCTCGGTCGGTTTCTGCGCGAACGTGTACGCGAGGGCCGGGATGAACGTGTTGACTTCGCCGCACACGTTGATCGTGTCGATGATGCGGCGGCTGTACGCGCGCAGCATGCAGCCCTGGTCGGTCATCTTGATGCGCGTGATGCGCTCGCGCAGGCGGTTCATCATCTGCGACGCCTTGCGCCGCCACAGGCTGTCCTGGCGCTGCTTGCGGATCGAGCCGACGTAGTCGTAGCCCTCGCGCATCTTCGCGATCAGCTTGCCGATTTCCTCGGGCGGGTTCTGCAGGTCGGCGTCGAGCGTGATGACGATCTCGCCGCGCGATTGCGCGAAGCCGGCGAGGATCGCCATGTGCTGGCCGTAGTTGCCGTTGAGCAGCACGACGCGTGTCGTGTCGGGACGGACGTGGAACTGATCGGCGAGCATCGCCGCCGAGCGGTCGCGGCTGCCGTCGTTGATCAGGATCACTTCGTATGACGTGTCGAGTGCGTCGAGCGCCGGATACAGCCGCGCGAACAGCGCAGCGAGGCCGTCTTCCTCGTTGTACACGGGGATGATGACCGATACTTCGGGCCGGCCGGCGTCCAGGTGCCCGGCGGCCGGATGCCCGGCGCGTGCTTCAAGGTGACTCATGTACGCTTATTTTCCGTATTGTTCGCAAATCTGGTTGATGGCGTCGACCACGCGACGCACGTCGCCTTCCGTCATCTGCGTGAAGAGCGGCAGCGTGACGGTCGACGCGCCGTACCGTTCGGCGTGGGGGAACATGCCCTCCTTGAAGCCGCGTGCACGGTACAGCGTGAAAAGATGGATCGCCGGGTAGTGGATGCCCGTGCCGATGCCGCGTTCCTTCATCTGCGCCATGAACTCGGCGCGGGTGATCGTCAGGCGCTCGAGCGGCAGCGTAATCAGGAACATGTGCCAGTTGCCGTTCTCGAATTCGGCGATCGGCAGGCCGACGCCGAGCTTCACGGCCGCACTGCCGTCGAATGCGGCGAAGTAGGCACGCGCAAGCGCGCGGCGCTGCGTGGTGAAGCGTTCGATGTGCGGCAACTGGCCGAGGCCGACGCGCGCGGCGACGTCGGTCAGGTTGTACTTGCCGCCGAGCACGTCGCAGTCCATCCCGTCGAAGCCCGTGCGCGTGATGCCTTGCAGCCGGTACTTCTGCGCGAGCGTCGCTTCTTCCTCGTTGTTCAGCACGAGTGCGCCGCCTTCGATCGTCGTCAGGTTCTTGTTCGCGTGAAAGCTGAACGACACGATGTCGCCGATCGCGCCGATGCGCTTGCCGTTCCACGTCGAGCCGAACGCCTGCGCCGCATCCTCGATCACGCGCAGCTTGTGCGCGCGCGCAATGGCGTACAGGCGGTCCATGTCGACCGGCAGGCCGGACAGGAACACGGGGATGATCGCCTTCGTGCGCGGCGTGATCGCCTGCTCGAGCTTGTCGAGGTCGATGTTGCGCGTGACGGGATCGATGTCGGCGAACACGGGCGTCGCGCCCGTCTCGAGGATCACGTTGCTGGTCGAGACCCACGACGCCGGCGTCGTGATCACTTCGTCGCCGGGGCCGACGCCCGCGATGCGCAGGCCGATTTCCAGCGTGCAGGTGCCCGAATTGAACGCGCGGACCGGACGGCCGCCGCAGTATTCGGACAGCGCCGCTTCGAATTTCTGACTCTGCGGGCCGGTGGTGATCCAGCCCGAGCGCAGCACGTCGACGACGCCCTGGATGGTTTCCTCATCGATCTCGGGGCGGGTGAACGGCAGAAACGGAGCGGTAGTCTGGCTCATGTACGTTTTGGCCTGTAATGGCGTGTAATAAAAGGGTCGGGCGATCCCGGCCGAAACCGGCATTAAACACCGGTTGGCGCAATCGCACCGTGATTTTTTGTAGGCAGACGCTTAATGCGCGCGGCGGGCGGGCTCAGCTTCGCGCGAGCACCAGCACGCCGATCAGGATGATGCCGATGCCGACGAGCCGCTGGACCGACAGCACTTCGCCGAACAGGTACCAGGCCGCGAATGCGTTGACGACGTAGCCGAGCGACAGCATCGGGTACGCGATCGACACGTCGACCCGCGACAGCCCGACGATCCAGACCACGACGCTCAGCACGTAGCAGCCGAGGCCGCCGATGATCGGCAATTGGGTCGCGATCTTCAGGCCGACCGGGATGATGTTCGCACGGCTGAATTCGAAGTGTCCAACGGCGTTGACGCCGGCTTTCAGCAGAAGTTGCGCACAGGCGTTGAGCATCACGCCGGTGATGATGCAGACGAACGAAACGGGATTCATGCAGCGGGCGTCCTTACGATTGCGGTTTCTCGACGATCACGCGGCGGTTGTCGCGTGCAATCACGCGCATCGGCACGCCTTGCTTGACCAGGGTGTCGTACTCGCCGGGCGGCATGATCGCGAGCGCATGGGTTTCCTGCTTCCAGCGCGTGATCCATTCGTCGACGGTCGGAATCCACTTGTTCGGCTCCATCGAGATCCCGAACGCGAGCTCGTCCTGGCGCTGGACCATGATCGTCGTGTGGCCCATGTAGAACGGGAACGTGTGATCGAGCATCTCGATCGAGTAGAACGGCGTGTCGGCCGGCAGTTTCGCCAGTTCGGCGCGCACGGTGGGCGCGAGCAGCGCGCCGGAGCTGTAGCGGCCGAATTCGTCGTGACCGGTGCCGCCGATCGTGCCGAACGCGAGCCAGGCGGCGCCGAAGGCCGCGAGCGCGGCGGCCACGCCCGCGCGGCGGTTCAGCCATGCGGCCGCGAGGGTCAGCGCGGCCGCGACCGCGAGGCCCGCGTACAGCCACATCTGGAACGCGCGGTACAGCGCGTTCGGCGTACGGGCATCGCCCTGGTACGCGAGGAAGATGATCCCGAACGCCGCGACGACGAGGAACACGAGGTAGCCGAGCAGGTGGCGGCGGAACCGGTCGGCGCTGATCAGCGGCAGGTACGCGCCGATGATCAGCGCGAGCGCCGGCGCGACCGGCAGCACGTACGAGATCAGCTTCGAATGCGACGCGCTGAAGAACACGAAGATGAATGCGCTCCAGATCAGCAACACGAGCATCGGCGAGAAGCCGTTCGGCTGGCGCGGCATCCGCAGCGCATGGCGGATGCTCTGCCACGCGACCGACAGCCACGGCAGGAAGCCGACCAGCAGCACGGGCACGAAGTAGTAGAGCGGGCCCGGGCGGTTCTGTTCCGGGGTCAGGTACCGGCGGAACTGCTGGACGATGAAGAAGAAATTGAAGAACTCGGGGTTGCGCTGCTGGACGAGCACGAACCACGGCGTGACGATCGCGAAGAAGATCACGAGGCCGCTCACCAGGTACAGGCGCTTCCACAGCGCCCAGTCGCGCGCGATCAGCGTATAGAGCACGAGCACGGCGCCGGGCAGGATCAGGCCGACGAGGCCCTTCGACAGCACCGCGAACGCCATCGCGGCCCAGCATGCCCACATCCAGCCGCGTGCCGCGGCCGGGCGCAGCCCGGGCCGCTGCGCGAGCAGCAGCGAGCACAGCGACAGCGCCATCCAGAACGCGAGCCCCATGTCGAGCGCGTTGAAGTGGCCCATCAGGTTCCAGTACGGCGACGACGCGAGCACGACGGCGGCGAGGAAGCCCGACAGCGGGTTGAACAGGCGCGCGCCGGTGTAGCCGACCAGCAGGATGCCGGCGAAGCTCGCGACGGCCGTGTAGAGGCGCGCCTGCCATTCGCCGATGCCGAACCACGCGAACGTGAGCGCGTTCAGCCAGGTCTGCAGCGGCGGCTTCTCGAAATACTTGTAGCCGTTGTAGCGCGGCGTGATCCAGTCGCCGGTGACGAACATCTCGCGCGCCATTTCCGCATAGCGGCCTTCGTCGCTCGGGATCAGGTGGCGCAGCCCGAGCGGCGCGAACCAGACGATCGCGAGCGCGATGACGAGGAGGACGAGCGTGATGCGATTGAGCGGTAGCCTCGACGGCGTATCGTTCATGGATTTTCAGCCTGTTGGTTGTTGTGACGGGCCGCCGGCGGGTTGCGCCGGGGGCGGGCGGCCTGGCCGGGCCGATCCGGGGGATCGACCCGCTGCGCCGGCCCGAGTTTTACCGCATCCGGGATTAACGTTCAATTAAGAGCGCGGCGGCGACTTTGCGGCCCTCGGCCATCAGGATGTTGTAGGTGCGGCAGGCCGCCTGGAAATCCATCGTCTCGACGCCGATCCGCTTCGCCGTGAGTGCCGCGACGAGCCGCGGGTGCGGGAAGCGCAGCCGCGCGCCGCTGCCGAAGATCACGAGTTCGGGGGTCGGGTCGAGCAGCATCGCGAAATGCTCGGGCGCGAGCGCGTCGAACGACGACACGGGCCATGCCTGGACCGGCGCGCCGGGCAGCACGATGACGCTCGTTTCATGGCGTTCGAGATTGACGTCGACATAATCGGGGCCGTAGCCGGTGACGGTGTTGAGCGCGCCGCTCGTGTCCTGGTGCAGTTTCAAATCGGTATTCCGCGGTTCCGTAGGGGGAATGTATCGCAGGGCCACACGGGCCCGGATGGCCGGTTTCGCTTGCCCGAGCACGCGGGACGCCTGACGGCGCGGGCCCGGCGCGGCTATGGTGCATTGCGAAAGTCAGCCAAAATCCGCTAAATTATAACTTTTTGGTCGCCCCCGGGCGCCACTTGCGTCGCGCGTCGCCACAAGCCGCGCCCGACCGCCCGCTTTTTCCCAGTCTAGACAGCGCGCACAGACCGGCCGCTTTCCAGTTTTGATCCCGTCCCCCCCGGCCGCAAGGCCAATCCAGGAACCGTGTCGTCGTGAAACCGATTCAGAAGTCGAACAAGCTGCTCAACGTCTGCTACGACATCCGTGGCCCGGTGCTCGAGCACGCGAAGCGCCTCGAGGAAGAAGGCCACCGCATCATCAAGCTGAACATCGGCAACCTCGCGCCGTTCGGTTTCGACGCGCCGGACGAGATCATCCAGGACATGATCCGCAACCTGCCGACGTCGTCCGGCTATTCGGATTCGAAGGGCGTGTTCTCGGCGCGCAAGGCCGTGATGCACTACACGCAGGAAAAGGGCGTCGTGGGCGTCGGCCTCGACGACATCTACATCGGCAACGGCGCGTCCGAGCTGATCGTGATGGCGACCCAGGCGCTGCTGAACGACGGCGACGAAGTGCTGCTGCCCGCGCCCGACTACCCGCTGTGGACGGCGGCGGTCAGCCTGTCGGGCGGCACGCCGGTGCATTACGTCTGCGACGAGCAGAACGCGTGGATGCCCGATCTCGACGACATCCGCCGCAAGATCACACCGAACACGAAGGCGCTCGTCGTGATCAACCCGAACAACCCGACGGGCGCGCTTTATTCGGACGAATTGCTGCTCGAACTGCTCGAGATCGCGCGCCAGCACGGGCTGATCGTGTTCGCCGACGAGGTGTACGACAAGATCGTCTACGACGGCCTCGAGCACACGGCGCTGGGTTCGCTGTCGGAGGACGTGATCACCGTCACGTTCAACAGCCTGTCGAAGAGCTATCGCTCGTGCGGCTATCGCGCGGGCTGGATGGCCGTGTCGGGCCTCGGCGGCGACAACCGCCGGCACGCGAAGGATTATCTCGAGGGGCTCGGCATCCTGTCGTCGATGCGCCTGTGCGCGAACGTCCCCGGCCAGTTCGCGATCCAGACGGCGCTCGGCGGCTACCAGAGCATCAACGAGCTGATCGTGCCGAGCGGGCGCCTGTACAAGCAGCGCGAGCTCGCGTACGACATGCTCACGTCGATCCCGGGCGTGACCTGCGTGAAGCCGCAGGCCGCGCTGTACATGTTCCCGCGCCTCGACCCGAAGCTTTATCCGATCCAGAACGACCAGCAGTTCATTCTCGACCTGCTGCTCGAGGAGCGCGTATTGCTCGTACAGGGCACGGGCTTCAACTGGACGACGCCGGATCACTTCCGCGTGGTCTTCCTGCCGAACCTCGACGACCTGACCGATTCGATCAACCGGATCGCTCGCTTCCTCGACGGCTACCGCAAGCGCCATTCGGCCTGAGCGGCACGGCCACACGGACTCACTACTACTTACTCATTCGATCACACGCAGCATGGAACCGATCAAAGTTGGCCTGTTGGGCTTCGGCACGGTGGGCAGCGGCACCTTCACGGTGCTGGGCCGCAACCAGGAAGAAATCAAGCGACGCGCGGGGCGCGGCATCGAGGTGACGCGCATTGCCGTGCGCAACCCGGCGAAGGCGCTGGCCGCGCTCGGCGGCGACGCCGGCGCCGCGCAGATCACCGACGATTTCAATTCGGTCGTCGATGATCCGTCGATCGCGATCATCGCCGAGATGATCGGCGGCACGGGCATCGCGCGCGAGCTCGTGCTGCGCGCGATCGCGAACGGCAAGCACGTCGTGACGGCCAACAAGGCGCTGCTCGCGGTGCACGGCACCGAGATCTTCGAGGCCGCGCGCGCGAAGGGCGTGATGGTCGCGTTCGAGGCGGCCGTCGCCGGCGGCATCCCGATCATCAAGGCGCTGCGCGAAGGCCTGACCGCGAACCGCATCCAGTACATCGCGGGCATCATCAACGGCACGACCAACTACATCCTGTCGGAAATGCGCGATCGCGGGCTCGACTTCGCGACCGCGCTGAAGGCCGCGCAGGAGCTCGGCTACGCGGAAGCCGATCCGACCTTCGACATCGAAGGCGTCGACGCCGCGCACAAGGCGACGATCATGAGCGCGATCGCGTTCGGCGTGCCGGTGCAGTTCGAGCGCGCGTACGTCGAGGGCATCAGCAAGCTCGACGCGACCGACATCCGCTACGCGGAAGAGCTCGGCTACCGGATCAAGCTGCTCGGCATCACGCGCCGTGCCGAAAACGGCATCGAGCTGCGCGTGCATCCGACGCTGATCCCGGAGAAGCGCCTGCTCGCGAACGTCGAAGGCGCGATGAACGCGGTCGTCGTGCACGGCGACGCGGTCGGCACGACGCTGTACTACGGCAAGGGCGCGGGCGCGGAGCCGACCGCATCGGCCGTGGTCGCGGATCTCGTCGACGTCACGCGCCTGCACACGGCGGACCCCGAGCATCGCGTGCCGCACCTCGCGTTCCAGCCCGACAGCCTGTCGAACACGCCGATCTTGCCGATCGAGGAAGTGACGAGCGGCTACTACCTGCGCCTGCGCGTCGCCGACCAGACCGGCGTGCTGGCCGCGATCACGCGCATCCTCGCCGAATCGGGCATCTCGATCGATGCATTGCTGCAGAAGGAGTCCGAGCAGGTCGACGGTGCGAACGGCGAAACCGACATCATCCTGATCACGCACGTCACGGTCGAGAAGAATGTGAATGCGGCGATCGCGCAGATCGAGAGCCTCGCGACGGTGGTCTCGAAGGTGACGAAGCTGCGCATGGAAGCGCTGAACTGAGCTGAGGACGACATGAACTACATCTCCACGCGCGGCGCCGGCATCGGCGAGCGCCACACGTTCTCCGACATCCTGCTCGGCGGTCTCGCGAAGGACGGCGGGCTTTACCTGCCGGCCGAGTATCCGACGGTGTCCGCCGACGAGCTCGCACGCTGGCGCACGCTGTCGTACGCGGATCTCGCGTTCGAGATCCTGTCGAAGTTCTGCGACGACGTGCCGGCCGACGACCTGCGCGCGATCACGCGCCGCACATACACGGCCGAGGTGTACCGCAACACGCGCCATGGCGAGAACGCGTCCGACATCACGCCGCTGAAGACGCTCGGTACCGAGAACGGCGCGCCGCTCTCGCTGCTCGAACTGTCGAACGGCCCGACGCTCGCGTTCAAGGACATGGCGATGCAGTTGCTCGGCAACCTGTTCGAGTACACGCTCGCGAAGCACGGGCAGTCGCTGAACATTCTCGGCGCGACGTCCGGCGACACGGGCAGCGCGGCCGAATACGCGATGCGCGGCAAGGCCGGCGTGCGCGTGTTCATGCTGTCGCCGCACAAGAAGATGAGCGCGTTCCAGACGGCCCAGATGTTCAGCCTGCAGGATCCGAACATCTTCAACCTCGCGGTCGAAGGTGTGTTCGACGATTGCCAGGACATCGTGAAGGCCGTGTCGAACGATCACGCGTTCAAGGCGCAGCAGAAGATCGGCACGGTCAACTCGATCAACTGGGCACGCGTCGTCGCGCAGGTCGTGTACTACTTCAAGGGTTACTTCGCGGCCACCCGGTCGAATGACGAACGCGTGTCGTTCACGGTGCCGTCGGGCAACTTCGGCAATGTCTGCGCCGGCCACATCGCGCGGATGATGGGGTTGCCGATCGCGAAGCTCGTGGTCGCGACCAACGAGAACGACGTGCTCGACGAGTTCTTCCGCACGGGCGCGTATCGCGTGCGCAGCGCCGAGAACACCTATCACACGAGCAGCCCGAGCATGGACATCTCGAAGGCGTCGAACTTCGAGCGCTTCGTGTTCGACCTGCTCGGCCGCGATCCGGCGCGCGTGATGCAGCTGTTCCGCGACGTCGAGGAGAAGGGCGGCTTCGATCTCGCGGCGAGCGGCGATTTCTCGCGCGTCGCCGAGTTCGGTTTCGTGTCGGGCCGCAGCAGCCACGCGGACCGCATCGCGACGATCCGCGACGTGTTCTCGCGCTACGACACGATGATCGATACGCACACCGCCGACGGCGTGAAAGTCGCGCGCGAGCATCTCGACGCGGGCGTGCCGATGGTCGTGCTCGAGACGGCGCAGCCGATCAAGTTCGGCGAGACGATTCGCGAAGCACTCGATCGCGAAGCCGAGCGGCCGGCCGCATTCGACGGTCTCGAGGCGCTGCCGCAGCGTTTCGAGGTCGTGAAGGCCGACGCGCAGCAGGTGAAGGACTTCATCGCCGCCCGTACGGGCGCATGACGCACGGCCGGGCCTGCGGGCCCGGTTGCGCAGGACGGCCGGAACGCCGATTCGTCGAACGGATCGGGGTTCCGGCCGTTTCGTTTGGCGGTGCCGCGGGGCTGTCGACGCGCTACACCGAAACAAGTGTCAGACCGGCGTGCTCGCGCGAATCACAGTTTCCGCATGTCGGCCATATCGCGCGCCCGCGCGACGGCGTCGCTACAATGACGCATTGAATCCAACGATCCCCGATTCCATCGATGTCGAACCCGAATCCCGCGGCGCCGCGCGCGCCGATGCTGTCGACCGCCGAGGCGCTCGCTGCGCTGCTCGATGCCGCGAAGCCGTTGCCCGGTGCCGAAACCGTCGCCACGCTCGACGCGCTCGGCCGCGTGCTTACGGCCGACGTGAGCTCGCCGCTCGACGTGCCGCCGATGCATACGAGCGCGATGGACGGCTATGCGGTGCGCGTCGCCGACCTGCTGCATGGCGAGCGGCGCTTGCCGGTGTCGCAGCGCATTCCGGCCGGTCATCCGGCCGCGCCGCTTGCTGCCGGCACGGCCGCGCGGATCTTCACCGGCGCGACGGTGCCGCCCGGCGCCGACGCCGTCGTGATGCAGGAACAGACGTCGGCCGACGGCGATGCGGTCGAGATCCTGCACACGCCGAAGGCCGGCGAATGGATCACCGCGCAGGGCGCGGATATCCGGCAGGGCTCGGTGATCCTGCCCGCCGGCACGCGGCTCACGCCGCAGGCGCTCGGCCTGGCCGCATCGGTCGGCTGCGCGCAGTTGCTGGTTGCGCGCCGGATTCGCGTCGCGGTGTTCTTCACCGGCGACGAACTGACGATGCCGGGCGAGCCGCTGAAGCCGGGCGCGATCTACAACTCGAACCGGTTCACGCTGCGCGGGCTGCTGGAGCGGCTCGGCTGCCACGTGACCGACTACGGGATCGTGCCCGATTCGCTCGCCGCGACGCGCGACACGCTGCGCGAGGCTGCACGCGATCACGACGTGATCCTGACGAGCGGCGGCGTGTCGGTCGGCGACGAGGATCACGTGAAGCCGGCCGTCGAGGCCGAAGGGCGGCTCGCGCTGTGGCAGATCGCGATGAAGCCCGGCAAGCCGCTTGCGTACGGTGCGGTGCGCCGCGGCGACGATCGTCCTGACGCGCACTTCATTGGACTGCCCGGCAACCCGGTGTCGAGCTTCGTCACGTTCCTGCTGTTCGTGCGGCCGTTCCTGCTGCGCCTGTCGGGCGTGCGCGACGTCGCGCCGCGCGCGCTGTCGCTGCGCGCCGACTTTTCGCAAAACAAGGGCGACCGGCGCAACGAATTCCTGCGTGCGCGCGTCAACGCGGCCGGCGGCCTCGACCTGTTCCCGAACCAGAGCTCGGCGGTGCTGACGTCGACGGTGTGGGGCGATGGCCTGATCGACAATCCGCCGCAGCACGCGATCAGCGCCGGCGAGACCGTGCGTTTCATTCCGTTTTCCGAACTGCTGTCGTAACGCGACGGCTTCCCGAACCATGAAGATTCAACTGAAATTTTTTGCAAGCGTGCGCGAGGCACTGGGCGTGGCCGACGAGCAGGCCGACGTGCCGGACAGCGTCACGACGGTGGGCGACGTGCGCGCGTGGCTGCGCGTGCGCGGCGGGGCGTGGGCCGAGACGCTCTCGGAAGGGCGCGCACTGCGCATGGCGTGCAATCACGAGATGACCGATCCCGATACGCGGCTGACCGAAGGCTGCGAAGTCGCGTTCTTTCCGCCGGTGACGGGCGGTTGAGGCGAGGGCGATGGCAACGGTACGAATCCAGACCGACGACTTCGACCTGAACGCCGAGGTCGCGGCATTGCGTGCGCGTAACCCGAAGATCGGCGCGGTCGCGTGCTTCGTCGGCACGGTGCGCGACCTGAACGAAGGCGATTCGGTGGCCGCGATGGAACTCGAGCACTATCCGGGGATGACCGAGAAGGCGCTCGAGAAGATTGCCGCCGAGGCCGGCCGGCGCTGGCCGGGCATCGACGTCGCGATCGTGCATCGTGTCGGCCGGCTCCTGCCGCTCGACCAGATCGTGATGGTCGCAACGGTGGCGTCGCACCGCGGCGATGCGTTTGCGTCGTGCGAGTTCGTGATGGACTACCTGAAGACCGAAGCGCCGTTCTGGAAGAAGGAAACGACACCGGATGGCGAGCGCTGGGTCGATGCGCGCAGCACCGACGATGCCGCGCTCGCGCGCTGGGGCGTCGAATCGGGGAATACGCGGCGCTGAACGTGGCGCCAGGGTAATGCGGCGCGATGCCGCATGCGCGCAAGCCTCGCGCGCACCGGCTGCCCGTTACGCGTCCGGATCGCTGCTGCGCCCGATGATCTTCGTCGGAAACGGCTCACCGCGGGCACGCGACGGCAACGCGTGCGGATCGTCGCCAGCATCGCGACGGCGTGGCGCGATCGCGTCGAGCAGCGCCTGCTGCTCGGGCGGAATCGGGTAGTCCCAGCCGAACCGGCTCAACTGGAGGCTCTGCGCGATCCGCAGCGCCGGCTCCATGAAGCGGATTGCCGCGGGCGGCGCGTAGCGCGCCTCGACGGTATTCAGGAACAGCGACAGCCAGCGGCTGAAATGGGCGGGCTCGATTCCGTCGAGCGGCTGGTGCGCCTGCTGCACGTTGCCGCGATAGCCCTTGGTGCCGAGCACGAGGCTCGACCAGAACGTGACCATCTTCGGCAGGTGGTCGTCCCAGCGGCCGGCCAGCTTTGCGTCGAACACGGGTCCGAGCAGCGGATCGGCGCGCACGCGGTCGTAGAACGCGTAGACGAGATCGCGGATGTTCGCTTCGGTCGGCTCGGTGTCGCGAGGGCGGGCCGGGGCGGTATCGGGCGAGGCGGGCAGGACGGTCATGGCAAAAGGGCCGGCAGAAATAGGCAACGACAGGGGCGGCGCGAGCATCGAGTAGGACGCCGGCCGAATTTTGACGCAAAATAGCGTCCAACACCCCTGAAAAACGTGTAAGTGTCACGCATCTTATTGCGCGCGCGTCATCCCGGCAACCCGGGGCCGCGGTGCAGGGCCGCCAACCGGCCTCGTGCGCATCCCGGTCGGCCCGGCTCACGTAATCGGGGGTACGATCGATTTTTTCCGTATTCGCCCATGAGACTCACCGACTACACCGACTATTCGCTGCGCGTGATGCTGTACCTTGCCGTGCGCGGCGAGGGGCTCGCTACGATCCAGGAGATCTCGGACGCCTACGGCATCTCGAAGAACCATCTGATGAAAGTCGTGCAGCAGCTCGGCGAGCTGGGGTGGGTCGATACCGTCCGCGGTCGCAATGGCGGGCTGCGGCTGTTCCCCGAATCGTTGCAACTGACCGTCGGCCAGGTCGTGCGAGCGACCGAGAGCGATTTCGCGCTGGTCGGCTGCTTCTCGGCCGATGGCGAATCGCGCGGCTGCGTGATCGAGCCGCATTGCCGCTTGAAGGGCGTGCTGGCGGCCGCGCGCGATGCATTTTTCGCCGAACTCGACCGTCACACGCTCGGCGCACTGATCGAGCCCGCTTCGCCGCTCGCCGCGTTGCTCGGCATCCGCCCGGTCGTGCGCCTGCATGCCGAGCCTTTGCCGGAAGACGCACCGGCGTCCGTCGAGCCGCCGTCGACGGCGCGCTGACACGCGCTCGCCGCGCGTCTCGATCCGGCCGTGGCCCGTCCCGGGGCCGCTTCAAGGATATCCATCGATTTTTGCGCTGAATCAACCCGAATTTCGCTTGAAAGCCGCATAACCATCCTCATCTTGGTGGTAATCGAAAATTGGAGGTCTCGACTAAATGAGAATCGACAAGCTCACCACCAAGTTCCAGGAAGCACTCGCGGACGCGCAAAGCCTCGCGGCAGGGCACGACAATCAATACATCGAACCCGTTCACGTTCTCGCGGCGCTGGTCGCGCAGCAGGACGGTTCCGCCCGCTCGCTGATGTCGCGCGCGGGCGTTCACATTCAGGCGCTGCAAGGCGCGCTGAACGAGGCCATTTCGCGCCTGCCGCAAGTGACGGGCACGGGCGGCGACATCCAGATCGGCCGTGAACTGGCCGGGCTGCTGAACCAGGCCGACAAGGAAGCGCAGAAGCTCAACGACACGTTCATCGCGAGCGAGATGTTCCTGCTCGCCGTGTCCGACGACAAGGGCGACGCCGGCAAGCTCGCCCGCCAGCACGGCCTCACGCGCAAGGCGCTCGAAGCCGCGATCGCCGCGGTGCGCGGCGGCTCGCAGGTGCACAGCCAGGACGCGGAAAGCCAGCGCGAGGCGCTGAAGAAGTACACGGTCGACCTGACCGAGCGCGCCCGTGCGGGCAAGCTCGATCCGGTGATCGGCCGCGACGACGAAATCCGCCGTTCGATCCAGATCCTGCAGCGCCGCACCAAGAACAACCCGGTGCTGATCGGCGAGCCGGGCGTCGGCAAGACGGCGATCGTCGAAGGGCTCGCGCAGCGGATCGTCAACGGCGAAGTGCCCGAGACGCTGAAGGGCAAGCGCGTGCTGTCGCTCGACATGGCCGCACTGCTCGCCGGCGCGAAGTATCGCGGTGAATTCGAGGAGCGCCTGAAGGCGGTGCTCAACGACATCGCGAAGGACGAAGGCCAGACGATCGTCTTCATCGACGAAATCCACACGATGGTCGGCGCGGGCAAGGCCGAAGGCGCGATGGATGCGGGCAACATGCTGAAGCCGGCGCTGTCGCGCGGCGAGCTGCACTGCATCGGCGCGACCACGCTCGACGAATACCGCAAGTACATCGAGAAGGATGCCGCGCTCGAGCGCCGCTTCCAGAAGGTGCTCGTCGACGAGCCGAGCGTCGAGGCGACGATCGCGATCCTGCGCGGGCTGCAGGAGAAGTACGAACTGCACCACGGTGTGGACATCACCGATCCGGCGATCGTCGCCGCGGCCGAGCTGTCGCATCGCTACATCACCGACCGCTTCCTGCCGGACAAGGCCATCGACCTGATCGACGAAGCCGCTTCGAAGATCAAGATGGAAATCGATTCGAAGCCCGAAGAGATGGACAAGCTCGATCGTCGCCTGATCCAGCTGAAGATCGAGCGCGAAGCCGTGAAGAAGGAGCAGGACGAAGCGTCGCAGAAGCGCCTGCAGCTGATCGAGGAAGAGATCGAGCGTCTCGGCCGCGAATATGCGGACCTCGAGGAAATCTGGACCGCCGAGAAGGCCGCGGTGCAGGGCAGCGCGCAACTGAAGGAAGAGATCGAGAAGGTGCGGGCGGACATCGCGCGGCTGCAGCGTGACGGCAAGCTGGAAAAGGTTGCCGAGCTGCAGTACGGCAAGCTGCCGCAACTCGAGGCGCAACTGAAGCAGGTCACGCAGGCCGAAGAGCAGGAGCAGCACAACCCGACGCGGCCGCGCCTGCTGCGCACGCAGGTCGGCGCCGAGGAAATCGCGGAAGTCGTGTCGCGTTCGACTGGGATCCCGGTGTCGCGGATGATGCAGGGCGAACGCGAGAAGCTGCTCCACATCGAGGAAAAGCTGCATGAGCGCGTGGTCGGCCAGCACGAGGCGATCAGCGCGGTGGCCGACGCGATCCGCCGTTCGCGCGCCGGTCTCGCCGATCCGAACCGTCCGTACGGCTCGTTCCTGTTCCTCGGCCCGACGGGTGTCGGCAAGACCGAGCTGTGCAAGGCGCTGGCGTCGTTCCTGTTCGATTCGGAAGAGCACCTGATCCGCATCGACATGAGCGAGTTCATGGAGAAGCACAGCGTCGCGCGGCTGATCGGCGCGCCGCCGGGCTATGTCGGCTACGAGGAAGGCGGCTACCTGACGGAAGCCGTGCGCCGCAAGCCGTACAGCGTGATCCTGCTCGACGAGATCGAGAAGGCGCATCCGGACGTGTTCAACGTGCTGCTGCAGGTGCTCGACGACGGCCGCATGACGGACGGGCAGGGGCGCACGGTCGACTTCAAGAACACGGTGATCGTGATGACGTCGAACCTCGGCTCGCAGGTCATCCAGGCGATGACGGGTGCGCCGCAGGAAGAGATCAAGGACGCCGTGTGGCTCGAGGTGAAGCAGCATTTCCGCCCCGAGTTCCTGAACCGGATCGACGACGTCGTCGTGTTCCATGCGCTCGACCGCAGCAACATCGAGTCGATCGCGAAGATCCAGCTCGCACGCCTGCATGACCGGCTCGCGAAGCTCGACATGGCGCTCGACGTGTCGCCGGCGGCGCTCGAACAGATCGCGAAGGTCGGCTACGATCCGGTGTTCGGTGCGCGGCCGCTGAAGCGCGCGATCCAGCAGGAGATCGAGAACCCGGTCGCGAAGCTGATCCTCGCGGGCCGCTTCGGTCCGAAGGACGTGATTCCGGTCGACGTCAACGACGGCCAGTTCGTGTTCGACCGCGTCGTTCACTGATCGCAGGCCTTCGGCCGCCGCCCGGTTCGCGCCGGGCGCGCAAAAACAAACACCCCGCCTCGGCGGGGTGTTTGCTTATGGCGCGTCGCAACGACGCAGCGCGTCAGCCCTGCTTGTTGCCGCCGAACATGCCGGCGATCTGCGACAGCGAGCCGAGCACGTTCGACGGGTCGACCTGTGCCTGGCCGTCGGCCGGCACTGCACCGTCCGGCGTCGCGTGGTTGACGACGTGCGGCAGCACCTGCGCGAGGACGGTCGACGCCATCGACGGATCGACACCGAACTTGCTCGCGAGCGCACCGATCGCGTCCGAGCCGAGCACGTTCTGCAGTGTGTCCGGCGAGATCGGCTGGTTCTGGCCGGTGCCGACCCACGAGCCGATGATGTCGCCGGCGCCGCCGGCCTTGAACTTCTCGATCAGGCCATTCAGGCCGCCCGGCTGGTTGTTGATGAATTCGAGCGCGGTCGTGATCAGCGCGCTTTGCGAGTTGCCGCCGGCCTGGCCGCCGAGCAGACCGCCAACGATGTCGAGGAGACCCATGGTTCTTCACCTTTACCGATAAGGGCGCCACGCCGTGGGCGCCCGTTGAACGAATGCCGCGCGCACGCCGTCGCGCGCGCGGCGCACATCAGGCGCCCGACGCCGCGGCGGCGGAGGCTGCCTTGTCCTTCTTGCTTTTCTTCTTCGAACCCTTCGTCGCTTTTGCCGACGACGCGGCGGCCGGTGCGCTCGCACCCGCATCGGCGGATGCCGCCGCTGCTGCGGCCGCTTTTTCCTTCTTCGTCAGGCGCTTTGTCTTGGCCGGCTTCGCCGCCGTATCCGGCGCGCTTGCGGCCGGTGCCGGTGCGGTGGCCGTCGTGCCGGCCGTCGCGGTCGTGGACGTCGACGCCGTGCCTGCCGACGTCGTGGCCGACGTGGTGGTCGATGTCGTCGCGGCCGGCTTCGACAGCTTCACGCCCTTCGGCGGCGTCGACGCGCCGCCGATCGTCAGGCCGTTTTCCTCGAGATGCCCGACCGACTTCGTGCCGAGGCCCTTGACGCGATTCGCGAGATCGTCCGCGTCCTTGAACGGGCCGTTCTTGGTGCGTTCGTCGATGATCGCCTTCGACTTCACGGGTCCGAGACCCTTCACGGATTCGAGCGCGGCCTGGTCAGCCGTATTGACTTCGACGGCCGCGGCAAGGCCTGCGGCGAGCGACAGCGATAGCGCGACGAACAGCATCAGCAGCTTTTTCAGCATGGCAAAGGCTCCCTGGTTCTGACGGATGAATGGCTGTTGCAACGGACGGCGGCGTGACGCCCGGCCGGGCGTCGCCGTTAAGCATAGGACAAATGCGTGCCCTTTTTAAGACAGGCTGACCGAATCTTGCTGAAGGCTTGCGGCGCTGTAAAGACCGAAACCTGCGCCGGGCGGCGGTTTTGACCATTCTTTACGGTGTCGCCGATGGACGTTGCACTGGCTGTTCGACAGGGCTTGACTTAGAGTGAACTCTAACTCCTAACCTTGTTCCTGCCATGTCGAAAACCGTAACCCGACTTTCCTCTGCCCCCGCCGGCCCGCTGACGATCGGCCAGGTCGCCGAAATGACCGGCCTGTCGACGCATACGCTGCGGTACTACGAGCAGGCCGGCCTGCTGCGCGCGATTTCGCGCACGGCGGCCGGGCACCGGCTCTATGCACCGGCCGACCTTGACTGGCTGGCCTTCGTGATGCGCCTGAAGGCGACCGGCATGCCGATCGCGCAAATGCAGGCGTTCGCGGCGCTGCGCGCGCAAGGCGAGTCGACCTTCGGGGCGCGGCGCAGCCTGCTCGTCGCACATTACGAGGCAGTGCGCGCGCATATCGCGGAGCTGCAGGCGAGCCTCGATGTGATCAGCGACAAGATCGTGAACTATGAGGCACAGGAGCGGGAGACGGCACGACGGGCAAGACTTTCTCACTCTCTATCGGAACAGGACGGACACAATGGAACGACTCGTTGAAGACCGCTACACGCGTGGCTGGAACAAACTGAAGGAAATCGACGGCGAAGTGGGCGAGCGCGTGATCGCGGCGCTCGCGCCGATCGCGCCGGACTTCGGGCGGCTCCTGGTCGAATTCAGCTTCGGCGACATCTACAGCCGGCCGCAACTCGACCTGAAAGCGCGCGAGATCGCGACGATCGCGGCGCTGGCCGCGCTCGGCAACGCGCAACCGCAGCTGAAGGTGCATATCGAGGCCGCGCTGAACGTCGGCTGCACGCGCGACGAGATCGTCGAGGTGTTCATGCAGATGGCCGTGTACGCGGGGATGCCGGCCGCGCTCAACGCGCTGTTCGCCGCGCATGAAGTGTTCACGCGGCGCGATGAGGCGGCCGGCAACGCGGCAGGCGCGAACGAAGCGGCCGGGCAGCCCGCATGACGAAGCGCGCGCCGGCGCGTCACGCGCGGTGCGGCGCGACGATCCGGTGCTTCGCGATGCGTCGGTACAGCGTCGCGCGCGAGATGCCGAGCGCCTGCGCGGCCGCGTCGGGCCGCCAGCGATGCGCGGTGAGCGCCGCGACGATGCGGCCGCGTTCGTCGTCGGGCAGCGTGCCGGGTACGACGCCGCCGAGTTGCGCGGCGATCTCGGCCGGCAGATCTCGCCGCGTCACGCGCGCGGCGTCGCACACCGCGCACGCATAGCGCAGCACGTTGCGCAATTGCCGCGCGTTGCCGGGCCACGGATACGCGGCGAGCTGTTCGGCGAGCGTCGCATCGAGCGTCAGCACGTGGCCGGTGGCCTGCGCTTCCTCGGCGAACACGGCGGCGATCACGTCGCGCACGTCGGCACGCTCGCGCAGCGGCGGCAGTTCGAACGTCGCGCCGCTCAGCCGGTAGTACAGGTCCTCGCGGAACGTGCCCTCGGCCACCATCCGCGCGAGATCGCGGTGCGTCGCGCAAATCACGTCGAGATCGACGCGGACGGGCGTATCGCTGCCGAGCGGCACGACTTCGCCGTCAGCGAGCACGCGCAACAGGCGCGTCTGCAGCGCGAGCGGCATGTCGCCGATTTCATCGAGGAACAGCGTGCCGCCGTCGGCGAGCGCGATCTTGCCGCGTGCGCCATGCTTGCGTGCGCCGGTGAACGCGCCGGCTGCATAGCCGAACAGTTCGCTCTCGATCAGCGCTTCCGGCAGCGCGCCGCAGTTGACCGCGACGAACGGCCGCGCACGCCGCGCGCCGGCATCGTGGATCGCGCGCGCGAATACTTCCTTCCCCGCACCGGTTTCGCCGAGCACGAGAATCGGCAGCCGCTTGCTTGCGACACGCAGCGCGAGTTCGGCCTGCTGCGCGATATGCGCGTCGCTGCTGTGCAGAAACGGCGTCAGTGCGCCGACGTGGCGTTGCGCGCTTCCCGGGCGGCGCGAGGCCGTGCCGGGCTCGCGGCCGGTGCGCCGTAGCGGCGCACGCAGCCGCGCATAGAGCGGCGCGCCGGTCGCGCGCAGCCGCAGCGCGACGATCGCATCGAGCCGCGCGGCATCGCGCAGCGGCATCTCGGTCGCATCGAAGATCTCGTCGATATGGCGCGGTTCGCGCAGCGCCGGCAGCGCGTCGCGCGCCTGCCGGTTGGCGGCGACGATGTTGCCGCATTCGTCGAACGCGATCAGCCACTCGGGTTGCGCTTCGACGTAGTGACGATTTGGATGCCCGAACAGGATCCAGTGCTGCGTGGTGCTGTGCACGAAGTAGCCGTCCTCGATCAGCGCCGCGCTCTGCCGCACGAGCTGATAGACGAGACGCTGGCTGTCGCGGCCGTCGGGCGAATGAACGGCCGACGCGTCGAGCACGCCGATCAGCTCGCCGCCCGGCGAGAAGATCGGCGCCGCGCTGCAGGTGAGCGTCGTGAACGCCGCGCGAAAGTGATCGGTCTTGTGCACGGTGATCGGCGCGAGATCGGTCAGCACGTTCGCGACGCCGCAGGTGCCTTCCTCGCTTTCCGACCAGCACGAGCCGATGTGCAGCCCCGCGTGGCGGAAGTCATTGCGGCGCTCGCGGTCGATCCGGTAGTCGATCGTCACGCCGTGCGCGTCGGTCAGCATCACGCAGTAGTCGGCGACGCGAATCATGTCGTGCAGCCGCGTCAGGCACTGGCCCGACGCGCGCAGGAAGGCCTCCTCCTTGTCGCGTACTTCGCGCAGCTCGGCCGCGGTCAGCACGCGCGGGCCGATCGACGAAGCGGGGTCGAGACTGTAACGCTCCAGCGACCGCTGCCACGACGACACGAGGCGCGTGGAGTCGGCCGGCGCGGGCAGGCGTCCGGCGAGCGCGCCGAGCACGCGGTCGGCGTGCTGGGCCTGGGGGACGGCGTAGGGCATGGTCGGCTCCGGTTCCGTACGGCGGGGATGCGATGTTCTTGTAGCACATCCCGTTCGACGGATCACATTGCATCGCAGCACGCGGCGAGCCTGAGACGTTCGTCTCACGGTATCGCGGGCTGTCTCGTGTCGTTGAGACGCGTTGGTGTGCGACAGGCGGAGATCGTCCGGCATGACGCGGCCTGCGCGGCGCCGCGACATGGCGGGGTTTGCGGGCAGGGCGGTGCGCTTGCACCGGCGTCGCGGTGACCGTTTCGTCGTATCGACGCCGTGAGACGAGCGGGCCGAATGGCCGCGCGCGCCGTCCTTCCAGCAGCGATTCCGGATCACGGGCATCCCAGTCGCGTCAGCATTCACAAGGGTTTCACGTTCATCGCACGTAGGGTGGCACGCCGCTTGCAGAGATCACGGGCAAGTCGGCGCGGTCGCGTCGACGACGATCCGCCGCCCGGCGATGGCAGCGGACGAGACAGGCAGAGCCGCGGCACGCCCACGCGTCGCGACAGGCCAACTGGATGGAGACGAACCCGTGACGACGCCCGTTACCGTCGGCGTGATCGCGAACCCCGCATCGGGGCGCGACATCCGCCGCCTCACGACGCATGCCTCCGTGTTTCCGACGGCGGAGAAGGCGAACATGATCGTGCGCCTGCTGGCCGGCCTCGGCGCGATGGGCGTCGAACGCGTGCTGACGCTGCGCGACCGGACCGGCATCGCGACGCTGCTGCTGCGTGCGATCGACACGCACCGTGCGGTCGCGCCGCACGAGCGCTGGCCCGAGGTCGAATTCGTCGACCTGCCGATCACCGACACCGTCGCCGATACCCAGGCCGGCGCCGCGTACCTGCACCGGATGGAAGTCGCGCTGATCGTCGTGCTCGGCGGCGACGGCACCCATCGTGCGGTTGCCGCACATTGCGGCGCGACGCCGCTCGTCGCGCTGTCCACCGGCACCAACAACGCATTTCCCGAACATCGCGAAGCCACCGTCGCCGGCGTCGCGGCAGGACTCGCCGCGACTGGCGCTGTGCCGGCCGAAGTCGCGTTCACGCGCAACAAGCGGCTCGTCGTGCGCTGCGTGGCGGGCGCGCAGCCGGGGCGCGAGGAGATCGCACTCGTCGACGTGTGCGCCGCGCGGCAGCGCTTCATCGGCGCCCGCGCGATCTCGGGGTCCGACGACATCGATTCGCTGTACCTGACGTTTGCGGAACCGGACGGGATCGGCCTGTCCGCGCTCGGCGGCGCGTGGGCGCCGCTCGAGCGCAGCGCGCCGCACGGGCTCGCGATGCGCTTCGCGGCCGAAGGCAAGACCGCCGGCACGCCGCTCGTCGCGCCGATTGCACCGGGCCGCGTGGATCGCGTCGTGATGCGCAGCTGCGAGCGGCTCGAGCCGGGTGCATGGCAGACGATTCCGTTCGAGCACGGCACGCTCGCGTTCGACGGCGAGCGCGAGATCGAGGTCGCGCGCGGCGATCGCTACGAGATCTCGCTCGACTGGCGCGGGCCGTTGACGGTCGACGTCGGGCGCACGCTGCGCTACGCGTCGTCACGCCAGCTGCTGCGCGATGCCGGCGAGTGGCGCTATTGAGCAATGTTTTACCGAGTGACATTTCGACATCCATAACGATCATCAAGGAGACATCGCCATGACAGCCCCACTCGAAGGACAGGTCGCCATCGTCACGGGCGGCGCGCGCGGCATCGGCCGCGGCATTGCGCTGACGCTTGCCGGCGCGGGTGCCGACATCCTGCTGGCCGACCTGCTCGACGACGCACTCGACGCCACCGCGCGCGAAGTACGCGCGCTCGGCCGCCGGGCGGCCGTTGCGAAGGTCGACGTCACGCAGGCCGCGCAGGTCGACGCGATGGTTGCGCAGGCGCTCGCCGACCTCGGCCGGCTCGACATCCTCGTGAACTGCGCGGGCGTGATCAGCATTCATCCGGTCGGCGAACTGACCGAGCGCGACTGGGATTTCGTGATGGACGTGAACGCGAAGGGCACGTTCCTCGGCTGCCGGGCGGCGCTCGCGCCGCTGAAGGCGCAGGGCCGCGGCCGGATCATCAACGTCGCGTCGATCGCCGGCAAGGAGGGCTTTCCGAATCTCGCGCATTACAGCGCATCGAAATTCGCGGTCGTCGGCTTCACGAACGCGCTCGCGAAGGAGGTCGCGCGCGACGGCGTGACCGTCAACGCGATCTGCCCCGGCATCGTGCGGACGTACATGTGGGACCGGCTGTCCGACGAATGGAAGACCGACGGTGAATCGGTCGAGGAATCGTGGCAGCGGCACCAGTTGACGCTGATTCCGCAGGGCCGTGCGCAGACGCCGGAGGACATGGGCCGGCTCGCGCTGTTCTTCGCGACGATGGACAACGTGACGGGCCAGGCCGTGAACGTCGACGGCGGCTTCACGTTCCACTGACGGCCGCCGGCCGTGCAATCCGTCGCCGCGGCCCGGCTGCGGCGGCATTCGCAGTCAGACCTACTCAGGAGACACACATGACCGCTTCGACACAGCTCAGCAGGGACAAGCTGCTGGACGCCTACCGGCTGATGCGCACGATCCGCGAATTCGAGGAGCGCCTGCACGTCGAATTCGCGACCGGCGAGATCCCCGGCTTCGTTCACCTGTATGCGGGCGAGGAGGCGTCCGCGGTCGGCACGATACTGCACCTCGGTCTCGACGACTACGTCGCGACCACGCACCGCGGCCACGGCCATTGCATCGCGAAGGGCGTCGACGTACACGGGATGATGGCCGAGATCTACGGCAAGAAGACGGGCGTCTGCCACGGCAAGGGCGGTTCGATGCACATCGCCGACCTGTCGATGGGGATGCTCGGCGCGAACGGGATCGTCGGCGCGGGCGGCCCGCTCGTCTGCGGCGCGGCGCTCGCGGCGAAGCACAGGAAGACCGGCGGCGTCGGCGTGTGCTTCTTCGGCGACGGCGCATCGAACCAGGGCGTGATCTTCGAATCGATGAACCTCGCGTCGGTGTGGCGGCTGCCCGCAATCTTCGTGGCCGAGAACAACGGCTATGCGGAAGCGACGTCGTCGAGCTGGTCGGTCGCGACCGACAACATCGCCGATCGCGCGAACGGGTTCGGGATGCCGGGCGTGATCGTCGACGGCTTCGACTTCTTCGCGGTACATGAAGCGCTCGGCGAAGCCGTCGAGCGCGCGCGCAACGGCGGCGGCCCGACGCTCGTCGAGGTGAAATTCACACGCTATTTCGGCCACTTCGAAGGCGATGCGCAAACCTATCGTGCACCCGGCGAGGTGCAGAAGCTGCGTGACGAGAAGGACTGCCTGAAGCATTTCGAAACGCGCGTCGTGCGGGCCGAAGCGCTGACGACCGCCGACCTGCGCGCGGTCGATGCGCAGGTGAAGGCGCTGATCGACGATGCGGTCGCGCAGGCCAAGGCCGCGCCGGTACCCGACGCCGCCGACCTGCTGACCGACGTCTACGTGTCGTACCCGTGAGCGCGGCCTGATACCACGGCCGACACGGCGAACCGAACATTCCAGGAGACAGACATGGCAAGGAAAATCACTTATTCGCAGGCGATCAACGAGGCGCTCGCGCAGGAAATGGCGCGCGACGACAGCGTGATCGTGATGGGCGAGGACAATGCGGGCGGCGCGGGCGCGCCGGGCGAGGACGACGCGTGGGGCGGCGTGCTCGGCGTGACGAAGGGGCTGTTCCACAAGTTTCCGGGCCGCGTGCTCGATACGCCGCTGTCGGAGGGCGGCTACATCGGCGCGGCGGTCGGCGCCGCCGCGTGCGGGATGCGGCCCGTCGCGGAGCTGATGTTCATCGATTTCATGGGCGTGTGCTTCGACCAGATCTTCAACCAGGCCGCCAAGTTCCGCTACATGTTCGGCGGCAAGGCCGTGACGCCGGTCGTGATCCGCGCGATGTACGGTGCCGGCTTGCGCGCAGCCGCGCAGCATTCGCAGATGCTGACGTCGCTGTTCACGCACATTCCGGGGCTGAAGGTCGTGTGCCCGTCGACGCCGTACGACGCGAAGGGGCTGCTGATCCAGGCGATCCGCGACAACGATCCCGTGATCTTCCTCGAACACAAGCTGCTCTATACCCGTGAAGGCGACGTGCCGGAGGAGTCCTATGCGATTCCGTTCGGCGAAGCGAACGTGATGCGCGACGGCGACGACGCGACGATCGTCACGTACGGCCGGATGGTGCATCTCGCGATGGACGCGGCCGCGAAACTCGCGAAGGACGGGATCCAGGTCGACGTGATCGACCTGCGCACGACGTCGCCGCTCGACGAGGACACGATCCTCGAAAGCGCGGAGCGCACCGGGAGCCTGGTGGTCGTCGACGAAGCGAATCCGCGCTGCTCGATCGCGACCGATATTGCCGCACTCGTCGCGCAGCGTGCGTTCCATGCGCTGAAGGCGCCGATCGAGCTCGTGACCGCGCCGCATACGCCCGCGCCGTTCGCGAGCGTGCTGGAAGACCTGTATATCCCGTCCGCCGATGCGATTGCGCAGGCGGTCCTGAAAACGAGGAGCTGACACGATGTCGATTCACATGATCACGATGCCCAAGTGGGGGCTGTCGATGGAGCAGGGGCAGGTCAACGGCTGGCTGAAGGCGCTCGGCGAACGCGTGACGAAGGGCGACGAAGTGCTCGACGTCGAGACCGACAAGATCTCGTCGGGCGTCGAATGCGCGTTCGACGGCACGCTGCGCCGGCAGGTCGCGCAGGAAGGCGAGACGCTGCCGGTCGGCGCGCTGCTCGGCGTCGTCGCGGCCGCCGACGCGAGCGATGCCGACATCGACGCGGCGATCGCCGAATTCCAGCGCGATTTCGTGCCGAGCGCGGCGTCCGACGAAGTCGCGGGCCCGCAGCCCGAGAAGGCGCAGATCGGCGGCCGGACGGTGCGTTTCCTGAAGCTCGGCGAAGGCAGCGGCACACCCGCCGTGCTGATCCACGGCTTCGGCGGCGATCTCAACAACTGGCTGTTCAATCACGCGGATCTCGCCGCGCACCGGCCGGTGTGGGCGCTCGACCTGCCCGGTCACGGCGAGTCGGGCAAGGCGGTCGAGACGGGCAGCCTCGATGAACTGGCCGACGCGGTACTCGCGCTGCTCGATGCGAAGGGCATCGACCAGGCCCACCTGATCGGCCATTCGATGGGCGGCGCGGTGGCGATGGCGGCGGCCGAGCGCGCGCCGCAACGGGTCGCGTCGTTGACGCTGATCGCGAGCGCGGGGCTCGGCACCGACATCAACCGTGCTTACATCGACGGCTTCGTCGCCGGCAACAGCCGCAACACGCTGAAGCCGCACCTTGGCGCGCTGTTCGCGGACAACGCGCTGGTCACGCGGCAGCTCGTCGAGGATCTCGTCAAGTACAAGCGGCTCGAAGGCGTGCAGGCCGCGCTGGAGAAGATCGCGCATGCCGCGTTCGACGGTGCCGCGCAGCGGCGCGTGTTCCGCGACCGGCTCGCGACGCTTGCGCCGCGCACGCTCGTGATCTGGGGCGAGCGCGACCAGGTGATCCCCGCGCAGCACGCGCAGGGCTTGCCTGACGGCGTGCGTGCCGAGGTGATCGCCGGCAGCGGGCACATGGTGCAGATGGAGGCGGCCGCCGACGTGAACCGCCTGATCGTCGCGTTTCTCGGAGACTGACGATGGCCGCCGCGCTCGAACGACCCAGCCTCACGGCGCTCGGCCAGCCGGGCGCGAGAAGCCGTGACAAGCTCGCGCGCATTCCGGTGCGCGTCGAGCCCGCGGCCGGTGCGGCGTTGCCGAAGCCGCCGTGGCTGCGCGCGCGGCCGATGATGAGCGCGGCGGTCGCCGACATGGCGGCCGTGCTGCGCGATCATCGGCTGCATTCCGTCTGCGAGGAGGCGATGTGCCCGAACATCGGCGAATGCTTCGCGCAGCGCACGGCGACCTTCATGATCATGGGCGGCCTGTGCACGCGGCGCTGCCCGTTCTGCGACGTCGCGCACGGCCGTCCCGAACCGCTCGATGCCGACGAGCCCGCGCGGCTAGCCGACGCGGCCGCGGCGCTCGGGCTGCGCTACGTCGTGATCACGTCGGTCGATCGTGACGACCTGCGCGACGGCGGCGCCGCGCATTTCGCCGCCTGCATCGCGGCGGTGCGCGCGAGCGTGCCGGGCATCGGCGTCGAAGTGCTGACACCGGACTTCCGCGGTCGCGTGGCCCGCGCGCTCGATGCGCTGTCGACGGCCTGGCCCGACGTGTTCAACCACAACATCGAGACGGTGCCGTCGCTGTATCGCACGGCGCGGCCGGGCGCCGACTATCGCGGCTCGCTCGAACTGCTCGCGCGGGCGAAGCGGGCACGGCCTGAGCTGGTGACGAAATCGGGGTTGATGCTCGGGCTCGGCGAGTGCGACGACGAAGTGCGCGACACGCTGCGCGACCTGCGTGCGCATGACGTCGACGTGCTGACGCTCGGCCAGTATCTCGCGCCGTCCGCGCACCATCTGCCCGTGCGGCGCTACGTGAGCCCGGACGCATTCGCCGCGTGGCGCGACGAGGCGCTGTTGCTCGGTTTCAGGGAAGTCGTCGCCGGCCCGCTGGTGCGGTCGTCGTATCACGCGGCCGACGTGCTGGAGGAGACGTAACGGGCGGCGCGTCAGGCGGACGTGGAAGCGGCGGCATGCGCACGACTGACGCGCCGCAGGTACAGCACGAGCCCGGCGCCCGCGAGCATCAGGCTGATCGTGTTCGCGAACCAGAAGCCGCGCGCGCCGGTCAGCCATGCGGGCGCGATGCCGCCCACGTCGAAACCGAGCGCGTAGCCGCCGCTGAGCCCGACGCCCCACAGCGCGACCGCATAGATCACGGTCGGCACGACCGCGACCTTGTAGGCGCGCAGCACGAACGCCGACGTGACCTGCAGCGCATCGAAGACGTGGTAGCACGCGACGATCGCGACGAGCGGCATCGCGGCCGCGGCGACGGCCGGGTTCGGCGTATAGCCACCGATGATCAGCGGGCGCAGCACGAACACGAGCAGGCCGTAGGTCGCGGCAATGCCGCACGCGAAGATCACGCTGTGCCGGCCGAGCAGCCGGGCTTCCTCGGGCCGCCCGGCGCCGAGCGCGCGCGCGACCAGCGTCGACGCCGCTACGCCGATCGACAGCGGCGTCATGTACAGCACCGCGCCGATGTTGCCGGCGATCTGATGGCCGGCGAGCGTCGTCGTGCCGAACTGCGCGATGAACAGTGCCATGCACGTGTACGACGTGACCTCGATCAGGTACGACAGGCCCATCGGCACGCCGAGTTTCAGGATCGCCTTCTGGCGTTCCCAGACCGGCCAGCAGAAGCGCGAGAAGATCGCGAGCGGCGCGAACACGTCGAGCTTCGCGAGCAGCGTGTAGCCGATCAGCGCGAGCGCCCAGTTGATCAGCGTGCTGGCGAGCCCGCAGCCGGGGCCGCCGAGGGCCGGCACGCCGAACCCGCCGAAGATGAACCACACGTTGAGCGGAAACTTGAGCAGCAGCGCGCCGATCTGCAGGATCATCGCGAGGCGCGGCTTGCCGGCCGCGTTGGTCAGCGCGTTGTAGATGCGGAAGACGAGGCTGGCGGGCAGCCCGTACGACAGGATGCGCAGATAGTCGACGGTGCGGTCGTGCAGCGCGGCAGGCGTGTGCGCGACACGCAGCAGCGGTTCGGGAAAATGCAGCAGGAGAAAGCCCGGCACCGCGAGCAGCAGCGCGAGCCACAGTGCTTGGCGCACTTCCTCGCCGATCTCGGCATAGCGGCGCGCGCCGTACAGCTGCCCGGTGATCGGCTGCAGTGCGGACAGGATGCCCGTCAGGCCGATATAGATCGAAATGTAGATCGACGAACCGAGCCCGAGCGCGGCGAGATCGACGGCCGAGTAGCGCCCGACCATCGCGGTGTCGATCACGCCGAACGCGATGATCGCGAGCTGGCCGACGAGCACCGGCCACGCGAGACCGACGATCCGGCGGATGTCGCCGAACATCGTCAATCGGCCGGCTGGCGGCGCGGCGGACGCCGCTTGACGGGCGTCTTCGGCCGTTCGATGCGCTCGTACAGGCGGAACCGCTCGTCACGGTCGGCGGCGCGGCGGCCTTCCCACACGAGACGCCACACGTATTGCGACATCGAGCTCGGCTCGCCGAAGTCCGAGCGGTCCTGGCGCAGGATCACGTCGCAGTCGCCGGAGAAATCGAAGCGCATGTTGCCGAAATACGCGAAGGTCGCGATCTGCGCGTCACCGAGCCGCACCGGCGAGATGCACTCGTAGTCGGACGGCAGGTGCACCGCGATCTGCTGCGCGACGTCGCGATAGGTCCGGCCGTAGTTGACGATCGGCAGCCACAGCGTCATCAGCAGCACCCACATCAGCGTGGTGCCCGCACCCGACAGCACGACGCTGCGCCACAGCACTTTCGGCTGCCGCGAGATGCGCCAGCGCACCAGGAAGCACCAGCATACGGTGGCGATCACCGCGCAGATGAACGACAGGATCTTGAAGTGCGGCTCGTAGCCGGGCACGAGGCGGGCGAGGTTGCGCGCGAGCGGATGCGGGAAGCCCGTGATCGAGGCGAGCCACACGAGCCACACGAAGGTGCCGAGGATCGTGAAGCTCAGCACCGCGAACCAGTCGATCGCATTGATTGCGCCGCGCTTGAGGGTCGGCAGCGCGAACGTCGCGAGCACCGCGAGCGGCGGCAGCAGCAGCATGTACATGCGGTTCGACTGCTGGCTCTGCAGGATCACGAGCGCGACGAGCGGCACCGCGACCGACAGCGGAATCGCGACGTGCGCACGGCGGCGCATACCGGCCCAGCTCCACCATGCCCAGATCGCGAGTGGCCACGCGGGCCAGGTGAACAGCGGCAGGTTCTTCGCCGCATAGCCGAGCACCGCGGTCGGCGGGCCCGAAAAGCGCATCAGGCTGCCGTGAATCCACTGGTTGAAGAACCATGCGGCATCGTCGGGCGCCGCGACGAACGCGGCCAGCGGCCACAGCGCGAAGATCGCGGCCGCGAGCGGCACGCCGACCAGCGGCAGGCGCAGGTTGCGCATCTCGGGCGTGACGAGCCACAGCACGGCCGTGCCGGCGAGCAGCGCGACCACCAGCACCGGATTGCCGGACAGCGCGACGAGGCCCATCGCGAGGCCCCACCACAGCGCGCCCTGCATCGGCTTGTCGATGCCGCGCACGATCCCGTAGACGAGCATCGCGATCCACGCGAACTGCGCAAGCTGCGGCGTCGTTTCGTGCCCGCGCTCCGCGAGACCGAAGCAGGCGACGAGCACCAGCAGCGCGCCGTCGGCGAGCGTGCGGCCGTAGTCGCGCGGCTCGGGCTCGCCGCCGAATGCGTACTTGAACGGCTGGACCTCGGCACGCCGGCCGAGCAGGTAGGCGGCATACCAGACGAATGCGCACGCGACGCAAAACAGCACGCCGGTATCGACGCGCGACGCGTTGCTTGCGTCGACCCACGGGCCGAGGCCGCGGATCGACAGCGCGCCGAGCCAGTAGCCGAGCGGGCCGTCGGTCGTGATGAACTTGCCGACCACGTTCGGCAGCAGCCAGTCGTGCCAGCCGCCCTTGGCCATCGTCCACATTACGCCAAAGCCTGCCGCGTCCTCGTTCTTCCACGGGTCGCGGCCGAACAGGCCGAACGCGGCGTAGACGAAGCAGAGCGTGAGCAGCAGCCAGCGCGGCAGCGCGCGCGTGGCGGAGGCGGTGAGACGGACGACAGGCTTCATGCAGATGAGCGATTTGTTATGGGCGGGTGGCCGGCGCGGATGCGCGCGGTCGAGCCGGTTTCGAGCATCCGGCATTGTAGACGCGCCCGCTGTTGCGCGTCAGGTCGATGCCCGGGCGCCGGCTGGCGCCTGCCGGGCGAGCAGAGACAAAAAAGGGCAGCCTGGGCTGCCCTTTTGTGCGGTACCGGTGCAATGCAACCACCGGATGCAGTGCGAAGCTTACTTCGCCTTGCCGCTGGCGCGAACGCCGAACTTGTTCTTGAACTTCTCGACACGGCCTGCCGTGTCCATGATCTTTTGCTGACCCGTGTAGAACGAGTGCGATTCCGACGACACTTCGATCTTGGCGAGCGGGTAGGTCTTGCCGTCGAGTTCGATGTTTTCGCGCGTCTGGATCGTCGAGCGCGTGATGAACTTGAAGCCGTTCGACATGTCTTGGAAGACGACTTCGCGGTAGTTCGGGTGGATGCCTTCTTTCATGGTCTTTCCTTGGTGAGAGCGGTAGCCAACCCGCCGCTTGCCGTGCCGGAACGCGCATATTGCGCAAACCGGAGGACGCCAAGCCCGGCGCGAGCCACTTGCCTAAGGTCGAAAAACGGCGATTATGCCAGAAAATCAGATGGTTGACGAATAATTTTCACGGTGCGTCGAGTGCGCCGGTGCCGGCCGGATCCTGCCGGTAGTAACGCGCGAGCAGCCGGTACAACTCCGGAAATTCGGACTCGAACGCTTTCGGCCGGACGAACAGCGCTTCGCTGCATACCGCGAAGAATTCCGACGGGTGGTCGGCGGCATAGGGATCGATCAGCGAATCCCGCTCGAAGCGCGCCCACGCGCGGTCCGGCACCGCGTCGACGCGCGCGCAGAACTGGTCGTACGCGTGCTCGAACACGTCGGCCCAGGCCTGCGCATCGAGGTGCGGCGCGTGCCAGCGGCGAAATAGGGGCGGATAGCCATCGGCCGCGCCGTTGACCATGTCGATCTTGTGCGCGAACTCGTGGATCACGACGTTGTACGCGTCGTGGCCGTCCGTCATCTGCGCGTCTTCCCAGGACAGGATCACGGGGCCGCCTTCCCAGGCTTCGCCGCTCGCATCCTGCTCGACTTCGTGCACGACCCCGTCCTCGTCCTGCACCGTCTTGCGGATCACGAATTCGCCCGGATACACGACGACGCCGACCCAGCCGTCATACAGCGACAGATCGAGATTCAGCACGGGCAGGCAGGCCTGCGCGGCGATCGCGACGATCATCGCGTCGGTCAACTCGAGCCCGTGCGCGGTCGAGAACGATTTCTTCGCGACGAACAGGCTCGTCAGTTCGCGCAGCCGGCCGAGCGCGTCGGGAGGCAGTGCCGCGAGGAACGGCAGGCGCTCGACGGTGTCCTGCCACAGCGCGTCGGGAATCGGGTGGCTGCGCAGCGCGCGGTCGCGGCGGCGGTCGTCGAACCAGCGGGTCAGTTTCGAGAGCATGAAGGCGGCTCGCGGAAATCCAAAGCCTGTCTTTTAACTCAATCGATCTCTTTTTGCCATGCCGCAAAAAGGCCGCCGACGAGCGCCACGCCCGCCAGGAAGTAAAAGCCGTCGAGCGACGCGAGGAACGACGCCTGTTGGGCGACCATGCGCGCGATCGACGCGATCGCCAGGCCGTGCGCCTCGCTCAGCGCATGGCCGGCAGCGGCATAGCTGTGCGTCAGCGCATCGACGGTCTGCTGGAACAGCGGATCGAACACATTTGCACGCTCGACGAGCCGCGTCTGGTGCACGGCCACGCGGTGCTGTTCGACGATGATCACCGACGACGTCGCGAACGAGATCGTCAGTTGCCGCACGATGTTCTTCAACCGGTAGCCGTGCGTATATTCGTCGATCGCGAAGATCCGGAACGTCAGGTTGGCCACCGGCAGCACGATGAAGAGCAGCAGCAACCCGCGCAGCAGCAGCGGGACGATCAACGCGGCTTCGCCGACCTGCGGCGTCATCCGCGTCATCCACAGCGCGGCCGTGATCGCGATCGCGAACCCCGGCACGACGAACCACTTCTTGTGCGTGACGAATTTCGCGTAACGCAGGTACGCGAACAGCGCGGTGGCCGAAATCAGCGACATCGTGCCCACCAGTCGCCCGGCGTTCTCGACCGGATAGCCGAGCCCGCTTTCGAGAAAACGCGACGTCAGGTAACTGAAGCCCGTCGACTCGTAGTAATAGAACATATAGAGCAGCAGCCCGACCTGGAACGTCCGCTCGCGGAACGCGTGCAGGCGCACGAGCGGCGTCGGATGATGCCACTGGTGATACGCGAACCACGCAAGCGCGCCGATCCCTGCGATCGTCAGCAGGATCAGCATCGGCGAGCCGCTATAGAGCTGGTAATGCACCTGCTGCAGCACGATCTGCAGCGCACCTTGCGCGAGCGCGAACACGACATACGGCCAGAAGTGTCCGGAGCCGCGTTCGTCGTCGGGTGTCCGGCCCGAATCGGGCAGCGTGAGTAGCGCGAGGATCGCGAACGCAATGCCGGCCGGCGCCGAGCACGCAAACAGCGCGCGCCACGTCGAATGTGCGACGAGCAGGCCGCCGACGATCGGCGCGAGCGCGCTGCCGAGCAGGATCATGATCAGGAACGCGCGCGTTGCGGGCGGCCGTTCCTGCGGCTTGAAACTGATCTGGATCAGGATCCGGCACGCGCCCATCATCGGGCCGATGAAATAACCCTGAAAGCCGCGCGCGAACGCGAGCTCGAGCGACGTGTCGGCGAGCGCGGCCGCGATCGCGCCGAACGAGAACATCAGCATGCAGCCGGCGACGTAGCGGCGATGGCCGAGCCGGTCGACCCACCATTGCTGCTGCAGGATGCCGAGCACGGCGGTGACCGCGTAGGCGCTCGACGACCACACGAGTTCATCGGGCGATGCGTTGATGCCGCCCGCGATGTAGCTCGCGAAGAACGAGAAGATTGCGTTGTCGAAGTAGTCGATGCCGGTAACGAGTGCGAGCGCCCACGGGAACAGGTCCGCACGCAGGTTCGCGCGGCTCCACAGTGGCGAGCGACCGGGCATCGCGCTCACTCGCGCGCCTTGCGCGCGCGCCGCGTGCCGGCTTCGGCCTGCCGCTGCGCGATCAGCGCATCGGCGTTTTCGCCGGCAAGACGCCGTTCGACGTAGTCGATGTCGTGCTGCAGTTCCTTGCGCAGCGCGACGGCTTCCTTCAGTTCGCGCTGGACGGCCGCGATCCGCCGGTCGAGCGTGTCGACCTGCTCGGCGAGGCCGGCGCGGATCTCGCGCAGCGACGCGTCCGAATAGCGGCGCCGGCCGTCGCCCGTTTCTTCCAGCGGGCGCTTCAGCATCTCGGTGATGCCGTGCAGCGAAAAACCGAGCGCGCGCAGCCGCAGGATGCGTGCGAAGCGCTCGAGGTCGGCCTCGTCGTACAGGCGGTAGCGGCCTTCGCTGCGCGACGGCGTGACGAGCCCGCGCTCTTCGTAATACTTCAGCGTGCGCGGCGTGACGCCGAGCCGTGACGCCGCATCGCTCACGGTCAGCAGCGGGGTGGAGGTGTCATTCGGCATCGGGAGGAGGATGGGGTTCGAGCGATGGCGCGATTATAGATCAACCTGTACGTTCACGTTCAGGTTGGCGCCGAAAAACGGCCGCCGGGCAAGATGCGCGGGCGGCCGTTTTTGGGGCGCGGAGCGACGGTGATCAGCCGCCGCGGCGCATCAGGTCGAAGAACTCGGAGTTGCTCTTCGTCTGGCGGATCTTGTCGAGCAGGAATTCCATCGCTTCGACTTCGTCCATGTCGTGGATGAACTTGCGCAGCACCCAGATCTTCTGAAGGATCTCGGGCTTGATCAGCATTTCTTCGCGACGCGTGCCAGACTTGTTCAGATTGATCGACGGATACACGCGCTTTTCCGCGAGACGGCGCTCGAGGTGCACTTCCATGTTGCCGGTGCCCTTGAACTCTTCGTAGATCACGTCGTCCATGCGGCTGCCGGTTTCGATCAGCGCGGTGCCGATGATCGTCAGCGAACCGCCTTCCTCGATGTTGCGCGCCGCGCCGAAGAAGCGCTTCGGACGTTGCAGTGCGTTCGCGTCGACACCACCCGTCAGCACTTTGCCCGATGCCGGGATCACGGTGTTGTATGCGCGTGCGAGACGCGTGATCGAGTCGAGCAGAATCACGACGTCGTGCTTCATTTCGACGAGGCGCTTGGCCTTCTCGATCACCATTTCGGCGACCTGGACGTGGCGCGTGGCCGGTTCGTCGAACGTCGATGCGATCACTTCGCCGGCGACCGAGCGCTGCATTTCGGTCACTTCTTCAGGGCGCTCGTCGATCAGCAGCACGAACAGGATCACGTCCGGGTGGTTCTGCTTGATCGCGTGTGCGATGTGCTGGAGCATCACGGTCTTGCCCGACTTCGGCGACGCGACGAGCAGGCCGCGCTGGCCCTTGCCGATCGGCGCGATCATGTCGATGATGCGGCCCGTGACGTTTTCCTCGCCGCGCATTTCGCGTTCGAGCGACAGCGGCTTGTTCGGGTGCAGCGGCGTGAGGTTCTCGAACATGATCTTGTGTTTCGAGGCCTCGGGCGGCTGCCCGTTGACTTTGTCGACCTTCACCAGCGCGAAGTAGCGCTCGCCGTCCTTCGGCGTGCGGACTTCACCTTCGATGGTGTCGCCGGTGTGCAGGTTGAAGCGGCGGATCTGCGACGGGCTGATGTAGATGTCGTCGGTGCTCGCGAGGTACGACATTTCCGGCGAGCGCAGGAAGCCGAAGCCGTCCGGCAGCACTTCGAGCGTACCGTCGCCGAAGATCGTCTCACCCGTCTTGGCGCGCTTTTTGAGAATGGCGAACATCAACTCCTGCTTGCGCAGGCGGTTCGCGTTTTCGATCTCCAGGCCATTGGCCATTTCGATCAGTTCGGAGACGTGCAGAGACTTGAGCTCGGATAAATGCATACGGAGAACCCGCCAGGGAGGAGACGACGAAAGAAATAAAGGGAGGAGGGCGAGCGGAAGCGCTCAGAGACTTAAATGCGTCTTGTAGACGTTTTTTAATTCTAGCATAGGCCGATTCGCGCTTGAGCGAGCGATCGGCGGCTTGTCGACGGACGTGTTGCCGGCTGACAACACGTCCGCGGAACGGCCTGTATTACAGGTGGCTGTCCAGGAATGCGGTGAGCTGCGACTTCGACAGCGCGCCGACCTTCTGCGCGGCGGCCGCGCCATTCTTGAACAGGATCAGCGTCGGGATGCCGCGCACGCCGAACTTCGCGGGCGTCGCCTGGTTGTCGTCGACGTTGATCTTCGCGATCTGCAGCTTGTCGCCGTAGTCCTTCGCGACTTCGTCGAGGATCGGGGCGATCATTTTGCACGGGCCGCACCATTCGGCCCAGAAATCGACGAGCACGGGCTTGTCGGATTTGACGACGTCCTGTTCGAACGATGCGTCGCTGATGTGTTTGATCTGTTCGCTCATTGGGTCAATACCTCTTACGGTTCGGGGACTGCCTGCTTGCGCGTTGCGGCGTACCGGCTGCCGTGGGCGGCCGGCCGCTGCGGCAGGTCACTCCACTCTCCGGAAAGGAGGCGTGTAAGCGCTGCATGCCGCGGCTCGCGGGTCGTTCGGGCGTCATATTAGCCTAAATTGCTATCTGCTGCGGGCGGCGATAGTAGTCGCTACGCGAGTAGGGGTACGACGCGACGTTCGACCGTTGTGTCCAGCAGGTGGAGGCCGGCTCGCAAATTACAAGGGGTGGGCGCGCGGGCCATTCGCGTCGGGTGAGCTTCGTGGCCCGGTGCGCGTCGGTTTGTCCGGTCATATTCGCTTTGGTGCGAACAAACGGTCGCATTCATCCGGAAGCGGTGATAGAATATGCCGTGACGGGCCTCCTCGCATGGTGGGGCGGTGAACCTGGTCAGGTCGGGAACGAAGCAGCCACAATCGTTTTCCGCCAGTGCCGAGGGTTGGGCTCGTCACCTTCCCTCTCGCCCCGTTCGCCGGGCGTTTTTTATTTCTGCACCCCACTCCGGTTTCCCTGCGCGTTTGCCTGTCTTCCGCACCGTTTCGCGTGTCGGCGCGACGCAGCGTTACTGATACAATTTCCCGATGACCTATCAAGTTCTCGCACGCAAGTGGCGTCCGAAGGATTTCGCTTCGCTCGTCGGCCAGGAGCACGTCGTCAGGGCGCTTACGCACGCGCTCGACGGCGGGCGTCTCCATCACGCCTATCTGTTTACCGGAACCCGCGGTGTCGGCAAGACGACGCTGTCGCGGATCTTCGCCAAGGCACTCAATTGTGAAACCGGCGTCACGTCGCAGCCGTGCGGCGTGTGTCGCGCCTGTCGCGAGATCGACGAAGGACGTTTCGTCGATTACGTCGAGATGGATGCCGCAAGTAACCGCGGCGTCGACGAAATGGCCGCGCTGCTCGAGCGCGCGGTGTACGCGCCCGTCGATGCGCGCTTCAAGGTCTACATGATCGACGAAGTGCACATGCTGACGAATCACGCGTTCAACGCGATGCTGAAGACGCTCGAAGAGCCGCCGCCGCACGTCAAGTTCATCCTCGCGACCACCGATCCGCAGAAAATCCCCGTCACCGTGCTGTCGCGCTGCCTGCAGTTCAACCTGAAGCAGATGCCGGCCGGGCACATCGTGTCGCATCTCGAGCGGATCCTCGGCGAAGAGCAGATCACGTTCGAGCCGCAAGCGCTGCGCCTGCTCGCGCGCGCCGCGCAGGGCAGCATGCGCGACGCGCTGTCCCTCACCGATCAGGCGATCGCCTATTCGGCGAACGAGGTGACCGAGTCGGCCGTGTCGGGCATGCTCGGCGCGCTCGACCAGACTTACATGGTGCGTCTGCTCGACGCGCTCGCCGCAGGCGGCGGCCCGGAAATTCTCGCGATTGCCGACGAGATGTCGCTGCGCAGCCTGTCGTTCTCGACCGCGCTGCAGGATCTCGCGAGCCTGCTGCATCGCATCGCGTGGGCGCAGTTCGCGCCGGGCTCGGTGCTCGACGAATGGCCCGAAGCGGGCGACCTGCGTCGCTTCGCCGAGACGCTGAGCCCCGAGCAGGTCCAGTTGTTCTATCAGATCGCGACGGTCGGTCGCGCCGAGCTCGGCCTGGCGCCGGACGAGTACGCCGGTTTCACGATGACGCTGCTGCGGATGCTTGCGTTCGAGCCGGCGGTTGCCGCCGGCAGTGCGCCGGTCGGCCAGCCGTCCGCGCCGCGTGCGGTGCCGGGCTCGCGCGTGGCGGCGGCATCGGCCGCTGCGGCGAAGCCGGTATCGGCTGCACCTGCCGAAGCAGTGCGGCCGCAGGCTATTGCCCCGGTAGCACCCGCGGCACCGGTTGTGCGTGCGGCGCCGGTGCAGTCCGGCGGCGAAACAGACCGGCCGGCCGTGAAACCGGCTGCCGTCGAAGCAGCCGCACCGGCCCCGGTTGACGCGCCAGTCATCGAAACGCCGCAGCCGCAGACGGCTGCAGCACCGCAAGCGGAACCGGCCGGCGATCACCCGACGCCTGTCCGCAAGGAGCCCGAGCCGCCTGCTGCCGTTGCGCAGCGAAGTGACGAGCCGGCTGTGCCGGTCGACCCGATGCCGCGTGCTGCGCCGCCTGAGCCTGCCGCGCGTCCGGCGGCACGTTCCGGAGGCGCCGCCGCCGCGCTCGACGTGTTGCGCAATGCGGGGATGCGCGTGTCGTCCGACCGCGGGCGCGCAGGCGCCGCCGCCGTGAAACCGGCAGCCCAGCCGGCCGCCGAGAAGCCGGCCGTGCCGCGTCCCGCCGCCGTCCAGGTGCCGACGCCGCGCGCTGCGGCCCGTGCGCCGCAGGCGGCCGATTCGCGCCAGGCGTCGCCGCCGTGGGAGGACATTCCCCCCGACGACTACGTGCCGCTCAGTGCCGACGAAATGTTCGGCGGCCCGCCCGACGATGGCTTCGTGCCGGTGTTCGACAGCGGCCCCGACGACGTGCGCGTCACGCCGAATCCGGCGGAAACCCGTCCGTCCGCACCGGTCGACACGCGTCCGTTGCCGCCCGCGATCGCACTCGATCCGGTCGGTTTCGACGGCGAATGGCCGGCGCTGGCCGCACAGCTGCCGCTCAAGGGCGTCGCCTACCAGCTCGCGTTCAACAGTGAACTGACGGCGGTCGATGCGACCACGTTGAAACTTTCCGTGCCGGTGCCGCAATATGCGGACGCCGCGCAGGTGGCGAAGCTGAAGGCCGCGCTGGCCGATGCGCTCGGCAAGCCGGTCGAGGTGGCCGTCGAAGTCGGGCCGGCACGGCGTACGGCGGCGGCGCTCGATGCGGCCGCGCGCGCGGCACGCCAGCGCGAGGCCGAGCAGGAGATTCACGGCGATCCGTTCGTTCAGCAGCTCGTGCGCGATTTCGGTGCGCGTATCGTCGAGGGTTCGGTGCGCCCGCTCGCCGACGCGGCGCCGGACGGACCGCCGCCGACGCTGCATTGAACTGAGCGCCCCGCGACAGGCACAATCACGCCCACACATTGGCCGGCACGCGCCGCGTGCCGGTTTTCACACGATCAAGAAGGAGTATTCCCATGTTGAAAGGCAACCTCGCCGGACTGATGAAGCAAGCGCAGCAAATGCAGGAAAACATGAAGAAGATGCAGGAGCAGCTTGCGCTGATCGAAGTCGAAGGGCAGTCGGGCGCCGGCCTCGTCAAGGTGACGATGACGTGCCGCAATGAAGTGCGTCGCGTGTCGATCGACCCGAGCCTGCTCGCGGACGACAAGGACATGCTTGAGGATCTCGTCGCGGCTGCGTTCAACGACGCCGTGCGCAAGGCCGAAGCGACGTCGCAGGAAAAGATGAGCGGCATGACGTCGGGCCTGCCGTTGCCCCCGGGCTTCAAGCTGCCGTTCTGAGCGTAGCGTCCGTGTCACTTTTTGCTGCCGTATGAAACAGCCGTCCGCCCTGTCCGCGCTCGTCGAAGCGTTACGCGTGCTGCCCGGCGTCGGGCCGAAATCCGCCCAGCGCATGGCGGTCCACCTGATGCAGCACGATCGGGAGGGTGCGGAGCGGCTCGGCCGGTCGCTGCTGTTCGCGACCGAGCACCTGCAGCACTGCGAGAAGTGCAACACGTTCACCGAAGCGCAGATCTGCGAGGTCTGCAGCGACGAAGAGCGTGATCCGACGCTGCTGTGCGTCGTCGAGACGCCTGCCGACCAGATCATGCTCGAGCAGACGATGACTTACCGCGGGCTGTATTTCGTGCTGATGGGCCGGCTGAGCCCGCTCGACGGGATCGGCCCGAAGGAAATCCATTTCGACCGCCTCGTGCGGCGCGCGTCCGATGGTGTCGTCAAGGAAGTCGTGCTCGCGACCAACTTCACGAACGAAGGCGAAGCCACCGCGCACTACCTCGGCCAGACGCTGAAGGCGCGCGGGCTCGCGGTCACGCGCCTCGCGCGCGGCGTGCCGGTGGGCGGGGAGCTCGAATACGTCGACGCGGGCACCATCGCCCGCGCAATGCTCGACCGCCGCACGATGTAAGCCGGGCGCCGCCGGCCGCTCGCCGCGTTGCGCTCCTTGGCGATACGTCGGTATTCGCGGCGTCGCGCGCCTCGCGAGCGGCCGTTCTCGTGGCAACGCATGCACGTTCCATATGTAAACAGACCCTAGGAGACACATGAGCACCAGCCAGGGCCCGCTCGCGGGCGTCAAAGTGCTCGAATTCGGAACGCTGATCGCGGGACCGTTCGCGTCGCGGCTGTTCGCCGAATTCGGCGCGGAAGTGATCAAGATCGAGGATCCGAACGGGGGCGACCCGCTGCGCAAGTGGCGCAAGCTCCATCCGGAGCAGGGCGGCACGTCGCTGTGGTGGTCCGTCCAGGCGCGCAACAAGAAATCGGTCACGCTCAACCTGAAGGCCGACGCCGGCAAGGCGATCGCGCGGCAACTCGCGCGCGAGGCCGACATCGTGATCGAGAATTTCCGCCCGGGCCTGCTCGAAAAGCTCGGGCTCGGCTACGACGTGCTGTCGGCCGAGAACCCGGGCCTCGTGATGGTGCGCCTGTCCGGTTACGGGCAGACCGGCCCGTACCGCGACCGGCCCGGCTTCGGCGCGATCGCCGAATCGATGGGCGGGCTGCGTCACATTACCGGCTATCCCGAACTGCCGCCGCCGCGCATCGGCATCTCGATCGGCGATTCGATCGCCGCGCTGCACGGCGTGATCGGCGCGCTGATGGCGCTGCATCACCGCAAGGTCAACGGCGGGGCGGGGCAGGTGGTCGACGTTGCACTGTATGAAGCCGTCTTCAACATGATGGAAAGCGTCGTGCCCGAATACGGCGTGTACGGGATGGTGCGCGAGCGCACCGGCGCGTCGCTGCCGGGCATCGTGCCGTCGAATACGTATGCGTGCCGCGACGGCAGCATCGTGATCGGCGGCAACAGCGACCCGATCTTCAAGCGGCTGATGAAGGCGATCGAGCGCGACGACCTCGCGGACGATCCTGCGCTCGCGCAAAACGACGGGCGCGTGCCGCGCACGCAGGAGATCGACGACGCGATTGCCGCGTGGCTTGCGCCGCGCACGATCGAAGAAGCTCTCGTCGTGCTCAACGCGGCCGACGTGCCCGCCGGCCGCATCTACAGCGCCGCCGACATGTTTACCGATCCGCAGTTCGTCGCGCGGCAGATGATCCAGCGCTTCAAGCTGGCCGACGGCACCGACATTCCGTTGCCGAACATCACGCCGAAGCTGTCCGACACGCCGGGCGAAACGCGCTGGCTCGGGCCCGAGCTCGGCGAGCATACGGACGAGGTGCTGCGCGGCCTCGGCTACGACGCGCCGGCGATTGCCGCACTGCGCGAAGCGGGCGCGATTTGACCACCCTCGGGCCTGTCGCTTCGCGCCGGGCTTCCGGAACGGCGCATTCTGCCAGGGCGCTCCGTTGGCGGGGGGAAACCCGGGGCGGCGCGACGTTTTCCTGAGCACGCGGAACGCCGCGCCGCAACGCGGCGGCGCAGCGTGTCCGGGTGCCCGCAGCCGTCGCTCCGCAGTCGCCGGACTGTCGCTCTCGCGCCATCTTTCCTCGGTTACAATCGCCGGATGCGAATCCTACTCAGCAACGACGACGGCTATCTCGCCCCCGGTCTCGCCGCGCTCAGCGACGCGCTGCAGCCGCTGGCCGAGCTCACGGTGATCGCGCCCGAGCAGAACTGCAGCGGCGCGTCGAATTCCCTCACGCTGTCGCGGCCGCTGTCGGTGCAGCGCGCGGCGAGTACGGGTTTCTTCTACGTGAACGGCACGCCGACCGATTCGGTACACGTCGCGTTGACGGGGATGGCCGACGCCAGGCCGGATCTCGTCGTTTCCGGGATCAACAACGGCCAGAACATGGGCGAGGACACGCTCTATTCGGGGACAGTTGCGGCCGCCACCGAGGGCATCATGTTCGGCGTGCCGGCCATCGCATTCTCGCTGGTCGACAAGGGCTGGGCCCATCTGGCGGACGCCGCGCGCGTCGCCGCGGAAATCGTCGAGCACTCTCTCGCGCATCCGCTGCCGGGCCAGCCGCTGCTCAACGTCAATATTCCGAACCTGCCGTATAACGAACTGAAAGGCTGGAAGGTCACGCGCCTCGGCAAGCGTCATCCGTCGCAGCCGGTGATTCGCCAGACCGACCCGCGCGGCGAACCGATCTACTGGATCGGCGCGGCGGGCGAAGCGCTGGACGCCAGCGACGGCACCGATTTTCATGCAGTGGCAAACGGTTTCGTGTCGATCACGCCGCTGCAGCTGGACCTCACGCACACGCAGATGCTGTCCGCGACGCGCGAATGGGCGCGCGCCGGAGGGCGGGCTTCATGAGCGGCGAGCGCGCGAAGCGGTTCCCGCTCGCGCTCGAAGATCTCAAGCGAGCGCCACGCAAGTCGGAAGGTCGGGCCGGCGAACGCCATGCGGCGGTTGCGGCATCGAAGGCCGCCGACAAGCCTGCGGCCGTGCTGAAACCGGTTGCGGTGAAGCCCGCTGCGACGCGATCGGCGTTGCCCGGCTCCGCCGCCGCGAAGCCGGCGACCGCGCCGAAGCCGACCGCACTGAAGCCGGCGATGCCGAAGCCGGCCGCACCGAGCGTCGCGCCGGCCGGCGCGTTCGCGCTTACGTCGGAACGCGTGCGCGAACGGATGGTCGAACGGCTGCGCGCGAACGGTGTGACCGACGCGCGTGTGCTGGAAGCGATGGCCGCGGTGCCGCGACACATGTTCGTGGATCCGGGGCTCGCGACGCAGGCCTACGAGGATTCGGCGTTGCCGATCGGCCACCAGCAGACCATTTCAAAGCCGTCGGTCGTCGCGCGCATGATCGAGCTCGCGATGGCCGGCCGCACGCTCGAGCGCGTTCTCGAGATCGGCACGGGCTGCGGCTATCAGGCCGCCGTGCTGAGCCACGTGGCACGCGACGTGTATTCGATTGAACGCATCAAGCCGCTCTACGAGCGCGCGAAGCTGAACCTGCGGCCGCTGCGCGTGCCGAACATCCGTCTGCACTACGGCGACGGGCGTGTCGGCTTGCCGTCCGCAGCCCCGTTCGACGCGATCGTGATCGCGGCGGCAGGGCTCGACGTGCCGCAGGCGCTGCTCGAGCAGCTCGCGATCGGCGGGCGGCTCGTCGCGCCGGTCGGCGCGCAGAGCGGACAGCACCAGGTGCTCACGCTCGTCGAGCGCGTCGCGCACGCGCAATGGCGAGAGTCACGGCTTGATCGCGTTTTCTTTGTCCCTTTAAAATCCGGAGTAATTTGAAACCGATGAGTATGTTGCGCGCGATGCAAAACAACCGTTCCAGGGAACCGCTCACGCTCGCCCAGCGGGCGATCTGCGTAGCTGCGTTCTCCACGCTTCTGGCCGCCTGTGCGACGCGGCTCGACAACGCGCCCGTCGTCGATCGCTCCGGTTCGCTCGGCACGACCGGCACCGCGCAGCCCGCGGCGCCGCTTCCTCCGGCGCCGCCGGGTTACTACCGGGTGAAGCCGGGCGACACGCTGTACCGGATCGCACTCGAAAACGGGCAGAACTATCGCGACATCGCCGCGTGGAACAACCTGGCGAACCCGAATCAGATTGAAGTCGACCAGCTGCTGCGCGTTTCGCCGCAGGCTGGTGCCGCCGTTACGGGCACGCAGGTCGCCGCACCGATCGCGGGCGCCGCTGTTGCGACCGCGCCGCTCAGCAGCGGCCCGGCAACGCCGGCCGCCGGCACGTCGTCGTCGGTCGCGACGCCGCCTGCCGCGGCAGCCGCATCGAGCGATACGGCAGCCGCGCCGAGCGGCCCCGTGACGTTCGCATGGCCCGCGCGCGGTCCCGTGCTGAACGGTTTCGACGACGCGAAGAACAAGGGCGTCAATATCGGCGGGTCGGCCGGCGAGACCGTGAAGGCGGCGGCCGACGGTCGCGTCGTCTACTCGGGCAATGGCCTGCGCGGCTACGGCAACCTCATTATCATCAAGCACGATGCAACTTACCTCACGGCGTATGCACACAATCGCGCTTTGATGGTAAAAGAGGGGGACGCGGTAACGAAGGGGCAGAAGATCGCCGAGATGGGGAACAGCGATTCCGACCGCGTGATGCTGCATTTCGAGGTTCGCCGGCAGGGTAAACCTGTCGATCCGCTGAAGTATTTGCCGCCTCAATAACCGAGACGACCATGCCGAAATCGAAGCGCCACGAGCCGCAAGCCGAGTCTGAGAAAATCAGTCGAGCCACGCAAGCATCGGTGGGGCGAGCTGGTGCTTCGACGGACGACGAAGACGACGTCGCGGACAACGAGCGTGATCTCGATGCACGCGACGCCGACGCGGACGGTGGCGACGACGAGCGCGAAGGCCGTGTCGAGGCGGCGCCCGATGTCGACGATTTCCGCACGATGCTGCAGGCCGAGCTCACGGCCGACACGATCCAGCATTACCTGAACCGCATCAGCGTGAAGCCGCTGCTCACCGTCGAGGAGGAGCAGCGCTATTCGCGTCTGGCCAAGGCCGGCGAATTCGAGGCGCGGCAGGTGATGATCGAGCGCAATCTGCGTCTCGTCGTCAGCATCGCGAAGGGATATCTGAACCGTGGCGTGCCGCTGCTCGACCTGATCGAGGAAGGCAACCTCGGCCTGATGCACGCCATCGAGAAATTCGACCCGACGCGCGGCTTCCGTTTCTCGACCTACGCGACGTGGTGGATCCGGCAGAGCATCGAGCGCGCGATCATGAACCAGGCCCGCACGGTGCGCCTGCCGGTGCACGTGATCCGCGAACTGAACCAGGTGCTGCGCGCGAAGCGCCACCTCGAAAAGAACTCGATGTCGACGGGCGAGGCGGCCGAGCGTCGCGAAGCCAGCATCGACGACATCGCCTATCTCACCGGCAAGACCGCCGAGGAAGTCACCGACATCCTTGCGCTCAACGAGCACACGGCGTCGCTCGACGCGCCGCTCGACCTCGATCCCGCGAGCAGCCTGCTCGACCTGCTGCCTGACGACCAGAGCCAGTCGCCCGACGCGGAGGTTCAGCACCGCGAGCTCGAGACGCTGACGCGCGCGTGGCTGTCGCGGTTGTCCGACAAGCATCGGCATGTGATCGAGCGCCGCTTCGGCCTGAACCACATCGAACCGGCAACGCTCGAGGAGCTGGCCGACGAGATGGGGCTCACGCGCGAGCGCGTGCGCCAGATCCAGCAGGAAGCGCTGGTGCGCCTCAAGCGGTTTTTCGCCTCCAACGGTGTGCGCAAGGACGCCGTTCTGTAACTGATGACTCCGATTCTTGTGTTTGACATCGAGACGATTCCCGATGTCGACGGCATTCGCCGTCTGGAAGACCTGCCCGCGACGCTCGACGATGCCGCGGTGGCCGAGCATGCATTCGCCGCCCGCCGCGAGAAGACCGGCGGCGATTTCCTGCCGCACCACCTGCAGCGCATCGCGGCGATTTCCTGCGTGTTCCGCGACAACAACGGTTTTCGTGTGCGCTCGCTCGGCACGCCGCAGGACAACGAAGCGACGCTGATCCAGTCGTTCTACCGCGTGATCGAGAAATACACGCCGCAGCTCGTGTCGTGGAACGGCGGCGGCTTCGATCTGCCGGTGCTCCATTACCGCGCGCTCGTGCACGGTATCCCTGCGAGCCGCTACTGGGATCTCGGCGAGGATGACCGCGATTTCAAGTGGAACAACTACATCTCGCGTTACCACTCCCGGCATACCGACCTGATGGATGTGCTCGCGATGTATCAGGCGCGCGCGAATGCGCCGCTCGACGCGCTCGCGAAGATGTGCGGCTTTCCGGGCAAGCTCGGCATGGACGGCAGCCAGGTGTGGCCGGCGTTCCAGGCCGGGCGAATCGAGGAAATCCGCAATTATTGCGAAACCGACGTCGTCAATACCTACCTGCTGTACTGCCGGTTCCAGTTGATGCGCGGCGGCCTGACGCCGAGCGAGTATGCGGACGAGATCCTGCTCGTGAAGAACTCGCTTGCACAGGAGCCTGCGTCGCACTGGGCCGAATACCTGGCCGGTTTCGACGCATAGCGAGGGCGAGTGCGCTGCGGCCGGCGGCGCGATCAGGCCAGTTCGAGCAGCACCGGCTGGTGATCGGACGCGCGCACGTCGCCGTCGATTTCACAGCGCATGACGCGCGGCAGCAGCGTATCGGTCACGAACACGAAGTCGCACGCGAGCGGCCCCTCCGACCATTGCACCGTATCGTAGACACCCGCCGTCGGCGGTGGCATGCGGCCCGGGTGTCGCGCGACCCATGCGTCGATGAAGCACGGTGCGTCCGAGATTGGCTCCAGGAGTCGGCAATAGGCGTCGCTGCCGAACGCGCTGTTGAAGTCGCCACAGATGATCGCATCGCGTGGCTGGCCGGTTGCGCTGAACGGCCCCTCGGCGGTTTCGGCGGGCGCCGGTCGTGCCGCGTGCGCGCAGGCCTCGCGGTGCCGGTCGCGCAATGCGTCGACCTGCGCGAGCCGCTGGCGCGCCGAATAATATTCCAGATGCGTGGTGACCACCCGCAGTGGCCCGAAGGGCGCCTGCAACGCGACGTCGAGCGCGACGCGCGGCATCGACGGCGCGCCGGCGTCGGCCGGCCACGGCAGCAACTGGCGGAGTGCGCGCCCGACCGGCATGCGGGTCGCGATTGCGTTGCCGAACTGGCGGCGCGGTGCGCCGGTTTCAATGGGCGGCAAGTCGGCACCGATCGCTTCGACGATCGTATATCCGGGCAGCAGCGCCGCGAGTTCGGCGAACTGGTCGGCACCGGGCCGGCCGGGCAGTGCGCCGAAGCCGCGCGTGACTTCCTGCAGGCACAGCACGTCGAAGTCGCCCAGCGCGCGGATCGCGGCGACGGTGCGCGAAAGATCGACGCCGCCGTCCGCGTCCCGACCCCATTGGATGTTCCAGTCGATCAGTTGCATGGTCGAATCTCCTGTCGGGCGGATCTCGGGCCCGGGCTTACCTGAGTCGGCGCCACGGGCCACGTGGCCGCTGGCGCTCTCGGGGGCCCGCCTGTCTGGCCGTTCCGGCGCAATGCCGGGCCGTCTATGCTTAAGTATCGGCGCTTGGCGCATGCAAAGCGGGCGATGCGGGCCTGCGTCGTCTACAATCTCGCCTTCTTCAACGTTTGTCAGGAAAAGCTGGTGTCCGAAGCCGTCCCCACTTCTGCGCGCAAATCAAGAAACGCGCCCGTCGCGCCCGGAATCGCCCCGGTCCTCGAGATCGAATCGCTCGACATGGAAGCGCGCGGTGTCGGCCGCACGATCACCGCGGACGGCGAGCCGGGCAAGGTCATCTTCGTCGAGGGCGCGCTGCCGGGCGAGCGTGTGACCTATTCGAGCTTCCGCCGCAAGCCGAGCTACGAGCAGGCGACGGTCGTCGACATTCTGCGCCCGAGCGTGATGCGCACGAAGCCGAAATGCGCGTTCTTCGGCACCTGCGGCGGTTGCTCGATGCAGCATCTTGACATGCGGGCGCAGGTGGCGGTCAAGCAGCGCGTGCTCGAAGACAACCTGTGGCACCTCGCGAAGCTGCGCGCGGAAACGATGTTCGCGCCGATTCACGGCCCGTCGTGGGGCTATCGCTACCGCGCGCGCCTGACCGTGCGCAACGTCGCGAAGAAGGGCGGCGTGCTGGTCGGGTTCCACGAGAAGAAGAGCAGCTACGTCGCCGACATGACGAGCTGCGAAGTGCTGCCGCCGCACGTGTCGGCGATGCTCGTGCCGCTGCGCCGGCTGGTCGAGGGGTTGTCGATCCGCGATCGGATGCCGCAGATCGAGCTCGCGGTCGGTTCAGAAGTCACGGCGCTCGTGCTGCGCGTGCTGGAGCCGATCAACGCGGACGACGAAGCGCTGCTGCGCGCGTTCGCGGACGAGCACAAGGTGCAGTTCTGGCTGCAGCCGAAAGGGCCGGACACGGTGACGCCGTTCTATCCGCTCGACGTATCGCTCGACTACACGCTGCCGGAATTCGGCATCCGCATGCCGTTCAAGCCGACCGATTTCACGCAGGTCAATCATCAAATCAACCGCGTGCTGGTGGGGCGCGCGCTGCGCCTGCTCGCGCCGTCGCGCGACGACCGCGTGCTCGACCTGTTCTGCGGGATCGGCAACTTCACGCTGCCGCTCGCGCGGCTGTCGCGCGAGGTGATGGGCATCGAAGGCAGCGATACGCTGACGACGCGCGCGCTGGCGAATGCGCGCGAGAACGGTGTCGACGGCCACACGACGTTCGCATGCCGGAACCTGTTCGAAGTGACGGGCGACGACATGCGTGCGCTCGGCGCATTCGACAAGTTCCTGATCGACCCGCCGCGCGAAGGCGCGCTCGCGGTGTCGAAGGCGCTGGCCGAGATCGCGCAGAGCGGTAAAGGCCCGTTGCCGAAGCGCATCGTCTACGTGTCGTGCAACCCGTCGACGCTGGCGCGCGACGCGGGCCTGCTCGTGCACGAGGCCGGCTACCGCCTGAAGGGCGCCGGTGTCGTGAACATGTTCCCGAATACGTCGCACGTCGAATCGATCGCGCTGTTCGAGCGCGACTGAGTCAGGCGGCGGACGTAAAAAAACCGGCCCGCGGGCCGGTTTTTTCATGGGGTGTAGCGAACGTCAGTTGCGGTTGCCGCCGAAGATGCCGAGCAGTGCGAGCAGGTTCGTGAACACGTTGTACAGGTCGAGGTAGATCGCGAGCGTGGCCGAGATGTAGTTCGTCTCGCCGCCGTTCACGACGCGCTGGACGTCGAACAGCATGTAGGCGGAGAAGATCGCGATCGCGAGTACCGACACGGTGAGCATCAGCGCCGGGAGTTGCAGGAAGATGTTCGCGACCGAGGCGAGCAGGATCACGATCACGCCCATGAACAGCCACTTGCCGAGCCCCGAGAAGTCACGCTTGCTGACGGTGGCGATCGTCGCCATCGCGGCGAAGATGATGCCGGTGCCGCCGAACGCGAGCATGATCAACGACGGGCCGTTCGAGAAGCCGAGGATGAAGCTCAGCAGCCGCGACAGCATGAGGCCCATGAAGAACGTGAAGCCGAGCAGCACGAATACGCCGGCCGCGCTGTTTTTGGTCCGCTCGATCGCGAACATGAAGCCGAACGCGATCGCGAAGAACGCGAGCAGGCTCATCATCGGGCTCGTGGCCGCGAACAGCGAGAAGCCCGTCGCGACGCCGACCCAGGCGCCCAGCACGGTCGGCACCATCGACAGCGCGAGCAGCCAGTACGTGTTCCGCAGCACGCGGTTGCGAACCTCGGCGGTGCTGACGGAACCGCCGCGGCCGAAATTGTACGGATAGTCGTTCATGGTTTCTCCTAACATTGAACGCGTGGGCGTCCGGGGCCGGTTCGGCACACGCGGTGTGCGGCGCAGCAAACCGGAGCAGCTATGGCTAAGATACGTTCCGTGCCGGGAGGTTTCAATGGCCAGGCAGCACAAAACATATGGATTCGGAACCTTTCACGTGTGTAAGGGTTCAATCGCAATGATACACGGGATCGTGCTACAATAGCGGATTCATTTGAACCTGTAACTTCTTAATTTTTTGGAGTTTTTATGGCAATCGAGCGCACCCTGTCGATCATCAAGCCGGATGCGGTGGCAAAGAACGTGATCGGCCAGATCTACAGCCGTTTCGAAGGCGCCGGCCTGAAGATCGTCGCATCGCGCATGGCGCACCTGTCGCGTGCTGACGCAGAGAAGTTCTACGCGGTTCACGCAGCGCGTCCGTTCTTCAAGGACCTCGTCGATTTCATGATCTCGGGCCCGGTGATGATCCAGGTTCTGGAAGGTGAAGGCGCGATCCTGAAGAACCGCGACCTGATGGGCGCAACGGATCCGAAGAAGGCAGAAAAGGGCACGATCCGCGCCGACTTCGCCGACAGCATCGACGCGAACGCCGTGCACGGCTCGGACGCTGCTGAAACGGCAGCGGTCGAAATCGCGTTCTTCTTCCCGGAAATGAACGTTTACTCGCGCTAAGCCCTGGCTGGCAGCAAGTAGGCAGGATTCAGCGCACGCGGCAAGGCAGCACATCATGACGAGCGAAACTTCCGTCAATCTTCTCGACTTCGATGCCGAGGGTCTTGTCGCGTACTGCGGCAGCCTCGGCGAGAAGCCGTTCCGCGCCAAGCAGTTGCAGCGCTGGATCCACCAGTACAACGCTGGCGACTTCGACGGCATGACCGATCTCGCGAAGTCCTTGAGAGAAAAACTCAAGGGCCGCGCGTCGATCGGCATGCCCGAGATCGCCAGCGATCACGTTTCCACCGACGGCACGCGCAAGTGGCTGATCGATGTCGGAAACGGCAATGCGGTCGAAACCGTGTTCATCCCGGAAGAGACGCGCGGCACGCTGTGCGTGTCGTCGCAGGCCGGGTGCGCGGTCAACTGCCGCTTCTGTTCGACGGGCAAGCAGGGCTTTTCCCGCAATCTGTCGACAGCCGAAATCATCGGCCAGCTCCGGATGGCCGAATTTGCGTTGCGAGCGTCCCTGGGCCGCGCGCCCGGCCCGAACGGCAAGGCCGAACGGGTCGTCACCAACGTGGTGATGATGGGCATGGGCGAGCCGCTGCTGAATTACAGCGCGGTCGTGCCGGCGATGCGGCTGATGCTCGACGACAACGCGTACGGCCTGTCGCGCCGCCGCGTCACGCTGTCGACGTCCGGCGTGGTGCCGATGATGGACCGCCTCGGCGCCGAGCTGCCGGTTGCGCTGGCCGTGTCGCTGCACGCACCGAACGATCCGCTGCGCGACGAGCTGGTGCCGCTCAACAAGAAGTATCCGCTGCGCGAGCTGATGGCGGCTTGCCAGCGTTATCTGAAAGTCGCGCCGCGCGACTTCATCACTTTCGAATACTGCATGCTGGACGGCGTCAACGACACCGAAGCGCATGCACGCGAACTGCTGGCCGTCACACGCGACGTGCCGTGCAAGTTCAATCTGATCCCGTTCAATCCGTTTCCGGAATCGGGCCTCATCCGCTCGAAGCCGGAGCAGATCAAGCGCTTTGCACAGGTCCTCATCGACGCGGGTGTCGTCACGACCGTGCGCAAGACGCGCGGCGACGACATCGATGCCGCGTGCGGTCAGCTGGCCGGCGCAGTGAAGGACCGCACGCGCCTCGCGGAACGGACGGGCGCAGCAGGAAAAATCATCGAAGTTCGGGCGATTTGACAGGGATGCCTGGCCGGGGATGCCAGGGTCTTTAAGCGGTACAACACGCGAATAGCGATCGGTCGCGGCGCCTCGGCGTCGCGCATGGTATGGACAGTTGCGGGTGCCGGCCGGCGGGAACCGGCGGCGGCCGCCAGTGAAGAAGAATCGACGCGAGGACAAGGATGAGTGAGCCGCAGCCGTCTAACGGCGCAGAGACGAATGGCGCGAAGCCGGCACCGGCAGGGTTGGAATCGCTTGCGGCAGTCGGCAGCCGACTGGCGCAGCTTCGGGAGACACGGGGTTGGACCGTCGACGACGTGTCGGCGCGACTCAAGGTCGCACCGCAGAAGCTTCGGGCACTCGAGGCTGGTGACATCAGCCATTTGCCCGGCGTGACGTTCGCGCTCGGTGTCGTGCGCAGCTACGCGAAGATGCTCGGCGTCGATCCGGAACCGTTCGCGCAGGCGTTGCGCCGCGAGCGCGGGGTGCCGGAAGTCGACCTGTCGATGCCCGCGTCGTCGGGCACGGATCTGCCGCGCGGTCGCGTGTCGATTCCGCTGGGCGGGTCGTCGCGGCATCACCCGTGGCTCTGGGGCACGGGGATCGTCGTCGTCGCGGTGGTTGCCGTACTGATGTGGCACACTGGCGGCGATTCGTCGAGCCTGCTCGCGCGCTTCAAGAGCGGCGATGCCGAGCATGCGTCGGCCGCGAGCGCGCCTGCCGCCTCATCGTCTTCCGTCGAAGAGGCGGCCTCGAGCGGTGCGTCTGCCGTCGTCGCGAATGAGGTTCCGGCCCCGGCTGTTGCGTCTGCAGCCCCGGCGCCGGCGGTTGCGTCGGCTGCTCCGGCGCCTGCGCCCGTGGCACCGGTCGTGACGGCAGCCGCATCGCAGCCCGTCGTGGCAACGACGGCGACAAGCGCCGCCGTGCCGGCCCAGCCGGCGAGCGTCGCGGTGGCGGCCGGCCAGTCGCTGATCGAACTGAAGGTCAAGCAGGACAGCTGGTTCAGCGTGCGCGACAAGAGCGGCAAGGAACTGTTCTCCGGGCTGGTGCACGGCGGCGAGGCGAAGCAGGTCGCCGGCGACGGCCCGTTCAAGGTCACGATCGGCAACAAGGCGGGCCTCGACGCGATCGCGTTCGACGGAAAACCTGTCGATCCGGCAAAATATTCGGCAGCGCGGGGTAATGTGGCGCGGTTCACGTTGCCCTGACGTCAAGCGCCGTGGCGAAGGCCTGTCGTCGATATCGACAGGCCGCGAGGGCACGGCGCTTTTTCAATTCATGCGCCGCGTCGCGGCGCATTCCGCGTAAATGGATCTATCGATGCAATCCGAAGCTCAATCCCCACGCAGCAGTCAGATTTGTTCAACCGAGCCGGTGTTCGGCGGGCACCAGCCGCGCCGCGTATCGCATGCGGTGGATGTCCGCTGGGGCGGGCAGCTCGTGACGATCGGCGGCGACGCGCCCGTGCGCGTGCAGTCGATGACGAATACCGACACGGCCGACGCGATCGGCACGGCAATCCAGATCAAGGAACTCGCGAACGCGGGCTCCGAACTGGTGCGCATCACGGTCAACACGCCGGAGGCCGCGGCCGCCGTGCCGGCGATCCGCGAGCAGCTCGATCGCATGGGCGTGACCGTGCCGCTCGTCGGCGATTTCCACTACAACGGCCACCTGCTGCTGCGCGACTACCCGGGCTGCGCCGAGTCGCTGTCGAAGTACCGGATCAACCCGGGCAACGTCGGTCAGGGCGCGAAGCGCGATACGCAGTTCGCGCAGATGATCGAGGCGGCGGCCAAGTACGACAAGCCGGTGCGGATCGGCGTGAACTGGGGCAGCCTCGACCAGGACCTGCTCGCGCGCATGATGGACGAGAACGGTGCGCGTTCGCAGCCGTGGGATGCGCAGAGCGTGATGTACGAGGCGCTGATCCAGTCGGCGATCGGCTCGGCCGAGCGTGCGGTCGAACTCGGTCTCGGCCGCGACCGCATCATTCTGTCGTGCAAGGTCAGCGGCGTGCAGGATCTGATCGCCGTGTACCGCGAACTCAGCCGCCGCTGCGGCTTCGCGCTGCACCTCGGGCTGACCGAGGCCGGCATGGGCTCGAAGGGCATCGTCGCGTCGACGGCTGCACTCGGCGTGCTGCTGCAGGAAGGGATCGGCGACACGATCCGCATCTCGCTGACGCCGGAACCGGGCGCGTCGCGCACGGGCGAAGTGATCGTCGGCCAGGAAATCCTGCAGACGATGGGCCTGCGCTCGTTCGCACCGATGGTGATCGCGTGCCCGGGCTGCGGCCGTACGACGAGCACGCTGTTCCAGGAACTCGCGATGCAGATCCAGACCTACCTGCGCGAACAGATGCCGGTCTGGCGCAAAGAGTATCCGGGCGTCGAGAAAATGAACGTCGCGGTGATGGGCTGCATCGTCAACGGCCCGGGCGAATCGAAGCACGCGAACATCGGTATCAGCTTGCCGGGCTCGGGCGAGAACCCGGCCGCGCCTGTCTTCATCGACGGCGAGAAGGTCAAGACGCTGCGCGGCGAGCGGATCGCCGAGGAATTCCAGCAGATCGTCAGCGACTACGTCGAACGCAACTACGGCCGCGCTGAGGCCACGAACTAATTCGTCCACACACACGATGACTGAACAAAAACGCAAGATCGAGAAGCTCACCGGCGTCAAGGGCATGAACGACATCCTTCCGCAGGATGCCGGCCTTTGGGAGTTCTTCGAAGCTACGGTGAAATCGCTGCTGCGCGCCTACGGTTACCAGAACATCCGCACGCCGATCGTCGAGCACACGCAGCTCTTCACGCGCGGCATCGGTGAGGTCACCGACATCGTCGAAAAAGAGATGTACAGCTTCACCGACGCGCTGAACGGCGAAAACCTGACGATGCGCCCGGAAAATACCGCGGCCGTCGTGCGGGCGTCGATCGAGCACAACATGCTGTACGACGGCCCGAAGCGCCTGTGGTACATCGGGCCGATGTTCCGTCACGAGCGTCCGCAGCGCGGCCGCTATCGTCAGTTCCACCAGGTCGGCGTCGAGGCGCTCGGCTTCGCGGGTCCTGATGCGGACGCCGAGATCATCATGATGTGCCAGCGCCTGTGGGACGACCTCGGCCTGACCGGCATCAAGCTCGAGATCAACTCGCTCGGCCTTGCCGAAGAGCGTGCCGCGCATCGCGTCGAACTGATCAAGTACCTCGAGCAGTTTGCCGACGTGCTCGACGAGGATGCGAAGCGCCGCCTGTATACGAACCCGCTGCGCGTGCTCGACACGAAGAACCCCGCGCTGCAGGAAATCGCGCAGAACGCGCCGAAGCTGATCGACTTCCTCGGCGACGAATCGCGCGCGCACTTCGAAGGGCTGCAGCGCCTGCTGCTCGCGAACAACATTCCGTTCAAGATCAACCCGCGTCTCGTGCGTGGCCTGGACTACTACAACCTGACCGTGTTCGAGTGGGTCACCGACAAGCTCGGCGCGCAGGGCACGGTCGCAGCCGGCGGCCGCTACGATCCGCTGATCGAGCAGCTCGGCGGCAAGCCGACCGCCGCATGCGGTTGGGCGATGGGCATCGAGCGGATCCTCGAGCTACTGAAGGAAGAGGATCTCGCACCCGAGCAGGAAGGCGTCGACGTGTACGTCGTGCACCAGGGCGAGACCGCGCGTGAACAGGCGTTCATCGCGGCCGAGCGCCTGCGCGACACGGGCCTCGACGTGATCTTCCACTGCAGCGCCGACGGCGCGCCGGCAAGCTTCAAGTCGCAGATGAAACGGGCCGACGCAAGCGGCGCCGCGTTCGCGGTGATCTTCGGTGAAGAAGAGGTTGCAAACGGCACGGTGGGCGTGAAAGCGCTGCGCGGTGCGGGCGGAGACGGGGAAAAGAACGTTCAGCAGACCGTACCGGTCGAAGGCTTGACCGAATTCCTAATCAATGCGATGGTTGCATCCGCCGAAGACGGCGACGACTGATCGCGCTGGCATCCGCTCGACAAGAAAAGCCTGAACAGGAAGGAATCGCTCGCCGATGAGTTACCACGACGAACAAGAATCGATTGAAAGTGTCAAGGCGTGGTGGGCCCGCTGGGGCAACCTCACCACGTGGATCGTGCTCGCGGCGCTCGTCGTCGCGGCCGGTTTCAACGGCTGGAACTACTGGCAGCGCCGTCAGGCTGCCGAGGCGTCCGGGCTGTACGAACAGGTCCAGAAGGCCGCCGCCGCGAACGACAAGGCGACGATCGCGCGCGCGGCCGCCGACATGGAAGACAAGTTCGGCAGCACGCCGTATGCGCAGATGACCGCACTCTCCGCTGCGAAGACGCTGTACGCAGCCGGCGACTCGGCCGGTGCGAAGGCGCAGCTGCAATGGGCCGTCGATCACGCCAAGGATGACGAGTACAAGCAGATCGCGAAGCTGCGTCTCGCGTCGCTGCTGCTCGACGAGAAGGCGTACGATGCGGGCCTCGCGCTGCTGTCGGGTACGCCGGTCGATGCATTCAAGGGCCTCGTGGCCGATCGCCGCGGCGATCTGCTTGCCGCGCAAGGCAAGACCGACGATGCGCGCGCGGCGTACAAGCTCGCGCTCGACGGCCTGTCGAAGGACGACCAGTCCGCGCGTCAGCTCGTGCAGTTCAAGCTGGACGCGCTCGGCGGCTGAACCCCGGTCCCCTCAACCTCTTAACTCTGCTTCGCTAACCGATGAATTTGCTGAAACGTTACGCTGTGCCCGTTGCCTGCGCGGCGGCTGTCCTTGCACTGGCGGCCTGCTCGTCGTCGAAGGACGCGCGCCGCGTGCCGACGCCGCTCACCGAGTTCAAGCCCGTGATGGACGTGCAACAGGTCTGGAAGGCGAGCGTCGGCAAGGGCGGGCGCTACCTGTTCTCGCCGGTAGCCGTGGGCGACGCCGTCTATGCAGCGGGCGAAAACGGTTCGGTCGAGAAGATCGACGCGAAGACGGGCCAGACGCTCTGGCGCGCGAAGGTCGGCTCCGACCTGTCGGCCGGTGTCGGCAGCGACGGCAACCTGACCGCGGTCGGCGCGCTGAAGGGCGGTGTGTTCGTGCTGGGCCCGGACGGCAAGCAACTGTGGAAGACCACCGTGCAGGGCGAGATCTTCTCGCCGCCGCTCGTCGGCAACGGCCTCGTGGTCGTCCGCACGATCGACGGCCAGGTGATCGCGTTCAATGCGCAGACGGGCGAGCAGAAGTGGAACTACCGCAACCGTGCGGTGCCGCTGAACCTGCGCGTGTCGGCCGGCATGACGTTCGCGGGTGACGCGGCGGTGCTGGCGGGCTTCCCCGGCGGCGGGCTGGTCGCGATCAACCTGCAGACGGGCGAGCCGTTCTGGCAGACGCCGGTGTCGTTCCCGAAGGGTGTGACCGAGGTCGAGCGCATCAACGACGTCAGCGGTCCGCCGACGCTCGTGGGCGCGGAAGCCTGCGCGGTGACGTTCCAGGGGCAGCTTGGCTGCTTCGATGCGAACTCGGGCCGCCCGCTGTGGGAAAAGGCGTTCTCGAGCCGCAGCGGCCTCGCGCAGGACGATTCGGTGGTCGCCGGCGGCGACGACTGGTCGGTCGTGACCGCGTACGATGCTGCGTCGGGCAACCAGCTGTGGCGCAACGACAAGCTGAAGAGCCGTGACGTCGGCGTGCCGTATCTGCTCGGGCATGCGGTCGTGTTGGGCGACTACAAGGGCTTCGTGCACTTCCTGTCGCGTGAAGACGGCAGCTTCATCGCACGGATGAAGACCGACGGCAGCGCGATTACGGCGGCGCCGGTCCTCGCGGGCAATACGCTCGTCGTGCAGACGAAGGACGGCGGCCTGTACGGATTCCGTCCGCGCTGACGCGCAGGAAACATGCGCGGCCGCGGCGCGACGGGCTTGTCCCGTGCGCCGCGGCCGCGTGACTTGAAGGCGGCCGGTGCTCCCGGCCGCTCGGTATTTGAAAGGCAGTTCGAGACGAAAGACGATGGCGCGCAGCGCGCGCCAGGCGCGCGCATCCGGCGCGGCGCGAATTCGTGATATTTTCATTCAGCGCAGCCGCCCGCAGCAGCGGGCCTCCCGCTGCTGCGCTTCACCGTAGAAAACACAGATGAAACCGGTCATTGCCCTCGTTGGGCGCCCCAATGTGGGGAAATCCACGCTGTTCAACCGGCTCACGCGCTCGCGCGATGCGCTGGTCGCCGACTTGCCGGGCCTGACGCGCGATCGCCATTACGGCGAAGGGCGCGTGGGCGAGCGGCCGTACCTGGTCGTCGACACGGGCGGCTTCGAGCCCGTCGCGAAGGACGGCATCCTGCACGAGATGGCGCGCCAGACGCGGCAGGCCGTCGAGGAAGCCGACGTCGTCGTGTTCATCGTCGACGGCCGTAACGGCCTCGCGCCGCAGGACAAGTCGATCGCCGACTACCTGCGCAAGACCGGCCGGCCGATCTTCCTGGTCGTCAACAAGGCCGAGGGGATGAAGTACACGGCGGTCGCGACGGACTTCTACGAGCTCGGGCTCGGCGATCCGCGTGCGATCTCGGCTGCGCACGGTGACGGCGTCACCGACATGATCAACGAGGCGCTGGATGTCGCGTACGCGGACCGTCCGGAGGAAGAGGACGAGAACGATCCTTCGCGCGGTATCAAGATCGCGATCGTCGGCCGCCCGAACGTCGGCAAGTCGACGCTCGTGAACGCGCTGATCGGCGAGGATCGCGTGATCGCGTTCGACATGCCGGGCACGACGCGCGATTCGATCTACGTGGACTTCGAGCGCAACGGCAAGAAGTACACGCTGATCGACACGGCCGGCCTGCGCCGCCGCGGCAAGGTGTTCGAGGCGATCGAGAAGTTCTCGGTCGTGAAGACGCTGCAGTCGATCTCAGACGCGAACGTGGTCATTCTTCTGCTGGATGCGCAGCAGGACATTTCCGACCAGGACGCACACATCGCCGGCTTCGTCGTCGAACAGGGTCGCGCGCTCGTGATCGGCGTCAACAAGTGGGACGGGCTCGACGAGCATGCGCGCGATCGCGCGAAAGCGGATTTGACCCGCAAGCTGAAATTCCTCGACTTCGCGAAATCACACTTCATTTCGGCAACGAAGAAGACGGGCATCGGCACGCTGATGCGCTCGGTCGACGACGCGTACGCCGCGGCGATGGCGAAGCTGCCGACGCCGAAGCTCACGCGCGCGCTGATCGAGGCAGTCGAATTCCAGCAGCCGCGCCGTCGCGGCCCGGTGCGTCCGAAGCTGCGCTACGCGCACCAGGGCGGCCAGAATCCGCCGATCATCGTCATCCACGGTAACGCGCTCGACGCCGTGACGGAAACGTACAAGCGTTACCTGGAAAACCGGTTCCGCGAAACTTTCTCGCTGACAGGGACTCCATTGCGCATAGAGTTCCGTTCGTCGAACAATCCGTACGCGGACAAGAGCTGAAGACGTCTGTTACACGCGTCACGCAAGGGGTTGGCCGCAAGGCCTATGCCCCCGGCGGGCCAGGCAAAATCGGCTATAGTGTAGCGATTGGCGCCGGATCTCTTTTTCTTCGCCGCCAGTCCAGATCAACCTGCAAAAAAAGATGGAGTACGCCATGAGCAACAAAGGGCAATTGTTACAAGACCCGTTTTTGAACGCACTGCGCAAAGAGCACGTTCCCGTTTCGATCTACCTCGTCAACGGCATCAAGCTTCAAGGGAACATTGAATCGTTCGACCAGTACGTCGTGTTGCTCCGTAATACGGTGACCCAGATGGTGTACAAGCACGCCATCTCGACGGTCGTGCCGGCGCGCCCGGTGAATTTCCACCCGGACGCGGAAGCCTCGTCCTAACCTATCGCAGCGGCCGGCATCCGGTCGCCGCGAGCGACCGATGCCAGCCGCCTTATCTTGACACCTGAAAATTTGATCAACGCAGCGCTCGTCGGCATCGATTTCGGCAAGACCGATTTCGAAGCCAGCCTCGAAGAACTCAGTCTTCTCGCCTCCAGCGCGGGAGCCCGTCCCGCAGTCACCCTCACGGGGCGTCGTTCCAGTCCCGATGCCAAGATGTTCATCGGCAGCGGCAAAGCCGAAGAACTCCGGCTCGCCTGCGACGCGCACAACGTCGAAATCGTCATCTTCAACCACGCATTGGCGCCCGCCCAGCAACGTAATCTGGAGCAGGCACTTAACAGGCGCGTGGTCGATCGCACCAGCCTCATCCTCGACATCTTTGCCCAGCGTGCCCGCAGCCATGAAGGCAAGCTGCAGGTCGAGCTCGCGCAGCTTCAGTACCTGTCGACGCGGCTCATTCGCGCATGGACCCACCTTGAACGGCAGAAGGGTGGTATCGGCCTGCGCGGCCCCGGTGAAACCCAGCTCGAAACCGACCGTCGGCTGATCGGCGAACGCATCAAGATGCTGAAGTCGCGGCTCGACCGGCTGCGCCGGCAACACAGCACGCAACGCCGCCAGCGTGCGCGCAGCGGCACGATGTCGGTGTCGCTCGTCGGCTATACGAACGCGGGCAAGTCGACGCTGTTCAATGCGCTGACGAAAGCGCAGGCCTACGCGGCCGACCAGCTGTTCGCCACGCTCGATACGACGTCGCGGCGCGTGTACCTCGGCGACGAGGTCGGCCAGATCGTCGTGTCGGATACGGTCGGGTTCATCCGCGAGTTGCCTCACCAGCTGGTCGCCGCATTCCGCGCGACCCTCGAGGAAACGATCCACGCGGATCTGCTGCTGCACGTGGTCGATGCATCGAGCGCGGTCAGGCTTGAACAGATCGAGCAGGTCAATGGCGTGTTGCACGAGATCGGCGCGGACACGATCCGCCAGGTGCTGGTGTTCAACAAGATCGACGCCGTGCCTGAACTGGCGGCCCGCGGCGACGCGGTCGAGCGGGACGAGTATGGTAATATTTCGCGCGTCTTTTTGAGCGCGCGCACCGGTCAGGGTCTTGACGCGTTGCGTGCCGCCATCGCCGAAATCGCCTCCGCGGAACACCTTTCCAGCGCGACGTTACCCAACGGCGCGCTCGACGGCGCCCCCGCTGAACCACACGAAGACCACACGATTTCCGAACACGGGCGCTAACCGGTCCCGGCCGGTTCGTCGGCGTCTAATCTGGTGAACAAACTCTGGTGAACGAATACAACGAGCGGAGTACCTGGCGGCGGATGCGCGCCTTGCTGTCGATCAACGATCCCCGCTGGGGACGCGGCGAAGGCAATGGCAAAGACGGATCCCGTCCCCGCCCGAACGAATCGAAGCGTCCGCAAGGCGGCGACGGCGATGGTCCGCCCGATCTCGACGAGATGTGGCGCAACTTCAACCGGCGCCTGAACGGCCTGTTCGGCGGCAAGGGCGGCAACGGCTTCCGTCCTGACAACGGGCGAGCCGCGCGCGTCGGCGTCGGCATCGTGATCGGCGTGCTGGTCGCGGTCTACGCAGGCAGCGGGCTGTTCGTCGTGCAGGAAGGGCAGACGGGCGTCGTGCTGCAGCTCGGCAAGCTGTCGGGCACGGTCGGTCAGGGCGTGCACTGGCGCGCGCCGTATCCGTTCGCGTCGCACGAGATCGTCGATACGTCGCAGGTCCGCTCGATCGAAATCGGCCGCAACAACGTCGTGCGTCTCGCGAACGTGAAGGAAGCGGCGATGCTGACGCGCGACGCCGATATCGTCGACGTGCGCTTCATCGTGCAGTACCGCATCCGTTCCGCGACCGATTACCTGTTCCGCAGTGTCGACCCCGAGCGCAGTGTCTCGCAGGCCGCCCAGGCCGCGGTACGTGCGATCGTCGGCACGCGCAGCGCGGCCGACGTGCTGAACCAGGACCGCGACGCGCTGCGCGAGCAGCTCGCGGCCGCGATCCAGCGCGATCTCGATCGCTACCAGTCGGGGCTCGAGGTGACGGCCGTCACGATGCAGAGCGTTGCGGCGCCCGAGCAGACGCAGGCCGCGTACGGTGAAGTCGCGAAGGCACGCGACGAGCGCGAGGCCGCGAAGCGCGCCGCGCAAGCGTATGCAAACGACCTGCTGCCGAAGGCGCAGGGCGATGCGGCGAAGCTCGTCGACGAAGCGAAGGCGTATGCCGATCGCGTGGTCACGGAAGCCGAAGGCGATGCCGACCGCTTCAAGCAGGTCTATGCGCAGTACTCGAAGGCGCCCGCGGTGATCCGCGAGCGAATGTATCTCGAGACGATGCAGGAAATCTATTCGAATTCGACGAAGGTGTTCGTCGGCAACAAGGGCGGCAACAGCGTCGTGTATCTGCCGCTCGACAAGCTCGTCGAGCAGGGGCGACAAAACGCCGCGACGTCCACGGGCGCATCCGCACCCGACGCCGCGTCGGCACCGGCGGCTGCAGCGGCGCCCGCAAGTGCGGCGTCGGCCGTGGCGGCGTCGGGCACCGACGTGCTGCGATCGCGCGAGGCGTTTCGCAGCCGGTCGCGCGAAGACGATCTGAAGTAACGGGGAGCGCAGAACATGAACCGAATCATTGCGCTCGTCGTCGCAATCGTGATCGTTGCCTTCGCGGCATCGTCGACCGTCCTTACCGTCGATCCGCGCCATGCGGCCGTGCTGTCGGGGCGCGACGGCGCGCAACCCGAATTGGCGGGCCCTGGCATCCATTTCAAATTGCCGCCGCCGCTGCAGACGGCCACGCTGATCGACACGCGCCTGCAATCGCTCGAGTCGTCGGATCCGCTGCAACTGGCAACGGAAGACAAGCGCGACCTGCTCGTCGCCTACGCGGTGAAGTACCGGATCAGCGATCCGATGAAGTATTTCACGACGACGGGCGGTGACCCGTCGGCAGCCGGCGATCGTCTCGCCGGCGCGCTGAAGAGCGCACTCGGTGACGCGTTCGGCAAGCGCGCGCTCGACGACGCGCTCGGCGGCCAGCGTGCGATCGCCGATGCGGCCCGTGACGAAGTGAAGGCGAAGGCGTCCGGTTTCGGCGTCGACGTGGTCGACGTCCAGTTGACGCGCGTCGATTTGCCGGCCGCGCAGACCGATGCCGTCTATCAGCGGATGATCGGCGCGCTGCGAGATCAGGCGGCGCAGGTGCGTGCGCAAGGCGCGGCCGACGTCGAGCAGATCAAGGCGGACGCCGAACGCGAACAGCAGGCCGTGTTCGCGAACGCGTACAAGTCCGCACAGACGATCAAGGGCGAGGGCGACGCGAAGGCCGCGACGATTGCCGCCGACGCGTTCGGCCGCGATCCGCAGTTCTACCAGTTCTACGCGAGCCTGCAGGCTTACCGGAACACGTTCAAGCGCAACGACATCATCGTCGTCGATCCCGACAGCGAGTTCTTCCGCTTCATGCGCAGCCCGACGGGCGGTGCCGCACCGGCGGCGCCTGCTCCCCGCAAACACTGACCTTGGGGCGCCGCGTCGAGCGGCGCCGTCGCTCGCATGGACCTGGCTGGCTCGTTGTTGCTCGCAGTAGCGCTGATGCTGATCATCGAGGGGGCGTTCCCCTTCGTGTTTCCCGTCGCCTGGCGCGACACGTTTCGTAGAATAGCTGAGCGGCCGCCGCATCATATCCGGATCGGCGGGCTGATCGTGATGGTGCTCGGGCTCATACTGCTGCTGCTCGCCACCTGACCGGAGACCTGATCCGGACGGCTCATCCGCCGTTCGTCCCGCCCGAATTCAGAATTTCCGATTCACATCGCGGCGCGCGTGTCGCGCGCTGTTTCCCGTCGTAGGACCGTACCGATGTCGACCTGGTTACTTCCCGAGAATATCGCCGACGTATTGCCGTCGGAAGCGCGCAAGATCGAGGAGCTGCGCCGCAGGCTGCTCGACCGCTTCCGTTCGTATGGCTACGAAATGGTGATGCCGCCGCTGCTCGAGTATCTCGAATCGCTGCTGACGAGCGGCGGTGCAGACCTGCGCCTGCGCACCTTCAAGCTGGTCGACCAGCTGTCGGGTCGCACCCTCGGCCTGCGTGCGGACATCACGCCGCAGGTCGCGCGGATCGACGCGCACCTGTTGAACCGCCAGGGCGTGACGCGCCTCTGCTATGCGGGCCACGTGATGCATACGCGTCCGCGCGGTCTGCACGCGACGCGCGAGCAGATCCAGATCGGCGCCGAAATCTACGGGCATGCCGGACTGGAAGCCGACCTCGAGATCCAGCAGCTGATGCTCGACGCGCTGCATCTCGCAGGCCTGTCGCGCATCCGTCTCGACCTCGGCCATGCGGGCGTGCTCGCGGCGCTGCTGGCGCGCGATGCGCAGGCCGCCGAGCGCGGCGAGTCGCTGTACGACGCGCTGTCGGGCAAGGACGTGCCGCTGCTGAACGAACTCACCGACGATCTCGGCGCCGATACGCGCGCCGCGCTGCGCGCGCTGCCGCATCTCTATGGCGACGCAAGCGTGCTCGCGGAGGCGCGCACACGCTTGCCGGTGCTGCCCGAAATCACGCGGGCGCTCGACGATCTGGCGCAGCTCGCGGCACAGGCGAAAGGTGCCGAAGTGGCGATCGATCTCGGCGACCTGCGCGGCTATGCATATCACAGCGGCGCGATGTTCAGCGCCTACATCGACGGCGTGCCGAACGCGATCGCGCGGGGCGGCCGCTACGACCACGTCGGCCAGGCATATGGGCGTGCCCGTCCCGCCACGGGCTTCTCGCTCGACCTGCGCGAGCTCGCGCGGATTTCGCCGGTCGAGGCGCGCGGCACCGCGATTCTCGCGCCGTGGGCGCAGGACGATGCGCTGAGCGCGGCCGTCGCGGCGCTGCGTGATGCGGGCGAGGTCGTGATCCAGGCGCTGCCGGGCCACGATCATGTGCTCGACGAGTTCGCGTGCGACCGTTCGCTCGTCGAGCGCAACGGCGCATGGGTGGTCGAACCCCGATAAACAGGCGTTCGCGGGACGTGCTTCGGCGTGCATATCGTTGAAGCGAAACGGAAAAATTCGGAATCGCCCGCGAACATAGGTAGAATACGTTTTTAACCAGCTAACGAATCAACATGTCTGCCAGCGCAGTGAACGTGACTCCCGGGCGCAATGTCGTCGTCGTGGGAACGCAATGGGGTGATGAAGGCAAGGGCAAGATCGTCGACTGGCTGACGGACCACGCTCAGGGCGTCGTGCGTTTCCAGGGCGGTCACAACGCCGGCCACACCCTCATCATCGGCGGCAAGAAAACGATCTTGCGCCTCATTCCGTCGGGCATCATGCGTGAAGGCGTCGCCTGCTACATCGGCAACGGCGTCGTCCTGTCCCCCGAAGCACTGTTCAAGGAAATCGGCGAGCTGGAAGAAGCGGGCGTGAACGTGCGCGACCGCCTGTTCATTTCCGAAGCCACGACGCTGATCCTGCCGTACCACATCGCGATCGACCAGGCGCGTGAAGCGCGCAAGGGCGCGGGCAAGATCGGTACGACCGGCCGCGGCATCGGCCCCGCGTACGAAGACAAGGTGGGCCGCCGCGCGCTGCGCGTTCAGGATCTGTTCGACGCGAAGACCTTCGCCGACCGCCTGCGTGAAAACCTCGATTTCCACAACTTCGTGCTGACCCAGTACCTGGGCGGCGCGGCTGTCGATTTCCAGGCCACGCTCGACACGATGCTGGGTTATGCCGACCGCCTGAAGCCGATGGTGGCCGACGTGTCGCGCCGCCTGTACGACGCGAACAATGCGGGCCAGAACCTGCTGTTCGAAGGCGCACAAGGCACGCTGCTCGATATCGACCACGGCACCTATCCGTTCGTCACGTCGAGCAACTGCGTGGCAGGTGCGGCGTCGGCTGGCGCGGGCGTGGGTCCGCAGAAGCTCAACTACATCCTCGGCATCACGAAGGCGTATTGCACGCGCGTCGGCTCGGGCCCGTTCCCGAGCGAACTGTACGATGCGGACAATCCGCAGCGTCAGGACCAGGTTGGCGTTACGCTCGCGAACGTCGGCAAGGAATTCGGTTCGGTCACCGGCCGTCCGCGCCGCACCGGCTGGCTCGACGCAGCCGCGCTGCGCCGCTCGATCCAGATCAACGGCGTGTCGGGCCTGTGCATGACGAAGCTCGACGTGCTCGACGGCCTCGACGAAGTCAAGCTGTGCGTCGGCTACAAGATCGACGGCAAGGATGCGGACATCCTGCCGCGCGGCGCCGCTGATGTGGCCCGTTGCGAGCCTGTTTACGAGACGTTTGCCGGCTGGAAGGAAAGCACGGTCGGCATCAAGACGTGGGAAGCACTGCCGGCGAATGCGCAGGCTTACCTGACCCGCGTCCAGGAAGTGGCTGGCGTGCCGGTCGACATGGTGTCGACGGGTCCGGACCGCGACGAAACGATCCTGCTCCGCCATCCGTTCAAGGTGTAATTTTCAGATGACGCAGCAAATCACGATGACGGCGGCAGACTTGATGACCGATCCGCGCAACGACGACAAGAACCTGTGGGTAGGCTGGGACGAGTATCACCGTCTCATCGAGCTGCTCGCGCTCCAGGTGCATGCATCGGGCTGGAAGTTCGACCAGATCCTGTGCCTCGCGCGCGGTGGCCTGCGCGTCGGCGATCAACTGTCGCGCATCTACGACGTGCCACTCGCGATTCTCGCGACGAGTTCGTACCGCGAAGCGGCCGGCACGGAGCAGGGCGACCTCGACATCGCGCAGTACATCACGATGACGCGCGGCAACTTGGCGGGCAACGTGCTGCTGGTCGACGATCTCGTCGATTCGGGCGTCACGCTTGCGCGCGTGCAGGAGCACCTGAAGGAGCGCTATCCGTCGGTGACCGCCGTGCGCTCGGCGGTACTCTGGTACAAGGGTTGCTCGAAGGTCAAGCCCGACTATCACACGCAGTTCCTGCCGACGAATCCGTGGATTCATCAGCCGTTCGAAGAGTGGGACACGGTTCGCCCGCACAACCTCGAGGCGTGGATCAAGCGCGGTCGCGCACAGCGCGACGGCTCGGGCGCGTAAGCGGCTGGCCAATCGAAGGAAAGCCTTGTACGGCGCCGCTTGCGGCGCCGTTTTTCATTGGGGCGCCATCCTTGCCGGCACCGCGCGAACCGTGGATCCGGTAGGCAGGCGCCGCTGCCCCGGCTATGATTGGCAGCCCTGCCACAGCTCGCGCCGGATTGCATGCGCAGCGTGGATCACGTGGTGACAAGGCAACAGAGCAGGGCGGCGTTTCACGGGGGCGCGAGTAGAATAGCGCTCGTTTTGTCCGACCCGGACCCGATTATTACGCTTCATATGAACGACACGATCCACGCGACCGACGCAGCACACGCGCCGCATTCGACGCAACAACACTCGATGCGGGCGCTAGCGATAGCAGCCATCGGCGTCGTGTTCGGCGACATCGGCACCAGCCCGCTGTATTCGCTCAAGGAGGCGTTCAGCCCCGCACACGGCATTCCGCTCACCGAAGGATCGATTCTCGGCGTGATCTCGCTGCTGTTCTGGGCAATCATCCTGGTGGTCGGCATCAAGTACCTGCTGTTCGTGATGCGCGCGGACAACAACGGCGAAGGCGGCGTGCTCGCGCTGATGGCGCTGTCGTTGCGGCCGCTCGACTCGAAGACCCGCGTCGCGGGCGCGCTGATGGCGCTCGGGATCTTCGGCGCGTGCATGTTCTACGGGGACGCGGTGATCACGCCGGCGATCTCGGTGATGTCGGCGGTCGAAGGTCTCGAAATCGCGACGCCACACCTGTCCCATCTCGTGCTGCCGATCACGATCGTGATCCTGATCGCGCTGTTCTGGATCCAGCGTCACGGGACCGCGCTGGTCGGCAAGCTGTTCGGCCCGATCATGGTGCTGTGGTTCGTCGTGATCGCAGCGCTCGGCGTTTACCACATCGTGCGCGTGCCGGGCATCATGGCCGCCATCAACCCGTATTACGCGGCGTCGTTCATGGCCGATCACCTGCTGCAGGCGTACGTCGTGCTCGGCTCGGTCGTGCTGGTGCTGACCGGCGCGGAAGCGCTCTACGCGGACATGGGGCACTTCGGCGCGAAGCCGATCCGCATCGCCGCCTACGGGCTCGTGATGCCGTCGCTCGTGCTGAACTACTTCGGCCAGGGCGCGTTGCTGATCCAGAACCCGAAGGCGATCGAGAACCCGTTCTTCCTGCTGGCGCCCGAATGGGGGCTGCTGCCGCTCGTCGTGCTGTCGACGGTCGCGACCGTGATCGCGTCGCAGGCAGTGATCTCGGGCGCGTATTCGCTGACGTCGCAGGCCATCCAGCTCGGCTACGTGCCGCGCATGAAGGTGCTGCACACGTCGGAACTCGCGATCGGCCAGATCTACGTGCCGGTCGTGAACTGGCTGCTGCTGTTCGTGATCCTCTGCATCGTCATCGGCTTCAAGAGCTCCGACAACCTCGCGGCCGCGTACGGTATCGCGGTGACGGCGACGATGGTGATCACGACCGTACTCGCCGCGGTCGTGATGGTGAAGGTGTGGAACTGGAACCGGCTGCTGGTCGGCGCGATCATCGCGGTGTTCCTCGCAGTCGACCTTGGCTTCTTCGGCGCGAACCTGCTGAAGGTCGCGCAGGGCGGCTGGTTGCCGCTCGGCATCGGCGCGCTGCTGTTCTTCCTGCTGATGACCTGGTACAAGGGGCGTCACATCGTCAAGGAGCGCACGGCGGCCGACGGTATCCCGCTCGAGCCGTTCCTGCAGGGGCTGCTCGCGCATCCGCCGCATCGCGTGTCGGGTACCGCGATCTACCTGACCGGCAACGACAAGCTCGTGCCCGTCAGCCTGCTGCACAACCTGAAGCACAACAAGGTGCTGCACGAGCGCACCATTTTCCTCACGTTCGTCACGCGCGACTTTCCTTACGTGCGCGACGACAAGCGTCAGTCCTCGCGTGATGCGGGCGGCGGGCTGTATATCGTCAAGGCCGAGTACGGCTTCAACGAGACGCCGGACGTGAAGGCCGTGCTCGAGGAATTCGGCCGCACGCACGACATGACGTTCGAGCTGATGGATACGTCGTTCTTCCTCGCGCGCGAAACGGTCGTGCCGACGCATCTGCCCGGGATGTCGATCTGGCGCGAGCGTGTGTTCGCATGGATGCACCAGAATGCCGCGAAGCCGACCGACTTCTTCTCGATTCCCGCAAACCGCGTGGTCGAGCTCGGGACGAAGATCGAGATCTGACACAAGGTGTGGCGCGCGGGCCGCGCGCCTGTTTGCTGTAGTCGTTAAAAAGCCCGCCTTTCGGCGGGCTTTTTTGTCTGTCGCGAAAGCTTGCGGGTGCTCAGCGCTTCAGCTTCGCGAACGCCGCGGCCATCGCGCCTGCCGGTTCCGGCTCGCGCGAACGTTGCGGGCGGGCCGCGCCGCGCGCCGCGCTGCCGCGATCCTGGCCGCCGCGCGACGACGTGCCGGGTGCCGCCGCGTCGTCGTCGAGGCGCATCGTCAGCGCAATGCGCTGGCGCTTCACGTCGACGTCGAGCACCTTCACCTTGACGACCTGGCCGGCCTTCACGACTTCGTGCGGATCCTTGATGAACTTGGTCGACATCGCGGATACGTGGACGAGGCCGTCCTGGTGGACGCCGATGTCCACGAACGCGCCGAACGCGGCGACGTTCGTCACGACGCCTTCGAGCGTCATGCCGGGCACGAGATCCGACACTTTCTCGACGCCTTCGCGGAACGTCGCGGTCTTGAATTCGGGGCGCGGATCGCGGCCCGGCTTCTCCAGTTCGGACAGGATGTCGCGCACGGTCGGCAGGCCGAAACGTTCGTCAACAAATTCCGTCGGGGACAGGCCCGACAGCGCTTCCCGGTTGCCGAGCACGTCGTCGATGCGCTTGCTGATCTTCGCGAGCATCCGCTCGACGACCGGATACGCTTCCGGGTGCACCGACGAGCGGTCGAGCGGATTCTCGCCGCCGTTGATGCGCAGGAAGCCCGCGGCCTGTTCGAAGGTCTTGTCACCGAGGCGCGGCACCTTGCGCAGGTGCTCGCGCGACGGGAACGGGCCGTTCGCATCGCGGTAGTCGACGATGTTGCGCGCGAGCGTCGCGTTCAGGCCCGATACGCGGGCGAGCAGCGGGGCCGACGCGGTGTTCGCGTCGACGCCGACCGCGTTCACGCAGTCCTCGACGACCGCGTCGAGCGAGCGGGCGAGTTCGCGCTGGTTCACGTCGTGCTGGTACTGGCCGACGCCGATGGCCTTCGGCTCGATCTTCACGAGCTCGGCGAGCGGATCCTGCAGGCGGCGTGCAATCGAGACGGCACCGCGCAGCGACACGTCGAGCTCCGGGAATTCCTTCGCGGCCAGCTCGGATGCCGAATAGACCGAAGCGCCGGCTTCGGACACGACGATCTTCTGCAGGCGCAGCTCCGGGTGCTTCGCGATCAGTTCGCCCGCGAGCTTGTCGGTTTCACGTGACGCCGTGCCGTTGCCGATGCTGATCAGCTCGGCCTGCGTCTGTGCGGCGATGCGTGCGAGTTTCGCGATCGAGCCATCCCAGTCGCGGCGCGGCTCGTGCGGGTAGATCGTGTCGGTCGCGAGCACCTTGCCGGTGCGGTCGACGACCGCGACCTTCACACCCGTGCGCAGGCCGGGGTCGAGACCGATCACGGCCTTCGGGCCGGCCGGCGCGGCCAGCAGCAGGTCGTTCAGGTTGCGCGCGAACACGCGGATCGCTTCCGTTTCGGCCGTTTCGCGCAATTGCGTGAGCAGCTCGTTTTCGATGTGCGGCTGCACCTTCACGCGCCAGCACCAGCGGCATACGTCGGACAGCCACTTGTCGGCCGGGCGGTTCTGGTTCGCGATGCCGAAATGGCGCGCGATCATCGCCTCGCCGGGATGCGGCACCTGCGCGTCGAGTTCTTCGCCGAGGCCGAGCTTGATCGTCAGCACGCCCGCGTTGCGGCCGCGGAACAGCGCGAGGGCGCGGTGCGACGGCACGGTCTTGATCGTTTCCGCGTAGTCGTAATAGTCGCGGAATTTCTCGCCTTCCTCGTTTTCCTTGCCCTCGACGACGGCCGACGACACGACGCCCTGGTTGTGCAGATAGTCGCGCAGCTTGCCGAGCAGCTCGGCCGTCTCGCCGAACTGCTCGGACAGGATGTCGCGCGCGCCGTCGAGCGCGGCCTTTACGTCGGCCACGCCCTTCTCGGCGTCGACGTACGCGGCTGCCTCGGCCTGCGGGTCGAGCAGCGGGTTCGCGAGGAGCGCCTGGGCAAGCGGCTCCAGGCCGGCTTCGCGGGCGATCTGCGCACGCGTGCGGCGCTTCGGCTTGTACGGCAGATAAAGGTCTTCGAGCACCTGCTTGCTGTCGGCCGCGTCAATCGCGGCGCGCAGTTCGTCGGTCAGCTTGCCCTGTTCGTCGATGCTCGACAGGATCGACGCACGGCGATCCTCGAGTTCGCGCAGATACAGGAGGCGTTCCTCGAGCTGGCGCAACTGCGTGTCGTCCAGGTTGCCGGTCACTTCCTTGCGGTACCGGGCAATGAACGGAACGGTCGAGCCTTCGTCGAGGAGTTGCACGGCCGCCGCGACCTGGCGCGGCTGGACGGACAGTTCGGTGGCGATGCGCTGTACGATCTTGAGTGCTACGGTTTCCGTCATGTCGTGGATGATCTGCCTGCTGAAATCGCGGCGGGGGCCGGCAGGCCCGAGGCGGCGGGCTGCGTGGCGGGCCCGACGGGCCGGATGCCGCGGGTGAGTGAAGCGGGGCATTTTGCCATAAATGGCGGAGCGCCCAGCCGGGGGTGATAGAATTTGACACATGTCCCGCAGCTTTCCTACGACGTTGCCAACTTCCCGAATTTCTCTCGTCGCGCTCGGCGCAGCGCTCGCCGCGGCTTTGTCTGCAGGGCCTTCCGGCGCGTTCGCGCAAGCGTCGGACGCCACCGCGCCGGCCGCCGCCGCGGCTGCGCCCGTGACGGCCACGGCCGCACCGGATTTCGACGCCCGTCAAAAAGTGCTCAATCAACGCTCCGCAGAAAACGATTATCGTTATGCGGTGGCCGAGCACGATTGCTACAGCAAGTTCTTCGTCAATCACTGTCTCGGCAAGGCGCGTGAACAGATGCGCGACGAGCGGGCGAGCATCCGCCAGGAGCAACTCGCGCTCAACGACGAGCAGCGGGCGGTGCATGCGCAGCAGCGCGACCAGCAGCAGGCGCTGAAGGCGGCGCAGAACGCGGCGGAAGCACCGCAGCGCGCGGCGAACGACGCGGCAAACGCGGCTGCGTTCCGCGACAAGCAGGAGCAGAATGCGCTGAAGCAGGCGCAGCGTGGTGCGGAAGGGCCACAGCGCGCGGCGAACAAGCAGGCATACGACCAGAAGCAGGGCGACTTCCAGCGCAAGCTCGACCAGGCGCACCAGCAGGCCGCGCAGAAGGCGCAGGAGCGGGCGGACAACGCCGCGCGCTACGAGCAGAAGCAGAAGGAAGCCGTGCAGCACAAGGCCGATGTCGAGCAGCGTCAGAAGGAAGCGGCCGAGAAGGCGCAGCAGAAGCAACAGCAGGGGCAGTAACGTGTTGGATTGATCGAGATCAGTCTCGGGCGCGCTGGCACGCCAGTCGGCGCGCTGCTTCGATGAGGAGGCAAGTATGCAAAACCGTCACACGGAACAGCAGCAGGAATTGCACAACCGTTTGGCTGCATTGCAGGAGCAGCACCAGCAGCTCGCTCGGGAGATCGAGCTGAAGGAAGGGCACTCCGACATCGACGACATCACGCTGCACCGGCTGAAGAAGGAAAAGCTGGCGGCCAAGGACAAAATCATTTTGCTGCAATCGCAGCTGGAACCGGATAAGCGCGCCTGAGCGCGGCCTGGCAAGCGCCGGCGCCGCCCGGGCGCTGGACACAGGAACGCTTGCCTTGAATTCACCGCTTGAAGCCACCCCCGATGCCCGGCGCGACGTGTCGCCCGCCGGGCGCGCTCGTGCGCCCGAAGGCACCTTTGAGCTGAGCCGCAAGCGCGTCGACGAACTCGACACGATCTTCGGCGAAGGCGGATTGCTGGCGCGTGCGCTCGACGGCTACCGGCCGCGACAGTCGCAGATCGAGATGGCGCGCGCCGTCGCGTCCGCGATGGAAGCGTCCGCGCGCCGGATGCCCGAACCCGAGATCTTCGAAACCCGCAAGCGGCCGGCGCGTCGCCTCGGCGACGGCGACAAGGCGGCCGAAACGGGCGCGGACGCCGCCGCGGCAGCCGAAGTCGACGGCGATGCCGGCGACAACACGCTGATCGTCGAGGCCGGTACGGGTACCGGCAAGACCTATGCGTACCTCGTGCCTGCGATGCTGTGGGGCGGCAAAGTGATCGTGTCGACCGGCACGAAACACCTGCAGGACCAATTGTTCGCGCGCGACATCCCGACCGTGCGCAACGCGCTGGCGGTGCCGGTGTCGGTCGCGATGCTGAAGGGCCGCGCCAACTACCTGTGCCACTACTACCTGCAGCGCACGGCCGACAACGGCCGGTTGCCGTCGCGGCAGGATACGGCGTATCTGCAGGAAATCGTCCGCTTCGCGAAGATCACGAAGAGCGGCGACAAGGCCGAGCTCGCGAGCGTGCCGGAAACGGCACCCGTGTGGTCGATGGTCACGTCGACGCGCGACAACTGCCTCGGCCAGGAATGCCCGCATTACAAGGATTGCTTCGTGATGCAGGCGCGGCGCGAGGCGCAGCAGGCCGACGTCGTCGTCGTCAACCACCACTTGTTCTTCGCGGACATCATGCTGCGCGATACGGGGATGGCCGAGCTGCTGCCGAACGCGAACACGGTCATCTTCGACGAAGCGCATCAGTTGCCGGAAACGGCGACGCTGTTCTTCGGCGAAACGCTGTCGACGACGCAGATTCTCGAGCTCGCCCGCGACACGGTGGCGGAAGGCCTGAGCCATGCACGCGACGCGGTCGAGTGGGTGAAGCTCGGCGGCGATCTCGAGCGCGCGGCGCGCGACTTGCGCCTGGCGTTCGCGAACGACCAGATCGTCCGCATGTCGCTCGCCCAGCTCGGCGACGATCACCCGATGTTCGGTGCGCTCGACGCGCTCGAGGCTGCGCTCGACGCGCTGGCGTCGGCGCTTGCCAGCCAGGCCGAACGGGCGGAATCGCTCGGCGCATGCCTGCGGCGCGCACGCGAGCTGCAGGACCTGCTGGCCGGCTGGGTCGCACCCGGCGCGACGGAAGCGGCGGCGAAGGCCGACGCAACGGCGGCCGGCGACAAGGCGGCCGCCGACGGCGATCCGAACGAGAAGGTGCGCTGGGTCGAAGTGTTCGCGCATACGGTCCAGCTGCACGAAACGCCGCTGTCGGTCGCGCCGATCTTTGCCAAGCAGCGCGCGGGCGTGCCGCGTGCCTGGGTGTTCACGTCGGCCACGCTGTCGGTGCGCGGCGACTTCACGCACTATGCGGCGCAAATGGGCCTCAGCTCGCGTCGCTCGATGACGCTCGCGAGCCCGTTCGATTACCAGTCGCAAGGGCTGCTGTACGTGCCGCGCAACCTGCCGCAACCGTCTTCGCCGGCGTTTACCGATGCCGTCTTCGATGCCGCGCTGCCGGCGATCGAGGCGTCCGGCGGCGGCGTGTTCATGCTGTGCACGACGCTGCGCGCGGTCGACCGGATCGCGTCGAAGCTGCGCGACGTGATCGAATCGCGCGGCTGGAACATGCCGCTGCTCGTGCAGGGCGATGCAAGCCGCACCGAACTGCTCGACCGTTTCCGGGCGTATGGCAACGCGATCCTGGTCGGCAGCCAGAGTTTCTGGGAAGGCGTCGACGTGCGCGGTGACGCGCTGTCGCTCGTCGTGATCGACAAGCTGCCGTTCGCGCCGCCGGACGATCCGGTGCTGGCCGCGCGGCTCGACGCGCTGACGAAGAAGGGGCTGAGCCCGTTCGCCGTGCACCAGTTGCCGCAGGCCGTGATCACGCTGAAGCAGGGCGCGGGCCGGCTGATTCGTGCGGAGACGGATCGCGGCGTGCTGATGATCTGCGACACGCGGCTCGTCGACAAGCCCTACGGGCGCCGGATCTGGCAGAGCCTGCCGCCGTTCAAGCGGACCCGCGAGATCGCGGTCGTCCAGGACTTCTTCGACGAGCACCGTTCGGCAAAGCGCACGTGACGGTGCGTGCGGCGATCGTCGCGCGATCGCACCGGCGCCGCCTGAGTGTGGCGCCCATAAAAAAACCCGGCTCGATGGCCGGGTTTTTTGTGCGTGCAGCGCGTGCCGCACGGTGCTGTCGTCAGAACTGCCACCACGACTTCTTCGCGCCGGGGCGCGAGTGGCCCGTGACGTACGGGCTGTCGGGGAACGTGCCGGCGAGCACGCGCTTCGTGTCCTCGGCGAGTTCCGGCTGGTTCAGCTTGCCGTACGACAGGATCATGATGTGCAGTGCGTCCTCGATCGCCGGGGCGCCCTTGTAGTCCTTGATCGCGAGCTGCGCACGGTTGATGGCCGCGACGTAGGCGCCGCGCCGGTAGTAGTAGTCGGCCGCGTGCACTTCGTGCGATGCGAGCGCGTTGACGATGTAGCGCATCCGCGCGGCGGCGTCGGGCGCGTACTTGCTCTTCGGGAAGCGGTCGACGACGACCTTGAACGCATCGTACGATTCGCGCAGTGCCTGCGGATCGCGCTCGCTCATGTCCTGGCCAGAGAAGCGGCCGAACAGGCCAAGATCGTCGTTGAAGTGGATCATCCCCTTCAGGTAGTACGCGTACGGGATATCCGGATGATCGGGGTGGAGCTGGATGAAGCGATCGACGGCCTGGTCGGCGGCGGCCGCTTCGTTATCCTTCCAGTTGCAGTATGCAACGTTGATCTGCGCCTGCTGCGCGAAATGGCCGAACGGATCGCGACCTTGCAGCGATTCGAAATATTTCGCGCACTTGCCCCAGTCGCCGCCGGACAGTGCGTCCTGGGCCTCTGAGTATAATTTGTTGTTCGACCAGGTAGCCGTCTCGTCCTGCTTCTGCGGCAAGCCGTGGCAGCCGGCGATGAGGGCCGCGGCCGCTACCGCCGCAGCCCGGGCGGCGACGGTTCTGGCCGTGCGTTTGGTCGAATTCATCATGCTCGCATGTCCTAGCTTCAAGTCTCGGTGACCCAGTCTAAATGACCCGTTCAAGTTCGCAGAATGCCCAGCCGGGCACACCAAATCGCGAAGATTATAGCCCAAGCGATCGGCCCGCCGACGCCGCCTCGGGGGATTCCCTCGATGACGATCTGACCGGCGACGCAATGCAGCCGCCCGTCGTGCCGTCCGCGGCGGTCGATGAAGCGCCGCGCATCGTCGAAGTGCCGATGTCGCTCGCGGGCGAACGCCTCGACAAGGCGCTCGCCCAACTGTTCCCCGAATTCTCGCGCAGCCGCCTGCAGAGCTGGATCGAGGCGAAGCGCGTGCTCGTCGACGGCGCGCCGGCGAAGATCCGCCAGCCGGTGCCGCTCGGCGCGAAGATCGAGCTCGTGCCCGATCTGCTCCCCGAGCAGCTCGCCTTTACGCCGGAGCCGGTGCCGCTCGACGTGATCTACGAGGACGACGCGCTCGTCGTCATCAACAAGCCGGCCGGCCTCGTCGTGCATCCGGCCGCCGGCAACTGGAGCGGCACGATCCTCAACGGGCTGCTGCATCGCTACGGCGACGCGGCGGCCGGCCTGCCGCGCGCGGGGATCGTCCACCGGCTCGACAAGGAAACGTCGGGCCTGATGGTGGTGGCGCGCACGCTGGCCGCGCAGACGGACCTCGTACGCCAGTTGCAGGCGCGCACGGTGAAGCGCCGCTATTTCGCGCTCGTGTGGGGCACGATGCCCGAGGAAGGCACGATCGACGCGCCTATCGGCCGCGATCCGCGCGAACGCACGCGCATGGCCGTCGTCACGGGCGCATCGGGCAAGCCCGCGCGCACGCATTTCCGCACGGTTGACACATGCCTGTGGCAACGTCAGCCGGTTTCAGCGATCCAGTGCGATCTCGAGACCGGTCGCACGCACCAGATCCGCGTGCACTGCGCGCACGCCGGGCATCCGCTGCTCGGCGATCCCGTGTACGGACGTGCGCGCGGCAAGCGCTCGGTCACGCCGCTGCCGGACGGGTTCGCGCGACAGGCGCTGCATGCGTGGCGGCTCGGCCTCGTGCATCCGGTCACGGGCAAGGCGATGCAGTGGCGTTGCCCGCTGCCGGACGACCTGAACACACTCGTCGCGGCGCTCGGCTTCGGGCAGGGCGACGAGGAATTCGACGACGATGACGGTGTCTACGAGGATGACGATTTCGGCGGCGAGTATCACGACGACGAGCCGGACCTGGACGATGAGGAGGAGTGAGTGCCGATGACGAACCTGGCGCCGTTGACGTGGCAGGACTGCATACAGCCCGACTGGCAGGTGTCGCCGCGCGTGCGCGCGCTGATCACGACGCGCGACGGCGGGGTGAGCGAAGGCCCGTACGGGCGTTGGCAGCGCGGAGACGCGCTGCCGGGCGGGATGAATCTCGGTCTGCATACCGGTGACGACCCGGCCCATGTGGCAGGGAATCGCGTACGCTTGCTGGCGCTGGCAGGCCAGTCGAGCGCTGCGTGGCTCGAGCAGGTTCACGGCGCGAAGATCGTGCGTGCGGACGAGGTGATCGCGACGGCGCCGGTCCAGGCCGACGCGAGCGTCACCGACCGGGCGCGTGCCGTCTGTGTCGTGATGGTCGCGGATTGCCTGCCCGTGTTGCTGTGCGACACGCAGGGCCGCGCCGTCGGCGCCGCCCATGCGGGCTGGCGCGGGCTGGCGGCCGGCATCGTCGAGCAGACCGCGGCGCGTGTCGCGGCACTCGCGGGCGGTGCGACGGACACGCTTCATGCATACCTCGGGCCGGCGATCGGCCCGCGGGCGTTCGAGGTCGGCGCTGACGTGCGTGACGCGTTTCTCGACACGGCCCCGCAGTCGGAGCATGATGAAACCCGGCTTGCGTTCGTCGCGATCGATGGCGCGCCCGGCAAGTTTCTCGCCGATCTTTATGCGCTCGCGCGCCTGCGTCTCGCGCGTGCTGGCGTTGCGCACGTGAGCGGTGGGACGGCCTGCACGGTCACCGAACAGACACGGTTCTATTCGTACCGGCGCGATCGCGTGACGGGCCGCATGGCAGCTGCGATCTGGCTGGCCGATTGACGGCATGCGCATGCGCGTGGAGTTTATTGCGCCGCAAAATCGGGTTATCTCGATATTTCGGCCGCGATGCCGCGCTGCATGCGCGATTGAATGAAAAATCCCGAAGTCAAGTCAACCAAAATGTTTTATGTTTCGCCGGAACCCTTGTCCCGTCTGTTGTGCGAGGATTATCTCCGTACGGAAATGTTCAGTGGTTTGACATGGCGCTTCACATGGGGAAAACGATAATGATAAAAATACCGCACTGCGGCAGAATCTGGAGACGCCTCTCCAGAGCATGACGGCCCGGCTCGCAGCCGGCATGCCGCGCGCGAGCAGGATTTCACGATAGACGCTCACGAATCACCGGTAAGGCAGGTAATGACAGCATCGAAAAAATCGTCGACGTCCGCTCAGGCGGGCACTTCCCCGGGCAGCATTGGTTTCGATCCGGCCGCCCAGCCGATGCAGCAGATGTTCGAGTCGTGGTTGAACGCGTGGCGCGGTTTTGCGGATCCGGCACGCGCCGCGACTGCGTCGGCCACCGTGAATCCGTTCGCCACATTCCAGTTTCCGACATCGTTCCCGTTCCAGATGCCGTCGATGCCCGATTTCGGCGCGATGGCGTCGCCGTTCGCCGGGTTGAAGCTGCCGGCCGCCGCGATTCCGCCCGAGCGGCTGCAGGCGTTGCAGGCCGACTACGCGCGCGATTGCATGGCGCTGATGCAGCAGGCGGCCGCGGCGAAGCTGGAGTCGCCCGAGCTGAAGGACCGCCGTTTCAGCGGCGATGCGTGGAAGGCGTCGCCGGCGCATGCGTTCGCGGCGGCCTGGTATCTGCTCAACGCGCGCTATCTGCAGGAACTGGCCGACGCACTGCAGACCGATCCGAAGACGCGCGAGCGCATTCGTTTCACGGTCCAGCAATGGACGGCCGCAGCCGCGCCGAGCAACTTCCTCGCACTCAATCCCGACGCGCAGAAATCGATCCTCGAAACGCAGGGCGAAAGCCTGCGGCAAGGGATGATGAACCTGCTCGGCGACATGCAGCGCGGCAAGATTTCGCAGACCGACGAATCGCAGTTCGTGGTCGGCAAGAACCTCGGGTGTACTGAAGGCGCGGTCGTCTACGAGAACGACCTGATCCAGCTGATCCAGTACACGCCGAAGACGGACAAGGTGTTCGAGCGGCCGCTGCTGATCGTGCCGCCTTGCATCAACAAGTTCTACATCCTCGACCTGCAGCCCGAGAATTCGCTCGTCGCGCATGCGCTGTCGAACGGCCATCAGGTGTTCCTCGTGTCGTGGCGCAACGCGGACGCATCGGTCGCGCACAAGACGTGGGACGACTACATGAACGAAGGGCTGCTCGCGGCGATCGACGCCGTGCAGCAGGTGAGCGGCCGCGAGCAGATCAACACGCTCGGCTTCTGCGTCGGCGGCACGATGCTCGCGACCGCGCTCGCGGTGCTTGCCGCGCGCGGCGAACATCCGGCCGCGTCGATGACGCTGCTCACCGCGATGCTCGACTTCACCGACACCGGCATTCTCGACGTGTTCGTCGACGAGGCGCACGTGCAGATGCGCGAGCAGACCATCGGCGGCAAGAACGGCGCGCAGCCGGGGCTGATGCGCGGCGTCGAATTCGCGAACACGTTCTCGTTCCTGCGGCCGAACGACCTCGTGTGGAACTACGTCGTCGACAACTACCTGAAGGGCCGCACGCCGGCGCCGTTCGACCTGCTGTACTGGAACAGCGATTCGACGAGCCTGCCGGGCCCGATGTACGCGTGGTACCTGCGCAATACCTATCTCGAGAACAAGTTGCGCGAACCGGGCGCGCTGACCGTGTGCGGCGAATCGGTGGACCTGACGCTGATCGACGTGCCGACCTTCATCTACGGTTCGCGCGAGGATCACATCGTGCCGTGGCAGACGGCCTATGCGTCGACGTCGATCCTGTCGGGCCCGCTGAAGTTCGTGCTCGGCGCGTCGGGGCACATCGCGGGCGTGATCAATCCGCCGGCGAAGAAGAAGCGCAGCTACTGGGTCAACGACAGCGACCTGCCCGAATCGGCGGACGACTGGTTCGCCAGTGCAACCGAGCACCCGGGAAGCTGGTGGACGACCTGGGTCGAATGGCTCGACCAGTACGGCGGCCGCAAGGTGGAGCCGCCTGCCCAGCCCGGTACCGCGCAGTTCCCGGTGATCGAGCCGGCGCCGGGCCGCTACGTATTGCAGCGCGATTGACGAAAACCGGACAGCGGCGCAGGCTGTCCGGTGCACCGCAGTTTTTTTAACAGGGCCGGTAGCGATGCGCCGTGTCGTGCGGGCCTGGAGGAAAGGGAAATGACGGACGTAGTGATCGTATCGGCCGCGCGGACCGCGGTCGGCAAATTCGGCGGTTCGCTTGCGAAGATTGCGGCGCCCGAGCTGGGCGCGACGGTGATCCGCGCGGTGCTGGAGCGTGCGGGCGTGAAGCCCGAGCAGGTCAGCGAAGTGATCATGGGCCAGGTGCTGACGGCCGGTTCCGGGCAGAACCCGGCGCGGCAGTCGCTGATCAAGGCCGGGCTGCCGACGGCAGTGCCGGGGATGACGATCAACAAGGTGTGCGGCTCGGGCCTGAAGGCCGTGATGCTGGCGGCGAACGCGATCGTCGCGGGCGACGCGGAGATCGTGATCGCAGGCGGCCAGGAGAACATGAGCGCGTCGCCGCACGTGCTGCCGGGCTCGCGCGACGGGTTCCGGATGGGGGATGCGAAGCTGGTCGACACGATGATCGTCGACGGCCTGTGGGACGTGTACAACCAGTACCACATGGGCATCACGGCGGAGAACGTCGCGAAGGAATACGGGATCACGCGCGAAGAGCAGGACGCGTTCGCGGCGCTGTCGCAGAACAAGGCGGAAGCCGCGCAGAAGGCCGGCCGCTTCGACGACGAGATCGTGCCGGTGGCGATTCCGCAACGCAAGGGCGAGCCGCTGCAGTTCGCCACCGATGAATTCGTGCGTCACGGCGTGACGGCGGAATCGCTGGCCGGGCTGAAGCCGGCGTTCTCGAAGGACGGCTCGGTGACGGCGGCGAACGCGTCGGGGCTGAACGACGGCGCGGCGGCGGTGCTGGTGATGTCGGCGCAGAAGGCGGCGGCGCTGGGCCTGACGCCGCTGGCGCGGATCAAGGCGTACGCGAACGCGGGCGTGGATCCGAGCGTGATGGGGATGGGCCCGGTGCCGGCATCGCGCCGGTGTCTGGAGCGCGCGGGCTGGACGCCGGGCGATCTGGACCTGATGGAGATCAACGAGGCATTCGCGGCGCAGGCGCTGGCGGTGCACAAGCAGATGGGCTGGGACACGTCGAAGGTGAACGTGAACGGCGGGGCGATCGCGATCGGGCACCCGATCGGCGCGTCGGGGTGCCGGATCCTGGTGACGCTGCTGCACGAGATGGCCAGGCGCGATGCGAAGCGCGGGCTGGCGTCGCTGTGCATCGGCGGCGGGATGGGGGTCGCGCTCGCGGTCGAGCGTCCGTAAGCGGCCCTCCGTAAGCGGCTGTCCGTCAGCGGTCATTCGCCACAAGCGAACCGAATTCGTGTGCCGGCCGATTGCGGCTTCGGTCGGCGTCACGTGAAGTCAGAGGGGGCCTCCGGCAGCTCTCGAAACCAAAAAATGGAGTGAGATTTATGTCTCAGCGAATTGCGTACGTAACGGGCGGGATGGGCGGCATCGGCACCAGCATCTGCCAGCGCCTGTCGAAAGACGGCTTCAAGGTGGTCGCAGGTTGCGGCCCGAACTCGCCGCGCCGGGTGAAATGGCTCGAGGAGCAGAAGGCGCTCGGGTACGATTTCATCGCGTCGGAAGGCAACGTCGGCGACTGGGACTCGACCAAGGAAGCGTTCGACAAGGTCAAGGCCGAAGTCGGCGAGATCGACGTGCTGGTCAACAACGCGGGCATCACGCGCGATGTCGTGTTCCGCAAGATGACGCACGAAGACTGGACCGCCGTGATCGACACCAACCTGACGAGCCTGTTCAACGTGACGAAGCAGGTGATCGACGGGATGGTCGAACGCGGCTGGGGCCGGATCATCAACATTTCGTCGGTGAACGGCCAGAAAGGGCAGTTCGGCCAGACCAACTACTCGACCGCGAAGGCCGGTATCCACGGCTTCACGATGTCGCTCGCCCAGGAAGTCGCGACGAAGGGCGTGACGGTCAACACCGTGTCGCCGGGCTACATCGGCACCGACATGGTGAAGGCGATTCGCCCGGACGTGCTCGAGAAGATCGTCGCGACGATCCCGGTGCGGCGTCTCGGCGGGCCGGAGGAAATCGGTTCGATCGTCGCGTGGCTCGCGTCGAACGATTCCGGTTTCGCGACGGGCGCAGACTTCTCGCTGAACGGCGGCCTGCACATGGGCTGAGCGTCCGCGCTGCGCGGGCCGGGTGGCCGCGCAGCCGGACGTTTTCCGAAGGCCCCCGCCTCCCGGATTCGGGCGGCGGGGATTCGTCACTTCCGCTACGCTGCACTCAAAGGCGTTACATGACTACTACAAAGAAGACGGCCGAACGGCTCATCAAGAAGTACCCGAACCGTCGGCTCTACGATACCGAGACAAGCACGTACATTACGCTGACCGACGTGAAGCAACTCGTGCTGGAGCAGGAGGACTTCAAGGTCGTCGATGCGAAATCCAACGAAGACCTGACGCGCAGCATCCTCCTGCAGATCATCCTCGAAGAGGAAAGCGGCGGCGTGCCGATGTTCTCGTCGTCGATGCTGTCGCAGATCATCCGTTTCTACGGGCATGCGATGCAGGGCATGATGGGCACGTACCTGGAAAAGAACATCCAGGCGTTCATCGACATCCAGAACAAGCTCGCGGATCAGTCGAAGAACCTGTACGAAGGCAATGCGATGAATCCGGAAGTCTGGTCGCAGTTCATGAACATGCAGGCGCCGATGATGCAAGGGATGATGACCAGCTACATCGAGCAGTCGAAGAACATGTTCGTGCAGATGCAGGAGCAGATGCAGAACCAGGCGAAGTCGATGTTCAGCACGTTCCCGTTCAAGCAGCCGGGCGCGTCGGAGCCGGAAAAGAAGTAACGGTCTCGCGGCAGGCCGACCGCGGCGGGCAACCCGCCGGGCGTCGGTGCCGCGAAGCGGCGCGGCGCGGGTCGGCCGATCGTGCATTCGGGCGCGACGATGTGTGTGGCCGCCGCCTGCCGGATCCTCTCGCCGACGGTCGTTCATGACCGTCGGCACCGAATGCGCATCCCGGGTTCGGGCGTGCGTGGCCGTCGTTCAGTCGATCGAGATCCCGTCACTTGCGAAGAAACACCGGGGCGTGTCGTGCCTCATGGTGCGCGTTCGTGCGGGCACGCGTACCATGAGCGGCGCTGCGCGGTGTGGCGTGGAAGCTGCGTTCGGCGAAATGCAATGACGCCGCCCGGGCACGACAGGCCGTGATGCGCGATGCCGCGTCGAGGCAATGCGACCAAGAAAAAACCGACTGAGAGAAAGCATGCGTGGGATTCGAGTGGCACCAGCCGGCCGGCTGGCTGGTTTAGCTTCGATGTTCATGCTGGGCGTTGGCATGGCGGTGCCTGCCTTTGCGATGGACTGCGCGAAAACCGTGCAGTCGATCGAGAAGCGCATCTGCGCGAGCTCCATCCTGCGCGCAGCCGACGCGCGGATGAATTCGGCGTACACGGGTGCGCTGAAGGCTGCACCGGACACGGCGACCCGCGACATGCTGGTACGCAGCCAGCGCCGCTGGATCAGCGCGCGCAACAATCGTCTCGACGCCGATTACGAGGGTCGTCCGCTCGCCGTCGACGAAGTGCGCAAGGCAATCGATCGGCGCACCACCGTACTGGCCGATCAATCGAACAAAGGGTTGATCGCGCGTGCGCAGGCCGAGCGCCAGTGGCTCGCGAAATACACGGGCGGCCCGCTTACCGGTTTCGATGCAAACTGCGACTTCATTCCCGACGATGCGACTGGCGCGCACGTTTCCTACGCATGTTTCGGCGCGGTCCATGTGCAGCATCGTGCTCGGGTCTGCAGCCAGAGCGAGGACTGGGCGACCGGGGCGGTCTATCAGTACCGGTCGGTGAGCACGGCCGATGGCGGGAAGGTGCGACCCGTTGCGTATTGCGAAGCGCAGGCCCATGGGAGTGCGTGCGACACCGGTGGCGCGCAATCGGCGTGGATGCGTGCGGGGGCGTCCGGTGGCGATAACCACGCGTCAGCGCCGGTAGCGGGGCTGCCGCAACTCGATGCGGAAATGTGGCCGATCGGCGATGGCGACGATGCTTTGTGGTTCGAGCGCTGCTTGACCGCTGCGAAGTTTCCGTGAGCGCCGGATTGGATTGGTCTGTTGTGTGGGCCCGCTTCGGCGGGCGTTTTTACGTGCTCGCGATTGGCGGTTCACTACGAGGCGGGCCGGGTGTGCGCAATGGCCGACGTTACCGGCCCGGCTTGTCTTATGCCGGGAATCCTTGCTCGTCGTCGTGCGGCGGCAGATCGAGCACGAGCTTGACCGCGCAGTAGTTCGCCTTGAGCGAAAACACGCGGCCGATCACGAGGAACGTCTGTCGCGAATTCTCGAGCTCGACGAAGTCGCCCGGTTGCGGCACGTGCGCGCCCTGGTCGTAGGAGAAACTCGTGCTGGTTTGCTCGCCAATGGTTTCGGCTGCGTGTTCGGTGAATTCGATCGTGATGTGGGTGGTCATGCGAGCCCCGTTGGGTAATGGAAGAGAGGGAAGAGCGTGGACGCTGCGATTTTCGCATAGCGACGGCGCGGTTCCGCCGGAATTGTCGGGAAGCGACGCGTGCGCGTGGATCCCCGTCACTTCGCCGATTTCCAGTCGAGGCGGACCGCACGGTCCTGGCCAGCACGTTGTGCAGCCCCAGCCCGAGGAGCTTGATCGCCGCCTCGTCGTTCGGGAAGTGGCCACGCATCTTGCCGCACATGGCGTTGACGGTAAGCCGACAGCCCCTCATCCCGCCTCAAACCGACGCGTGCGGCACGCACGTTGCCCATGCGTGTTTTGGCACGGTCCATGTGCAGCATCGCGCGCGGATCGGCAGCCAGGGCGAGGACTGGGCGATCGGCGTGGATGATCAGAACCGGTCGGTGAGTGCGACCGTGGGCGCGAAGGTGCATTCGGTGGCGTTCTGCGAAGCGCAGGCGCGCGCACGATCGTGCGATGGCAGCGGCCCGGCCGAAGCCGGGCGGGGCACGGAACGAAGCGAGGCGGCGGTTATTTCTCCGCGAACGTGCCTGCTTCCACCAACGTCATCTTGTCGGGATCCAGGTACCTGCGGATGGCGGTGTTGACCTGCTCGACGGTCAACGCGCGGACGCGCTCGGGATAGGTGTCCAGGTCACTCAGCGGGCGATCCTGGAGTACCGTCTGGGCGATCATGGCGGCCATCTGCCCGGTGGTTTCCATCGCGACTTGATGGCGGCCGATCATGCCGTCCTTGCGTGCATCCAGTTCCGTTTGGGTCACGCCCTGTTTCCACCAGGCATCCAGAATCCGGCGCGTGCTGGCGACGCCCTTGTTCAGCAGGGGCGGGGCGAAGCTGCTCGTGATGACGAATCCGCCGTCCATCAGGGAGAGCCCGGACAGGCCGGCGCGGATGCCATAGGTCAGGCCTTCCTTGTCGCGGACCCCTGCCATCAGGCGGCCGGTGAAGCCGTTGCCGAGGATGTTGATACCCGCGCTGAGGGGCAGATAGTCGGCATCGTTGGCGCGCAGGTCGATGGCCTGACCCAGCATCACGCTGACGGATTCCTTGTCCCCCATGGCGATGCGCTGCGTGTCGGGCCGGCTTGCCTTGCGTGGCGGGCCCTGTCGCACGAGTGCCCGGCCCCCGCTCCAGCCCGCGAAGGCTTCGGTCACCATGGACTGCAGGCCGCGAGGGTCCGCGCCGCCGACCACGACCAGCGTCATGTGGGCGGGCCCGTAATAGGCTTGATGAAAGGCCTTGATGTCGTCCAGCGTGGCAGCGGCGATTGCGTCGAGCATCCGTTCGCGTGGCACCGGTGCGTTGAGGTGGGCAGCGGGGTAAATGGACCGATCCAGCGCCTCGGTGGCCCGAACCGACGGGTTTTCTCCGGCGTGACGGACCGCGGCCTCCAGTCGGCTCTTGGCCTTGGCCAGTTCCTCCGGCTTGAAGGCCGGCAGGCGCAACTGCTCGGCCATCAGGTCGATCAGCGTCGGCAAATCCTTGGTCAGGCTTTGGCCGTGTATGCCGACATAGCCACCGTCGGTCTGGAACGACAACTGGGCGCCCAGGCTTTCCAGCAGCGCGGAGATGGCCACCTTGTCGCGACGGGTGGTGCCCTCCTGCAGCAACATGCCCGTCAGCAACGGCACGGCGGGATTGGCCGCCTTGCTGGCCGTGTCGGCATCGCCCAGGGGCATCACCCCGGTCACGGACACCATCTCCTGCGGCGACATCGAATAGGTCAATAGCGTGATGCTGCCGGCCTGGGCGCGCACGACGCGCTCGGCGATGCCTGCCTGAGCCGCGACAGGCAGGCATAGCACGGCGAACCACACGAACCACGTCCGCAGAGGGTTGAAACGAACCTGCTTCATTACGATTTCTCCGGGACGAACCAGCCGGTGGTGCTCTGGTTTTCAACGAGGTACTTGCGGGCGACGCGCTGCACATCGGCGGGCGTCACCTTTTCCAGTTCTTCAAGCTCGGTGACGAACCGTGTCCAGTCGCCCAGCGAGACCGCGTTGCCCAATCGGGCGGACGTCGCGCGGACGCCGTCACGCTGGTAGACCTGATCGGCCCGGTACGGGCCCAGCACCCGCTGGATATCCTCGCGAGTGACGCCCTCGGTCTTGATCCGCTCCAGTTCGGTCCAGGCGATTTTCTCGGCCTGCTCGTGTTTCGCGTCGGGCGGCAGGCTAACCGTCACGACGAACGGCCCGGGATCGCGCAGCGCATGGAAGCCGGCGCCGGCTTGCGTGGCAACCGTGGTGTCGACCAGTGCGCGATACAGCCGGCTGCTCTTGCCCTGGCTCAATACCAGGCCCAGTACGGTCAACGCAGGCGCATCGGGGTCGAGCGCGCGCGGCCCCTTGAAGGCGATGATCAGACTGCCCGTTGCGCCCGCGCGTTTGAGCACCAGCCTTCGCGGCCCCTGCTGCGGCGGCTCTTCGGTCGTGACAGCGGGAATGGCCTTGGGCGCGCGCGGGATGCCGCCGTAATACTGCCTGACCCACCCCAACGCCTGGTCCGGCCGGAAATCGCCGACCAGGATGACGGTGGCGTTGTCCGGCCAGTAGAAGGTGTCGTAGAAACGGCGCAGCTTGTCCACGCTCGCATGCTCGATGTCGCTACGCCAGCCGATGGTGGGATGGTGGTAGGGGTGTGCCTGGTAAGCCGTGGCCATGACCTGCTGGAACAAGGCGGTGAAAGGACTGTTCTCGCCTCGCTCGTACTCGTTGCGTACGACCGTCATCTCGCTGGCCAGGTCTTCCGGGCGCAGCAGGAGGTTGCGCATGCGGTCGGCCTCGATGGCGATGTAGCCTTCCAGCGCATCGCGCCCGAGCGTGCCGAAGTAGTTGGTGCGGTCCATCGAAGTGGTGGCGTTGAAGGTCGCGCCCACGCGTTCCATATAGCTGTTCAGTGAATTGCCGAGCGCCTTGTTGTAGTGCCGGCTGCCCTTGAACATCAGGTGCTCGAGCAGGTGAGTGTCGCCGGTCGTGCCCGCGGCTTCGTTGCGTGAACCCACCTGGTACAACACCTGGAAACTGACCACCGTCGCGGCGGAATCGGGCGCGGCAAGCACGGTAAGGCCGTTGGCATCCAGGCGGTATTCGTCGATGCCGCCCAGGGAGCGCACGTGGGTAAAGCCCGGTACCTCGACGGGTTGGGCCATCGCCGTGCCCGCAATCAACGGGCACAGCGAGAGCCAGGTGCATATCAAACGTCGTACTGACATGTAGCGTCCTTTTGTATAGGCAGGATGAACGCGGAAGATCGGGCGCCGGCTCGGCGGTCAGTTGACTGCGATGCGTCGAGCGCGGCGAACGTGGAGTTTTTCATACTTTTCGATGCGTGTTGACCGATGGCGCGTTGCGGGGGCGTCGCAGCCGTGATGCGTTCGTCGACGGCCGTACGTTGCTTGACCGTCGACGTGTAGCGACGGACGGCGCGATCCCCGTTGAACGTGCAGATCACCTGAAAGCGATTGTCGGGCCTGGACTTCTTCAGTGGCGCATCGTCCTTGGGTTTGCCGGCAAACGACGTCGGGAGGAAGCCGATGCGCCAGATTTCACCCCATGCGGCAGTGCAGCCGAGGGGCAGGGCGACGCATGCGCAATGCTACTTTGCGCCCCATTATCGTGAAATGAGACGAGTTCGAATGTTTGGGGCAGAGCCGGCGCACTCGTCGGCAGGCCCCGGCCATGAAAGATCGTGAATGCAGGTGCGCTTTGCCTTCCGCTCGATCGAGAGTCTCACCGGGATCAAAGGAAGCGCGGCGCCATCAGCGCTTCAAATGCGTTGGTTTCGGACATCGCGTGAGCGGGTCGCGCGGCAATGCACCGTTTCAAAGTGAAAGGGGCGCATCGGGCAGCCGTCGCATGACGGCGCCCCCGCCGGCGCGCCGTGCATCCGATTCGACGGTCGATGCCGCCGCCGATCGCCTGTTTTGCCTCGCCACCCCTAAATGGCTGTAAACTCACGCTTTTGCTGCCACGCCCCCACATTCCAGATGTCCCAATCCCCCAAAGTAGGGTTCGTATCCCTCGGGTGCCCGAAGGCGCTCGTCGACTCCGAACAGATCATCACGCAACTGCGCGCCGAAGGTTATGAAATCTCCGGCACCTACGACGGTGCCGACCTCGTCGTCGTGAACACCTGCGGCTTCATCGACGAAGCCGTGCAGGAAAGCCTCGACGCGATCGGCGAAGCGCTGACCGAGAACGGCAAGGTGATCGTCACCGGCTGTCTCGGCGCCAAGTCGAGCGCCAGCGGGTCGAACCTGATCGAGGAAGTCCACCCGAAGGTGCTCGCCGTCACCGGCCCGCACGCAGTGGGCGAAGTGATGCAGGCCGTGCATTCGCACCTGCCGAAGCCGCACGACCCGTTCACCGATCTCGTGCCTGCCGCCGGCATCAAGCTCACGCCGCGCCACTACGCATACCTGAAGATCTCCGAAGGCTGCAACCACCGCTGCACGTTCTGCATCATCCCGTCGATGCGCGGCGACCTCGTGTCGCGCCCGGTCGCCGAAGTGATGCTGGAAGCCGAGAACCTGTTCAAGTCGGGCGTGAAGGAACTGCTCGTGATCTCGCAGGACACGAGCGCGTACGGCGTCGACGTGAAGTACCGCACGGGCTTCTGGAACGGCAAGCCGATCAAGACGCGCATGACCGACCTGGTCGCCGCGCTCGGCGAACTCGCCGCGCAGTATGGCGCATGGGTGCGCCTGCACTACGTGTATCCGTATCCGAGCGTCGACGAAGTGATTCCGTTGATGGCTGAAGGCCCGTTCAAGGGCCACGTGCTGCCGTACCTCGACGTGCCGTTCCAGCACGCGCACCCGGAAGTGCTGAAGCGCATGAAACGTCCGGCGAACGCCGAGAAGGTGCTCGAGCGCGTGCAGAAGTGGCGCGAGATCTGCCCGGACCTGACGATTCGCAGCACGTTCATCGCGGGCTTCCCCGGCGAGACGGAAGAGCAGTTCGAAACGCTGCTCGACTTCATCCGCGAAGCGGAACTCGATCGCGTCGGCTGCTTCGCGTATTCGCCGGTCGAAGGCGCGACGGCGAACGAACTCGACGGCGCGCTGCCGGATGAAGTCCGCGAGGAACGCCGCGCGCGCTTCATGGAAGTCGCCGAGGAAGTGTCGGCGAACCGCATCCAGCGCAAGGTCGGCAAGACGCTCAAGGTGCTGATCGACGAAGTCAGCGAGGAAGGCGGGATCGGCCGTACGGCCGCGGATGCGCCGGAGATCGACGGGGTCGTCTATGTCGAGCCGGCAGCGAAGGCATCGAAGCGCTACAAGGTCGGCGATTTCGTGTCCGTGAAGATCACGGGCGCCGACGGCCACGATCTGTGGGGCGAGGTATAAGCGATGGCCGCCGCATTTCCGGAGATCCTCGCGCTCGGCGAGGCGATGATCGAATTCAACCAGTCGCAGCCAGGTCGGCCTGAATTCCTGCAGGGCTTCGGCGGCGACACGTCGAACTTCTGCATCGCCGCCGCGCGCCAGGGCGCATCGACGGGTTTCGTGTCGGCGATCGGCGACGATCCGTTCGGCCGCCTGCTGGCCGACATGTGGCGCGCGGAACGCGTCGACACGACGTACGTGCGGATCGACCGCACGGCGCCGACCGGCGTGTACTTCGTCACGCACGGCGCCGATGGTCACCAGTTCGACTACCTGCGTGCGGGCTCGGCGGCGAGCCGTTATGCAACCGGTGATCTGCCGCTCGACGCGCTGGCTGCCGCGAAAGCGGTGCACCTGTCGGGCATCAGCCTGGCGATCAGCACGGCTGCGTGTGACGCCGCATTCGCGGCGACTGACCACGCGCGCCGCCACGGCGCGAAGGTCAGCTTCGACACGAACCTGCGGCTGAAGCTGTGGCCGCTGCCGCGCGCCCGCGCGGTGATGCGTGAGGCGCTGCGCCAGACCGACATCTGCCTGCCCAGCTGGGACGACGTGACGGCACTCACGGGCGCGAACGATCGCGATGCGATCGTCGATGCGATGCTCGAACACGGGCCGCAGGTCGTCGCGTTGAAGCTCGGCAAGGAAGGCGCTTACGTGGCGACGCCGAACGAACGGCGCGTCGTGCCGGGCTTCGCGGTCGAAGCCGTCGACGCGACGGGCGCGGGCGACTGCTTCGGCGGGGCCTTCGTCGCGCGGATCGTCGCGGGCGACGATCCGTTCGCGGCAGCGCGTTATGCGAACGCCGCGGCGGCGCTGTCGACGACGGGCTACGGCGCGGTTGCGCCGATTCCGCACCGCGATGCGGTGGAGCGCCTGATGCAGGGCTGACGCGGCAAGCGCACGCCGGCCACGGCAATGCGCTCGTGACGATGTGCATGGGCGGCGGGCAGGGCATCGCCGCGGTTTTCGAGCGAATCTGAAGCAAGGAGCAACACACGGTGGGTCGATATTCGCAATGGCAACGGGCGCTCGTCGTCGCGGGCGCGCTGGCGGCGGGCATGGCGATGCCGGGCGTCTCGGCGGCGCAGGCCGCCACGCCGGGCGCGCAGCAGGATGAACCGGCCATGGCGCGGCCGCTGAAGCCGAATCCCGAGTTCGCCCGCCTGCCGCGCTACGAAGGCACGCTCGGTGACCGGCCGATCGTCGTGCATCTCGGCCCGAAGACGGACGAGGAAGGCGTGCACGGCGAATACCAGTTCGCCGATACGGGCGAGGTCGTGCTGCTCGCGGGCGATCGCGACGGCGACACGCTCGAAATCGAGGAATCGAACGACGGCACGAACATCACGGGCGTGTGGATCGGCCGCTTCGACGCGACGGGTGCCCTGAAGGCCGACCGGATGAATTCGGACGAGTCGGATCCGCAGCCCGTCGTGCTGCGTCTCGCGCCGGGCAAGCGTGCGGCGCTGCAGGTGCGCGACGGCCGCGTGCAGGAAATCGAGACGGTGGGCGGCGTCGTCAACCTGCGCACCGACGACTGAACCCGCGCTGGCTCGGTGCGCGCGGCGCGCATTGTACCGGGCCAATTGCGCCGATTTTGGCTAATCTAGCTGCATATTCCGCAACCGAACGGCCTCGTGCCCGGCTTCCCGTCATGACTGCATCCACTCCCAAGCGCGCACTGCAAACCCGCATCGTTCAACCCGACGACGTGATCCCGGAAGGCTTCCGTTCGTTCGTGCCGCCGGTCGCGCGCGCGTCGACGGTCGTGTTTCCCGATCTCGCGACGATGCGTGCGCTCGTCTGGCACAACGACAACCATTGGCGCTACGGCCTGCATGCGACGCCGACGTCGCTCGCGCTCGCGCAGCGGCTGGCCGAGATCGAGGGCGGCACGCATGCGCTGCTGCAGCCTTCGGGCCTCGCGGCGATCATGAATGTCTACTTCGGGATCGTGAAAGCCGGCGACGACGTGCTGATTCCGCACAACGTGTACGGGCCGAACGCCGATTTCGGTAACTGGCTGGCGAAGGATTTCGGCATCACCGCGCGCTTCTACGATCCGCTGATCGGCGCCGGCATCGCCGACCTGATCCAGCCGAACACGCGGCTGATCTGGATCGAGGCGCCCGGCTCGGTGACGATGGAAGTGCCGGACGTGCAGGCGATCACGGCGGCCGCGAAGGCGCGCGGCATCGTCACCGCGATCGACAACACCTTTTCGGCCGGGCTCGCGTTCAAGCCGTTCGAACACGGCGTCGACATCTCGGTGCAGGCGCTGACCAAGTACCAGTCGGGCGGCAGCGACGTACTGATGGGGGCGACGATCACCGCGAACGCGGCGCTGCATGCGCAGCTGAAGCTCGCGCGGATGCGCTGCGGCATCGGCGTGTCGGTCGACGATTGCTCGCTCGTGCTGCGCAGCCTGCCGAGCATGCAGGTGCGTTTCGACGCGCACAGCAAGAGCGCGCTTGCGCTCGCGCAATGGCTGAAGGCGCGGCCGGAGATCGCGGCGGTACTGCACCCGCAGATCGCCGATTGCCCGGGGCACGCGTCGTTCATGCGCGATTTCACCGGCGCGGGCGGGTTGTTCTCGGTGGTGTTCGACGAACGCTACAGTGCGGAGCAGGTCGACCGCTTCGTCGAGTCGCTCGAGCTGTTCGCGATCGGCTGGAGCTGGGGCGGCGCATGTAGCCTCGCGATGCCTTACGACGTCGCGTCGATGCGTCCGGACTGGGCGCATCGCGGCACGCTGGTGCGTTTCTATGTCGGCCTGGAAGACGAAACCGACCTGCGTGCGGACATCGAGCGCGCGCTGCAGGCTGCGCTGGGCTGATCGCGCGCCGACAACGTTCGGCAGAAAAACAAGACGCCGGCGCGATGTTGCATCGCGCCGGCGTTTTTCATTTCGGCTGCCGCGGGATCAGAACAGTCGCAGCAGCCCGTCGAGGCCGACGTGATCGAACGCGACCGTCGCCGCATCGCGCACGACGGGCTTCGCGTGGTACGCGACCGACAGCCCGGCTTCGGCCATCATCTTCAGGTCGTTCGAGCCGTCGCCCATCGCGATTGCGCGGCGCGGCTCGAGGCCGAGCGACGCGCACGTGTCGCGCAGCAGACGCGCCTTCACGTCGGCGTTGACGATCTCGCCGAGCACCTTGCCGGTCAGCTTGCCGTCGACGATCTCGAGCGTGTTCGCATGCGCGTAGTCGAGGCCGAGGCGCGCCTTCAGCCGTTCGGTGAAGAACGTGAAGCCGCCCGACACGAGCAGCGTCTTCATGCCGGCGGCCTTCACGCCGGCGAGCATCTTCTCGGCGCCCGGCGACAGTTGCAGCCGTTCCTCGTACACGCGTTCGAGCGCGTGCGCGTCGAGCCCGGCCAGCAGGGCGACGCGGCGCGTGAGGCTTTCGTTGAAGTCGCGGATTTCGCCGCGCATCGATGCTTCGGTGATCTCGGCGACCTGCGTTTTCAGCCCGCAGAAATCGGCGATCTCGTCGATGCACTCGATCGTGATCAGCGTCGAATCCATGTCCATCACGGCGAGCCCGAAATCGCCGAGCGAGAGGCCGGCCTCGACGAACGCGAAGTCGAGCGCGTGCGTGCCGCAGTAGGCATCGATGTCGAGGCGCTGCGCCGGGTTTGCGTGGTCGATCCGCAGCGCATGATCGTCGGTCTGCACGATGCGGGTGCCGCGCGACAGCGCGAGCAGCGGTTTGTGATGGGTGTCCGACAGCGGCGCAAGACTCTGGATGACGAGGTTGTGGGTCATGACGGGATGGTTGGGAAGCGAATGAAATGCGTCTGCGGCCAACGGGCGGCCGCCTGCCGAAGCGGGCCCCGTCCGGCGTCGGGCCCTTGCGTGGCGAACGCGTCATTGTAGCCGGTTGGCCGCACGCGGCGGTCGGATGCGGATCGAAACCGTGCGCGGCGGGGCGGTCATGGCCCGTCCGCGCGATCCCAGTACGGCGGATCGCCGAAATGCTCGGCCAGGAACGTGATGAAGGCGAGCGTCTTCAGCGGAACGTGCGCGCGGCTCGGGTAGACGGCCCAGATCGCGATGTCTTCCGCGAACGGATAGTCGTCGAGCACCGTGACGAGCGCGCCGCTCGCGAGCAGCGGGCCGACGTCCCAGGTCGACTTGATCGCGATCCCGAAGCCGTCGACGAGTGCTTCGCGGATCGCCTCGCCGTTGCTCGCGACGAGCCGGCCGCCCACCCGCACGGTGAGCGGGCCTTGCGGCGTGGCGAACGACCAGTCGCGCTGGTCGCCGAGGATCACGCACTCGTGCCGCGCGAGGTCGGCCGGATGGCGCGGCGTGCCGTGTTCGGCGAGATACGCGGGCGAGCAGCACAGCACGCGGCGGTTCGTGGCGAGCTTGCGCGCGACGAGCGTCGAATCCTTCAGCGCGCCGAGGCGGATCGCGACGTCGTAGCCGTCGTCGACGAGGTCGACGATCTCGTCCGACAGCCGCAGGTCGAGCGACACGGACGGATAGCGGCGCAGGAACGCGGGAATCACCGGCGCGACATGCTGGCGGCCGAACGACGACGACATCGACACCTTCAGCCGCCCGTACGGCTCGGAGCGGCCGTGGCCGACCGATGCGCGCGCGGCATCGGCGGCCGACAGCAGTGTGTCGGCGTGCGCCATGAAGACTTCGCCGTCCTGCGTGAGGCTGATGCGGCGCGTGGTGCGGTGCAGCAACCGCGCGCCGAGCTGGCGTTCGAGCTGCGCGATGCGCGCGCTCGCGACCGCGGCCGAGACACCGAATTCACGGCCGGCGGCGGTGACGTTCGCGAGCAGCGCCGCGCGCACGAACAGCGCGACGTCGAGCAGGTCGAGCGGCTTGTCGGGGGCCGGAATCGGATCGGAGGCCATTATTCTGAAATTCCTGAAAATGTTTCAGGAAATATAGCGCTTTTCTCGAATGATCGGGTTGCCTACGATGACGTTCATGGGGCTGCGCCGCGGCCCACAGGTTTCCTTGAAGGAGTGTCGTGATGAAAGCCGTTGGACTGACCCGTTATCTGCCGATCGACGACCCGCAAGCGCTGCTCGACGTGGAGCTGCCGCAGCCCGTGCCGGGCCCGCGCGACCTGCTCGTGAAGGTCGAGGCGATTTCCGTGAACCCGGTGGATTTCAAGGTGCGCGCGCCGAAGCCGCAGGTCGAGGACACGCCGCGCGTGCTCGGCTGGGATGCGGCCGGCACGGTGGTCGCGGTCGGCGCCGACGTCACGCTGTTCCGGCCCGGCGACGAAGTGTTCTACGCGGGCAGCATCACGCGGCCGGGCGCGAACAGCGAATTCCATACGGTCGACGAGCGAATCGCCGCGCTGAAGCCGCGCACGCTCGATTTCGCCGCATCCGCCGCGCTGCCGCTCACCGCGCTGACCGCGTGGGAAGCGCTGTTCGACCGGCTGCGTGTGTCGCCGCAGGGCGCGGACGCCGGCAAGTCGGTGCTGATCATCGGCGGCGCGGGGGGCGTGGGTTCGATCGCGATCCAGCTCGCGAAGACGCTCGGCAAGCTGCACGTGATCGCGACCGCGTCGCGGCCGGCGTCGGCCGAGTGGGTGCGCTCGCTGGGCGCGGACGCGGTGGTCGACCATTTCGGCGACCTGCCTGCGCAGCTGCGCGAGGCCGGGTATCCGAACGTCGACTACGTGCTGATTTTCAACGACACGGATCGTCACTTTCCTGCCGCGGCGGAGGTCATCCGGCCGCAGGGCGGCATTTGCACGATCGTCGAGAACGACAAGCCCGTACCGGTCGAACTGCTGAAGGCCAAGAGCGCCGCGTTTCACTGGGAATTCATGTTCACGCGCGCCATGTTCGAGACGCCGGACATGATCGAGCAGCACCGGATCCTCGGCGAAGTCGCGCGGCTCGTCGACGGCGGCACGCTGCGCACCACGATCGGCGAACAGCTCGGCACGATCAACGCGGCGAACGTGCGGCGCGCGCACCAACTGCTCGAGGCCGGGCGTTCGATCGGCAAGCTCGTGCTGAGCGGCTTCTGAGCCGGCCTCGCGTGTAAGGTTGCGGCGCCGCGAACGCAAGCGGGGTAACACCCGATGCGTTTGCGGCGCATTGCATGCCGCTTGGCGGTAGACTGGCAGCGCATCATGCATCGAAAACCGCGCGGCACGCGCGTGCCGCCGCATACCAAGGAGGTCAGCATGAGCCAACGCAGCTTGTCAGTCGCCGCAACGTGGTCGGTCGTGTTCGCGGCGGCGTGCGTCAGCGCAAGCGTATTCGCGGCGCCGCCGGTCAAGGGCAGCCTGAAGGGGGGCGGCACCGGACAGCTCGAATACACCGTCAAGGTCGACTCGAAGAGCTTCGGCAATACGCAGGAGACCCGCAAGATCCGCTCGGGCGAGACGGACGACTTCAACTGGAAGTCGGTGCCGCCGAGCGGGGCGGTCGCGATGCCGGACGGTTGCCCGAACGCCGACAACCTGCCGCGCGACGAGAACGGCGCGATGGTGCGCCAGACCCAGGTGCGGCTCGCGCCGTCGATCGACGCGAAGGGGATCGCCAACGTGCAGTTGAGCTTCCAGGCGGCCGCGCCGAAAGGCACGCGCAACGTGACGGCCGGCGGCAAGTCGCTGCAGTGTCCGGACGTCGTGTCGGTGAGCCAGGTGAAGTGGGTGTCGATCCCGACCAACGGCGGGTCGAAGTCCGTCACGATGAGCGATGGCTCGAAGGTGACGGTGTCGATCAAGCGTTGAGCGGTGCGCATGGGCCGGCGTCGGAGCCGGTGCGCGCGCAACGGATTCGACTTGCGGTACCACGCGGCGACACGTGACCGTTTCGTGTCGCCGTCACAGTGCTTTCTCGCGACCTGCTTCAGCGGCATGGCGGCCGTTCGCCGTGCGGTGGCGTCGCGTAGCGACCCGCGTGACGTCATGAGCATGTCACGCTATGCTCGCCCGCGTCATCACCTTCCTGTCACGACATCCCGATGAAATACCGAATGCGCGCGTTGCTGTATGCCATTGCGTTCGTTGCCGCACACGCGCACGCGGCCGACGATTGCGGCTTCGTGAAGAAAGTCGAGCTGTCGTCGCGGCAGCAGGTGGCGGTCGTGTCGAGCGGCGCGCTCGAACCGTGCTCGACCGGCAGCTACGCGGTGCGCGTGTATTCGACCGCGCATGCCGCTCCCGGCTTCGATACCGACGATTACGTGACGGGTGCGCTGCATGCGCGTGATGGTACGGTCACCGATGCATTCACGGCCGACCTCGGTGCACGTGCGCCGCAGGCGCTCGTCGTGACGACGCGCTCGGCCGGCAGCGGCGGCTATGTCGGCGCGCAGGCCTATGTGACGACATCGCGCGCGGTAAGGCTCGTCGCGTCGGTCGACGGGCTCGCGCCGGACGCGGACATCACGGCCGCGTTGCGTCAGGCGCTCGGCAAGCGCCGCAGCGCGCGCTGACTGGCGAACCGCGCGCACGCATCGCGCGACGGCGCCGCGTGTCAGTGCGCGCGTTCTTCGAGTCGCGCCGCGAGAAAGCGGTGATCCGCCGAGAACAGCCGGCGATAGGTCATCAGCACCGCGCCGACCGTGCCGAGCGCGGAGGCCGCGGCAATCAGGAACATGATCACGATCTGGTAGCGCACGGCCTGCAGCGGCGACTGGCCGGCCAGCACCTGGCCCGTCATCATCCCCGGCAGGCTCACGACGCCGACGACGGCCATCTGGTTCAGCGTCGGCAGCATGCCGGCGCGCACGGCCTGGCGCGCGGCGTCCTGCGCGGCTTCCCAGCGCGTCGCGCCGAGCGCCAGCGCGGTTTCGACGCGATCGCGGCGCGCCGTGAGTTCTTCCATCATCCGCTCGACACCGAGCGACACGCCCGTGAGCGTATTGCCGAGAATCATCCCGAGAATCGGAATCGCGTATTGCGGCGCGTACCACGGATGGATGCGGATCACGACGAACAGGCCGACCGCCGCGACGAACCAGCTGCTGAACCAGATCGACGCGATGCTGTCGATGCGCTGGCCGCGATACGTGCGCTTGCCGCGCCCCGCGCCGGCGAACCCGGCGATCAGCGTCATCAGCGCGGTGAGCGGCAGCACGATGTACCAGTGAGGATGACCGAACACCCAGCCGAGCACGTAGCCGATCGCGAGCAACTGCACGACGGTGCGCACGGCCGCGAGCGCGAGCTTGCGGCCGAGGCCGAGCGACAGGGCCATCGAGATCGCGCCGTTGACCGCGACGAGCGCGGCGGCGATGCCGACGTCGACGAGGCTCAGATCCTGCAGGGCGGGGCTCATTGCGGGGCCTCCGTCGGGTTGGCCACGTGCATCACGCCGGCCTGCATCACGAGCCGCATCGTGCCGATCCGCGCGGCCTGGGCCGGATCGTGCGAGATCCACAAGTACGCGCGGGCGTCGGGCGCCGCGTCGAACCATGCGCCGACGAGCGCCTCGATCGCGCGCGCCGATTCGGGGTCGAGCGCGGACGTCGGCTCGTCGAGCAGCAGCACGTCGGGGTCGAGCTGCAGCACGCGCAGCAGCGCGGTGATCTGCGCTTCACCACCGGACAGGTCGCTCGCGCGCTTGTCGAGAAAGTCGGAACCCCGGCCGGCCTGCGCGGCGAGCGCTTCGGCGCGCGCGCGATCGAACGCCACGTCGCGATAGATCGCGAGCGAGTACGGGTAGCGCAACTGCGATTCGACGGTGCCGTCCATCTGCGCGGGGCGCTGGCGCACATAGGCGACACTGCGGCGGTAACGCGGGATCGCGTTGCGCCGGATCCGCTTGCCGCGCCACAGGATGTGGCCGCCGTCGAGCGGGTCGAGCAGCGCGAGCGCGCGCAGCAGCACGCTCTTGCCCGACCCGGACGGCCCGGTGATAGCAATTCGCGATCCCGCCGCGAGGCTGAAATCGGTCGGGGCGAGCAGGGTCTTGCCGCTGCTGGCATCGCGCCGCGTGATGCGCGCCGCATCGATGAGGCCGGTGGGGGCTGTCATGTCACAAATGAAAAAAAGCGTTAATGGCGCCGAAACGTCACCATGGCGTGCGTCATAATACCGATTGAAAAGCCGCCGGTGTCGTGCGCCGTTCGTCCACGCAAGCGGCCCGGCATGGTGCGGCAACATTTCAGAACAACAACGGAACCGCCATGACGCTAGCCCGAGCCATCGGCAAATCGGCTGCATGGATCGTCGGTATCGTCGCGGTGCTCATCGCGGCGGCCGGCGTCTTTCTCTTTATCTTCGACTGGAACCGCGCGAAGCCGTGGGTCAACGAGCAGGTCACGGCCGCGCTCGGCCGCCCGTTCGCGATCAACGGCGACCTGAAGGTCGGTTGGCGCCGCCCCGACGGCGAAACCGGCTGGCGCGCCTGGGTGCCCTGGCCGAGCTTCACGGCCACGCAGCTCGAGATCGGCAACCCCGACTGGGCGAAGATGCCCAAGTTCGTCACGCTCGACGCCGCGCACTTCGATCTCGCGATCCTGCCGCTGCTCGCGCATGAAATCGTGATCCCGTCGATCGACGTCGTGAATCCGGCCGTCGACCTCGAGCGGCTCGCCGACGGCCGCAACACGTGGACCTTCCAGTTCAAGCAATCGTCGCAGCCGTCGCCGTGGAAGGTGCGGCTCGACAGCTTCGGCTTCGCGAAGGGCACCGTCACGTACCGCGACGCGATCACGAAGGCCGACCTGACCATCGCGATCGATACGCTCGGGCAGCCGATTCCGCTCGGCGACGTGCTGAAGGAGCAGGAGCAGACATCGCGCGCGGCATCGGCGCAGCGGGTCGGCAAGCATGGCGCCGCGCAACTGAGCGCGAAGGCCAACGCGGAGGCCGCGTCGAGTGCTTCCGCCGCGCAGGCTGCGAGTGCGGCGTCGGCCACCGGTGCTTCGGCCGGGGCTGCCGTGGTGTCGGCTTCGGCTGCTTCGTCCATCGCTTCGGCATCGGTTGCTGCTGCCGCGTCGGGTGCAAGCGGCGCAAGCAGCGTCGCAGCGCCCGCGAAGCCGTCCGGCCCGACCTATGCGTTCGGGCTGAAGGTCGACGGCCGCTACAAGAACGTGCCGATCAGCGGCACCGGCAAGCTCGGCGGCGTGCTCGCGATCCAGGACGCGTCGCGGCCGTTCCCGTTGCAGGCCGACGTGAAGGCCGGCGACACGCGGCTTGCGATCGTCGGCACGCTGACCGACCCGATGCATCTCGCGGCCATCGACCTGCGACTGTGGCTGCAGGGCACGTCGATGTCGCACCTTTACCAGCTGACCGGCATCACGCTGCCCGATACGCCGCCTTACGCGACCGAAGGGCGACTGATCGGCAACTTCAAGCGCAAGGCCAGCACGTTCCGTTACGAGCACTTCAACGGCCGCGTCGGCGGCAGCGATCTCGGCGGCACGCTGGTCTACGAGCAGCGCGAGCCGCGGCCGAAGCTGTCGGGCGAGCTCGTGTCGAACCTGCTGCAGTTCTCCGACCTCGCGCCGGTGATCGGCGCGGATACGGCCGCGAGCAAGGCCAAGCGCGGCGACACGACGAAGCAGCCGTCGGGCCGCGTGCTGCCGGTCGAGACGTTCCGCACCGACCGCTGGCGTGCGCTCGACGCCGACGTCAAGTTCACGGGGCGCAAGCTGATCAAGAGTTCGGACCTGCCGATCACCAACCTGTACACGCACATCGTGATGACGGACGGCGTGCTGTCGCTCGAGCCGCTGCAGTTCGGCGTCGCGGGCGGCACGCTCGCCACGACCGCGCATCTCGACGGCAGCGGCGCGCCGCTGAAGGGGCGCTTCACGGTGGCGGCGCGGCACCTGAAGCTCAAGCAGTTGTTCCCGGCGCAGAAGGTCATGCAGTCGGCGCTCGGCGAGATCAACGGCGATGCGTCGCTGTCGGCGACCGGCAACTCGCCGGCCGCGCTGGCCGCGACGTCGACCGGCGAGGTGAAGGCGCTCGTGACCGACGGCCGCATCAGCCGCCTGCTGATGGAAGCGGCGGGGCTGAACGTCGCGAACGTCGTCTACGAGAAGCTGTTCGGCAACAACGACGTGAAGATCAATTGCGCGGCGATCGACTTCGTCGCGACCAACGGCATTCTCGACCCGAAGGTGTTCGCGCTCGATACGGACGACGCGCTGATCAACGTCGACGGCCCGATCAGCCTGCGCGACGAAACGCTGAACCTGAAGATCCACCCGCACACGAAGGGCTTCCGGATCTTCTCGCTGCGCTCGCCGCTGTATGCGAAGGGCACGTTCAAGAACCCGAACGTCGGCGTCGATGCGGGCGCGCTCGCGCTGCGCGCCGGCGCGATGGTCGGCCTCGGGCTGATCAACCCGTTCGCGGCCCTGATTCCGCTGATCGCGCCGAGCAACAACCGCGACGTGCCGTGTTCGGAGCTGTTCGGTCAGATGAACGCGAAGGCGGCCCAGCGGGCAGCGGCGAAGGCCGGCAAGTGACGCGCGTGCGCGTCAGCGGCCCGCGCGCACCCAGAGCAGCACGGCATCGACTTCCCGGCCGTCGATCCGTACCGGGGCGGCCGTGCCGAGCTGCAGGCGATCGCCGTCGAGCCTGACGGCGCGCTGCTGGACGTTGCCGATCCAGTTCGGGAACAGGCTGACGTCCATTTCGTGGGTCAGCGTGCCGTCGTCGGCGACCTGAAAGGGGCCGGAATACGCGATGTAGCCGCCGGCGGCCGCCGCGCGCTCGTCGGCGGTGCCGCCCTGCAGGTCGCCGTCCGCGTAGGGCGGCCGGCCGGCGGCCATCAGCTGGGCGGACATGTAGCCGTCCGGCGTGTACAGGATCCAGCCGCGCGCGTCGCGGCCGAGCGGATAGGTGACCGCGCTGCCGTCGCGCGGCCGGACTTCGTAGGATACGAGGCGCCATGCGCCGACGAGTTGTTCGCGAAGCTGGCTGGCAAGCATGCGGGATTCCGGTAAGGCGGCGGTGGGGCGCGTGCCGTCGTGTTGGCGGGCCGTCGGGCGCCAGGCCGGGGAGGCCGGAAATGCGCTGCCGGAACGGCGTGGTCGGCAGTTTCTCCGACACCTGCTAAAATACACGGTTTTCCGTCGATTTATCCTTTAACGGGACCTGCCGTGCTTTCTACTGCCAACATCACGATGCAATTCGGGCCGAAGCCCTTGTTCGAGAATATCTCGGTCAAATTCGGCGAGGGCAACCGCTATGGTCTGATCGGCGCGAACGGCTGTGGCAAGTCGACGTTCATGAAGATCCTCGGCGGCGACCTCGAGCCGAGCGCCGGCAACGTCGCGCTGGAGCCGAACGTGCGTCTCGGCAAGCTGCGCCAGGACCAGTTCGCGTACGAAGACGTGCGCGTGCTCGACGTCGTGATGATGGGCCACACCGAAATGTGGGCCGCCATGACCGAGCGTGACGCGATCTACGCGAACCCGGAAGCCACCGACGACGACTACATGCACGCCGCCGAGCTCGAAGGCAAGTTCGCCGAATACGGCGGCTACGACGCCGAGGCGCGCGCGGGCGCGCTGCTGCTCGGCATCGGCATCGAGGAGAAATTCCACAACGGCACGATGAGCGACGTCGCGCCGGGCTGGAAGCTGCGCGTGCTGCTCGCGCAGGCGCTGTTCTCGAAGCCGGACGTGCTGCTGCTCGACGAACCGACCAACAACCTCGACATCAACTCGATTCGTTGGCTCGAGCAAACGCTCAACGAGTACAACTCGACGATGATCATCATCTCGCACGATCGTCACTTCCTGAACTCGGTGTGCACGCACATGGCCGACATGGACTTCGGCACGCTGAAGGTCTGGCCGGGCAACTACGACGACTACATGCTCGCGTCGGCACAGGCGCGCGAGCGCCAGGCCGCGGCGAACACGCGTGCGAAGGAGCGTGTCGCGGAACTGCAGGACTTCGTGCGCCGCTTCTCGGCGAACAAGTCGAAGGCCCGTCAGGCGACCAGCCGTGCGAAGCAGATCGACAAGATCAAGATCGAGGAATTCAAGCCGTCGTCGCGCCAGAACCCGTTCATCCGTTTCGAGTTCGAGAAGAAGCTGCACAACGTCGCGGTGGTCGCTGAAGAGATCACGAAGAAGTACGAGCGCACGATCTTCCAGAACTTCAACCTGTCGGTGCAGCCGGGCGAGCGGATCGCGATCATCGGCGAGAACGGCGCGGGCAAGACGACGCTGCTGCGTTCGCTGCTCGGCGCGCTCGAGCTCGAGCACGGCACGGTGAAGTGGTCCGAGAACGCGAACGTCGGCTACATGCCGCAGGACACGTACGAGGAGTTCCCGAACGACATCACGCTGATGGACTGGATCGACCAGTACCGCAAGGACGGCGACGACGAAACGATGGTGCGCGGCACGCTGGGCCGCCTGCTGTTCACGTCGGACGACATCAAGAAGTCGGTGAAGGTGCTGTCGGGCGGCGAGAAGGGCCGCATGATCTGGGGCAAGCTGATGCTCGGCCGCCACAACGTGCTGCTGATGGACGAGCCGACCAACCACATGGACATGGAGTCGATCGAGTCGCTGCAGATCGCGCTCGAGCAGTTCGAAGGCACGCTGATTTTCGTGTCGCACGACCGCGAGTTCGTGAGCGGGCTGGCGAACCGGATCATCGAAGTGCGTACGGACGGCACGCTGTTCGACTTCGGCGGCAATTACGAGGAGTTCCTGACGAGTCAGGGGCAGGAGTAAGTGTCCTGACGCTTCCGTTCATGTGTTGCGGTCTGGCCGTGGTACGAAGCTGGAGCGCATAGCAACGCGAAGCCGCGAGAAGCGCATCGGGCCCGCATCGACAGTATTGTCGATGCGGGCTTTTTCATTTCCGTGCCGGTGAAGCGCGGGGGCGCACATTCCCGTTTCCTCCTCGCAATCGACTTCGGGTAAATTACGCTCCGGATACCACCCTCAATTCCGACCCGGAGCCGCCCTCGATGCAGGACCATCCTCTCCCGCTCGATTTATCCGGCCTTGCGCCAAGCCTCTATGCACAGGGCACCGAGGAAGGCATCTTGTCGCGCCTGATGGAGCGGATCGCGCCGACCAACCGCTTCTGCGTCGATATCGGCGCGAGCGACGGGCTGCGCAACAGCAACACCGCGCGGCTGCTGCGCGAACGGGATTGGTCCGGCGTGCTGGTGGAAGGGAGTGCGTACCGCTTCGGCAAGCTGGCCGCCCACTACGCGGGTGTGGACCGCGTTCGCTTGCGCCACGACCGCGTACAGCCCGACACGATCGATACGTTGCTCGCCGATGCGAACACGCCAACCGACTTCGACCTGCTGTCGATCGACATCGACGGCAACGACTACTGGGTCTGGCGCGGCCTGCAAGCGTTCCAGCCGCGTATCGTCGTGATCGAATACAACCCGTACTACACGCCGCCCGAGCGCTGGGTCATGTGCTTCAACCCGGACCACGAATGGGACGGCTCGACGTATTACGGCGCGAGTCTCGAATCGCTCGTCCATCTCGGCAGGCAGAAGGGCTATGAACTCGTCTGCTGCGACGACATGGGCAACAACGCGTTCTTCGTGCGGCAGAACCTGTATCCGCTGCTCGGCATCGCGAACAACGACCCTTCGGTGCTGTTCCGCCCGGCGATGTACAAGGTGCGCTACGTCGGTCACAACACGTTCCTGAGCGGTCATCCGTATCGATACGGGCCGGCCGAGCACATCTGAATGGACTCGCTCGCCGCGACCTTCGACGAGATCCGCGAGGCCTACGCGTTGGGCCGCATGGGGCCGCCGCGCCAGGTCGGCGAACGCGTATGGCACCTGCCGACCGATGACGGCGGCGTCGCGGTCAAGCTCTACGCGCTCGAACATCATGCGCGTGCGGCCAAGGAGGCCGCCGTGCTCGCGCACTTCGAGACGCATCGCGATGCGCGTTTCCATGTGCAGGCGCTGAAACGCACGACGTCCGGCGAGCCGCTGTGGACGGGACAAGGCTCGCACGCGATGCTGACGCACTGGGAAGCCGGGCAGTTCAGAACCTACGACACGTTTTCGCCGGCCGAATGGGATGCGCTCGGCGCGAGCCTGGCCGCGTTGCATCTGAGTCTCGAGCAGCTTCATTTGCCGCAACTCGACACGATCCGCGCACGCCTGACCGCGATCGATGCGGACGCGGTGCGCCGCAGCCTGCACGACGCACTCGATCGCGCACGCTCGAACCACGCCGCCGACAACCTGCGCCGCTACGTCGATCTCGCGCTGCGCATGCTCGACCGCTACTATCCGGGCAGCATCGACGCGTTTCCCGCCGACGATCCGCAGCACCCGATCCACAACGACTACAACCAGTTCAACTATCTGTTCACGGGCACGCTGCCGCCGCTCATCCTCGACTGGGAAGCGTCGATCGGCGCGCCGCGCGAATACGAGCTGGTGCGTTGCCTGAATCATCTGCCGCTGGAGGCGCCGCATCGGGCGGAAGCGTTCGTGCTGGCTTATCGGCGGACGCGGCCGGTCGATCCCGCGCGCATTGCGTGGGCGGTCGATGCCGCGTGCTTGCAGCACGCGCTCAAGCTCTGGATCGTGCAAGGCTGGCTCGACGATCCGTCGCGCTTTGCATCGCATCTGAACGGCGCGGTGACGATGGCCGCCGCGATGGTGGATGCGCGCGACCGTCTGGTCGATTTCTTTTCCCGTTGTGTGGAAACAGGACGCTGAAGTGAATGCGAATTTGAACCGGATGTCGAAGCCGACGCCGCCCACCGAGCGGCAGCATGTGTTTCCGCCGCCGCTGGATCGCGATTACCGCGTCGAAGACGGGCGCGTGCTGACGCGCTCGCTGGAAGCGCACATCGTCGATCACTGCAACCTGACCTGCGCCGAATGCTGCTCGCTGTCGCCGCTGCTGCCCGAGTGGTATGCGAGCCCCGAATCGATCGAAGCCGATCTGCGCCGCGCGGCGAAGGTGCTGCGCCCGCGCATGTTCAAGCTGGTCGGCGGCGAGCCGCTGCTGCATCCGGCACTCGTCGAACTCGTCCAGCGCGTGCGCGCCACGGGCATCGCGCCCGTGATCTCCGTCACGACGAACGGCCTGAAGCTCGGCGAGATGAGCGACGCGTTCTGGCAGGCGGTGGACGCACTGACGATCTCGCGCTATCCGAAGCCGTCGCTGTCGCCCGACCTGGTCGCGCACATCGAGCGCCAGGCCGCGCGCTTCGACGTGCGCCTGAACTGGAAGGTGCAGAACGTGTTCACGACGATGAACCGCGCGCAGCCCAGCACCGATCGTGACGCAGCGCAGCGCCTTTATCACGATTGCTGGATCCGCGAGCGCTGCCATATGATTCGCGACGGCATGTTCTACACGTGCACGCGTCCCGCGCATTTCCATACGCTCTACCAGGGCGAGAAGGATTTTCAGTCCGATGGCCTGCCGCTGCGCGATGACGCTGGCATGCTCGACGCGATGCTCGCCTATCTGCAACGCGAGACGCCGCTCGAAGCGTGCCTGCATTGCCAGGGCGGCAGCGCGCCGGTGGCGCCGCATCGCATCCTCAAACGTATTGAAGTGGACGCCTTGAAGGCGCGTTATCCATGATCGTCGGCACGCGCGACCGGTTCGGCTTCGACCGGCTTCACTACCATCCGCGCAGCGGTGCGGCGGCGTCCGGCATCCGGGCCGTCCTGCACGCGTCGGGGCAACCGGCCGGCGAGCCGGACGCGGCGGCCATCGCCGGTTACCTGAGCGGCGAGCGGCTGGTAGGCCGCACCGTGTTGCGCGACGTGCGCGCGGTGCCGCCCGGCCATGCGCTGATCCGTTCGCCGCAAGGGCTGACCGTGCAGCCGGCACCCGGGCAGCCGCATCACGCCGATCTGGAAACCGTGCTGCGCGCATCGCTGCAGCGCGCGCTCGACAGCGGCAAGCGCGTTGCGCTGGCGCTGAGCGGCGGGCTCGATTCGGCGCTGCTGCTCGCGTTGCTGCGCGAACTCGGCGCACAGCGGCACGTGACGTCCTACGTCCTCGTGACCGACATGCCCGACTATTGCGAGCGCGATGCCGCACTTGAACTGGCCGCGCAGATGCAGGCGAACGTGAAGATCGTGCGCGCGAACGAGGCCGATTTCGTCGCGGCGCTGCCGAGAACGACGCATGCGGTCGAGGAGCCGATGTTCAACCTGCATCCGGTCGCGAAGCTGCTGCTCGCCGAGGCGATGGCCGGGGATGGCGTCGAGGTGGCCATCACCGGCGACGGCGCGGATCAGGTGCTGCGACGCGACCATTCGGCCAACTATCTGCCGCTATGCCATGCATTGTTCGATGCGGCGTCGGTCGATCTGCATCCGCCGTTCGTCGACGCTGCCGTCGTCGCGCATCTGACGAGCATCGCGCCCGACCCGGACAAGCAATGCCTGCGCGACCTGGGTGCGCGCCTGAACCTGCCGGACCGTCTCGTGCACGGCCCGAAGCGCGGGCGGCTCGCCCCGGCAATGGATCTCGCGGCGCTGCTCGATCGCGACCGCACACACGCACTGGCCGACACGCTCGGCCTGGCCGCACCCACGCTGCAGGCGGATACCGAACGCGTGCTGTGGACGACGCTGTCGCTGATCCTCGATCATTTCGACCACCTCGATGCCGCGCATCGCCCAACCTGAATCGTTCATGAAACGCATCCTGTTCTGCGTGGTGCCCGAAAAGGGGCACGTCAATCCGTGTATCGGCCCGGCCCAGCATCTGCGTACCGCCGGGTGCGACGTCGCGTTCTATGCGCCGGCCGATCTCAGCGCACAGCTCGACGGTGCCGGCGGCTTCGAATTCGTCGGGCCGCGCGAGACGCCCGAGCGCCACGACCTGTCGCGCGGCGCGAGCTTCGCCGCGAACATCCGCGACGCGGACTGGCTGCGGCACTGGATCCGCACGCTGCTGATCGATCTCGCGCCCGCACAGGTGGACGGTATCCGCACGGTGCTGCGCGACTGGCGGCCCGATGTGGTCGTGATCGATCCGCTGCTCTATGCGGCGGCGATCGCAGCGGAGGTGGAAGGGCTGCCGTGGGTCTCGATGTCGAATTCGCTGAATCCGGTGCTGCCGGACGATCTCGATTCGGAACTGTTGCGCACGGTGCGCTGGCTCACGCCGGAACGCACGCGGCTGTTCGCGCGCTACGGGCTCGATGCGCGCTTTCGCGGTTGCGACATCCTTTCGCCGCACCTGACGCTCGCGTTCACGACCGACGCGCTGGTCGGTGCGCCGCCGCCGGGTGTCGAGCTGGTCGGCCCGGCAATGCCGTCCGGCCCGCGCGGCGACGAGACGCCGTTTCCGTGGGATCGCGTCGATGCGGATCGTCCGTTGGTCTACATGTCGCTCGGCAGCCAGCTTTACTACCATCCCGACGTGTTTGCGAAGGTCATCGAGGCGACGCGCGCGACGTCGGCGCAACTGGTGCTGTCGGTGGGCGAACTGGTCGATTCGGATCTGCTGCCGGCCGACGACGAGCGTGTGATCGCGGTGCGTTACGTGCCGCAACTGGCGCTGTTGCAGCGCACGCACGCGTTCGTCAGTCACGGCGGCGCGAATTCGGTGATGGAGTCGCTTGCGTGCGGCGTGCCGATGCTGCTGTCGCCGTTCTGCAATGACCAGTTCCATTCGGCGCACTTCGTCGAGCAGGCCGGCGCGGGGTGCGTGCTGGATCTGCAGCAGGCCGGCGTGGCGGACATCGCAGCTGCGCTCGAGCGCCTGTTGCGGCCCGGGACGTTGCGCGAGCAGGCGGCGCGGATCCGCGCGAGCTACGCGTCGTGCGACGGTTCTGCCGAGGCGGCGCGCCTGATCAGCGCACTCGCTTCAGGAAGCCGCCGGGCGACAGCGTCATGAGGACGCGGTCCTCGATGTCGTAGTCGACCTCGAAGCGCTTGTCGCGAGCGAGGAATTCATGCGCGGCGGTGGCCGGGTTGTTGCCTTTGCCGTACGGCTTGCCGTCGAACATCGACGCGGGCAGGTACTCCATGATGGTGTCCATCACGATCGCGTAACTGCCGGGCGTCACGAGCGGCGCATAGCATTCGAGCTCGCGCAGCACGTGCGTGTGGGTGTGCGTGAGATCGAGGATCGCCATCACGCGTGCGCCGTCATCGATGTGCGCACGCACCGATGCGAGCGTGTCGGCCGCGCATGATTCGCCTTCGATCAGCGTCATCCGATGGGCGAGCCTGTGCGATTGGAGGCGCTGCCTGACCTCGTCGCGCAGGCGCGGTTCGATCGCGACGACGCGGCCGCTGAAGCCAGCGAGCTCCAGCATCGACGCGGAGAATACGACGCCGCCGCCCGCCGCGATCCCGGTCTGCACGATGCAGTCGGGACGCTCGCGCCAGATCAGCTCCTGGAGCGCGAGCATGTCGCCGGGCAGGTGGAAGAAGCGCTCGCCGAGCCAGCGCGTCTGGAACAGATGGTCGAATTCGGCAGCGCGCGTCAGCCATTCGATATTGATGTCCCGCATGCGGGCCGAGGGACGCTCTGACATGGTCAATGCAACGAGTAGGAGTGACGTGAAAACGCTGGAACCGTGGCTTCACCGGTACTGGAACATCGGGCCGGCGCACCTGCAGGCGCTGGCGTCGGGCCATACTAACAAAACGTATCTCGTCGAGTGCGATGCGGGGCGCGCGGTGCTGCGCGTGTCGTGGCCCGGCAAGGCGATCGAGCAGGTGCATCGCGAGGCGGCGATGCTCGGCCATCTCGGCCGCTCGCGTACGGCGCCGACGCTGCCTGTGCTGCCGAAGCTGCGGCCGACCGTGGACGCCCAGTCCGGTGTGCAACTGCCTGATGGAAGCTGGCTGCATCTGTTCGAGCATATCGACGGCCGCCCCGGCCTGCCGGACGATGCGGAGGCGGGCGCGATCGATGCGATGCGTGCACTCGCGCATCTGCATGCGGCGATGGCGGTGATGCCCGTGACCGAATCGGCGCCGCTGGCCTGGCTGTCGGCACGCCACGCACGTGTAGCGGCGCGTGCCGCGCCGTCGTTGCCGGGTGGCTTGAGCGGCCACTACGAGACGACGATGCGTCGGATCGGCGCGCATCTCGACGGTGCTGCCCGCTGGCTGACGGGGACGGTGCATTGGTTGCACGGCGACTATCACGCGGGCAATTTGCTGTACGTGGGGCACGCGGTGAACGGCGTGCTCGATTTCGACGATGTCGGGCAGGGCGCGCAGTGGCTCGAAGCGGCTTTTGCGCTGTTCGCGCTGTCGCGCGATGCGGGCAGGGACGACCGCTTCGTATTCGATGCACGGCGCTGGGACGCCGGCCTGCGAGCCTATGCGGCGACGCGGCGCGATGACGTGCCGGACTGGATGCACGACCGACGCGATGCGCTGATGGCCCTGTTCTGCGCGGACCAGACGCTGATTCATCTCGAAGCTGCACAGCGCGGGCTGTGGACGCCGGGGCCGGGCATCGGTTTTCTCGGCGGCTGGTGGCAGTTGCTGGAGGGTGCGGCGCCGGGACGTTAACCGGCTGCTTCGTCAGCGCGGCCGATTCAGGAACAGGCGCACCGCTTCGACCGTATGGGGCCGCGCCTCGCCGCGCCGCGATCCGTCGTGCATGCAGAACAGCACGTCATGTTGCCGTGCCGCGCTGGCGTCGACGTGCGCGCACATCGCGTCGAACAGCGCCTGCGGCGACGGCGCCGGCCGCTGCCAGTCGTCCAGTATCGCGGTCCAGCCCGTGTGTTCGCGCTGCAGCCGCGCCAGCACGCCGGCGCGACTGTCCTCCGGCATCAGGCCGTAAGGCAGGCGCAATGGAATCGTGGCTGGCGCCGGAACGCCGGCTCGACGATAGGCTTCACGGATCAGCGCGTCGGTTGCGTCGATTTCGTCGATTAGCGCGTCGTCTGTCAGCGCGCCCGGCCTCGCGTGCGAATGCGTGTGATTGCCGAGAAGGTGGCCTTCGCTCGCCATTCTTGCCGCGACGTCGAGTGCACCTGCGAGATTCTGGCCGAGCAGGAAGAAGGTCGCCTGGCAGGACGCGGCATGTAGAACATCGAGCAAGAAGGGTGTCGAGGGACCGGGCCCGTCGTCGAAACTGAGGCGAATGGACATTGCGGGTGGGGGCGCCGTTCAAGTTATACCGGAGCAACGATAGCGCAAGTCGCGGCGAGTGGCGGCCGGCGCGCTCATCGGCCAGCTACTGGAGCGGCTCGATCGCCAGCGGACAGGTGCCGATCCGACGCAACTGCGTGCCGGTCCACTCGTAGAAGAACCGGGCGGCCTTCGCGCTGTTGTCGTCGCATTCGTCGTTGAAGCAACCCGCGACGATCATCAGCCTGCTGTCGGGACGGAAATCGACGCGCTCCTCGTCGTTGCCCATCACGCCTGCGATGGCCTGCACGCCGGGCATCGTGTACGTCGCGCCCGTGTACTTGTCGACGATCGCGAAATTCCGGCAATCCGTTCCGCAACCCCAGATCGCGACCCGGTAGTGGCCGGCAAAATTGGCCGGTTGCGTGAATTCGTCGCGAATGACGGTGCGGTAGAGGCGGGTTTCTCTCGTGGTCAGGCGGGGTGCCGCAGCCGGCTTGCGTGGCGCGCTCGCCGCGAGTGCCGGATAGCGGTCGAACGAAGGCGACGGGCATGCGGCGGCGGCCGTCGCCGTCGCCGCGCGGGCGGTGCCGGAACCGCAAAGCAGCGCGGCCGACGCGCCGGCGATCAGCAGAAGTCGATGGGCAAGCATCACGCGAGCATCCTTCAGGTTCGGGATGGGGATCGGGCCGGAGGGTCCGAACGGCCGGCCCGACGATTCTATGACGCTTCACGTGCGCCGGCGACCCGGCACAGCGATCGCGAGCCTGCGTCAAACCGACGTTCCGCACACGGTGCGCCGTCAAGCTTTGTCAAATTGCGGCGATATCACGATGCCTGACGTTTCAGGCCGCCTTCGAAGGCTGTCATGCACGGTTCGATTGAGTATCCTTGGATTCGATTCGCGGTACTCATGCCATCACAACCGGGAGGCTTCACATGAATGCACGTCTATACCGCGCGACCGTTGCCGGCGCGCTGATCGGATTGCTCGCACCGTTTTCGGTGGCGCATGCGCAGCTGGGCGATGTCCTGAAGCAGGTCGGCGGCGGTGGCGACTCAGGCGGCAGCGCGGGCGGTGCGCTCGGCAATCTCGGCGGCCTCGGCGGTGCATTGACGGGCGGGGGCGGTGCGTCGCTGACGCCGGGCAGCACCGGGAACGTCGCTGGCCTGTTGCAGTTCTGCATCCAGAACAACTATCTCGGCGGGGCGTCCGGCGGTGCGTCGTCGGTGAAGGACGCGCTGATCGGCAAGCTCGGCGGCAACGCATCGTCCGACAGCGGCTATACCAGCGGCGCGAGCGGGGTCCTCGATGCCGGCAACGGCAGCAAGCTCGACCTGAGCGGCGGCGGCCTGAAGCAGCAGGTGACCAAGCAGATCTGCGACAAGGTGCTGACGCAGGCGAAGTCACTGCTGTAAGCGATTCGTCGCGGGGCGGTGCAGAGGGCGGTGCCATGCGTACCGCTTCCGCAGGCCATTCCGGCCGCCCCGCGCACGTCATCGAGGAGAAGGCGGGCGGCCGCGCGATGCCGACGCCCGCACGCACGGACTCAATCGGCCAGCCGCTTGTCGGCGAGCGCCTTGCAGCAGTCTTCGTAGACCCATTGCACGAGTTTCGCCCGATAGTCGAGATCGTCGGTATCGACGATTTCCTCGACCGCGTCGCGCGCCCATGACGCATCGACGAACCCGGCATGCCGCTTCGCGATGTCCTGCGCAAGCGCCGCGAGCTTGGCAACGGCCAGCCAGTCGGCCTGACGATGATGGCGGTCGAGCCAGCGGTGAGCGGCCTGGACCTGGAACGTGGCGTCCGGCCACGATTCGTTGAGGTAAAACGCGCCGAGATTGCCGCAGGTGAGCCAGCAAAGCAGTTCCAGGCGGTCTTGCGAGCCGAGGATATGGGGTGCGTCGGACATGGCAGCGCTCACGAAATACGTCGATTCCGGGCGGCGCCGGTTGCATTGGGCCGGTGCCGATAATAAAAACATAGCACGATGCGGGCCCGACCGCGCACCCGGGCGGATGCTGACATGGCGGTGGTGAAACGGACGCCGCGCCGGCGAGGATCGCCGACGGCGATGTGAGCGGGCAGCGGGAACGGAAAGTGCGCAAGCGCGTGAGGCGCGGCGCGGGATGAGGCGGCCGGGGAACGGCCGCCGGCGCCATGAAGCGGGCCCGTTGCCGGGCCCGCCGCAGCCCGGCGCGCGGGCCCGGCTGCCGATGAGCGAACTCAGGTCGTCGTGTGCGTGGCGCGCGCGATCGAGCGGATGCTGCGCTCGACGCGGATCAGGATGATCAGCACCGCGAGCGACACGAACGAATACAGCGCGACGAGCGCGGCGACGCCCGCGAAGCGCGCGGTCTGTCCGTTCTCGGCAGCGGTTTCTTCCGCGGCCTTCTTTTCGTCGTCGATCGCGGTGCGGCGTGCGTCGTAGCGCTGCGAGAAGTCGCGCATGACCGCCGACACGACGTCGGTGTACGCCTGCTCGCGCGCATATTCGTCGCCGTGCCCGGTGACCTTCTTCTTGACGCTGGCCGCGACGTCCGTGCGCGACAGCACCTTGTCGAGATACGCGATCTGCTGCTCGTAGTACGCGACGTCCGGATGGTCGTCGTCGCCGAGCACGCGCTGGAACGACGGCTCGTACGCGTCGCGATCGACCGCGTAGTCCGGCGACAGGGCCGCCCGGCCGTGCTTCTGCACGATGCCGGACAGTTGCGTCGACAGGCGCAGCGCGGGCGACGCATCGTCGTCCTTGGCTGCGGCGCCGGCGGCGGCCGGCGCGGCCTTGGCGGGCGCATCGTTCTCCCACGCGAACGATGCAGGATCGACCTGGATGGCCGAATCGACCTTCGGCGGTTTCGACAGGCGCGCATCGAGTGCGACCACGCCGAATATGACCCCGCCGATCAGGACTGCGGTCGCGAACAACAGCACGATCACGCGCAATACCTGAAGATAGCCGCCCTCGATTTTGGTCAGGATGCTCAAGGCATTCTCCTTTCTTATGATGAATGAGGCGCCGAGGCTAAAGACCTTTCGAATGGCTGTCAATCGTCACGCCGCGTCACACCGGCGGACCGGAACGCTCGCTAGAATGGCGGCTTTCCTGGAGGCGGAAAGCGATGAAAATCTACGACCAGTTCTATATCGACGGCGCATGGCGCAAACCGGCCGGCACCGGCACGATCGACGTGATCGACTCGGGCACCGAGGCGGTGATCGGCCGGATCCCGGAAGGCGTCGCGTCCGACGCGCAGGACGCGATCCGCGCGGCACGCGCAGCCTTCGACGCGTGGGCGGCCACGCCGCCCGCGACACGCGCGGGCTACCTGCGCAAGATCGTCGAGCATCTGCAGGCGCGCAGCGAGGAACTCGCGCAGTCGATCACCGGCGAAGTCGGGATGCCGATCAAGCTGTCGCGCGCGATCCAGGTCGGCGGCCCGATCTACAACTGGAAGGCGTATGCGAAGCTCGCCGAGTCGTTCGAATTCGAGGCACAGGTCGGCAACTCGCTCGTCGTGCGCGAGCCGGTCGGCGTCGTCGCGGCGATCACGCCGTGGAACTATCCGCTCAACCAGATCACGCTGAAAGTTGCGCCGGCGCTCGCGGCCGGCTGCACGGTCGTCCTGAAGCCGTCCGAAGTCGCGCCGCTGAACGCGTTCATGCTCGCCGAAGCGATTCACGCAGCCGGGCTGCCGGCCGGCGTGTTCAACCTCGTGTGCGGCTATGGCCCGGTGGTCGGTGAAGTGCTGGCCACCGATCCGGACGTCGACATGGTGTCGTTCACGGGCTCGACGCGCGCCGGCAAGCGCGTGGCCGAGCTGGCGGCCGCGGGCGTCAAGCGCGTTGCACTCGAGCTGGGCGGCAAGTCGGCGTCGGTGATCCTCGACGATGCCGATTTCGCGACGGCGGTGAAGGGCACGGTCAACGCGTGCTACCTGAACGCGGGGCAGACCTGCTCCGCGCACACGCGCATGCTGGTGCCGGAAGCGCGCTACGACGAGGCACGTGAGCTCGCGAAGGCGGCGGCCGAAACCTACGTCGCCGGCGATCCGCGGCAGGATGCGACGCGCCTGGGCGCGCTGGCATCGGCCGTGCAGCAGCAGCGCGTGCAGGACTACATCCAGCGCGGGATCGACGAAGGCGCCGAACTCGTGACGGGCGGCATGGGCCTGCCGGAAGGGCTCACGAAGGGCTTCTTCGTGAAGCCGACCGTGTTCGGCCGCGTCGATCCGAAATCGACGATCGCGCAGGAAGAAATCTTCGGGCCGGTGCTGTCGATCATCACGTATCGCGATGAAGACGAGGCCGTGCGGATCGCGAACGATTCGCCGTACGGGCTCGGCGGCGCGGTATGGGCCGGCAGCGACGAACGCGCGATGGGCATCGCGCGCCGCATCCGCACCGGGCAGGTCGACATCAACGGCGGCGCTTGGAACATGGCCGCGCCGTTCGGCGGCTACAAGCAGTCGGGGCACGGCCGCGAGAACGGCGTGTACGGGCTCGAAGAATATCTCGAGTACAAGTCGATGCAGCTCAAGCCCGCGAAGCCGGCCTGAGCGTTTCTCGCGGCATGACATGAAAACGGCACGCTCGCGTGCCGTTTTTTATTGACGGCCGTCAAGGTGCGCGTCGGTGGATCGTCGATCATCGCGGTTCCGATGTTCCGACGAGGTTTCAGATGACCGTACGCACTTCCTTTCCGCCGCTGACGATTCGCGGCCGCACCTTGTTGCCCGTCGTGCAGGGCGGCATGGGTGTCGGCATCTCCGCGCACCGGCTGGCGGGCAGCGTCGCGCGAGAAGGCGCGGTCGGCACGATCGCGAGCATCGACCTGCGCCACCATCATGCGGACCTGCTCGCGCGTTGCCGCGCGCAACCCGATCGCGCGACGCTCGAGGCCGCGAACCTCGAGGCGCTCGCACGCGAGATCCGCCTCGCGAAGACCTACAGCGAAGGGCGCGGGATGATCGCGGTCAACGTGATGAAGGCCGTGAGCGCGCATGCCGACTACGTGCGGGCGGCGTGCGACGAGGGGGCGGACGCGATCGTGATGGGCGCGGGCCTGCCGCTCGACCTGCCCGACCTCACGCAGGGACACGACATCGCGCTGATTCCGATCCTGTCGGACAGCCGCGGGATCGCGCTCGTGCTGAAGAAGTGGATGAAGAAGGGGCGCCTGCCCGACGCGATCGTGATCGAGCATCCGGCGCATGCCGGCGGCCATCTCGGCGTCACGCAGATCGACGACATGCACGACCCTCGCTTCGATTTCGCGCGCGTGCTCGACGAGACCGCCCAGGTGATGGCGACGCTCGGCCTCGCGCGCGAAACGATCCCGCTGATCGTTGCGGGCGGGATCAACAGTCACGACGCGGTGCGTGCGGCGTTCGACGCCGGCGCGAACGGCGTGCAGGTGGGGACGCCGTTCGCGGTGACGGAAGAGGGCGATGCGCATCCGCACTTCAAGCGCGTGCTGGCCGACGCGACGCCCGAGGACATCGTCGACTTCGTCAGCGTGACGGGGTTGCCCGCGCGCGCGGTGAAGACGCCGTGGCTCGATCGTTACCTGCGCAACGAGACGCGCATCCGCACCAAGCTCGGCGCGCTGAAACAGCGCTGCCCGACCGCGCTCGAATGCCTGAGCGTATGCGGCTTGCGCGACGGCATCGAGAAGTTCGGCCATTTCTGCATCGACACGCGGCTCGCGGCCGCGCTGCGCGGCGACGTCGCGAACGGGCTGTTCTTCCGCGGCCGCGAAGCGTTGCCGTTCGGCCGTGCGATCCGCAGCGTGCGCGATCTGCTCGACCTGTTGCTGACGGGCGCTGCGACGGAGCCTGCGGCAAACCGCCCCACGTTTACGCTGGCTTGACGAATATCAAGATGAAGAAAAGACCCTACAGGGAGAATGGAAACCATTCTTTGGGGGTCCGTACCATGCATAAAACGATTCGAACTTGTGTCACCGCTGCCGCTGTTGCAGCCGCTTTCGCCGCAATGCCTTCGCTGTCGCACGCAGCCTCGCCGGGCGACGGCATCAACCAGGGCGACGTCCTGGTCCGGCTGCGCGCGATCAGCATCCAACCGAACGAACGCGCGAGCGATACGCTGGGCGCGCTGAACGTCGGGGTGAACAACGCGATCGTGCCCGAGCTCGACTTCACGTACATGATCCGCGACTACCTCGGCGTCGAGCTGATCCTGGGTACGTCGCGGCACCAGTTGACGTCGAGCGTCGGCAATCTCGGCGGCGTGGGCGTGCTGCCGCCGACACTGCTGCTGCAGTACCACTTCAACCATGCCGGCAAGGTGCGTCCGTATGTCGGCGCGGGCGTGAACTACACGTACTTCTACAACAACGGGCTCAACGTGGGCGGCGAGGGCGTGTCGATCAACAAGAGCAGCTTCGGCCCCGCGCTGCAGTTCGGCGTGGACGTGCAATTGACGAAGAAGGTCTTCATGAACGTCGACGTGAAGAAGATCTGGATGAGCACCGATGCGACGCTGGGCGACAAGGGCATCGGCACGCTGCACATCGATCCGCTGATCGTCGGCGTGGGCGTCGGGATGAAGTTCTAGACGCGAAGGGAAAAGAACAGAGTTGGGGTTGGCGGCATGTCGGTCGGCATGCCGCTTTTTTTATGCGCGGCGGCGGCGGATTTACAGCTTGTCGTACTGGAAGCGCATCGCGGTGCCTTCGCGCGAGATGCGCTCCCACACCGCGCGCTTTTCGTCGTCGCTCAGGAACACCCAGTTCGACACTTCGGCAGCCGTGCGGCCGCAGCCCTTGCAGACTTCGTCGAAGAGGGTCGAGCACACGCCGATGCAGGGGCTGTCGGGCAGGTCGTGGAGATTGGAGGCCATCGGAAGGGTTCACGCCGTTGAATCGTCAGCCGCCATTTTAATGCATCGCGGCCGAACGGTCGGACGGGCGCCGCCGGCATGCCGTACCGGTGCAGCGGCGTGACAGTACGGCGGGGTTCGGGCACGGCCGCCGGGCGGTTCGCGTCCGGCCGGCGGACGCGGGTGCGCCGCCGCCCGTTTTTCCCGGTGGACAGCCGCCGATTACCCGATAGAATTCCCCGGGAACGCCCCGCCGCACGGGCGGCCAGCCTGGCCGGCGGCGGTAATCTGTTCCGTTTGCGCGACACCGGCATGATTTTTTTGTGACGGGGCGCGAATGATGGTAGTTTTCGGGGTTTTCGAGGGGCGGCGCGCCAGAATGCGCCGTCATGACGAGGCAGACGGCAGCCGGACACACGGTCCGGCCGGAGGGAGAACGGGATGAAAGCAAAGGTAGTGGGCCGGTTCGCAGCGCTCGCGCTGTGCGTGGGTGCATCGGCGGCAGCGGCGAAGGAGTCGCAGCTCAATGTCTATAACTGGTCGGACTACATTGCGAAGGACACGATCCCGAACTTCGAGAAGCAGACGGGCGTCAAGGTCCGCTACGACAACTACGACAGCGACGACACGCTGCAGGCGAAGCTGCTGACGGGCAGCTCGGGCTACGACATCGTCGTGCCGACCAGCAACTACGCGGGCAAGCAGATCGCCGCCGGCATCTTCGCGCCGCTCGACAAGTCGAAGCTGCCGAACCTCAAGTACCTCGATCCGCAACTGATGGCGCTCGTCGCCGGCGCGGACCCGGGCAACAAGTACTCGGTGCCCTGGGCGTACGGCACGACCGGTCTCGCGTACAACCTGACGAAGGCGCAGCAGGCGCTCGGCAAGGTGCCGCTCGACAACTGGGACATCCTGTACAAGCCGGAAAACATCTCGAAGCTGAAGACCTGCGGCGTGTCGGTGCTCGACGCCCCCGACCAGATGTTCGCGGCGACGCTGCACTACATCGGCAAGGATCCGATGAGCACGAACCCGGCCGACTACAAGGCCGCGATGGAAGTGCTGAAGAAGATCCGCCCGTACATCACGCAATTCAACTCGTCGGGCTACATCAACGACCTGGTCGGCGGCGACATCTGCTTCGCGTTCGGCTGGTCGGGCGACGTCGTGATCGCGAAGCATCGCGCGATCGAGGCGAAGAAGTCGTACAAGGTCGAGTACTACATTCCGAAGGGCGGCGCGCCGGTGTGGTTCGACGTGATGGCGATCCCGAAGGACGCGAAGAACAAGGATGCCGCGCTGCAGTGGATCAACTACATCGAGGATCCGAAGGTGCACGCGGCGATCACGAACGCGGTGTACTACCCGAGCGCCAACGCAGAGGCCCGCAAGTACGTGCGGCCCGACGTCGCGAACGACCCGGCAGTCTATCCGCCGGCCGACGTCGTGAAGACGCTGTTCCTGCTCAAGCCGCTGCCGCCTGAAATCCAGCGTCTGCAGACGCGTCTGTGGACCGAGCTGAAGTCGGGCCGCTGACGCGAGCCGATGTTCCCGGCAGTCATGAAGCCCCTGGTACCCCCGGGGGCTTTGTTCGTTCAACGCAGGAGAGAAGCAGCACATCATGAATAGCCAGTCGGGTGCGCCGGTCGCGGGCGCGCCGTCCTCCGTTTCCTCCTCCGGCGCCGATGCGCGCGCCGAGTCCTTTGTCCAGATCGTCGACGTCGTCAAGAAATTCGGCGACACCGAAGCCGTGCGCAGCGTCAACCTGACCGTGCGCCAGGGCGAGCTGTTCGCGCTGCTCGGCAGCTCGGGCTGCGGCAAGTCGACGTTGCTGCGGATGCTCGCGGGCCTCGAGACGGTCACGTCGGGCAAGATCCTGATCGACGGCGAGGACCTCGCGCAGATGCCGCCGTACAAGCGGCCCGTGAACATGATGTTCCAGTCGTATGCGCTGTTCCCGCACATGTCGGTCGAGTCGAACGTCGCGTTCGGTCTCAAGCAGGAAGGCACGCCGAAGGCCGAGCTGAAAGAGCGCGTCGCTTCGGCGCTCGAACTCGTGCAGATGAGCAAGTACGCGAAGCGCAAGCCGCATCAGCTGTCCGGCGGCCAGCAGCAGCGCGTCGCGCTCGCGCGCTCGCTGGTCAAGCGGCCGAAGCTGCTGCTGCTCGACGAGCCGATGTCCGCGCTCGACAAGCAGATCCGCCAGCGCACGCAGATCGAGCTCGTCAACATCCTGAACAAGGTCGGCGTCACCTGCATCATGGTCACGCACGACCAGGAAGAAGCGATGACGATGGCCAATCGCCTCGCGGTGATGAGCGAAGGGCAGATCGTGCAGATCGGCTCGCCGAACGAGGTGTACGAATATCCGAACAGCCGCTTCTCGGCCGAATTCATCGGCTCGACGAACCTGTTCGACGGCGTGACCGTCGAGGACGAGCCCGACCACGTGTACATCGAGTCGCCGGAGCTGCCGAGCCGGCTGTACGTGAGCCACGGGATCTCGGGCCCGCTCGGGATGCCGGTCACCGTGTCGGTGCGCCCCGAACGGATCGCGCTCACGCGCAAGCCGCCCGAAGGCGCGTTCAACTGGGCGCGCGGCCGGATCAGCAACGTCGCCTACATGGGCGGCTACTCGCTGTATCACGTGAAGCTCGACGGCGGCAAGACGGTGATCGCGAACGTGTCGAGCCTCGCGATTTCGGAGCTCGAGACGCCGGCGCTCGGCGACGAGATCTACGTGCGCTGGAGCGCGACGGCCGGCGTGGTGCTGACGTCATGACCGCGTTCAAGTCCCTGCTCGAGTGGCCGGTGCGGCGCTTCAACCTGACGGGCGCCACGGCGGTCGTCGCCGGGCCGTTCACGTGGCTCGTGCTGTTCTTCCTCGTGCCGTTCGTGCTGGTCGTCAAGATCAGCTTCGCGGAGCTGCAGCTCGGCATCCCGCCGTACACGGAGCTCGCGTCGTACGCGGACGGCGTCGTGCATGTCGCGCTGAACCTGTCGCACTACGCGTTCCTGTTCACGGACAGCCTGTATTTCGCGACCTACGTGAATTCGGTGTGGGTGGCCGCGATCACGACGCTGCTGTGTCTGCTGATCGGCTATCCGATGGCGTACTACATCGCGCGCTCGAACCCGGCGACCCGCAACCTGCTGATGATGGGTGTGATGCTGCCGTTCTGGACGTCGTTCCTGATCCGCGTGTATGCGTGGATCGGCATCCTGAAGAACAACGGGCTGCTGAACAACTTCCTGATGTGGATCGGCCTCACGCATACGCCGATCGAGCTGTATCGCACCAACTACGCGGTGTACATCGGGATGGTGTACTCGTACCTGCCGTTCCTCGTGATGCCGCTCTACGCGCACCTCGTGAAGATGGACCTGCGCCTGCTGGAAGCCGCGTACGACCTGGGCGCCAAGCCGTGGAAGGCGTTCGTGCAGATCACGCTGCCGCTGTCGAAGAACGGGATCATCGCGGGCTGCCTGCTCGTGTTCATCCCGGCGGTCGGCGAGTACGTGATTCCCGAACTGTTGGGCGGCGCGAACACGCTGATGATCGGCCGCGTGATGTGGAACGAGTTCTTCAACAACGCAGACTGGCCGATGGCGTCGGCGGTGACCTGCGCGATGGTGCTGCTGCTGCTCGTACCGATGGCGATGTTCCAGCACTTCCAGGCGAAGGAGCAGGGAGGCCGCCGATGAAGCCGAATCGTTACCTGCAGTTCGCGGCGCTGTTTGCCGGCTTCGCGTTCCTGTACATCCCGATCATCAGCCTGATCGTCTATTCGTTCAACGAGTCGAAGCTCGTCACCGTGTGGTCGGGCTTCTCGTTCCGCTGGTACGCGGCGCTCGTCGAGGACGACGAGCTGCTGACGGCCGCGTGGCTGTCGCTGAAGATCGGCGTGCTGACCGCGTTCGCGTCGGTGTTCATCGGCACGTGGGCCGGCTTCGTGCTCGCGCGGATGGGGCGCTTCCGCGGCTTCGCGCTGTTCAGCGGGATGATCAACGCGCCGCTCGTGATTCCCGAGGTGATCCAGGGGATCTCGCTGCTGCTGCTGTTCATCGAGCTGGCGAAGTGGATCGGCTGGCCGGCCGAGCGCGGCGTGTTCACGATCTGGCTCGGCCACGTGATGCTGTGCATCTCGTACGTCGCGATCATCGTGCAGTCGCGCGTGCGCGAGCTGAATCCGTCGCTGGAAGAGGCCGCGCTCGATCTCGGCGCGACACCGCTGAAGGTGTTCTTCACGATCACGCTGCCGCTGATCTCGCAGGCGCTGATCGCGGGCTGGCTGCTGTCGTTCACGCTGTCGATCGACGACCTCGTGCTGTCGGCGTTCCTGTCGGGCCCCGGCTCGACGACGCTGCCGCTCGTGGTGTTCTCGCGTGTGCGGCTGGGGTTGAACCCGGAGATGAACGCGCTCGCGACGCTGTTCATCGTCGCGGTGACGGCCGGGGTCGTGATCGCGAACTTCGTGATGCTGCGCCAGGAGCGCAAGCGGATGGCGGGGTTCGCGGCCTGACGTTCGGGTTGTGATTGCTGCCGTAAAAAACGCCCGGTGCCGACGACGAGTCGGGCCGGGCGTTTTGTTTGGGTGGCGCTGCGTGTGGATCGGTGCCGGTCTATACGCGATTGCGACAGATGAACGGCATCGTAGACGGGACGCGGGTTCGATTCCCGCGCCCGGTCGCGCGCCGCCTTACGCGCCGAACGCTGCCTTCGCCAGCAGCCCGAGCGCGACGCACACGAGCACGGCCGCGAACCCGGCCTGCACGTGCCGCGCGGCGAGGTGGCGCGCCGCGCCGCGGCCGGCGGCCATGCCGAGCGCGGTCGCGACGGTGAACCACAGCGTCACGTCGAGCGGTGCGCGCGTGCCCGACACGAGCGTCGCGAACACGCCGCCGGTGCCGACGAGCGCGATCACCATCAGTGACGTCGCGACGACGCCGTGCATCGACACGTTCGTGAACTTGCGCAGCATCGGCACGATCACGAAGCCGCCGCCGACGCCGAGCAACCCCGTCATCAGGCCCGTCATCGCGCCGGTCGACGCCAGCGCGACGCCAACCGGCCAGGACCACACGAGCCGGCCGGTATCGGGGTTGATGCGGCCGACGCACAGCGGCGACGCTTCCGCGTCGACCGGCGCCTGCCGCAACGCCTGCAACAACAGGCGGCCGGCGACGACCAGCATCGTCAGCGCGAACAGTGCGAGCAGCAGGCGTTGCGGCAGCACGTGCGCGAGCCGCACGCCGAGCGTGGTCAGCGGCACGCCGGCCACGGCCATCAGCAGCGCCGCGCGATAGCGCACGAGCCCGCGGCGGAAACCTTCGAGCGCGCCGAGCGCGGCGCTGCCCGCCACCGCGACGAGCGCGACGGGCGTGGCCTGCTGCATCGGCCAGCTCATGCCGACGACGAGCGCCGGCACCGCGAGGATGCCGCCGCCGGCGCCGGTCAGGCCGAGCACGGCACCGACGAAACCGCCTAGTACGAGGGAAATCAGCATGACGTCAGCGGGCTCCGGTCAACGTGCGATCGTGGGCTTCGCGAGCCATTCGCGGCCCTTGAGCATCGCCTTCCAGTAAAGCGGCGGCAGCACGCGTTCCTTGAGCAGCCACGCGAGCCGCGACGGGCGCTTGCCGTCGATCAGCCACGCGGGGAAGGTCGGCGCGACCTTGCCGCCGTACAGGAACTCGGCGAGGACGATCTTGCCGCGCTCGACGGTAAGCGGGCACGAGCCGTAGCCGTCGTACGCGGCGTCGCCGTGCGCGCGGCCGAGCGATGCGAGCAGGTTGTGCGCGACCACCGGCGCCTGCTTGCGGGCGGCCGCGGCCGTTTTCGCGTTGGTCGTGTTGGTGGCGTCGCCGAGCGCGTAGACGTCCGGATACTGCTTGTGCCGCAGTGTCGCCGGATCGACGTCGATCCAGCCGGCCGCGTCGGCGAGCGGGCTCGACCGCACGAAGTCGGGCGCCTTCTGCGGCGGCACGACGTGGATCATGTCGAACGCACGCACGACGGTTTCCTTGCCGCCGTCCGGCAGCGCGCGCGCGAACGTCGCGCGTCGCGCGGGCCCGTCGATCGACACGAGGTTGTGGCCGAACGACAGCGCGATGTCGTAGCTTTTCACGTATTCCATCAGCGCGGGCACGTAGTCGGCGACGCCGAACAACGCGGCGCCCGCATTCAGGAACTCGACGTTCGCGGCCTCGAGGCGGCCCGCGCGCCGCCAGTGGTCGCACGACAGGTACATCGCCTTCTGCGGCGCGCCCGCGCACTTGATCGGCATCGGCGGCTGCGTGAAGAGCGCGTTGCCGCCGCGGAATGCGCGAACGAGTTCCCACGTGTACGGCGCGAGATCGTAGCGGTAGTTCGACGTGACGCCGTTGCGGCCGAGCGTATCGGCGAGGCCTTCGATCCCGTGCCAGTCGAGCTTGAGCCCCGGGCACACGACGAGCTTGCGATAGCCGATGCGGCGGCAGCCGTCGAGCACGACCGTGTGCGCGTCGGGCTCGAAGCCCGCGACGGCGGCCTGGATCCGGTGCACGCCGCGCGGCAGCACGTCGGTCATCCGTCGCGCGGTGGTCTCGGGCCGGAATACGCCCGCGCCGACCATCGTCCAGCCCGGTTGGTAGTAGTGGACGTCGGCCGGATCGATTACGGCGATGTCGAGCGATGCGTCACGCGCGAGCAGGCTCGATGCAACCGCGATGCCTGCTGCGCCCGCGCCGACGATCACGATGTCGTGCCGCGCGTCGACGGCCGGTGCCGCCTGCCTGCCGCCTTGCGCGACGCGCGACGCGAGCGCGCGCAGGTCGTAGCCGGCCGCAGCGGCCGTTGCGACGATGTCGTTCAGCGGGCGCATGCCGGCTTGCGACAGCGCCCACAGCGTGGCCGAGCGGGTGCCGCTGCGGCAGTACGCGAGCACCGGCCCTTCAAGTGACGCGACGAGCGCGCCGAACTGCGCGGCCTGATCGTCGGTCACCTTGCCGGTATCGACCGGCAGGTAATGCACGTCGATGCCGAGCGGCGCGGCGGCCGCGCGGATCTCGGTGACGGTCGGCTGGTCGGGGCCTTCGCCGTCGGGGCGGTTGCAGATGATCGCGCGGATGCCGGCCGCGTGAAGCGCGGGCAGGTCGGCCGCCGCGATCTGCGGCGAGACCGACAGCGTGTCGGTCAGCTTGCGGATGGTCATGTCGAGGTCTCCGGATGGGGCGGGGCGTGTCGCTCAGATCGCGTCGAGCGGGATCTTGAGGTAGCGCACGCCGTTGTCTTCGGGCTCGGGCAGGTGGCCGGCGCGCATGTTGACCTGCACGGACGGCAGCATCAGCACGGGCATCGCGAGCGTGGCGTCGCGCGCGGTGCGCATCGCGACGAAATCGTCCTCGGTCACACCGTCCTTCACGTGCACGTTCGCGCGGCGCTGCTCGGCCACGGTCGTCTCGAACTGCACGTCGCGGCCGCCCGGCTGGTAGTCGTGGCACAGGTACAGGCGCGTGTCGGGCGGCAGGCCGAGCACGCGCGCGATCGAGCGGTACAGCGTGCGTGCGTCGCCGCCGGGGAAATCGCAGCGGGCCGTGCCGTAGTCGGGCATGAACAGCGTGTCGCCGACGAATGCCGCGCGCTGTGTCGCGTCATCGATGCAGTAGGTCATGCATGCGGGCGTGTGGCCCGGCGTATGCAACGCGCGGATCGTCAGCGCGCCGAGCGCGAGCGTGTCGCCGTCGTCGAGCAGCCGGTCGAACTGGCGGCCGTCCTGTGCGAAGCCGGGGCCCGCGTTGAACAGCGTGCCGAACACGTGCTGCACGCGGCGCACGTGCGAGCCGATCGCGATCCGGCCGCCGACGTGTTCCTTCAGGTACGGCGCGGCCGACAGGTGGTCGGCGTGCACGTGGGTTTCCAGCAGCCAGTGCACGTCCGCGCCGAGCTCGGCGACGCGGGCGATCAGCCGGTCGGCGCTCGCGGTGTGCGTGCGGCCGGATTTCGGGTCGTAGTCGAGCACGCTGTCGATCAACGCGCACGCGCGGCTCGTGGTATCGAGCAGCAGATAGCTGACGGTATGGGTCGCCGGGTCGAAAAAGCCTTCGACCGACAGCGTGGTGGCATCGCTCACGGGGTGTCCTCGATCGGGTTCTGCATCTGCAATCGGGAGGGGTAATTCAAGAAGCGTGCCAGCGTGCGCCGACGCACTGGCCGATCCGCCAGGGACTTGATTCGGCTCGGGTTTTCGGTGCGGTTGCCGCGATGCGCGGGTGTTGGCGGCACCCGGCTGCGGCTGCCGACTGCCATGTTTGGCAGTGTCGTGGCAGAATTGGCAGTCTGCCTGGCAGTTCGTCAGGCACTCCTTCACCGAGCGTCCGCATGAATCCGCACGACACCATCCCGATCGTCCCCGCGCCGCGCCGTGACGCCATGCCCGACGTGCGCGCGCTCGTCGCATATCTCGAGCAGGATCCGCAGCCGATGATCGTCGTCGATCCCGACTACCGCATCCTCGCGGCGAACGATGCGTACCGGCGCCAGTTCGGCGTCGCGGGCGTCGAGCACGTGGGCCGGCACTGCTTCCAGGTCTCGCATCATTACGACGTGCCGTGCGACCAGGCCGGCGAGCATTGCCCGATGAAGCAGGCGCTCGAATCGCGCGGGCTGAACCGCGTGCTGCACATCCACCACACGCCGCGCGGCCCCGAGCATGTCGACGTCGAATTGCGACCGATCTTCGATGCCGACGGCAATGTGATCGCGTACGTCGAGCGGCTGACGACGGTGCGCAGCGCGTCCGCGCAGCCGAGTGCGGAAGGGCTCGTCGGCGGCGCCGACGCGTTCAATGCGGCGCTCGGCGCACTGCAGCGCGTCGCGCCCTCGATGCTGCCGGTGCTGCTGCTCGGCGAATCGGGCACCGGCAAGGAGCTGTTCGCCCGCGCGCTGCACGAGGCGAGCGACCGCGCGATGGGGCCGTTCGTCGTCGTCGATTGTTCGGGGATCGCCGAGACGCTGTTCGAGAGCGAACTGTTCGGTTACGAGAAGGGCGCGTTCACCGGCGCGAACCAGCGCAAGCCGGGCCTCGTCGAGACCGCGCAGGGCGGCACGCTGTTTCTCGACGAGATCGGCGACGTGCCGCTGCCGATGCAGGTGAAGCTGCTGCGACTGATCGAATCGGGCACGTTCCGCCGCGTGGGCGGCGTCGAGGCGCTGCGCGCGGATTTCCGGCTGGTCGCGGCCACGCACAAGCCGCTGCGCGAGATGATCGACGACGGCCGGTTCCGGCAGGACCTCTACTACCGGATCAACGCGTTTCCGATTCCGTTGCCGGCGCTGCGCGAGCGGCGCGGGGACGTCGCGCTGCTGGCCGAATCGATCCTGCGGCGGATCGCGAACACGCGCGCCAGCGCGGGCGACGCGGGCGCGCGGCCATTCGCGGCCCGGCCATTCGTGCTGACCGAGCGCGCGCTCGCGTGTCTCGATGCGTATGCGTGGCCGGGCAACATCCGCGAGCTGCGCAACGTGCTCGAACGCGCGTGCCTGTTCGCGGACGACGGGACGATCCGCATCGAGCATCTGCCGGCCGAGCTGGTCGCCGCATCGGCCGCGCCGCAGGACCGGGCTGTCGATGCGCGCGGCGTGTCGGATGCGGAACTCGTGCGGATCGCGCGCACGTTCGACGGCACGCGCAAGGCGCTCGCCGAGCAGGTCGGAATGAGCGAGCGGACGTTGTACCGGCGGATGAAGGCGCTCGGGCTCGGGGCGCGCGAGCGCTGAGCGTGCGCATGCGACGGGTGGCTGGCAGCGGCACGCGGCTTTGTCGATAATGACGCGTTCAATCCAGCCCCCACTTCGCCGATGAAGAGCCGCTTCCTTTCGCCTTGCCTGTTTCTTGCCGCCACTGCACTGTGCAACCTGGCGCAGGCCGCCGCCGAGTACACGTGGACCGACGCGGCCGGCGTGCATGCGGTGACGCTCGCGAGAACCGAGTCCGGCGACGACGTCGAACTCAAGGTCGCCGCGACGCTCGACGGCCGGCCCGACTGGACCGTGCGCGATTACGTGAAGGCCTGCCCGGTCGACGTGATTCTCCACGTCGTACCTGCGTCGATCGAAATGCGCGACCTGCTCGGCAACGGCCGCAAGCGGTTCCTGTTCGCGTACAAGATCGGCTGTCGCGGCGACGTGAGCGCCGACCAGGTCAAATACTTCCTGATCGACCAGGGCACGAAGTACGTCCTGCGCGGCGAGGAGACGGTCACGGTCAACGGCAAGTTCATGGACGGCGGCGCGGCGCCCGTGCCGAATGCGGACCTGAAAGCCCAACCGGAGTTTCTGCGCTACATGACGAAGCACTGGCACGGGATCAGCGTGCGCGACTATCGGTAGGGACGCGCGCGGCGGTCGTGACGGTGCGTTCGACATGCGCCTGTCGAGGTGAATCGAGCGTGCTGTACGATAAGAAATAATGGATGTGCGATGATTAATTATCGTTTTACGATAATTTCCGGTGTACACTCAACGCACGTTCATTTCCCGCCGAGGACTTCGCATGCATTCCGATCGTATTGCCCGTATCAGCCAGTGCATGGCTGCCGTCACGCTGTCATTGATCGTCGGCTTGTTGGTGCTTAACGCAGCGTTCTGGGCCTTTCCGTCGTTGATCCTGAGTCGAACTGGGCCCGGGTTTGCATTCGGCTTGTCCGACTCGGTGATCTCCAACCTGAACGTCGACGTCGCTGCGTTCCCGTGGTGGCAGAAGGTCGGCGGTTTTCTGTTGTCGGGCGTACCGCTCGTCGCGCTTGCGAACGGCCTGCGTCACCTGCGTCTGCTGTTCCGCACGTATGCGCAGCGCGACTACTTCTCCGCGCAAGCGGCCGGCCATCTCGGCAAGACCGGCCGCGCGATCGGCCTGTGGGTATTGCTGAGCGTACTGTGCGAACCGCTTCTCAGTATGTGGGCGACGATGCTCGAACCGGTCGGCCAGCGGATGGTCAGCATCGGCTTCGGTCTGCCGTACGTCGTCGCGCTATTCACCGCGGCTTGCATTGCCGTGATCGCACACATCCTCCGGCAGGCGAGTACGCTCGACGCCGAGCATCGGCAGTTCGTCTGAGGCGCGCCATGTCGATCGTGGTCAGGCTCGATGTGATGCTCGCGACGCGCAAGGTCCGCTCGAAGGATCTCGCGGCGGCCGTCGGCATCACCGAACAGAATCTGTCGCTGCTCAAGCAAGGGAAGGTCAAGGGCATTCGCTTCGCAACGCTCGAGGCGATCTGCCGCTATCTCGACTGCCAGCCAGGCGACCTGCTCGCGTTCAGCGATGACGGTGTCGGCGAGGTGGACTGACGTACCGCAACTTCCAGGTGCCGAGGTGACGTGCGTGCGACGCGCGCCGCTCGGTGAAGCGGGCGGCACGCGGAAAACCCGCCTGCCGCCCGCAACCTCATGCGCTCAACCTGCTCAGCGCGCCGGCGCCAGCTGCGCCATCGCCTCCCGCACGAAGCCGATCAACGTGTCGTCGATCCACGAATCCTTCGTCAGCGACGGCTCGTTCATCATCGCCTGGCGGAATTTCGCATGCGTGGCCGGATCGTTACCCGCATAGCTGCAGAACAGCGTGAGCCAGCGCTGCGCGAGCGCGCGGCCTTCCGGTGAATCCGGCCGGGCGCCCGCATCGATCGCGTCGCGCACGTCGCCCATCAGTTGCGGCCATGCCATCGCGCTTTCGCCGTAGTGGGCCCGCATGAAGCGGATCTCGTCCGGCGCAAGATACTTCTCGAAGATCCTCATCTTGGTTTCCGACGACGCGCGCAACACATAGTCGCGCAGCGCGGTCGAAATGCCGATCTTCGACTGCATCGCCGGTTCGTGTTCGTGCATCAGGTTCAGCTTCGCCAGCAGCCGCGGATCGTTGTTCGTGTCGCGCACGAGCAGCGCCATCCAGCGGCTGGCGAGCGCACGGGTGCGTTCGTCCTCGGCGGGCACGCCCGCGTCGTGCAGCGCGCGAACTTCATCGACGAGTGCGATCCATTCGGCGTCGCCCGTCTGGCTCTTCTGGTACATCGGCAGGCGCGCGAGTTCTTCCTCGGAAAAGTATTTGTCGTACACGGTCATCAACTCCAGTGTGGTGAGCCAATCGGCCAGCTCCGGCTCCGTGCCCGCAGCGAGCTGCGCGTGCAGGTTCACGAGCCGCTCGCGCAACTGCGCGGTCTGCGCGAGCTGACGGTCGAGCAGCGCGATCTGCTTCGCGACGATCTCGACGAGCGGCGTGTCGGGCTGGTTCAAGTGGTCGCCGATTTCGGTGAGCGACAGGCCGAAGCGACGCAGCGCCTGGATCTGATGGAGCCGGGCGATGTCGTGGCGGTCGTACAGCCGGTAGCCGTTGTCGGCGCGCGCCGAAGGCGTCAGCAGACCGATCGCGTGATAGTGATGAAGCGTGCGGACGGTCAGCCCGCTGCGTTTCGCCAGTTCTCCCACTTTCAGTCGCATTCGTTCCTCCATTCGGGTCGCACACAGGAGTCTCGAACGTTACGCTACGTGAGGGTCAAGCGGAAGATCGGGAATCGGGTGCGCGGGGGAATTCCGCGCACCCGATGGCAGGGCGGGCTTATTGCGGCAACGGCGGGGTGTCGGCGCCGGTGGCGCGCGCTTGCTGGCCGGTGGCGGAAGCGTCGGCCGCGTTGCCGGTCTTCCCGGACTGGCCGGCCTTGTCGACCGGCGGCGTGCCCATTGCCTGGTAAAGCCGCGCGGTGTCCGCGAACCGTGCGCCGGTCGCGCGGATCTCGTCGAGCCGTGCATTGCGATACTGCAGCTCGCTGGCGCGCGCGGCCGACGGCGGCAGCGCGCCGAGCCGCACGCGGGCCGCCGCGTCGTCGTACGCGCCGCGCGCGGACAGCGCGGCACGGGACGACGCATCGAGCGCCTCCGCGTCGTGCTCGAGCGCGGCGAGCGAATCGGCGACGTTCTGGAACGCGCCGAGCACGGCCTGCTTGTACTGGTCGACGGCGGCCTCGTAGGTCGCCTTCGCCGCGCGGCGCTGCGCGAGCAGCGCGCCGCCATGGAAGATCGGCTGGCTCAGCGACGCGCCGACGTTCCAGATCGCGCCGGCGCCCGACAGCATCGTCGGCCAGCTGAAGCCGCCTTTGCCCATCGCGGCCGACAGCGACAGCTGCGGGAACATCTGCGCGGTCGCGAGGCCCACTTCGGCCGCGGCCGCCTTCAGCCCCGCGTCGGCCGCCTGGATGTCCGGGCGGCTTTGCAGCAGGTCCGACGGCACGACGACGGGCACCTGCTCGGGCAGGTGCAGATCGGCGAGCGTCAGATCGGCTGGCGGCTGGTCAGGCGTGCGGCCGACCAGCACCGCGAGCGCGTGGCGTGCCGAGTCGCGCTGCTGGCACAGCGCGGGCAGGCTCGCCGCGAACGTTTCGGCGCTTTGCCGCGCGTTCAGCGCGTCGCTGCGCGACGCCGATCCGAGCGCGTAACGGCGTTCGGCATCGTGCGCCTGGTCGTTGGCGAGCGCGACGAGCCGCTCGGTCGTATTGATCTGCGCATTCAGCACCGACACCGTGATCGATGCGGTGACGATGTTCGCGGCCAGCGCGCGTCGTGCGGAGTCGAGCTGGAACGCGCTGACGTCGACGCGGCGCGCCAGCGCGCGGTTCGCGAAACGCGACGCGCCGAACAGGTCGATCGTGTAGCTCGCCTGCAGCTGCCCGACGAACGTGTCGTACAGCAGCGTCGGCGCTCCGAGCGCGGGAATCGGCACGCCGAGCGCACGCTGGCGTGTGGCCTGGCCGCCCGCGTCGATCGACGGCAGCATCGAGCTGCCGATCTGCCCGCGCAACTGTTCGCGCGCGGCATCGAGCGAGTGGGATGCCGCGCTCAACGTCGGGCTGTTGCGCAGCCCTTCGTCGACGAGCGCGTTCAGCGCGTCGGAGCGGTACTGCTTCCACCAGTCGGGCACCGGCTTCGCGCCGACCTCGAACTGCTGCGTGACGCCTTGCGCGGACACGGTCTGCTGCACTTGCGGCGTGGCGCCGTAGTGCGCGGGCGACGGCATCGCGGGCGGCTCGCCGCTCGGCGCGAACCACGCGCAGCCCGCGAGCGGGCCGGCGAGGCTCGCCACCGCGAGTGCCCGCACGGCTTGGGTTTTCAGGTTCATCGATCGATCCATGGTCAGGCTCCCGACGGCGCGGCAGGCGTGCCGCCAGGCGGCGGGCCGTCCTGCGGGTCGCGTTCGTCGTGCTTCACGCGGAACCACGTCGCATACAGCGCGGGCAGGTAGAACAGCGTCAGCACGGTCGCGCTCGTGATGCCGCCCATCAGCGCGGTCGCCATCGGCCCGAAGAAGTTCGAGCGCAGCAGCGGGATCAGCGCGAGCACGGCGGCCGCGGCCGTCAGCGTGATCGGGCGGAAGCGCCGCACGGTTGCGCCGATGATCGCGTCGACGCGGCCGTGGCCGGCTGCGATGTCCTGCTCGATCTGGTCGACGAGGATCACCGAGTTGCGCATGATGATCCCGAACATCGCGATCACGCCGAGCATCGCGACGAAGCCGAACGGCTGGCCGAACAGCAGCAGCGTCGCGACCACGCCGATCAGCCCGAGCGGTGCGGTCAGCACGACCATCAGCACGCGCGAGAAGCTCTGCAGCTGGATCATCAGCAGCGTGAACACGGCGATCGCCATCAGCGGCATCTGCGCATTGATCGACTTCTGCGCCTTCGCGCTTTCCTCGACCGAGCCGCCGATGTTGATCTGATAGCCGACCGGCAGTTGCGCGCGCAACGTGTTCAACTTCGCGTCGACCGCATGGGTGACGTCGATGCCCTGCGCGCCGGCGCGCACGTCCGACTGCACGGTGATGGTCGGCTGGCGGTCGCGTTCCCACACGACGCCGTATTCGAGCGTCGGCTTGAAGCGGCCGAGCGAGCCGAGCGGCACGGGGCCGTTCGGGGTCGGCAGCGCGAGGCCGGCGAGCTTGCCCGGATCGACGCGATCCGCCCGCGGCGCGCGCAGGTCGACCGCGATCAGCTTGTCGCGCTCGCGGTACTGCGTGACGGTCGTGCCGGACAGCGTCATCGCGAGGAAGCTCGACACGTCCTGCGACGTGACGTTCAGCTCGCGCGCCTTCTTCTGGTCGATCTCGAAGCGCACCGAGCGCTCGGCCGGCTCGTCCCAGTCGAACTGCACGTTGACCGTGCGTGCGTCGCCGCGCATCGTCGCCGCGACCTTCTCGGCGATCGAGCGCACCGTCGCGATGCTGTCGCCGCTCACGCGGAACTGCACCGGATAGCCGACCGGCGGGCCGTTCTCGAGCCGCGACAGCCGCGAACGCACGGCCGGGAACTGCTCGCGCAACGTGGTTTCGAGCCAGGTCGCGAGCTTCTCGCGGTCCTTCACCGATTTCGCGGTGATCACGAACTGCGCGAAGTTCGGCAGCTGAAGCTGCTGGTCGAGCGGCAGGTAGAAGCGCGGCGCGCCGCTGCCGACGAAGTTCACCGAATGATCGATCTCGGGGCGCTTGTCGATCGCTTTCTCGAGCCGTTCGGTCTCGCGCAGCGTCGCCGCGAACGACGCGCCTTCGGGCAGCCGCAGGTCGACCAGCAGCTCGGGGCGGTCGGAGCTCGGGAAGAACTGCTGCGGCACGAGCGTGAAGCCCATCAGCGCGACGACGAAGAGCGCACCCGTGATCAGCAGCACGACGAAGCGCCGTTCGATGCACCAGTCGATCCAGCCGCGCAGCCGCCGGTAGAAGCGCGTGTCGTAGATGTCGTGCTCGTGGTCGTCGGGCAGGTGCGCTTCATGCGCTTGCCGCTTGCGCTCGGGCAGCAGGTGGAAGCCGAGCAGCGGGATCAGCACGACCGCCGCGAACCACGACGCGATCAGCGCGATCGCCGACACCTCGAAGATCGAGCGCGTGTATTCGCCGGTGCTCGATTTCGCGAGCGCGATCGGCAGGAAGCCCGACACGGTGACGAGCGTGCCCGTCAGCATCGGGAACGCGGTGCTCGTATAGGCGAACGCGGCGGCGCGGGCACGGGTGTAGCCCTGTTCGAGCTTCACGGCCATCATCTCGACCGCGATGATCGCGTCGTCGACCAGCAGCCCGAGCGCGAGCACGAGCGTGCCGAGCGACACCTTGTGCAGCCCGATGTCGAACAGGTACATGAAGAGGGCGGTGACCGCGAGCACGACCGGAATCGAGATCACGACCACCATCCCGGTGCGCAGGCCGAGCGACACGAGGCTCACGACCAGCACGATCGCGACGGCTTCGGCGACGGCTTCGAGGAAGTCGTCGACCGAATGCGCGACCGCATGCGGCATGCTCGATACCAGCGTCAGCTTGAGGCCGGCCGGCAGTTGCGCCTGCAGATCCTTCGATTCGGCGTCGAGCGCCTTGCCGAGCCGGATTACGTCGCCGCCCGGCTGCATCGTGACGCCGATGCCGAGCACCGCCTTGCCGCCCGCACGCATCTGCGTGACGGCCGGATCGTCGTAGCCGCGCTTCACCGTCGCGAGATCGCCGAGCCGGAACGTGCGGCCGTTGATGCGGATCAGCGTGTCGGCGATCGCGTCGACGTTGTCGAACTGGCCGCTCGGCCGCACGAACACGCGATCGTCGGCGGTCGTCAGCGTGCCGGCCGACGAGATGTCGTTCTGCGCGTTGATCGCCTGCCCGAGCTGCTGCGGCGAGATGCCGAGGCGCGTGAGCTGTGCGTTGTTCACCTCGATGAAGATCCGCTGGCCGGGGTCGCCGAAATAGTCGACCTTGCCGACACCCGGCACGCGCAGCAGCACGGTGCGCAGCTGGTCGGCGTAATCGTGGAGCTGCGCGGGCGTGAAGCCGTCGCCTTCGAGCGTCCAGATGTTGGTGTAGACGTCGCCGAATTCGTCGTTGAAGAACGGGCCCTGCACGCCGGGCGGCAGCGTATGGCCGATGTCGCCGACCTTCTTGCGGATCTGGTACCAGGTTTCCGGCACGTCCTTCACCGGCGCCGAATCCTTCATCGTGAAGAAGATCAGCGATTCGCCGGGGCGCGAATAGCTGCGCAGGAAGTCGATGGCCGGCGTTTCCTGCAGCTTGCGGCCGATCCGGTCGGTGACCTGTTCCTGCACCTGCCGCGCGGTCGCGCCGGGCCAGAACGTGCGGATCACCATCACGCGGAACGTGAACGGCGGGTCTTCGGATTGCGCGAGGCGGGTGTAGGCAAGCATGCCCGCGAGCGTCGCGAGCGCGATCAGGTAGACGACCAGCGCCTGGTGGCGCAGCGCCCACGCCGACAGGTTGAAGCGGCCTTCTTCGTAGGAAACGCTCACGATGCGAAGTCCTCCGGATGCAGCGGCGCGATCGCGCGGACCTTCTCGCCCGCGCTGACCGTATGCACACCCTGCAGCACGACGCGCTCGCCGGGCTGCAGCCCGTGCGACACCGTTACCGTGCGCTCGTTGAAGCGCGCGACGTCGACGCGGCGCAGCTCGAGCGTGTCGTCCTTCGTGCGCACGACCCACACGGCCGGTTGCTGGCCGTCGTGGAACAGCGCGGTCGCGGGCAGCGTGATCGACTGCGCGTCGCCGGCGGCCGGTGCGCCGTCGAACGCGACGCTGGCCGTCATCCCGAGCCGAATCGCCGGGTCGGGCGCGGTGAGCGTGAGCTTCACGCGATACGTGCGGCTTTGCGGATCGGCGGCCGGTGCGATTTCGCGCACTTTCGCGGCGAACGGGCGGCCCGGCAGCGACGGCAGCGTGACGGTGGCCGCGTGGCCCGGCGTGAGCGATGCAAGCGCGGCCTCGGGCACGTCGCTGACGACGTCGACGTCGCCGGACCACGCGAGCTGGTAGACGGCCTGGCCGGCCGACACGTTCTGGCCGGTGTCGGCCTGTTCGGCGGTGATATAGCCCGCGTGATCGGCGACGAGCGTCGCGTAGCGGAGCTGGTTCTTCGCGAGCGCGAGCTGCTGCTGCGCCTGCTCGCGCTGCGCGAGCGCCGACGTGTAGCTGTTCTCGGTCTGCTCGAGCTGCGCGGTCGCGATCAGGTTCTCGCGCGCCTGCGCGCGATCGCGGTCGAGCTGCTGCTTCGCGAACGCGAGGCTGTGCGTCGCGGCATCGAGTTGCGCCTGCGCGCTCGCGGCATTCTTCTCGACGTCGGACGGATCGAGCAGCGCGACGACCTGGCCGACCTTGACCGTATCGCCGAGGCGCACCTTGCGCTCGATGATCTTGCCGGCAATGCGGAACGACAGCGGGGTGGCGTAGCGCGGCTGGATCTCGCCGGGGAGCGTGCGTGCGACGGCAGCGTCGTCGGCATGGGCGGGCAGCGCGACGACGGGGCGCGGGGCGGGCGACGCGGATTCTTTCGGATGACAGGCGGCGACGACGAGCGCGGCGCCGACCAGCAGCGCGACGCGGGAACCGGAGCGATTCACGAAACCCCCAGATGAGGTGAGAGCGAGAGCGGAACGAAGCCGGCAAGCGCGGCGGGCGCTTGCCCCGAGCGGCGCCGGCACGGGCGTGCGGACACCATCTTTCAGAAACTGTGGCGAATTCTAATACACACCTGTATCTGAATGCAAAGATGAATCCGTAAGGGAAAGGGTGCTAGACTGCGCGCCATGAAACCTCAGCGCTTAACTCGCGAGCAGAGCAGGGACCAGACGCGCGAACGTCTGCTGATTGCCGCACACCGTATTTTTCTGAAGAAAGGCTTCGTCGCCGCGAGCGTCGAAGACATCGCGGCCGCGGCCGGCTATACGCGCGGCGCGTTCTACTCGAATTTCCGCAGCAAGTCCGACCTGTTGCTGGCATTGCTGGAGCGCGATCACGCGGAGGTGCAGGCCGATTTCCAGGCGATCTTCGACGGGGGCGGAACGCGCGAGCAGATGGAGTCGATGTCGCTCGCGTATTACCGGACGCTGTTTCAGGACGACGAATATTCGCTGCTGTGGGGCGAGGCGAAGCTGCAGGCCGCGCGCGACGCGAAATTCCGCGTGCGCTTCAACCAGTTCCTGCATGGCAAGCGCCTGCAGATGGCGGAGTTCATCCGGCGCTTCTCCGAACGCGCGGGCACGCCGCTGCTGCTGCCGGCGGAGACGCTGGCGTTCGGGCTGATGTGCCTGTGCGATGGCGTGCAGTCGTACTACTCGGCCGATCCGCAGCACGTGTCGGCCGAGGTGGCCGAGTCGGTGCTGGCGGGATTCTTCGCGCGCGTGGTGCTCGGGCGCGCGCCGGACTGAGCGGGCCCCGGCCTCGAACCCCCTTCGTCACGCTGCCGGCGGCGAACCGGCCGGTCAGCGTTCGCCGGTCATTCGCCGGTACGCATCGAGCAGCGACGTCTTGTAGACGACCCCGGCGAGCGTCGGCTCGGCTTCGCTTTCGATCACCGGCAGGCGTTCGCCCTGGAACGCCATGAAGCGTTCGAGCGCGGTGGCGAGCGGCATGTCGGGCGTGAGCAGCGGAAACGGCGTGTGCACATAGTGCGCGGCCGTCTTGTCGGCCGTGTCGCGCTTGTCGAGCAGGTCCGACGTGATGTCCTTCAGCGCGACCGCGCCGCGAAAGCGCCCGGCGTCGTCGGTCACGTACAGATACTTCACCGGATATTCGAGGAACACGCGCGTCATGTCGGCGACGCTCGCGGTGAGCGGCACGACCGTCTGCGCGGGCTGGATCAGTTCGCGCATCTGCGTGGTGCGGATCCGGCTGCGTTCCTCGGCATCCTGGTGGTGGTGCAGCGTGATCTCGTACATCGACGTCGTGCCGGTCGCGCGCGCGACGAAGTACGCGAATACGCAGGACACCAGCAGCGGCAGCACGACCTGGTAGCTGAGCGTCATCTCGAAGATCATCAGGATCGCCATCAGCGGCGCCTGCGTGGCGCCCGTCAGGAACGCGCCCATCCCGACGATCGCGTACGCGAAGTACGCCGACGTATGGCCGGGCCACACCGCTTGCATCGCGAGCCCGAACAGCGAGCCGAACACCGCGCCGACGAACAGCGTCGGCGTGAACACCCCGCCGATCGCGCCGGAGCCGACGGTGGCGGAGGTCGCGATCACCTTGAACACGAGCACCGCGACGAGTGCCTGCCAGGTCCACGGCGAGTGGAGGATGAGGTTCACCACGCTGTAGCCGTTGCCCCACACGTCCGGCACCCAGACCGAGATCACGCCGACGACGAGGCCGCCGAGCGCGAGCCGCACGGGCAGCGGCACGGGCAGCCGCTTGAACTGGTTCTTCGACGCATCGAGCAGGTGCAGGAACTGTGGCGCGAGCACGCCGCACAGCGCGCCGAGCACGACGAACAGCAGCACTTCCGGGCCGGTGACGGCCGGAAACACCGGCATCTCGTACGGCGGCCGGTAGCCGGCGAATTCGCGCATCACGATGTTCGCGACGACCGACGAGACGATCATCGGCCCGAGACTTTCCATCGCGATGCCGCCGAGCACGATCTCCGACACGAAGAAGGCGCCGGCGATCGGCGCGTTGTACGCGGACGTGATGCCGGCGGCCGCCCCGCAGGCGACCAGCAGGCGCAGGCGCGGCGGGTCGAAGTGCACGAAGCGGCCGACCAGCGACGCGGCGAGCGCCGCGAGCTGCACCATCGGGCCTTCGCGGCCGATCGAGCCGCCGCTGCCGATCGTCAGCAGCGACGACACGCTGCGCCACAGGCTCTGGCGGACCGGCACGATGCCGTTGCCGAGCGCGACCGATTCCATGTAGTCGGTCTTGGCGGCCTGCTTGGCGCCGCGGGTCGCGAGCAGCAGTACGCAGCCGGCGAGGAAGCCGCCCGCGGCCGGCATCCAGAACCGCACGTACCACGGCAGGCGCTTGGCCATCTGCACGAAGCTGCCGCTTTGCCCGGAGATCAGGTGCTGCATCAGGTCGATGCCTTCGCGGAACGCCATCGTGGCAAAGGCGCCGCCGACGCCGACGATGGCCGACCAGATCAGCATCGTATGGGCGTCCGACAGGCGGAACAGCGTTTGGGCGCGAGTGCGCAGCTTCAGCAGGAACGAGAGCACGGCTGAAAGAGGGCGATGGAAAACGACGCGAAGCATAGCATTGCGCCGCGCCCGCGGGACCCTCCCGCCGGGCGCGGCGCGCGAAGTGTCACGGGCGGGCAACTCAGCCAAGCCAGTGCTGAACGGCCCAGGTGATCCCGTAGCCGCCGGCGATCAGCCACACGTACAGGATCAGGCCGGTCATCAGCGCCCGGGGGCCGGCTGCGCGGATCTGCGCGACGCGGGTTTCGATGCCGAGCGCGGTCATGGCCATCGTCAGCGCGAAGGTGTCGAGCACGTTCAGCGTGTGGGTGACGTCGGTGGGCAGCACGTTCAGCGAATTGACGATCACGAAACCGAGGAAACCGAGCGCGAACCAGGGCACGGCCACCTTGCGCTTGCCTTGCGCGCCGCCGGCGGTCGCACGTGCCGAGCGGGCCAGCCACCCGCCGAGCACCAGCAGCACCGGCACGAGCAGCATCACGCGGGTCATCTTGACGATCGTCGCGATGTGCGCGACCTGCGGGCTGATGTCGCTCGCCGCGCCGACCACCTGCGCGACCTCGTGGATCGTGCCGCCGAAGAACAGGCCGAGGCCAGCCGGATCGAGGTTCAGCAGCCCGGCGTGATACGCGATCGGGTACAGGAACATCGACAGCGTGCCGAACAGCACGACGCTGCCCACGGCCATCGCGCTCTGGTGCGGCTTCGACTGCAGCGTCGATTCGAACGCGAGCACGGCGGCCGCGCCGCAGATCGCGCTGCCGGCGGCGGTCAGCAGGGCCGAATCGCGGTCGAGCTTCATGATCTTGATGCCGGCCCAGGTGCCGATCACGAGCGTGCTGACGACGACCAGCACCGACACCGTCAGGCCCGGCAGCCCGACCTGCGCGATTTCCTGCAGGCTCACGCGCAACCCGAAGAACGCGACCGCGATGCGCAGCAGCTTGCGCGCGGAGAAATTGACGCCGGCCGCCCAGCTGGCCGGCATGCCGTCGCGCAGCGCGTTGCCGTACAACGCGCCTGCAACGATGCCGACGATCAGCGGCGACAGGCCGAGCCCCGCGATCGCGGGAAGCTGGGACAGGCTCGTGACGGCGGCGGCGAACAGCGCGACGAACAGCACGCCGTTCAACTGGCCGCGCATCGACGGCGCGGCGGGGCTGAGATGGGGACTCGGAGCAGTGGACATGGAAGCACCGTGATGGAGCGTGTGGCGATGGTGTAATCCTAATTTCGTTATATCGATATGGAAAATTGTGATTTGTGACGTAAACTATCCGGAAGGCCGATAATTTATCCCCATGACCCCGGATCAACTGATAACGTTCGCCGCCGTCGCCGAGCACCTGAACATCAGCCACGCCGCCGTGGCGCTGCATCTGTCGCAGCCGGCCGTGTCGGGCCAGTTGCGGCTGCTACAGGACGAATTCGGCGAGCCGCTGTACCAGCGCGACGGCCGCGGCATCCGCCTGACCCCCGTCGGCGAACAGCTCGCGCAGTATGCGAAGGCGCAGCGCGACACGTTTGCGCAGGCGCGTGCGTTTCGTGACGCGGTACGCGGCCTCGAGGCCGGCACGCTGCGCATCGGCGCGAGCACGACGCCCGCGAGTTACCTGCTGCCGTACCTGATCGCGGCGTTCCAGCCGCGCGCGCCGCGCGTGTCGATCCAGACGATGAGCGGCAACACGGCCGACGTGGTCGCGGCGCTGCCGTCGCTCGATATCGCGATGATCGAAGGGCCGCCCGGCGAGGCGCTGCCGCCGGGCACCGCGGTGCACGCGTGGCGAGAGGACGAGATCGTGGCGATCGTGCCGACCGGGCATCCGCTGGCGGCGCCCGAATACGCGTCGGGGGTCACGCTCGACGCGCTGGCGGCCCATCCGCTCGTGCTGCGCGAGGCAGGTTCCGCCGTGCGGCAGCTCGTCGAGCGCGCGTTCGCGCAAGGCGCGGCGCCGATGCGCGTCGCGTTCGAGATCGCGGGCGTCGAGGCCGTGAAGGAAGCCGTGCGGGCCGGGATGGGCGTCGGGTTCGTATCGGCGATGTCGCTGCGTCACGACGATGCCGCGCTCGCGATGCGATCGCTCGCGCCCGAGCCGCTCACGCGGCACTTCTCGATCCTCGTGCCGCATGGCGGCGCGCCGTCGCGGCTCGCCGCGCAGTTCCTCGCGATGAGCCTCGCGCAGACGCCCGCGTGACGGGCCGCGCGCGCCGTCAAGCGTGTGCGAGCACCAGCGCGGCGCCTTTCTCGCCGATCATCAGCGCCGGTCCCTGCGTGTGCCCGGACGTGATGCGCGGCATGATCGACACGTCGATGACCCGCAGCCCCTCGACCCCGCGCACGCGCAATTGCGGATCGACCACCGCGTCGTTGCCGGTGCCCATCCGGCACGTGCCGACCGGGTGGCTGAGCGAGCCCGCATTGTTCAGGATCCAGTTGCGGATCTCGGCGGGCGTGCGTACCGACGGCCCGGGCGTCTGCTCTTCGCCGCGCCAGGCCGACAGCCCCGGCGCGTTGCCGAGCGAGCGCATCAGCTCGAAGCCCTGCACGCATTGCTCGAAGTCGCCCGGCGCCGACAGGAAGTTCATGTCGATCAGCGGCGCGGTGGCCGGATCGGCCGAGCGCAGCGCGACGCGGCCCCGGCTCTGCAGCCGCATCATGTCGCCCGTGACCGAATAGAAACCGCGCAGCTCCTGCTCGGACTGGCCGCACGTATAGCGCCCGCGCATCATCTCGGCCGCATTGGCCGGCTGGCCGTCGGCATTCGCGTTCGCCCAGACGATCGCGTAGCCCTCGTTGACGGGCTGGTCGAGGATCGGCTGCCGCGACGTCCAGATGCCCTGGAAGATCAGCGCGTCCATCAGGTTCGCGCCGACGCCCGGCAGGTCCGCCTGCACGGGGATGCCGAGCCGCCGCAACTGCGCGGCGTCGCCGACGCCCGAGCGCATCAGGATCTGCGGCGAGTTGATGGCGCCGGCGCACAGCAGGATTTCCCGGTCGGCCGCCGCGCGCACGCGCGTGCCGCCACGGATGTAGAACACCGCGGCGGCGCGCCCCGTGCCGTTGAACTCGATCCGTTCGACGAGCGATTCGGCGGCCAGCGTCAGGTTCGACTGCCGCGCGAGCAGCGGCTCGACGTAGCGCTGGTAGCTCGTCACGCGCTGGAAGCGCGTGTCGATCGTCGAGCGCAGCGGCGACACGCCGGCCATCGGACGCCCGTCGTTGTAGTTCGGGTTGTAGCGGTGGCCGAGCTGCTCGCTCGCGCTGACGAACGCCTCGCCGAACGCGTTGCGCGTCGTGGTGGTCGGCTGCAGCATGCTTTCGACCTGCTCGAAGTGCGGCGCGACGTCCTGGTAGCGCCAGCCGGCGCAGCCGTACTGGCTCGCCCACTGGTCGAAGTCGGCGGGCGCGCCGCGCACGTAGACCATGTCGTTGTGCGCGGTGCAGCCGCCCGTCACCTTCGCGCGCCAGACGTCCATCACGCGGTCGTTCATGCGCGTCTGGGGCACGCTCTTGTAGCCCCAGTGAATCGCGTCGATGCGATACAGGCAGTTGATCTGGTTCGGGTCGCGGATCGGCGGGTAATGCGACGCGAGCGGTCCGGCCTCGAGCAGCAGCACCTTGATCGACGGGTTGGCGGCGAGTCGCGCGGCGACGATGCTGCCCGCCGAGCCGGAGCCGATGACGATGTAGTCGTAGTGTTCGTCCATGGGGTTCTCCTGGTGCGTGTGAGCCGGCGCGGTGCCGTCAGCCGCGCGGGTCGAGCAGCCGGCCGTACGGGCCGTGCAGCGCGAGCGTGGACTGCGCGCCGTAGAAGCCGGCGATGCCGCTCCACGCGCGGTGGTTCAGTTCGAGCAGGAACAGGATGCGGTGCATCGCGATCGCCTGGCGCGCGGGATCGATCGCGGCGATCCGCTCGAACATGTCGCGGGAGATGCTGTTGTGGTTCAGCGATTCGTTCAGCTCGTCGTGATCGCTGGATACGCTGTGGAACGCGTCGTTGTCCTTGACCGCGGCCATCAGGCGCAGCGACATCTTCGGCGGCTCGCCGAAGATGCCCTCGACGACCATGATCGCGGCGAACGACGACACCGGATCGGCATCGGCGAGCAGCGTGAGCGCGTCGACGAACGCGAAGTGCAGCGGCAGCGGCACGATCTGCGGGAGCAGGTGGCGCGCGACGCCGAGCGCCTCGCAGGTCGTGCTTTCGAGCGCCTCGTGGCCGTATTCCTCGCCGTAGTAGCGGAACATCATCGCGCGCAGCGGGATGCTGAGCCGCATGCTCAGCAGCGGCGCGATGATTTCGACGAAGCGCCGCGTCACGTGGTACTGCTCGATGAACGGGCCCGCGACGAGCGGCGAATAGCCGCCGTTCAGCGCATCGATCGCGCTCACGTACGGATTCGCGCCCCAGCGGTTCAGCGTTTCGCGCGTGATCAGTTCGGTCTGGCGCATGAACTCGAGCCCGCTCGACAGCGACACGGCCGGCAGGTCCGCGCACGGCAGCCGCTGCGCGTCGTCGCCGCTCGCGGCGACGAGGCTCGACGCGACGAGCCACAGATGCGACATCAGATCGTGCTCGTCGTACAGTCCGGCCGTGTCGAACCGCGGATCCTGCGCGGCGCTCGCGCGGGGCGCGCCGGAAAACACGTCGAGCATCAGGTCGACGGCTGCCAGCGTGAGCGGCGCCGCGCGGCGGAAGTATTCGAACTCGATGCGCAGCAGCGCGAGATGGAAGTTGGGTTCGACCTGCGCGTCGAACGGATCGTCGTGCGCGTCGAACAGCGTGCGCGCGGAGGCGGGCCGGTCGAGGTGCAGCCGCAGCGTCGCGGCGTCGCGCGCGATCGCATCGCGCCGCGCGGAGTCGAGCCCGGCCAGGCTCGCGGCGACCGTCTGCGCGATGCACGAGTCGATCCGCGCGGCCTGCGCGGCGAGCGCATCGGCGGCCGTATCGACGGCCTCGCCAATCAGCGAATGCGTGTCGAGAAACGTGCCGAGCGCGTGCCAGCCGGAGTCGGGTTCGCTGTCGAGCAGCGTCGACCACAGCGGCGACGCCGTGTCGGTCAGGCCGTGGAGCTGCGCCGCGATCTGGTCGGCGGCGTCGCTCGCGTCGAACGCCAGCCGGTATTCGTGGGCGCCCGCGCGCATGCTGACGAGCGCCGAGCCGGGCTCGTGGTGGATCGCGTCGATGACGAGGCGCGGCGACTGATAACGCTGAAATGTCCAGAGCTCCATGGCGGCCCTCAGTGGAAGATGCGCGGCAGCGGCGCGCTGTCGTCTGCGTAGTAGGCGAGGATGGTGTGTTCCTGGCGCACCAGCGTCTCGACCATCAGCGAGACGTTGCGTTTGGTGACGGTGCAGGCTTCGGGATCGATCGCGGTGTCGAGCGCCATCAACTGCCGCGAGATGTCCTCGTGCCGGTACGTGTCGTTCAGGTCCGCGTGTGCGCGCAGCGGCCGGTAGAACCCTTCGGGCAGGCCGAGTGCGACGCAGCGCGCGTCGAACGCGTCGATGAACGCGGGCTGCGCGCGCTCGAACAGGAACAGGCTCGCCTTGAACGACAGCGGATGCTGGCGCGCGTGCACGCCGAGCGCGGCCGCGAGCGAAAACGTCGCGGGCAGCGGCTGGTGCTGCTCGATCTCGGCATCGGCGAGCCCCGCGGCCTTCAGCGCCGCCGCGAGAAACCGGTCGTGGCCGAGCTCCGATTTCAGGAAGTCCTGCAGCAGCGTGCGCTCCGCGGTACTGGCGGCCCAGCCGAGCGCGGGGCCGATCAGCCCCGGCGCCGCGCGCACGATCCAGTAATACTCGAGGGCATAGCCGATCAGCTGGCGGCGTGTCGCGCGCTGTTCGACCAGCGCGCGCAGGAATGCCGAGCGCGCGCTGCGCGCGGCGGTGCGATCCGCGATCCGGCGGATGTCGCGGTACAGCTGCGCGCCGCTCGTCGCGACCGCGGCGCGGCGCGGATCCGATTCGATCAGCAGGCGCAGCGCGTTGAAATCGGCGAGCAGAGGCGGAATCTTGTCGGCGATGCGGCGCGAGCGCGTGGCCAGTTCCTCGGGCGTCAGGCCGCCCACGTGCAGGTCGCCGATCAGGCGTGCGACGTCGGTCGCCTCGTCCGGCGCGAAGCGGAACGTGCACTGCCGGACGCCGGCACACAGCACGGCGTTGGTATCCGTGAGCTGCGAGGTGACGATGCCGCGGAATTTCGGCATCGCAGGAGCTGCTAGCGAGCTGTCCATGGTGGTCGCCTCACAGGTCGGACACGCGCCGCAGCAGCGGCGCGTCGGAAGTGTAGTAATGCCAGACGGCCGTGTAGAAGTCGTCGTAGAGCTCGACGAACAGCCGCAGCTGGGCCTTCACGCGCGCGACGGTGGCGGCGTCGAGCACCGGGACGTCCTGGAAGATCGCGCGTGTCAGGCTGCCGTGCGCGGCGTTGAGGTTGATGTTCGCGTGTGTCTTGAGCGGGCCGACGAGCCCGTCGGGCAGTTGCGCGCGCTCGCACGCCTGGATGAAGCTGTCGTGCTGCATGCCCTGGCCTTCGAGCAGGCCGAGCGTCGTGAAGAAGAACAGCGGATCGCTGTGCGACCAGTACGCGAGCGCGTTGCACAGCCCCATCGTCTCGGGCAGCGGGATCGCATCGAGCATGTCGGCGCGGCTCAGCCCCGCGAAATTCAGTGCGCGCAGCAGGATCTCGTCGTGCCCGTACTCCTCGGAGAAGAAACGGTTGAGCGTCAGTCGCACCGGCGTGCTCGGCACGTAGGACAGCACGGGCGCATCGAAATAGCTTTCGCGGAACAGGAAGTGCCAGTTCTCGATCACCATGCCGATCGCGAGCCGTTCGGGCAGGTCGCCCGGCGAGCGCGTGTCGAGGCACGCGCGCCAGAACGGATTGCGGTAGAGCGTCTGCTCGCAGTACTGCTCGACGAGATCCTCGATCTCGAGGATCACTTCCGAGCCCGCGCGGCTCGCGACCGGCGCGTCGTCGTCGATCAGGCCGGCCTCGTCGAGCGTGCCGACCAGTTCGTCGAGCAGCGCGCGCGGCAGCTCGGGCTCGTCGCGCGCGATCTCGTCGAGATCGTGGCGGCCGTCGAACTGGTCAAGCGTGCGGGCCAGCGCGACGGCGGCATGCGGGCTGCCGGGCAGCGCGTCGACGTGCCGCAGCGCCACGGGCGCCACCAGCCGCGGGCGGGGCGCGGGCGATTCGATCCGTTCCATGATGAGGCTCCCGAAGTGGGCGCGCGGGGCGGGCGTGCGGCTCGCCCCGCAACTGGCTGAACCGGTGCGGCGGCGATTACAGGTGGATCGCGATCAGCGTCGGCGTGCCATCGGGCTTGTTGACGGTGACAAGGTAGTGCTTGCCGCCGAGCGTGCCCGTATTGATGTAGAGATCCACCTTGTGGCCGTCGAACACGTTCTTGCCCGGTTCGGCGTTTTTCACTTCATGAACCGTTGCCTGCTGAGTATTTGCCATATCGATCACCGTTTGAAAAATGAAAGGGCATCCAGCCTGATTCGAATAATCGGGCTGGAGAATTTGCAGCGAAATCCGGAACGAAATGAGAATGTCTGGTTTATTTCCTTTCATCCGTTGTGCGGATGATTAATTGGTCGATATTCATCCGCACATGGTCATGAATGCGGCCCGTGCCGAAAGCGGCAAGCCGTCCGCCTGTTTCGCGATCGCGACCTTGAGATCCGCGCCGCCGACGATCAGCGCGTGGCGATCGGCGCCGGCGCGCGGGTCGACGGTCTGCAACGCGTCGACCTCCTTGACGGCGACCTTGGTGCCTCGCGGCACGATGACAGTAAGCGGTTCACTCATAGCAACCTCCGACGATGAGAACGGGCGCAAGCGCCCAGCCGCCATTAGCGCGGCACGCAGCCATGCCGCGGCCAAGGCGGCACCGGAGCGGCGGCATCTCCGATCTTCAAATATGGTGGAATGATTCGCTGGAATGGAGCCCCGTTTTATCTTCTTGTAAAAGTGAAAGTTATTTTAAGCATCTGCGGATTTCTTGAATTACCGGAATCCTGGAGATAATCTAGTACAACGTTTGCGCGATTCAAGATCGATTTAATGGCATGTGCGATTATTTTCCCTGAATCAGCACATGCGTCGATCGTTTCGAAAAATGCATCGACGGGTGGTCGAGCGAACCAGGAGACCAAGACATGGGCGAGACGACGGAAACCGGCGCGCGGCCGAGGCTGCGGCATTGCACGCTCGTCGCGCTGGCCGGCGAGCGGCTGGCAATGATCGTGGGCGACGAGCGCTTCGAGCTCGAGCAGGTGCAGGGCACGCGCGACGCGTTCCTGCGCATGAAGCGCTACCTGGACGGGCGGCACACGCTCGAGGACATCGCGCAGCGCTCGGACGTGTCGTTCGGCAGCGTGCGGACGATCGTCGGGCAACTGGACGAACTCGGCCTGCTGCGCCGCGAACGGCCGGCCGCCACGATCGCCGCGGCGGACTTTCTCGAGCGGGTCGAGCGCAGTGCCCGAATGTGGCGCGCGCAGATCGGCTATCACCGGCTGTTCGGCATGCTCGAGCGGGGCGAGGCCGGCCGCGACCTGATCGCCGGGCTGCTGCTCGAGACCTACCACTTCGTGCGGCTCGCGCCGCGTCACGTCGGCGCGGCGATCGCGCACTGCCGCGACCAGGCGACGGCCGAGCTGCTGTGCGGCTACCTGGCCGACGAGTACGCGCATCACGGGCTGATCGCCGCATCGGTCGAGAAGCTCGGCATCCCGCGCGAGCAGATCCGCGACGCGCATCCCGTGATCGGTACGCTGTCGCTCGTGAACATGCTGTGCGAGGTCGGCCGCGCGTCGTCGCTCGGTTACCTGTGCTGCCTGAAGCTGATCGAGGCGAGCCCGGAGGACGAGGCCGGCGCGCGCGGCGCGTGGGGCGAGATCGCGCGCGCCGCCGGGCTCGACGCGGACGTGTTCGACGGCCTGATGCGCCATATGCGCATCGACGTCGGCGCGGGCCATGCGGGCCTGCTGGAGCAGGCGCTCGCGCGCACGCCCGACGTGTCGGCCGACGCCGCGCACGTCGCGATCAATCACATGCACGACGTGAAGCACGCGTTCGATCAGTTCCATGACCAGGTGATCCAGTACTACACCGACATGTCGAACTACGTGCCGCGGCTGAAGGTCGACTTCTTCTCGCTATGAGCGGGGCCGACGCGACAGGGCGGGGCGCGGGCGAACGGTTCGTCGACCTCGACTTCAATGCGCGCACACCCGTCGCGCCGGAAGTGATCGATGCGATGGCGCCGTACTGGCGCGGCGTGTACGGCAACCCGTCGGCGTCGCACCGGCAGGGGCGGCTCGCGCGCGATGCGCTCGACGGCGCGCGGGCGGCCGTCGCGGCACGCGTCGGCGTCACGCCCGAATGGATCGTGTTCACGAGCGGCGCGACCGAAGCGAACAACCTCGCGCTTGCCGGCTTCGCGTGGTCGGACAACGCGCGCGCCGGGCCTTCGCCATGACTACACCGGCCCGGCGGATCATCGTGCGCGCGGTCGAGTATCCGTCGATCCAGTCCGCGGCGGCCACGCAGCGTGATGGCGCCGGCCGTCCCGCGATGAACAGGCCCTAGGGATTTCCACTATGGTGCGGACCCGGCCCGAGGCGCACCATCCGTCTCAAATGAATGGAACCGGTTCCATTCCGGAAATAGAAGGGCAATATGGCAGACATCGTGATCGTGGCGAGCGCATTCGGGATGGACCGGGTGCGACAGGAGGGCCACCGTGCATTCGTCGCGACCGCGGCGGCATCCGGTGCGACCGGTTTCGAGGTGCGGCGCGAACTGTTCGCGTCGGAAGACGACACTGCGCCCGGCGCGCTGGCCGCGCTTGGCGCGCAACTGGCCAGCCACGGGTTGTGGTCGGTCTATTCGACGCCGGCCAACCTGTACACGGAAGCGGGCGCGCTCGATGCGGACGCATTGGGCGGCGCGCTCGCGGAAGCCGACGCGCTCGGCGCGCGCTTCGTGAAATTCCAGCTCGGCGGCTTCGCCGGCGACGCGCACGCGGCCGAGATCGTCGCGCTGTCGCGCGGCGCGCGGGCCCGCGTGGTGGTCGAGAACGGTCAGCTTCCGGCCGGCGGCGCGCTCGCGCAGTTCCGCGGGCTGTTCGACGCACTGGCCGCGGCGGGCATGCCCGATGCGCTCGGGATGACGTTCGACATCGGCAACTGGCAGTGGCCGGGCGAAGCGCCGCTTGATTGCGCGCAAGTGCTCGCGCCGCATGTGGAATACATTCACTGCAAGGCAGTCGCGGGCGAGGGCGCGCGCCGTTTCGCCACCGCGCCGGCCCCGAACGACCCGCTCGTGACCGGCGTGCTCGCGGTGCTGCCGCAACACGCGCCGCGCGGCATCGAGTTCCCGTTCGACGCGGCCGACCTGGCGGGCGATGCATGCCGGCGCGTTGCGTGGCTCGCCACGGCGTGACGGCGGAAGGATCCTGGAGAGTACATTCATGAAAGCAGCACTCGATGTCGTGACCTACGGCGAAGCGATGGCGATGTTCGTCGCGACCGAGCCCGGCCATCTCGCGCACGCGACGCAGTTCACGAAGCGGGTCGCGGGCGCCGACCTGAACGTCGCGATCGGCCTGTCGCGGCTCGGCTTCCGGGTCGGCTGGATGAGCCGTGTCGGCCGCGATTCGTTCGGCGGCTACGTGCTCGACACGCTGGCGCGCGAGGGCATCGACGCGTCGTGCGTGAGCGTCGATCCGCGTTACCCGACCGGTTTCCAGCTCAAGTCGCGCAACGACGACGGCAGCGACCCGACCGTCGAATATTTCCGCAAGGGCTCGGCCGCGAGCCACCTGTCGTGCGACGACTACGTGGCCGACTACGTGCTCGGCGCGCGCCACCTGCACCTGACGGGCGTCGCGCCGGCGATCTCCGCGACGTCGTGCGAGCTCGCGTTCAAGCTCGCGCGCGAAATGCGCGCGGCCGGCAAGACGATCTCGTTCGACCCGAACCTGCGCCCGACGCTGTGGCCGTCCGCCGACGTGATGGCGAAGACGCTGAACGCGCTCGCGTCGCTCGCGGACTGGGTGTTGCCGGGCATCGCCGAAGGGCGGCAACTGACCGGGCACGACACGCCGGCCGACATCGCGGGCTTCTATCTTGCACAGGGCGCGCGCGGTGTCGTGATCAAGCTCGGTGCGGAAGGCGCGTACTACCGGATGGCCGACGGCCGTGACGGAACCGTGGCGGGCGTGCGCGTGCAGAACGTCGTCGATACGGTCGGCGCCGGCGACGGCTTCGCGGTCGGCGTGGTCAGCGCGCTGCTGGAGGGCAGGACGGTCGAGCAGGCGGTGGCGCGCGGCAACCGGATCGGTGCGCTCGCGATCCAGGTGATCGGCGACTCGGAAGGGTTGCCGACCCGCGCCGCGCTCGATCGATTCGAAAACGTCAGCAATCGCACCGATCGCTTAGAGGAAAGCTTCACCGCGCAATGAGAGGCCGGACACGGCACAATCCGCGGACTCATTTCGTCGTGCAGGCGCACGGCAAGGTACGGGGCCGGAGTAAGCGCTAAAGCGTTTGTTCTGGTCGACTGCGAAGCGTGGGGCCGGAATAAGCGCAAAAGCGCTAACTTCGGCCGACCGCGAAGCATGGGATCCACGTAAGCACTAAAGCGCTAACGTGGATCGACCGCGAAGCATGGGATCCACGTAAGCGCTAAAGCGCTAACGTGGATCGACACAGGAGACATTCTGATGGCCAACACACTCGCTGCCCGCCGCTGGTGGACGATCATGCCGATCGTCTTCATCACGTACAGCCTCGCCTACCTCGACCGCGCGAACTACGGCTTCGCGGCCGCGGCCGGCATCAACCAGGACCTCGGGATCAGCAAGGGCCTGTCGTCGCTGATCGGCGCGCTGTTCTTCCTCGGCTATTTCTTCTTCCAGATTCCCGGCGCGATCTATGCGGAACGCCGCAGCGTGAAGAAGCTCGTGTTCGTCAGCCTGATCCTGTGGGGCGCGTGCGCGGCGCTCACGGGCGTGGTCAGCAACATCCCGTCGCTGATGGCGATCCGCTTCGTGCTCGGCGTCGTCGAGGCGGCCGTGATGCCGGCGATGCTGATCTACATCAGCAACTGGTTCACGAAGAACGAACGCTCGCGCGCGAACACGTTCCTGATCCTCGGCAACCCGGTCACCGTGCTGTGGATGTCGATCGTGTCGGGCTATCTCGTGCACGAATTTGGCTGGCGCCACATGTTCATCGCCGAAGGCGTGCCGGCCGTGCTCTGGGCCGTGTGCTGGTGGTTCCTCGTGCAGGACAAGCCGGCCGATTCGCCGTGGCTCAACGCGCAGGAAAAGCGCGACCTCGACGCCGCGCTCGCGGCCGAGCAGGCAACGATCAAGCCCGTGCGCAACTATGGCGAAGCGTTCCGCTCGCCGGCCGTGATCAAGCTGTGCGCACAGTATTTCTGCTGGAGCATCGGCGTGTACGGCTTCGTGCTGTGGCTGCCGTCGATCGTCAAGAACGGCTCCGACCTCGGGATGGTCGCGACCGGCTGGTTGTCGGCGCTGCCGTACCTCGCCGCGACGATCGCGATGATTGCCGCGTCGTGGGCGTCCGACAAGGTCGGCTCCCGCCGCGGTTTCGTGTGGCCGTTCCTGCTGATCGGCGCGGCTGCGTTCGCCGCATCGTACGCACTCGGCTCGTCGCACTTCTGGATCTCGTATGCGCTGCTGGTCGTGGCCGGCGCCGCGATGTACGCGCCGTACGGCCCGTTCTTCGCGATCGTGCCGGAACTGCTGCCGAAGAACGTCGCCGGCGGCGCGATGGCGCTGATCAACAGCATGGGCGCGCTCGGTTCGTTCGTCGGCTCGTACTTCGTCGGCTACCTGAACGGGGCGACCGGCTCGCCCGTCGCGTCGTACGCGTTCATGAGCGCCGCGCTCGTCGCCGCGGTGATCCTCACGCTGTCCGTCAAACCCCAGGCGCGCGATACGCATCCGCTCGCGACGCCGCTGCAAGGAAAATGAATCCGATGAAGCCCCGTATCGTCGCGTACAAGCCGCTGCCCGATGACGTCCTCGCGTACCTGCGCGAGCATGCGGACGTCGTGCCGGCCGACGGCGCCGCCGCCCTCGCCGATGCGCTCCGCGACGCGGACGGCGCGATCGGCGCGAGCCTGAAGGTCACGCCGCAGATGCTCGACCGCGCACCGCGGCTGAAAGCGTGGTCGACGATCTCGGTGGGCTACGACAACTTCGACGTCGCGGATCTCACGCGGCGCGGGATCGTGCTCGCGCATACGCCGGACGTGCTGACCGAATCGACCGCCGATACGGTGTTCTCGCTGATCCTCGCGTCCGCGCGACGCGTGGTCGAGCTGGCCGAGTGGGTGAAGGCCGGCCACTGGCATCGCAGCATCGGCCCCGACCTGTACGGCACCGACGTGCAGGGCAAGACGCTCGGCATCGTCGGACTCGGGCGGATCGGCGGCGCGGTCGCGCGCCGCGCGGCGCTCGGCTTCCGGATGCAGGTGCTGTACGCGAACCGCTCCGCGCATGCGCAAGCCGAGTCACAGTACGGCGCGCGGCGCGTCACGCTCGACGAACTGCTCGCGCAAGCGGATTTCGTGTGCCTGCAGGTGCCGCTGTCGCCGGAAACACACCACCTGATCGGTGCGGCCGAATTCGCGAAGATGAAGCGCGGTGCGATCCTGATCAACGCGTCGCGCGGGCCGGTAGTCGACGAAGCAGCGCTGATCGATGCGCTGCGCGCGGGCACGATCCGCGGCGCGGGGCTCGACGTGTTCGAGAAGGAGCCGCTGGCGGCGGATTCGCCGTTGTTGCAGATGAAGAACGTCGTCGCGCTGCCGCATATCGGCTCGGCGACGCACGAGACGCGCCACGCGATGGCGCGCTGCGCCGCGGAAAACCTGGTCGGCGCGCTGGCCGGCACGCTGCGCACGAATCTCGTCAATCCGGACGCGCGCGCACGCGCTTGAGCCGCGGCGGTAGCGGGGCGACCCCGGCCGACCCCCGGCCGGCGGGGCGCCGGCTTCGTTAGAGTCGATGGTCTTGGTGCCGGAGGGCTGGCTGCGTTATGATCCCCGCGCGTCGTATCGACGCGCCCGGCAATGCTGCCGGCGGCGTTTCGCGACGGGTATCCGCGCCAGATCCGGTGCGGCCGACTGCTGTTGCAGGTGACTGGGGCGGATGCCGACGCGCCGGCGCTGATCATCGCGAAGCAGGGGGGGCGGCGTAAGCGCTGAAGGGCTAACGCTGACCGACCGCGAAGCATGGGGTCAGCGTAAGCGCTAAAGCGCCAACGCTGACCGACAGGGAGATTCCACCGGGTGGCTTACGTTTCCAACAACAAAGGTCCGTCTGCTCACGAAGCGGCGCGGATCGTACGTCGCGAGGCACGACAGTGACCGATTCGCAACCAACCACGACGCGTCCGGCGACGATCAGCGATGTCGCGCGCGAGGCCGGCACGGGCAAGACCAGTGTGTCGCGCTACCTGAACGGCGAGACGCATGTGCTGTCCACCGATCTGCGCCAGCGGATCGAAGCGGCGATCGCGCGGCTCAACTACCGGCCGAACCAGATGGCGCGCGGGCTCAAGCGCGGCCGCAACCGCCTGCTCGGCATGCTCGCGGCCGACCTGACCAATCCCTATACCGTCGAAGTGCTCCAGGGCGTTGAGGCCGCGTGCCACGCGCTCGGCTACATGCCGCTGATCTGCCACGCGGCAAACGAAGTCGAGATGGAGCGCCGTTTCCTGCAGCTGCTCACGACCTACCGCGTCGAAGGGCTGATCGTCAACGCGCTCGGCGCCGACGAGGACGTGCTGCGCCCGCTGCGCGGCGCCGGCATCCCGGCCGTGCTCGTCGACCGCACGGTCGAAGGCTTCGAGGCCGACCTGATCGGCCTCGACAACGCCGACGCGATCGAGACGGCACTCGCGCACCTGGTCGAACACGGCTTCGACGCGATCCATTTCGTCGTGCAGCCGTTCGAGCGCGTCAGCTCGCGGCGCCTGCGCGAGGCCGCGTTCCGCACGGCACTGGCGGCGCGCGGGCTGACGGTGCCGTCGACGGTCGTGCTCGATCTGGACGCGCCCGACGCGGTCACGGCGGCGCTGGCCGACATCGATGCCCGCATCGACGACGCGGCACGGCGTGGCGTGCGCGCGGTGCTGTTCGCCGCGAACGCGCCGGTCGCACTCGCGATCGCGCGCCACCTGCGCGCGCGTTTCGGCACCGCATGGCAGCAGCGGGCGGCGTTGCTGTCGATCGACGATCCGGAATGGGCCGAGCTGATCGGGATCACGACAATCCGCCAGCCGACCTACGAAATCGGCTACAAGGCCGTCGAATTCGTGCACGAGCGGATCGACGGCGCGGCGGGCGACGTACGCGTCTCGCTGTTGCCGGGCGAGCTGGTTGCGCGCGCGTCGACCGCAAGCTGAGTATCATTCGGGGCACGCAGCGCGTCAGGTGCGCTGCCCCGAACAAGGAAATACATGACTGTCGCTCCCGTCACGCTGGCGGTGCTGATCGCCGCCACGCTGATCATCGCGCTCCTGCCGCTCGTCCTCTACCGACTCCTGCGCAAGCCGCTGGCGCTGAACCGCCGCGACACGATCGTCGGCGTGGCCGTCTTCACGCTGTTCGCGATGATCCTCGAACGCGCGTTCCACGGGCTCGTGCTGAGCCAGACGCCGCCGGATGGCTGGCTCACGCAGCCGCTCGCGTTCGTCGCGTACAGCGCGCTCGCGACCGCCGTGTTCGAGGAAGCCGGCCGCTATCTCGGGATGCGTTTCCTGAATCGCCGCTACGGCCCGTCGTCGGCCGGCGACAGCCGCGGAATCGGCTACGGGATCGGTCACGGTGGCGCCGAAGCATGGTTCGTCGGCGTACTCGTGTGGGGCCAGTGGTCGTATCTCGCGTGGCTCGCGAGCCGCGGCCAGCTCGAGACGCAGCTCGCCGACCTGCCGGGCGATACCGTCGTGCGCCTGCACGTGATGCTCGCGACGCTGTCGGCGCAGTCGATGCTGCTGTTGCTGCTCGAACGATGCACGGCATTCGTGCTGCAGCTCGCGCTGTCGGTGCTGGTCTGGCGTGGCGTGCGCGCCGGCCGCGGGGGCGTGTTGCCGCTCGCGATCGTGCTGCACGCGCTCGCGGCCGCGCCGGCGTTGCTGTACCAGGTGCGCGTGCTGCCGGCCGCCGGGGTCGAGGCCGCGTATTTCGTGCTCGCCGCGATCCTGGTCGTCGTGCTGGTGAAGGCATGCCGGCCGTCGCAATCGGCAGCCTGACGGGAGAGACGGGATGGATGACTATCTGATCGAATGCCAGAGCGCGGAATTCGACGCGCTCGCACGCGTGATCTGCGATCTCTTTCCGGAGCAGACGCGTTTCGCCGAAAGCAGCGACGCACGCGGGCGGTTCCTGTCCGTGCAGTGGCTCGCGATGCGTTTCGGCTCGGCGCCGAAGCGGATGACGCTCGATATCCGCTTCGTGCCGGCCGCGCTCGCGCGCTACCTGGCGCTCAAGCCGATGCAACGGGCGCGCAGCCATGCGGTGCTGCATGCGTATACGGAAGCGATGCTCGGGTCGCTCGAGGAGCGTCACGCGGCCGGCGAGGCCGTGGAGCGCGACGCGGAACTCGTACTCGACGAAGACTTTGCGTGACCGTTCGCGCCGGCGCCATGCCGGCGCGCTGCATTACGCGTCGCGGTAGACCTGCGCGAAGCGCTGCGCCTGCACGACACCGTAGTCGCCGGGCGCGTACTGCATCACCCAGTCGCCGGCGACGCCACGCAGCGTGTCGCCGTTTTCCGAGCGGGCGATCGTGAACGGCTCGTCCATCCGGCGCGCGAGCACGACGGCCGGCCGGTTCCGGTAGGCGCCCGGTGCGCCGTGTGCGAGTGCCGGATCGGCGGGCAGGTATTTGGCGTCGAAGCGCGCACGCGACACGACCCAGCGGTCGCCGGTCGAGCCCGTGATCAGCGCGTCGCCCGCCGCATAGCGGTTCGGGCCTTCGAGGCTCATCAGTTCGCCGTCGGCCTCCGCGAAGGCAACGGCGACGGTTTCGTCCTTGACGACGCGACGGGCCTGCGGATCGGTACGCAGGTCGAGGTGCTTGAGTTCGAGCATGGCGGGAAAGGGCGGGAAAGCGGTAAAAGCCGGGAGCTTATCCCGAATCCGGCGCGTCGTGTGACGCGCCGGTCGCCTGGAGGGGCGCTGCGCCGTTCGGCCCGGACGGGCGGTACGGCGCCGGCAGGGCGGGCGTCAGGGCTGCGCGGGTGCGCTGGCGGCCGGCGCGGCTGCCGCCTTGCCATCCGTGCCCTTCGTCTTGCCCTTGCCGCGGTGCTCGCTGCCGTGGTGCAGCCAGCTGCGGAACGTCGTGTCGGCCAGCGCCTTCTGGTCGGCCGGGAAGCTCTCGTAGAGCGGCGCGAAGGCGTCGGCGAGCTTCTTCGCGCCGTCGGCGTTCGCCTGCGACAGTTCCGCGTACTGCTTCATGTCGTCGAGTGCGGAGACGTCGTGCTTCGCCATCCGCTCGCGATAGAGGCGGCCCATCGTGTCGCCGTTATCGCGCATCGTGTCCGCGAACGCCTTCCACTGGGGTTCCTGCGCCGACGTGATCTTCAGCTGGTCGTGCAGGTATTTGATGCGCTGCTCGACGCGCGCTTCGTGGCGCGCCGCGCGCTGCTCGGCGCTCGGGGCCGACGCCGCGGCCGTCGTTGCGGGGGCCTGGGCGGGCGCTTGCGGCTGCGCCGGGGTTTGCGCGAACGCGCTGGCTGCAACGGCGAGCGTAGCGAGGGTGAGCGAGATTTTCTTCATGGTTGGCTCTCCGGGTGGTGTCTTGCGAGCGGGCGCGGCGGCGAGTGCCGCAAGCGCGCTTCTCGCGTCGCCAGCTATTAGTAGCACGTTGAATGCGGTGCAGCAGCGAATGCGACACTTGCTTACATCCGATACGAATCGAAATTGAAAGGATCCGGCCGGATCGTGGCGGCGCCGTTTGGGCGGGCCGGCGTTCGGCGCTATCATCGCGTCACCTTCCACTCAGCCGGCGCGTCGTGCCCCGGCCCAGCCTCATGCGTCCACCCCGCCTCGACCAACTCGACGATCTCGACCGGCAACTCGTCGCGCTGCTGCAGGCCGATGCGCGTGCCAGCGTCGCGGATCTCGCGCGCCAGCTCGACGTCGCGCGCACGACGGTCGTCGCCCGCATCGCGCGGCTCGAACGCACCAACGTGATCGCCGGCTACAGCGTCCGGCTCGGGCAGGACGTGCTCGATGCAAGCATTTACGCGTACGTCGGCATCATCCTCACGCCGAAGTTCGGCAAGGACGTGTTGCGCAAGCTCGACCGGATGCCCGAGGTGCAACTGCTGTGCGCGGTGAGCGGCGAGTACGACTACGTCGCGTGGCTGCGCGCCGATTCGCCCGAACGGCTCAACGACCTGCTCGACCAGATCGGCACGCTCGAAGGCGTCGAACGCACGACGACGTCGATCATCCTGTCGCGCAAGATCGATCGCGGGACCATCGGCGGCTGACGCTCATGCGCGGCCTGCGTCGCGTCGTGCGTGTTGCGCCGGGGTATCGGCCCGGCTGTCGGGCTGCGCCGCGCCAGGCGGCCGCACGAGCGGAATCCGCACCGAGATGCGCAAACCGCGCGCTTCCGTTTCATCCGCATAGGCGAGCGTAATGTCGGCACCCATCCGGTCCGCGACGATCTTCACGATCGACAGGCCGAGCCCGGAGCCGATCTGCGCGTTGCCGGGCACCCGGTAGAACGGGTCGAACACACGTTCGCGTTCGTGCGGCGCGATGCCCGGCCCGGTGTCGGCGATCGTCACGCACACGTGCGTGTCCGTGCGTTGCGTCGACAGGTCCACGCGTCCGCCCGGCGGCGTGTAGCGGATGGCGTTGTCGACCAGGTTCATCACGAGCGACACGAGTTCGAGCTCGTCGACGGGCACGTGCGCGTCCGGGCCGTCCTCGATGCCGATGTCGAGGGTTTTCGCGTCGGCGAGCGGCATCAGGTCTTCCAGCACGCGTCGATAGATCGCATGGACGGACACGTCACCGGGCGGCGGGGCCGGCGCGCTTTGCGCCCGCGCGAGCGCGAGCAGCTGCCCGATCAGGTGGCGGCTGCGGTCGAGCCCGCCGCGCAGCGCGGCGAGCCGTGCGCGCGCATCGTCCGGCAGGTCGGCCTCGGCGAGGCGCTCGGCCTGCAGCGACATCGCCGTGAGCGGCGAGCGCAGTTCGTGCGCGGCATCGGCGACGAAGCGGCGCTGCGCGGCGACCGACTGCGCGACGCGCGCCAGCATCCGGTTGATCGCGACGACGAACGGCCGCACCTCGACCGGCACGCGCTCGGCCGGCACCGGGCGCAGGTCGTGCTCGTCGCGGGCGTCGATGCCGGCGGACAGCGCGGCCACCGGGCGGAACAGCTTGCGCACGAGATCGGCGACGAGCAGCAGCAGGATCGGGACGAGGATCAGCAGCGGCAATGCGGTGCGCCACGCGCTTTCGCGTGCGACATCGTCGCGCATGCCGGCTTCCTGCGCGACCGCGATGCGCTCGCCGTTCGCGAAGGTTCGAACCATCACGCGATACGTGCTGCCGCCGGCATCGACCGTATGCAGCCCGTCGGCGAGCGTCGGCGCCAGCGCGAGCCGCGGCGTGCCGTCGCTGCCCGGCTGCGGTTGCGGTGCACTGCCGAGCGGCTGCACGAACACGCGCGACAGCTCGTCGCTTTCGCGCGCGGGCCCGGTGCCGTCGGCATGGAGCGACGACGCGTGCTCGCGGTCGAGCAGCGTCGCGACCTCGCGCAGCACGTCGTCCTGCAGTTCGTGCGCTTCGTCGAACGCCGATGAAAACGCGAACGCGGCCGCGGCCGTCGCGACGACCAGGATCGCGGCCGACAGCGCGACCGACAGCCGGAAGCCGATCGACTCGCTCAGGCGCTTCTTGAAACCATCCATCCCGCACCCCTGACGTTCTTGATCACGGTGCTGCCGAGCTTGCGGCGCAGCGAATGGATCAGGAATTCGACCGCATTGCTTTCGACTTCCTCGCCCCAGCCGTACAGGCGATCCTCGAGCTCGCGCCGCGACAGGATCGCGCCCGGGCGCACCAGCAGCGCGCGCAGCAGCGCGAACTCGCGATTCGACAGCGGCACCGGCGCGTGCCCGTCGACGGCGGCCTCGCGCGTCGCCGGGTCGAGCGACACGATCCCGTTGCTCAACAGCGGCGCGGCCGAACCGGCCCGGCGCCGGATCGCGACGCGAATTCGCGCGAGCAGCTCGGCCATCTCGAACGGCTTCACGATGTAGTCGTCGGCGCCGCCGTCGAGGCCGGCCAGCCGATCGTCGAGCCCGTCGCGGGCGGTGACGATCAGCAGCGGCGCGCTTGCGTCCTTCGCGCGGATGGCGGCCAGCACGTCGAGCCCGTCGCGGCCGGGCAGGCCGAGATCGAGCAGGACCAGGTCGTAGGGCTGCGCGGCGAACGCGGTCAATGCGCGCACGCCGTCGGTGACCCAGTCGGTGGCGTACGACGCGTCCTTCAGCGCGGCATGGACGGCCTCGCCGATCATCGGGTCGTCTTCGACGAGCAGTATTCGCATGCGTGTTCTCCGTGCGGCGCAAACGCCGCCAGCGTATGCGATTCCCGCACGGGCGTCACGTGCGGCGGCGCGCGGCGATCCTTATTTGCCGCTGAACCGGTCGAGCGTCGCGAGCAGGTTCTTCATCGCGGCGGCCGAATCGGCCTGGGTTGGATGATCGGCGCGCAGCGCGGAGAGTGCGCGGTCGATCTCCTGATCGACCATGTGCCAGTCGGCGGCGGCGCGCGGCTTGAGGCCGGCTTCGGCCGAGTCCCACGCGATCTCGAGATCCTTGATGCGCGTTTTCGCGCCGGGCAGGTCGCCCTTGGCGACGAGCGTGTTCACGTCGACGGCGATCGTGCGGAACTGCGACAGGTCGCCAAGCTTCGATGCGTGGGCTGCCGCGGGCGATGCGGCGGCGGAGGCCGGCGCCGACGTCGCTGCGTTCGCGTCCTGCTGCTTCGAGCAGCCGGCGGCGGCGCTCAGCAGGGCAATCGTGGCAACGGCAACGGCGAGACGGGAAACGGGATGGGGGATGCGCATGGCGTGTCCTCGATTCGATGAATGGAAAGCGCGGAAAGGAAAGGGCGTCATTCGGCGGTGCCGGCCTGCGTGCGCGGGCCGCTGCCGAACTGCGCGACGGCGACGAGCAGCACGATCACGGTCAGGAACAGCAGGCTCGTCCAGGCGGCGCCGAAGCCGAGCCCGCCGTAGGTGCGGGCCTGCGTGAGCAGGTCGCCGAGCGATGCGCCGAACGGGCGCGTCAGGATGTACGCGATCCAGAACGCCAGTACCGCATTGGCGCCGAGCCGCCACATCACGAACACGGCCGCGATCAGGCCGCCGAAGCACAGCGCGCCGAGCGTGAAGCCGAGCCCGAGCGCCTCGGTCGCGAGATCGCCTGCGGCGGTGCCCAGCGCGAACGTGCAAAGGATCGCCGACCAGTAGAACAGCTCGCGCCGCGGCGTGACGATCGTGTCGATCGACAGCGTGCCTTCGACGCGATGCCACACGAAGAAGATCGCGGCGAGCGCGACGGCAAACGCGGCGGTGCTCGCATAGAGGCTGACGTTCAGGCCGTCGGTGAGCAGGTCGGTGATCTGCGTGCCGACGATGCTGACCAGCACCACCGTGAGCCAGTAGATCCACGGCACGTAGCGGCGCGTGCGCAACTGCAGCCACAGCGCGATCGCGAGCAGCGACGCCATCGCGACGCGCGTGACGGTCTGGCCGAGCCCCGCGTTGACCGCGAGAAAGTCCGCGCCGGTCTCGCCGACGGTGGTCGACATGATCTTGATGATCCAGAACGACAGCGCGACGTCGGGCACCTTGTTCAGCCAGTGCGGCGTGCGATGAGCGGGCAGGGATTGCATGCGATGCCTCCTTGGAAGTCGGGTGGTCGGCATGCAGTCTGAAACGGAAGACTTAGGCCAGCCATAGCGGGGCTGGCGGCGGGAAAAAACGTCATTTCGACGTTTAGACGAAATGTGTCGTCGAAACGTCGAAATTATCGGTCGATTCGCATCATTCTTCGCCTTGGAACTGATTTTGAGCGTCCTTACACTGTGTTCATGGCTCAACGCCGTTCACAACACCAACCCATCATCAGGAGATAAGCGCATGAAAATCGCCATCGTCGGCGCAGGTCTGATCGGCCACACCATTGCTCACATGCTGCGTGAAACGGGCGACTACGAAGTCGTCGCGTTCGACCGTGACGCGGATGCGCTTGCGAAGCTGTCGCGCGAAGGCATCGCGACGCAACGGGTCGATTCGGCCGATGCAAACGCGATTCGCGAAGCCGTGAAGGGCTTCGATGCGCTCGTCAACGCGCTGCCGTACTACCTCGCGGTCAACGTGGCCGCCGCCGCGAAGGCTGCCGGCGTTCACTACTTCGACCTGACCGAAGACGTGCGCGCAACCCACGCGATCCGCGAACTGGCCGAAGGCTCCGACCGTGCGTTCATGCCGCAGTGCGGCCTCGCACCGGGCTTCATCGGTCTCGCCGCACACGAGCTGGTGAACGGCTTCAGCGAAGTGCGCGACGTGAAGATGCGCGTCGGCGCGCTGCCCGAGTATCCGACCAACGCGCTGAAGTACAACCTGACGTGGAGCGTCGACGGCCTGATCAACGAATACTGCCAGCCGTGCGAAGCGATCCGCGACGGCCGCAAGCAGTGGGTGCAGCCGCTCGAAGGCCTCGAGCACTTCTCGCTCGACGGCACCGAATACGAAGCGTTCAACACGTCGGGCGGCCTCGGCACGCTGTGCGAGACGCTGTCGGGCAAGGTCGAGACGCTCGACTACAAGTCGGTGCGCTATCCGGGCCACCGCGATCTCGTGCAGTTCCTGCTGGAAGACCTGCGCCTGTCGACCGACCGCGACACGCTGAAGTCGATCATGCGCCGCGCGGTGCCGTCGACGAAGCAGGACGTCGTGCTCGTGTTCATCACGGTGACGGGCGTGAAGGACGGCCAGCTGGTGCAGGACGTGTTCACGCGCAAGATCTTCGCGAAGGACGTGTGCGGGATGCACATGAGCGCGATCCAGATCACGACGGCCGGCGCGATGTGCGCGGTGCTGGATCTGTTCCGCGAAAAGAAGCTGCCGCAGAGCGGTTTCATCCCGCAGGAAAAGGTGTCGCTGAAGGCGTTCCTGTCGAACCGCTTCGGCAAGCTGTACGAAGGCGGCACGATGGAGCGCGTGCACGAAGTGGCCTGACCACCCGTCAGCCTCTGGCACGAGGGCCGTACGACGCCGGGAGCGCAACAGCGCTTCCGGCGTTGTTTTTTGCGGGTGACGAAAAAGAGCGGCCGATCAGGCCGGCAGCGGCGGGACGATCGTGGCAGCAGGCGGAGGCGGCGCGATGCGGTACAGCAGCGCATCGACGTCGGCATCGGAGGGCGCGGTGTTGTCGAACATCACGATGCCGTCGCATTCGTGGCCGGTCGGCACGAAGCGGCGCTGCCGGTATTCGTCCCAGTGCGCGAGCTTGTATGCGTCGTTCGGGTTGCCGCGCGCCACGATCCGCTGGTGCGCGACGTCTTCCGACGTGTGGACCCAGACGACCGTCAGCGCGACGTCGGGCGCGATGCCGAGCCAGGCGCGGTCGAGAATGCGGCGATCGCGCACTTCGCGCGACAGCGGGCCGACCACGAGCGCGCCGATGCCGAGCGCGAGATTTTCACGGGCCGTGTCGAGCAGCCCTTGATATTCGGGATCGCGCAGGTGCTTCAGGTAGAGCGGGCTGTCGCGGTCGTTCGGATCCGCGGTGAGCGCGCCCATCGCGGCCGAGCTGTAGCGTCCGTACAGCGTGTCCTTGTCGAGCAGGCAGAAGGCCTCGCCGGTCGCGCGCATCAGCGGCCCGATGAGCCGCTTCGCGAGCGTGGTCTTGCCGGTGCCGGCGTGACCGCAGAAGAACACCAGATGCGTCACGAAGCCTTGCCTCCCGAGCGCGGGCTCGACGCGCCGTTGCGCTTGTCGCCGCGCGAGAAGACTTCCGCTTCCAGCCACATCGCGTTGATGATGCCGAAGCCGAGCGCCACGCCGATGCCGAGTATCCACGAGAAATACCACATGGGTCTGTCTCCTTGACGGTTGGGCCGCACGGCCGTGCGGCGGGTGGTTCGAACTGCCGGGTGCGCATGCTGCGGCGCACGCAGCCCGATCATGACCAATATCGCCGAGCCGCGCAAGCCGGGTTGCCCGCGCAGCAAACCGGTAAACTGATGCGCAAACCGCAACGTCACGGACACCATGCTGATCAACTGTGCTGCATACCAGGACGGCCGCAAGCTGGCCGACATCGATATCGACGCCATCAGCGACTACGTGTCGAAGCCCGAGTGCTTCGTGTGGGTCGCGCTGAAGGATCCGACGCCCGAGGAACTCGACCTGATGGGCGAGGAATTCGGGCTGCACGAACTGGCGATCGAGGATGCCCGCAAGGGGCATCAGCGGCCGAAGATCGAGGAGTACGGCGATTCGCTGTTCGCGGTGCTGCATACGGTCGAGCTGGACGACGACGAAGAATTCAATGTCGGCGAGCTGAACGTGTTCGTCGGCCCGAACTACGTGCTGTCGATCCGCAACCATACAGAGCACGATTTTCGCGACGTGCGCAAGCGCTGCGAGCGCGAGCCGCATCTGCTCCAGGAAGGTTCGGCATTCGTGTTCTACGCGCTGATGGACCAGGTCGTCGACCGCTATTTCCCGATCCTCGAAACGCTCGGCGCCGAGCTCGAGGAACTCGAGGACCGCATCTTCGCGAAGGCCACGCCCGCCTCGTCGCGCGCGATCATCGAGGATCTCTATTCGCTGAAGCGCCGGCTCGTGATGCTGTACCAGCACACGGCGCCGCTGCTCGAGCCGCTGGCGAAGCTCACCGGCGGGCGCATCCCGCAAGTCTGCAGCGGCATGGAGCCGTACTTTCGCGACGTGTACGACCATCTGCAGCGGATCGTGAAGACGATCGAAGGGCGGCGCGAGATGGTGGTCACGGCGATCCAGGTCAACCTCGGGATGATCTCGCTGGCCGAGAACGAGGTGACGAAGCGGCTCGGCTCGTTCGCCGCGCTGTTCGCGATCCCGACGATGATCGCCGGCATCTACGGGATGAACTTCGCGAACATGCCCGAACTGCACCTGAAATACGGCTTCTACGGCTGTATCGCCGTGATGGTGGCCGCCGACTTCGGGTTGTGGTGGCGCTTCAAGCGGGCAGGGTGGCTGTAGCCACGCGTCACGCGCGGGGCGGCGCGTGCTTGCCGACCACGACGCGCCACGGACGCACGCGCCACGATTTCACGAGGCCGTTCTGCACGTACGGATCGGCGCGTGCGAACGATTCGGCCGCCTCCGGCGAATCCCCTTCGAACACGAGCACGGCCTGGTCGGCCGGATCCGACAGCGCGCCGGCGAGCACGAGTTCGCCGCGCTCGGTCGCAGCCTGCGCAAGCGCGAGGTGCTGGGCGCGGAACGGTTCGCGGCGGGACAGGTAATCGTCGACGAGTTCGTAAGTCAACTGGTAATGCATGGCGGCTCCGGAAAGGATCGCGGCGGCCGGTGCGTCAGCGCGCCGTCAGTCAGTCTGCTGCGGGCAGTATAGGGCAGGCGGACGGCGGCGACACGACGCGGAGGGCGGCGCGCATCTGTGGTCATAAATGCAACTAACGGTCTGAGTGTTGCCCGTCTTCGAATCCCGGCGGCAACGCGCTTTCCATGCAGCCAGGTCTACAGGCCACCGGCGGGGGGGCGTCCCTACGCCTTGTAGCCGATCGTGCGCAGCAGATCCTTGCGCCAGCGGATGTCGTCGTCATTTTCGACCCCGAGCGGCCCGAAGCCGTCGACGACGCCGACGATCCCGCGTCCTTGCGCGGTTTCCGCGACGATCACGTCGGTCGGGTTCGCGGTCGCGCAATAGATCCGGCAGACCTCCGGCACGGCCTTGATCGCGTTGAGGACGTTGACCGGGAAGCATCCGTCGCCGAGGAACACGATGAACGCGTGACCGGCGCCGATCGCGCTGGCGTTGCGGCAGGCGAGGTCGACGAGCGCCGCATCGGTGCCGGAGTGGCGCACCAGCCGCTTGCCCGACGCCTCGCAGAAGGCGAGCCCGAAGCGGATACCGGGCACGGTGCCGACGAGCGCCTCGTGGATGTCCTCGACGGACTTGATGAAATGCGACTGGCCGAGGATGAAGTTCACGGTCTCGGGCTTGTCGACGGCAACGGTTTGCAGTTGCAGCATGGCGGACCTCGTCTCGCGATGCGGCGCGTGGGCCGCAATGGGCGCTTCAAGCTTAGTACGCTGCAGCCGGCGACGAAAGCGGCGCGGGCGGCCTATCCTTCGTTGTGTGTGGCGCGCGCTGCGCGAAGGCAACGGAGGGCGACATGGACGTGCGACAAGGTTTCGTCGACTGCGTGGGACGCACGCCGCTGATTCGCTTGGCGAAGCTCAGCGCCGAGACGGGCTGCGAGATTCTGGGCAAGGCGGAATTCATGAATCCGGGCGGGTCGGTGAAGGACCGCGCGGCACACTACATCATCCGCGACGCCGAGCGGCGTGGCGTGCTGCAGCCGGGCGGCACCGTGGTCGAGGGCACGGCGGGCAACACCGGCATCGGCCTGGCGCATATCTGCGCGGCGCGCGGCTATCGCTGCGTGATCGTGATTCCCGACACGCAATCGCCGGACAAGATGGCGATCCTGCGCACGCTCGGCGCCGAGGTGCGCCCGGTGCCGGCGGCGCCCTACCGTGACCCGAACAACTATCAGAAGATTGCCGGGCGGCTCGCGGACGAACTCGACAACGCGGTATGGGCCAATCAGTTCGACAACGTCGTCAATCGCCAGGCGCACTACGAGACGACCGGGCCCGAGATCTGGCGCGATACGGCAGGCACGATCGATGCGTTCGTGTGCGCGACCGGGACGGGCGGCACGCTGGCCGGCGTGAGCCGTTATCTGAAAGAGCAGAAGCCGGACGTCCGGATCGTGCTGGCCGACCCGCACGGCAGCGGGCTCTACGGTTACGTGAAAACGGGCGACCTCGGCGCGGAAGGCAGCTCGATCACGGAAGGCATCGGATCGACGCGGGTCACGATGAACCTTGCAGGCACGCCGATCGACGATGCCGTGCGGATCGACGATCAGCAGTGCGTGACGATGGTCTACCGGCTGCTGCGCGAAGAGGGGCTGTATGTCGGCGGATCGAGCGGCATCAACGTCGCGGCGGCGGTCTGGCTGGCCCGCCGGATGGGCCCGGGGCACACGATCGTGACCTTGCTGTGCGACCGTGGCGACATCTATCGCGCGCGGCTGTTCAATCGGGAATGGCTACGTGAAAAGGGACTGGATCCGGGGGACTGAACCCGTGTGTCGAGTCGGTGCGAAGCGCGGGAGCGGTGAGGTTTTCCATCCGCCGGAATGCGACCTATGCTGAACGAATCCGGTGCGAACGCCGTTCGCCCGTTTCGCCCAGACGAGGTGTGCCATGCCTGTGTCAGCCACCCTGCAGGATTGCCTGCGTCAGAAGTCATCGCGGTACGAAGTGGTGTACCACCCCTATAGCCATACGAGCATGGAGACGGCCGCCGCCGCGCATATCCCCGGCGATCGCCTCGCGAAAACCGTGCTCCTCGAAGACGACGAAGGCTACGTCGCCGCCGTATTGCCGACCACGCACGCCGTGCGCCTGTCGGATCTCTGGGTGAAGACGGGACGCCATCTCGTGCTCGCCCGGGAGGTCGAGCTGCGCGAGCTGTTCAAGGATTGCGACATGGGCGCGTTGCCGCCGGTGTGCATGGCGTACGGCATGAAGACGTTTCTCGAGGAACGTCTCGCGCAGCAGCCGGAAGTCTATTTCGAGGCCGGCGACCACGAAGCGCTGATCCACATGATGCAGGACGAATTCCTGATGCTGATGGAGACGGCCGAGCGCGCGCATTTCTCGCACAAGATGCAGGGCATGCACTCCTGACGCGCGCGGTGTGTGGGCGCCGGTCGGTGCGTGTCTGACGGGTCGCGTGTAGAGGAGGTAAATGGTCGTGCGATAGTTAATTCGGTATGCGAAATTATTTGCGACGGTTTGTCGAGTGCCCAATCCATCATGAAATTTGTATCGCATTGCAGACTAACTTTCCGGATATCCAGAGTGTTTCGGGCGTTCTGAAGAAGCTGCGTCGACCAGCTCGAGGCGGTTGATCAGCGTATCCGGTGACCGATGGGGACGCCGATGAGGAGAGGCGTGCGTCTTGGCGGTCGCATCCGGAGCGGGCCATTTTGGTGCGGCGCGGGAAATATGCCGATATTTATGCTGAAGCAGATTAATATCCGGTTTTGTATATATCCATACAATTCAATTACCGTTTTTATAATAAAAGTTTGATTTGTGCTTACCGGAATATTATTTGAATAAACCCTCCAAACTTTGTATTCGGGCATCAAATAAAGTTTGACGTCAAAATTTTTTCCTTGCTATTGTCTGCACCCAAGTGAGCGGCGCCACTGACATCACCGTGTAACGAACGGTGGGTCGTCATACGAAATGTAAGGTGCCGCCCGCTCAGCTGACAATTGCCTGAACGTGCTGGCGCGTTTTTTTCGGTGCATAACCGGGCCGCGCCGGCCGGAACGATTCCTTGAAAAAGAATGAATTTGCATTCGAATTGAATTCTTTCAATTCGGATTGCTAATTGAATTTGAAATGAAATGTTCGGATTGATGCGGTGGCGATGCCGACCTGGCTTCGCCGCCAGCAGCAATCCGATACTGGGCGAATCGCTTGGGGGATGGATGGTGGGCATGAAAGTCGAAGAACGTCTGGCTACGTCGAACAGCGGACTGGCTACGCTGGGCCGTCCGCGAGAGTTCGGCAAGAAGCAACAGAATCCGGTCCGCCGGTTCGGCGGCATCGGAATCGTCCTGGTGCTGCACGCCGTGCTGATCTACGCGCTGCTCAACGGCCTCGCGACGAAAGTCGTGCAGGTGATCCAGCACCCGATCGAAACCCGCATCATCGAGCCGGTCAAGCCGCCGCCGCCACCGCCGATGCCCGTGGTCAAGCTCCCGCCGCCGAAATTCGCGCCGCCGCCGCCGCCGTTCGTCCCGCCGCCGGAAGTGCCGGTGCAGGCGCCGCCGCAGGCGACGATCACGCACCAGGCGGCCCCGGTACCGTCCGCACCGGCCGTGCAGGCGCCGGTCGTGGCGCCTCCCGCGCCGGCCAAGCCCGTCAGCCATGACGTGGGGGTGGTCTGCCCGAATTCGGACACGCTTCGCGCGTCGATCCAGTATCCGAAAGAGGCGCAGGAAAACAACATCACGGGCGACGTGACGATCGAGTTCGTCGTGGATGCGGAAGGGAACATCACGAACGAGCGTGTGGCGCAGTCGGCTGATCCGATCCTCGATCGTGCTGCCTTCAACACCGTGAAGCGCTTCAAGTGCGTCGCGCAGGGCCAGTCGGTGCGGGTCCAGGTTCCGTTCTCGTTCAATCTGAATTGATGCAGTGGGCGGCCCGGTGCGATCCGGGCCGGAAAAAACCATCTCGAACTGGGGTATTCAGTTCTTCGAATTAACTGGAGTGGGGTATGACGAAGCGTTCACTGGCCGCACTGGCGGCAAGCATCCTGATGTCCGTCGCCGCAATCGACGGGTTCGTTGCACCACAGCTCGCCCACGCGCAGGCGAGCGGCGCAGCCGGCACATCGGCACAGGCCGCGGCGCCGTCGGCCGCGCCGGCCCCGGTTCCGGCGGCCGCCGAGCCGGCTCCGCCGCCCGCGCCGGCCACGACGGAAGCGGTCGAGAATCCGTACGGGCTCGGTGCGCTATGGAAGAACGGCGATTTCGTCGCCCGTTTCGTGCTGATCCTGCTGGTGATCATGTCGATGGGCAGCTGGTACATCATGATCACGAAGTTCCTGGAGCAACTGCGCGCCAATCGCCGCGCGAAGCTGGCGGATGCACAACTCTGGACTGCGCCGTCGCTGGCCGAGGGCGCCAAGCTGCTCGACGAGGCGTCGCCGTTCCGGTTCATCGCCGAAACGGCGATCGAGGCCGGCGAGCATCATGAAGACGCGCTACTGGAAGCGGTGGACCGCAACACGTGGATCGACGTGTCGGTCGAGCGCTCGATCACGAACGTGTCGAACCGGATGCAGGACGGGCTCGCGTTCCTCGCCACGGTGGGCTCCACCGCGCCGTTCGTCGGGCTGTTCGGCACCGTCTGGGGGATCTATCACGCGCTGACGGCCATCGGCATCGCCGGGCAGGCGTCGATCGACAAGGTCGCGGGCCCGGTGGGCGAGGCGCTCATCATGACCGCGATCGGCCTCGCCGTCGCCGTGCCGGCGGTACTCGGCTACAACTTCCTGGTCCGCCGCAACAAGTCGGTGATGGAGCGGGTGCGCAACTTCGGCGCGCAACTGCATACCGTGCTGCTGGCCGGCAATCGGCGCCCGGCACGCGCGTCGTCGTCGCCGGCCGCGGCGTCGCTCGCGAACTGACCGGCTGACGGAGACGCGCGATGGCCATGAACGTCGGGCAGGACGATAGCGACGAGGTGATCGCCAACATCAACACGACGCCGCTCGTCGACGTGATGCTGGTGTTGCTGATCATCTTCCTGATCACGATTCCGGTCGTGACGCACACGATCCAGCTTCAGTTGCCGAAGGAGACGGTGCAGCCGCTGCAGACGACGCCGAAAAGCATCGAGATCGCGGTGAACCGCGATGGCGATTTCTTCTGGGGCGAGCAGCTGGTGGATGCACAGACGCTGCTCGCGAAACTGAAGGACGTGTCGCAGCAACAGCCGCAGCCGAGCGTCCACGTGCGGGGCGATCAGAACACGCGTTATGAGTTCATCGGCCGGGTGGTCACGATGTGCGAGCGCGCGGGGATTGCGAAGCTGTCGTTCATTACGGAGCCGCCGGCGCGCGGGGGATAGTCGCGCAGCGGAATCGGGGGGAGCATGGGGCTGGCGGCAAGTGGTGGAGCGCTGACGCTGGTCGACCGGGAAGCTCGGGACCCACGTAAGCGCTAAGCGCTAACGTGGATCGACCGCGAAGCATGGGACCCACGTAAGCGCTAAAGCGCTAACGTGGGTCGACAGGAGTCGACGATGGGAATGAATGTGCCTTCGGGCGGGAGCAACGCCGAACCGGAAGTGATGGTCGATATCAACACCACGCCGCTGATCGACGTGATGCTGGTGTTGCTGATCATGCTGATCATCACGATCCCGATTCAGATGCATTCGGTGAAGATGGACCTGCCGGTGGGGAATCCGCCGCCGCCGGCCGCACCGCCGGAAATCGTGCAGATCGATATCGACTTCGACGGCACGACGACATGGAACGGCGCCCCGGTGCCGGACCGCGCGGCGCTCGAGTCGAAACTGACCCAGGTGGCGGCGGAGCCCGTGCAGGCGGAGATTCATCTGCGCCCCAACAAGCTGGTGCCGTACAAGGACGTGGCCGCGGTGCTCGCCGCCGCGCAACGCGTGGGCGCGACCAAGATCGGCCTGATCGGTAACGAACAGTTCATGCAATGACGACACGGACGAGCCGATGAACCAGCGACGATGGAAACGGATGATGGCGGTGACGGCGCTCGGCGCGGCAGCCCTGCTCGGCCGCCCGGCGCTACCGGCGGACGCGCTGCGGCCGGACGTGGCGAAACCGTTGGCGGCCGCACAGGAACTGTACCGCGCACACAAGTATCGCGACGCGCTGGGCAAGATCGCCCAGGCGGCTGCCGTGCCGAACCGGACGCCGTACGAAACCACCGTGGTGGAAGAAATGCGCGGGGCGGCAGCGATGGCGGCTGGTGACTCGGGTACGGCCGCGCAGGCGTACGAGAGCGTGCTGAACGCGGGGCGGCTCTCGGGCGACGACGAGCAGAAGACTACGGCGGCGCTCGCCGGCATCTACTTCCAGCAGAAGAACTACCCGCTGGCGATCCGCGTCGCACAGCGCTACCTGAAGGCGGGTGGCTCGGATCCGGAAATGCGCACGCTGCTCACGCAGTCTTACTACCTGTCAAACGATTGCGCTCCGCTCGTGAACCAGTTGAAAGCGAGCACCGACGCGCAGGCGAATGGCGGACACGCACCGGATGAAGGGCAGTTGCAGATGCTGGCGACCTGCGCGCAGAAATTGAAGGACGGCAACGCGTATCGCGGTGCGCTCGGGCTGCTGGTGGCTTATCACCCGAGCCCCGCGTACTGGGACGAAATGGTCACGGCCATTCGCGGCAATACCGGGTATCTGCCGTCGCTCGACCTCGACATCTACCGGTTGCGGCGGGCGACGGGCTCGCTCACGACCGCCAACGCGTACATGGAAATGACGCAGCTCGCGCTGGTGGCGGGCTCGGCCGCCGAGGGCAAGCAGGTGATCGACCAGGGGTTCGCATCCGGCGTACTCGGCAAGGACGCGCAGGCGGATCGCGAGAAGCGGCTGCAGGCGCTTGCGGCGAAGCGCGCGCAATCGGGCGGCGACGCCACGACGCCGGCAGCGCCGATCGACGCAGGCATGAACCTCGTCTTCGAGGGCCATGCACAACAGGGGCTGCCGATGATGGAGCAGGCGATCGCGAAGGGCGGCCTCGAGCATCCCGACGCGGCGCGGCTGCGGCTCGGCGAGGCGTATTACGTGGCTGGCCAGAAGGCGCGTGCGGTCCAGGTGCTGCGCACGGTCAAGGGCACCGATGGTTCCGGTGATCTGGCACGGCTCTGGACAGTGGTGGCCTCCCGGTAACGCAACGGAAGTACACGGCCGCGCGCAACGCGAGCGGTCGGAAAGCGGTGTGCCGCCGCGATCGCACCCATGCACGACGGGCATGTCAGCCGATGGAAAGGGGAAACCTTGTTAATTAGTAAACCGAATGAAATGGGCGAGTGCCGCGCGGCCCCACGGCGCCGGTGCGCTGCCGCACCGCGCGTGGCTTGCACGTCGCGACAGCGTGCGGCGGGGGATCGCGCCGGGCCGGCTGCGTCGCGGCATCGGTCGAGGCTTGACGACATCAAACCGATTTCGACTGCGAGGAACCGTCTTTCCATGGTTTTGCCCCCTGATGAGTCGGTGCTCGTCGCCATGTCGCTCGGCAACAAGATCCGGGCGCTACGCCAGCGCCTGAAGCTCACGCTCGACGAAACGTCGACGATCGCCGGCATTTCGAAGCCGTTCCTGTCGCAGGTCGAGCGCGGGCGGGCGACGCCGTCGATCACGTCGCTGGTGCGGATCGCGAAGGCGCTGGGCGTGACGATGCAGTACTTCATCGACACGCCGACGGAGGCGCGTTCGGTATGCCGCGGCAACGCGCTGCAGTATTTCCAGTTCACGAACTCGGCCAGCCGGTTCGCCAGGCTGACGAACCTGGTGGACGGCCGCAAGCTCGACGCGATTCTCGTCCGGATGCCGGCGGGGCAGCTGTCGTCCGAGATGACGACGCACGCGGGCGAGGAGTTCGTCTACGTGTTGCGCGGGCAGGTGGCGCTGACGCTCGAGGATTGCACGTTCACGCTGAACGAGGGCGATACCGCGCATTACGAATCGACGATGCCGCATGCGTGGCGCAATACGGCCGACGAAGAGGCGGTGATCGTCTGGGTCGGCACGCCGAGGCTGTTCTAGCGAAGGCGGCCGGCAGGAAGGAGCAGTACCCGGTCGAGGGCAGAGGGTGCGCGGTACGGCGCATGCACAGGTTCGCGTTGTACGGAATCCGCTGCCCGTCGAGCCGGGAAGAAGCAGGCAATGCGCTCAATGTAGGTGTTTAGTATGACGAATCAAAACAGAAAAAGACGGTGATGCCGAATGGCGCTGGTGCTACGAGGCCGATCCGTTCGAGTCGTGGCAGTCGATAGCGTGGCAATCGCGGGTTCCGGTACACGGGCACCCAGGACGCGCAAGGAATTCACAAGGTTCCGGCGCACAGCAGGTGGGGTCTTACTACGAGCGAGAGGGAACAAGATGAAGCAGAGAGTGTTGGCGTTGGCCATCAACAGGATAGTCTGGGCGGAACTCGCGTTGACGGCCGTACTGGCGCCGCCGGCGTTCGCCCAGAGCCAGCCGGCGCCGGGCGCCGTCGCGATCGCGGATGCGGTCGCGAGCGGCGCGCCCGTGACCGTTGCACAGGCGGGCAGCGCCGCTGCACCGGACGCTGCGGCGCCCGATGCGGCACCCGGTGCAGCGGCCGACGCGACGCCTGCCGCACCCGCCGCGAACGGGCAGGGCAAGGTCGCGCAGATCAAGCGGTTCGAAGTGACGGGCTCGCTGATCCGGCAAGCCGACAAGACGGGTTTCCAGCAGGTGCAGACGATCACGCCGAAGGAAATCCAGGCCAGCGGCGCGGTGACCGTCGCCGACTTCCTGCGCGATGCGGCAGCCAACTCGGCGAACAGCTGGGGCGAAGGGCAATCGGGTAACTTCGCGGCCGGCGCGGCCGGCATTGCACTGCGCGGCCTCTCGGAGAAGTACACGCTCGTGTTGGTCGACGGCCAGCGCGTCGCGCCGTATGCATTCTTCTCGAACAGCGTCGATTCGTTCTTCGACCTCAACACGATCCCGCTCAACGACATCGAGCGGATCGAAATCGTGAAGACGGGCGCCGTGTCGCAGTACGGTTCGGACGCGATCGGCGGTGTCGTCAACATCATCACGAAACACAATTTCCGCGGCCTGCAGCTCGACGGCAGCCTCGGCAGCGCGATCAACGCCGGCAACGGCGACGGCACGATGAAATTCGGCGTGCTCGGCGGCTTCGGCGACCTGAACGCTGACCGCTTCAACGTGACGGCCGCGCTCAGCTACTACAAGTCGAACGGCTTCACGCTGGCCGACCGTGATTCCACGCGCAACCAGGACTTCACGGGCAAGCCGGGCGGCTTCTCGCTGCTCGCGCCGTCGTACTGGAACATGCCCGACGGCAGTGCGCAGGCGCTGAACGGCGGCTGTCCGTTCGGCGGCTCGGTTCATCCGGCCGCGCCGAATTCGCTGTCGGCCGGGTTGCCGGGCACCATCTGCGGGTACAACACGGCGGAAAGCACGTCGATCCTGCCGATGACCGAGCGCCTGAACGCGAAGCTCCACGGTGACTTCAAGATCGACGACAAGACGACCGCGTTCGCCGACTTTATGGAGAGCTACAACACGACCACGACCAACGACGGCCTGTGGAACAACGTGATCGGCAACTCGCAGAACCCGGCGCTCGTGTGGAATCCGCAGACGAAGCTGTTGTCGCCGTTCAACTACACGGTGCCGGCCAGCAACCCGTACAACACGACCGGCGCGGCCACGCCGCTCACCTACGCGTTTCCGAACACGGTCGCGCAAAAGACCTGGGCCAACTACTGGCGGGCGGCCGCCGGCATCAAGGGGTCGTTCACGCTGCCGTACGGCGACTGGGACTGGGCGACGTCGGTCAGCCATTCGCAGAGCACGGTGTCGAACGTGTTCACGAACCAGCTGAACGTGAATGCGCTGAACAACATCTACCAGAACGGCACGCTGAATTTCGCGAACCCGGCCGCGACGCCGAACGCGTTCAACGGGCTGTTCCAGGAGGCGAACAACCTCGGCATCTCGAAGCTCGACACGATCGATGCGACGCTGTCGACGCCGAACCTGTTCCATCTGCCGGCTGGTGACGTCGGCATCGGCTTCGGCGCGCAGTTCACGCACCAGAGCGAAACGCTGACGCCGGGCTCCGAGTACCTGAGCGGCGCCGTCATCACGCCGGACCTCGAGACGGTGGATGGCCAGCGCAACGTCGCGGCCATCTATTACCAGATCAACATACCGATCATCGAGAACCTGACGTTCAGCCAGGCAGGCCGCTACGATCACTACACCGACGTGGGTGGGGCCTTCTCGCCGCGCTTCGCGTTGCGATACCAGCCGATCAAGGCGCTCACGTTGTATACGTCGTACAACCGCGGCTTCCGCGCGCCGACCTTCGTCGAGGACAGCAAGTCGCAGACGCTCGGCATCCAGGTCGATCCGGCCACCGGCCAGAACTACACGTCGATCACCGTCGGCAATCCGAACCTCGCGCCGGAACGCACGCGCAACCTCAATATCGGCTTCCAGGTCTCGCCGAGCCGTTACACCGACCTCGGCTTCGACTGGTACAAGATCCGCATCGACAACGTGATCGGCCAGGGCAAGCCATCGCAGGTCGTGACCGACCCGACGACCGGCCAGCTGCTGTACAAGGTGATTCCGTACCAGAACCTCGGCTACCTCGACACGAACGGCTTCGAAGGCACGTTCCGCCAGGGCCTGCCGTTGAAGGGCTGGGGCACGATTACGCTGTCGGGCGACTGGGCTTACGTCAACAGCTACAAGATCGGCTTCCCGGGCGCCGCGCCGGTCAACGGCGCGGGCAACAACTTCACGATCACGCAGCCGTTCGGCGGCAGCTTCCCGCGCTGGCGCGGCAACACGACGCTGGACTGGAACTACCGGAAGTTCGATGCGGCGCTGACGTGGCAGTTCACGGGCCCGTACGCGCAGAACCTGATGCCCGAGCCGAGCAAGGTCGGTTCGTACAGCCAGTTCAACCTGATGGTGACGTACACGGGCTTCAAGAACTGGACGATCTACGGCGGTATCGACAACCTCTTCAACCGCACGCCGCCGTACGACCCGATCTTCGCGAACGGCACGCTGAGCCAGAGCGGGTACGACACGTCGGTGTACTCGTACATCGGCCGGTTCGCGCAGGTCGGCGCGACGTACAAGTTCTGACGGCGATCGCGATGCACTGACAGGCTTTGGACAGGCCGCTCCACGTCCACTACCCCCTTTTCGGGGCGGCCTTTTTTCGCCTGGCGCCACGACGGCCCGCAACCGGGACGCGCGGCGGCGCAGTTCATCCGATCGTGAACAGCACGAACCATCCGCGGGACGCGGCCGTATGCGGCGTCCGGCACGGGCATCGACCGCGCGCAGGCTTCACACCCGCACGCTTCCGGACAGACTGACCATGAGACTGTTGAATGGGCGACGGGCACGCGTGCCGCGCCACTCGCACCTGACGCGCACGCACGGGCGGATGCGCACCGCCACGCGCGCCGCGCTGCTCGCGTGCGCCGTGTGGCTCGTGTCGGGCGGCGTCATGCCGCAGGCCGCGCTCGCCGTGCCGGCGATCTCGCAATACGACCATCCGAAGTATCCGCCGGGCTTCGCGCATTTCGACTACGCGAATGCGGATGCGCCGGACAGCGGCACGCTCCAGTTCGAAAACTACGACGAAGCGCAGAGCTACGATTCGCTGAACCCGTTCCTCGTGCGCGGCGCGCCCGCACCGGACATCAAGAACCTGATGTTCGACACGCTGATGCAGCGCAGCTGGGACGAGCTCGCATCCGAATACGCACTGATCGCCGACGACGTCGACATCGCGCCCGACGGACTGTCGGCGACGTTTCACATCAACCCGGCCGCACGATTCTCGAACGGCGACCCGATCACCGCCGCCGACGTCAAGTATTCGTACGACACGCTGTCGAGCCCGCAGGCGTCGCCGCTGTACAACGCACAGTTTTCGATCATCAAGCGCGCGGTGGTGGTCGACGGCCACACGGTGCGCTTCGAGTTCAAGCACGTGGAGCGCGACGCCGCGCTGATCGCGGGCGACCTGCCGGTGTTCTCGCCGAAATGGGGGCAGCGCCCGGACGGCACGCGACCGCCGTTCGACCAGATCGCGAACGTGCCGCCGATCGCGAGCGGCCCGTACCTGATCGACCAGCGCAGGAACGACAAGCAGATCAGCTACGTGCGTAACCCGCACTACTGGGCGGCGAACCTGCCGTCGCGACGCGGCATGTTCCGCTTCGCACACGTGTCGTTCAAACTGTACCTGGATCAATACACGGCGCTCGAAGCGTTCAAGGCCGGCGACATCGACGCGCGCATGGAATACAGCGCGACGCAGTGGGCGCGCAAGTACGTCGGCAAGAATTTTCGCAACGGCATGCTGATGCGCGGCGAGTTTCCCGACGGCCCCGCGCAGATGCAGGGTTTCCTGATGAACATGCGCAAGCCGATGTTCCAGGACGTGCGGGTGCGGCATGCGCTCGCGCTGGCGTTCGATTTCGACTGGATGAGCCGGATGATGTTCTACGGGCAGTATCGCCGCACCAACAGCTTCTGGGAGGCGAGCCCGTTCGCGGCATCCGGCATGCCGAGCGGGAAGGAGCTGGCGCTGCTCGAACCGTTCCGTTCGACGCTGCCGCCCGAGGTGTTCGGCCCGATGGTCCGGCAGCCGTCGACGCTGCCGCCGAACTCGCTGCGCGCGAACCTGAAGGAGGCGCGCGACCTGCTCGCGCAGGCCGGCTGGCATTACCGCGACGGCGCGCTGCGCGACGCGAACGGCACGCCGATGACGATCGAGATCATCGACGACCAGCCCGGCATGGACCGCCTGATCCTGCCGTACACGCAGGCGCTCGCGATGCTCGGCATCCACGCGTATCTCCACGAGATCGACAGCGCGCTCTACCTGAAGCGGCTCGACAATTTCGAATACGACATGACGACGTACATCTACCTGCCCGTGACGATTCCGGGCGCGGAGCTGACGCGCCGCTTCGGCAGTGCGGCCGCGTCGCAACCGGGCTCCGAGAACTATCCGGGCGTGAAATCGAAGGCCGTCGATGCGCTGATCCGCGCGGCGCTCGCGGCCGACACGCTCGACGATCTCGAGACGGCCACGCACGCGCTCGACCGCGTGCTGATCAACCTGTACGCGCTGATCCCGCAGTACTACCTGCCGAATGCGCGGATCGCGTACAAGGCGACGCTCGGCCACCCGGCGATCGTGCCGGACTCCTATCAATACGAGGACTGGATCATCGACTACTGGTATGTGAAGCAACCGGCGGCGAAACCCGCGCCGGCCGCCTGACGGAGGAACGACGATGCTGGCATACATACTCAGGCGCTTGCTGCTGATGATCCCGACGCTGATCGGGGTGGTGACGATCACGTTCGCGGTCACGCAGTTCGTGCCGGGCGGCCCGGTCGAACAGGTGCTCGCGCAGTTGCGCCACGGCAGCGCGCGCGGCGGGGAGGCGGGCGGCGCAGGGGGCTACCACGGCAGCCAGGGCGTCGACCCGCAGCAGATCGAGCAGATCCGCAAGCAGTTCGGCTTCGACCGGCCGCCGCTCGAACGCTACGTGCTGATGCTGAAAAGCTATGCGACGTTCGACCTCGGCCAGTCCTATTTCGCGCACCGCAGCGTGTGGGCCGTGATCCGCTCGAAGCTGCCGGTGTCGATCACGCTCGGGATGTGGACGGTGATCCTCACGTACCTGGTGTCGGTGCCGCTCGGCATCGCGAAGGCGGTGCGCAACGGGTCGCGGTTCGACACCGTGACGAGCGTGCTGGTGCTGGCCGGCTACGCGGTGCCGGGCTTCGTGCTCGGCGTGCTGCTGCTGATGCTGTTCGGCGGCGGCACGTTCTGGCAGGTGTTCCCGATGCGCGGGCTCACGTCCGACAACTTCGACGACCTGACGCTGATCGGCAAGGCGCTCGACTATCTGTGGCACGTCGTGATGCCGGTGACGGCGTCGGTCGTCGGCAACTTCGCGATCGTCACGATCCTGACCAAGAACACGTTCCTCGAGGAAATCGGCCGGCAGTACGTGCTGACCGCACGCGCGAAGGGCGCGCCGGAGCGCGACGTGCTGTGGAAGCACGTGCTGCGCAACGCGGCGATCCCGTTGCTCACCGGGCTGCCGGCCGCGTTCGTCGGCGCCTTCCTGAACGGCAACCTGCTGATCGAGACGCTGTTCTCGCTCGACGGCATGGGGCAACTGTCGTACGACTCGGTGATCCGCCGCGACTATCCGGTCGTGCTCGGCTCGCTGTTCCTGTTCACGCTGATCGGCCTGCTGACCAAACTCATCGCGGATATCTGCTATGTCCTCGTCGACCCCCGTATCCAGTTCAACCGCCTGGACCACTGACCCGGCCTGCGCCGCGTGCGCGGCGTCGCCGTCGCCGTGGCGGCGCACGTGGCTGCGCTTTCGCGCGCAGCCGCTCGGCTACTGGAGCCTCGTGATCTTCGCGGTGCTGTTCGCGCTCAGCCTCGGTGCGGACCTGCTGTCGAACGACCGGCCGCTGATCGTGCGCTACGACGGGCACTATTATTTCCCGATCGTGAAGGACTATCCGGAGACGGCGTTCGGCGGCGACTTTCCCGCGATGACGAACTATCTCGATCCGTATATCCGCACGAAGATCGAGTCGCACGGCAACTTCGCGATCTATCCGCCGAACCGGTACCGCTACGACACGATCGACTATTTCGCGTCGCGGCCGTATCCGGCGCCGCCGTCGTCGAGCAACTGGCTCGGCACCGACCAGTTCGGCCGCGACGTGCTCGCGCGGCTGCTGTACGGGTTCCGGCTGTCGGTGCTGATGGCGTTCGCGCTGACCGTATCGGGCGTGCTGGTCGGCGTGCTGACGGGCGCGCTGCAAGGCTTCTACGGCGGCCGCACCGACCTGGTCGGGCAGCGCCTGATCGAGATCTGGAGCGCGTTGCCGGACCTGTACCTGCTGATCATCTTCGCGTCGATCTTCACGCCGTCGCTGTGGCTGCTGTTCATCCTGCTGTCGATGTTCGGCTGGCTCGTGCTGTCCGACTACGTGCGCGCCGAATTCCTGCGCAACCGCGCGCTCGACTATGTGAAGGCCGCGCGCACGATGGGGCTGACCAACGCACAGATCATGTGGCGCCACGTGCTGCCGAACAGCCTCACGCCGGTGATCACGTTCCTGCCGTTCCGGATGAGCGCGGCGATCCTGTCGCTGACGAGCCTCGATTTCCTGGGCCTCGGCGTGCCGCCGCCGACGCCGAGCCTCGGCGAGCTGCTGCAGGAGGGCAAGAACAACCTGGATGCGTGGTGGATCTCGATCGCGGCGTTCGCGGCGCTGGTGGTGACGCTGCTTCTGCTCACCTTCATGGGCGATGCGCTGCGCAACGCGCTCGACACGCGCACGCGCGGTTCGGCATTCGGCGGAGGGCGGTGATGACGAGACCGTTGCTGCAGATCGACGGGTTTTCCGCGCATTTCGGCGCGAACGCGGCCGTACAGGACCTCAGCCTGTCGATCGGCCGCGGCGAGCGCGTGGCGCTCGTCGGCGAATCGGGGTCGGGCAAGAGTGTGACGGCACTGTCGATCCTGCGGCTCGCGCAGCACGCGACGCTGTCGGGGCGGATGCTGTTCGACGGCGAGGATCTGCTCGCGAAGAGCGAGCAGCAGATGCGCGGGATTCGCGGCGCCGATATCGCGATGGTGTTCCAGGAGCCGATGACCGCGCTCAATCCGCTGTATACGATCGGCAAGCAGATCGCCGAGAGCCTGCGGCTGCACGAGGGGCTGCGTCCAGGCGACGCGCGTGAGCGCGGGATCGCGCTGCTGCGGCGCACCGGGATTCCCGAGCCGGAGCGGCGCATCGACAGCTTTCCGCACCAGTTGTCGGGCGGGCAGCGGCAACGCGCGATGATCGCGATGGCGCTGGCGTGCCGGCCGCGCCTGCTGCTGGCGGACGAGCCGACCACCGCGCTCGACGTGACGGTGCGCCAGCAGATCGTCGACCTGCTGATCGAGCTGCAGGAGCAGGAGGCCGCCGCGCGCGGGATGGCCGTGCTGCTGATCACGCACGACCTGAACCTCGTGCGGCGCTTCGCTCAGCGTGTGGCCGTGATGGAGAAGGGCGTGCTGGTGGAGACCAACACGACCGCCGCACTGTTCGCGGCGCCGCAACATCCGTATACGCGCCGGTTGCTCGACAGCGCGCCGCAACGGGCGGTCGAGCCGGTCGCCGCCGGCGCGCAGACGATCCTCGACGTGCAGCACCTCGCCGTCGACTACCGCATCGCGGCGAAGGGCTGGCGCTCGGTGCTCGGCAAGACGACGTTCCGCGCGGTGCACGACGTGCAGCTGAGCCTGAAGCGCGGCGAAACGCTCGGGATCGTCGGCGAGTCGGGCTCGGGGAAATCGACGCTCGCGTCGGCCGTGCTCGGGCTGCAGCGGCCGGCGTCGGGCGGGATCGAGATCGACGGGATGCCGCTGGCGTCGCTGCGCACGACGCAGGGCCGGCGCACGCTGTACGGGCGCATGCAGGTGGTGTTCCAGGATCCGTTCGGCTCGCTGTCGCCGCGCATGACGGTCGAGCAGATCGTCGGCGAGGGGCTCGCCGTGCACCGGCCGCAGGTGGCCGGCGACGCGCGGCGCGCGCGGATCGCCGCGCTGCTGCAGGAGGTGGGCATGCCGCCCGAGGCGATGCTGCGCTATCCGCACGAGTTTTCCGGCGGGCAGCGGCAGCGGATCGCGATCGCGCGGGCGCTGGCGGTGGAGCCGGAACTGCTGGTGCTCGACGAGCCGACGAGCGCGCTCGACGTGTCGATCCAGAAGCAGGTGCTGAATCTGCTGACGAATCTCCAAAAGACGTACAAACTCAGCTACCTGTTCATCACGCACGATCTGGCGGTGATGCGCGCGATGGCCCACCGGGTCATCGTGATGAAGGCGGGGCGCGTGGTCGAGGCGGGCGAGACGCTCGACGTACTGCACGCGCCATCCCATCCGTATACGCGGGCGCTGCTCGCGTCGTCCATGCTGGCGCCCGAGCGCGGCCCGCAGGAGAGGCAAGAGAGAGCCGATGATTGACGAGAACCGGGCGCCGGGCGCCCGAGCCGTGCAGGCAGCACAGGGGTTGCGCAGCGACGCCGATTTCTGGTCGCTGCGCATCGTCGACGAGACGATCGACGAACACGCGGTGCGCAACGACGTCGCGCAGCCGTTTTCGCGCACGCGCGAGCGCGGTGCGATGCTGACGGCCTGGGCCGGCACGGGCGCCGGCTATGCGGCGACGCCCGACCTGTCCCCGGCCGGGCTGCAGGCGGCGCTCGACATCGCGACCGCGCGGGCTCGGGCCAGCGCGCCGTGGGCACTGGTCGATCATCGCCAGGCCGCGCGTCCGCAGGCGAGCGGCACCTATGCGTCGCCCGATGTCGATGCGACGCTGCCGTCGCGCGCGGAATGGATCGAGCGTCTCGCGCACGAATGTGCGGCGGCAAACCTCGGCGCGCGCATCGTCGAGCGTTCGACGAGCGTGATGATCGTGCACACCGAGCAGTATTACGTGACGAGCGACGGCGTACGGATCGACCAGCGCTTCCGCTTCCTGATGCCCGAGCTGCAAGCCGTCGCCCATGGCGACGGCGACACGCAGACGCGCTCGCTCGGCCAATCGGGCACGCTGGCGCAGGGCGGCATCGACGTGCTGGCGCGCTACGGCTTCGACGGCGCCGGCGCGCGTGTGGCCGACGAGGCGCTGCAGTTGCTCGCCGCGCCGAACTGCCCGACCGGTCGGCGCGACCTGCTGCTGATGCCGGACCAGATGATGCTGCAGATCCACGAGTCGATCGGCCATCCGCTCGAACTCGACCGGATTCTCGGCGACGAGCGCAACTTCGCCGGATCGAGCTTCGTCAGGCCGGAGATGGTCGGCCACTATCAATATGGCTCGCCACTGCTGAACGTCACGTTCGATCCGGAGCCGACGGCCGAAGCCGCGTCCTACGCATTCGACGACGACGGCACGCCGGCGCGCAAGCAGTACCTGATCCGCAACGGCGTGCTCGAACGGCTGCTCGGCGGGGCGTTGTCGCAGCAGCGCGCGGGCCTGCCGGGCGTGGCCAACTCGCGCGCGTCGAGCTGGAACCGCGCGCCGATCGACCGGATGGCGAACCTGAACGTCGAACCCGGCGACCAGTCGCTCGATGCGCTGATCGCGGGCACGGAGCACGGGATCCTGATGCGCACCAACACGTCCTGGTCGATCGACGACCACCGCAACAAATTCCAGTTCGGCTGCGAGTTCGGGCAACTGATCGAGAACGGCCGGCTCACGCAGGTCGTCAAGCGCCCGAACTACCGCGGCATCTCCGCCCAGTTCTGGCGCAGCCTGCGCGCGGTCGGCGATGCGGGCACGTTCGGCATCTACGGTACGCCGTACTGCGGGAAGGGCGAGCCTGCACAGATCATCCGTGTCGGCCACGCCGCGCCGGCCTGCGTGTTCGCCGGCGTCGACGTCTTCGGAGGCGCGTGATGACGGGATTCGATCCGATGGCCCGCCAGGCCGGAATCGACTGGCACGCGTATTTCGCCCGGCTCGCCGACGCTACGCAACGGCTGACCGCACCGACCGAAACCATCCTGCTCGGCTTCTCCGGCGAAACGTCCGACTTCATCCGTTTCAATGGCGGCAGGATTCGCCAGACCGGGCGTGTCACGCAGGGGCGGCTGTCCGTGCGGCTCATCGACGGCGCGCGGCAGGCGCACTCGGCGCTGACCGTCTGCGGCGATCCGGCGGCCGATCTGCATGAACTGGCGGACGCGCTCGCCGTGCTGCGCGACGGCCTGCGCGATGCGCAGGACGATCCGCACCTGCTGTTCGATACTTCGTCGTGGGTGCAGGAAACGCGCCGCACCGGGCGCTTGCCGAATGCGGACGGGCTCGCGCGAATCGTGGCCGAATGCGCGCGCGGGCTCGACTTCGTCGGCTTTTACGCGGGCGGCACGCTGGCGCGCGGCTTCGCATCGTCGACCGGCAGCCGCGGCTGGTACGAGGTCGAGAATTTCAACTTCAGCTGGTCGCTGTACGACCCGAGCGGCCGCGCGATCAAGACCGTCTATGCGGGCGACGACTGGCGCGATGCGGCGTTCGCGGCGAAGGTCGACGCGGCCGCCGCGCGGCTGCCCGTGCTCGGCCGCGCGCCGAAGGCGCTTGCGCCCGGGCGCTACCGCGCGTATTTCGCGCCGGACGCCATTCACGAGATGACGAGCCTGCTCGGCTGGAGCGGCTTTTCGGCGCGCGCGGTGGCGAGCGCCCGCAGCCCGCTGCATCGCCTATACGCCGGCGAGGTCGCGCTCGATCCGCGCGTGTCGATCACCGAGGATTTCACGCTGGGCCTCGCGCCGGCGTTCAATGCCGATGGCTACCGGCGCGACAGCGTGCCGCTCGTCGTCGAAGGGCGGGGCGCCGGGCAGCTCGTGTGTGCACGCACCGCGCGTGAGCACGGGCGCACACCGAATGGCGCGGACAACGCCGAAGCGCCGCAGTCGCTGTCGATCGCGGGCGGCACGCTCGCCGACGCCGACGTGCTGGCCGCGCTCGACACGGGGCTCTACGTCGGCAACCTCTGGTACCTGAACTTCTCGGACCCGATCGCGTGCCGGATGACGGGGATGACGCGGTTCGCGACTTTCTGGGTCGAAGGCGGGCGCATCGTCGCGCCGGTCGATGCGATGCGGTTCGACGACAGCTTCTACCGGCTGTTCGGGTCGGAGCTCGAGCAGCTCGGTGCGGTGCCGGCGCTGCTCGCGAGCGACGACACGTACGGCGAGCGCGCCACCGGAGGCGCGCAGTTGCCGGGGCTGCTCGCGCGTTCGTTCGAGCTCACGCTGTAGCGCGTTCGCCGACACTCGCCGATGCCGTCATTCTTCATCGACCGTCCCGTCTTTGCGTGGATCGTCGCGCTCGCGATCGTCGTCGCGGGCGTGCTGGCCATTCCACAACTGCCGATCGCGCAGTATCCGCGCCTGGCGCCGCCGCGGGTCGTGGTCACCGCGTCCTATCCGGGCGCGTCGACCGAGACGGTCGATGCCGACGTCGGCAGCATCATCGAGGAAAGCCTCGATGGCGCCGACGGGCTGCTGTACTACGAGACCAGCAGCGATGGCCACGGCAACCTCGAGATCGACGTGACGTTTGCGCCGAGCACCGATCCGGACATCGCGCTCGTCGACGTCAACAACCGGTTGAAGCAGGTCGAGCCGCGGCTACCGCAGCAGGTCGTCCAGCAGGGGATCGGCGTGTTCAAGGCGGCGAACACGTTCCTGATGCTCGTCACGCTGACGTCGACCGACGGCACGCGCGATTCCGCGCAGCTCGGCGATTACCTGAACCGCTACGTGCTGCGCGAGCTGAAGCGCGCGCCGGGGGTGGGCGCGGCCGAGCTTTGGGATGCCGACGAGGCGCTGCGGGTCTGGCTCGATCCGGTCAAGTTGCGCGAATACGATCTCGGCGCCGACGACGTGATCACGGCGATCAGCGCGCAGAACGCGACGGTCACGGCCGGTGCGATCGGCGACGCGCCGTTCGTGCGCGGCCAGCAGCTCACCGCGACGGTCGTGGTCAAGGGCCAGCTCACGTCGCCCGAGGAGTTCCGCCGGATCGTGCTGAAGTCGAAACAGGACGGCTCGGTGGTGCGTGTTGGCGATGTCGCGCGCGTCGAGATCGGTCGCGACGACTATTCGTTCTATTCGCGGCTGAACGGCCGGCCGGCCGCGACGGTCGGCATCCAGTTGGGCCCGCGCGGCAACGCGCTCGAAACGTCGAATGCGATCCGCGCGCGGCTCGCGGAACTCTCGCGGACGCTGCCGCCGGGCGTCGCGGTCGAGATTCCGTTCGACGGCGCGCATTTCGTCAAGATCGCGATCCACGAAGTCGTGCTGACGCTCGTCGAGGCCGTCGTGCTGGTGTTCTGCGTGATGTGGCTGTTCCTGCGCGACCTGCGCTACACGCTGGTGCCGACCGTCGTGATTCCGGTCACGCTGATGGGTGCGTTCGTCGCGATGTGGGCGTTCGGGCTGTCGATCAACGTATTCACGATGTTCGGCCTCGTGCTGGCGATCGGCATCCTGGTCGACGATGCGATCGTCGTCGTCGAGAGCGTGCATCGCGTGATGGAGGAGGGCGTGTCGCCGCGCGACGCCACGCGCCGGGCCATGAAGCGGATCGGCGGGGCGATCGTCGGCGTGACCGCGGTGCTGACCGCCGTATTCGTGCCGATGGCGTTTTTCCCGGGCAGCGTCGGCGGCATCTACCGGCAGTTCGCGGTGGCGATGATCGCGTCGATGCTGGTGTCGTCGTTCATGGCGCTGTCGCTCACGCCCGCGCTGTGCGCGAACCTGCTGAAGCCGGTCGCGCGGCACGATCGCGGCGCCGGCCGTGCGCGGCGACGCGGCATCGGCGCGCGTCTGGCCGACCGGTTCGGTACGGCTTTCGCGTGCGCCGAAACCGGTTATCGCCGCGTCGCCGTGTTTGCGGTGCGCCGCACCGGCATGGTCGTGGCCGTCTATGTGGTGCTCGTGATCGGGTGCGGGCTGCTGTACTGGATGATGCCGGGCGGTTTCCTGCCGACCGAGGACCAGGGGCAACTGCAGGTGATGATCCAGTTGCCGGCGGGCGCCACGCAGGCGCGCACGCTCGCGGTCGTCGAGCGGGTGGAGGCCATCTTGCACGGGGAGCCGGCGATCGCGAACGTGACGAGCGTGATCGGCTGGAGCTTCGTGGGTAGCGGACAGAACGTCGGGATGGCGTTCGTGGAACTGAAGGACTGGGCGAAGCGCGACGTCGATGCGATGGCGTTGCGCGACCGGCTCAACGGGCGCTTCAGTGCGATCCTCGACGGCGACGTCGAGGCGGCGCTGCCGCCTTCGGTGCGCGGCATCGGGCATTCGGACGGCTTCACGTTCCGGCTCGAGGATCGAGGCGGGGTCGGGCTCGATGCGTTGAAGGCGGCCCGCGAGCAGCTTGCCGAGCGTGCGAAGGCGAGTCCATTGCTCTCGGCCGTGCATTTCGAAGACCTGCCGGATGCACCGCGTATCGAGCTCGATGTCGACCGCGCGAAGGCGTACGCGCTCGGCGTGCCGTTCGAGCGGATCGCGGGGCTCTTGGGCGGCACGTTCGGCTCGAACTACATCAACGACTTTCCGGCGTCGGGCCGGATGCGACGGGTGATCATCGAGGCCGATCCGGTTGCACGCGCGACCGATACGCAGCTGATGGCGCTGACCGTGCCGAACCGTACCGGCGACATGGTGCCGCTGTCGGCCATTGCCGCGCCGCACTGGACGATCGGGCCGGTGATGCTGAACCGGTACAACGGCTATCCGTCGCTCGACATCAGCGGCCGGGCGGCGACCGGCACGAGTTCGGGCGCGGCGATGGCGGAGATGGAGCGGCTTGCCGCTGCGCTGCCGGCCGGGATCGGCTTCGACTGGGTCGATGCGGCGCGCGAGGAGCAGGTTGCCGCGCGGCAGACGCCGCTGCTCGTCGGGTTGTCGGTGCTCGCGGTTTTCATGGCGCTGGCCGCGCTGTACGAAAGCTGGACGATTCCGCTGTCCGTGCTGACGATCGTGCCGCTCGGCATGATGGGTGCGATCGCGGCGGCGCTCGCGCGCGGGATGCCGAACGACGTGTATTTCAAGGTCGGGATGATTACCGTGGTCGGGCTGGCGGCGAAGAACGCGATCCTGATCGTGCAATACGCGCGTGACCTGGTCGTGCAGGGCGTGCCGTTGCGGCAGGCGGTGGTCGACGCGGCCGCCGCGCGATTCCGGCCGATCGTGATGACGTCGATGGCGTTCCTTCTGGGCGTCGTGCCGCTCGTGCTGGCAACGGGCGCGGGGGCGGAAAGCCGGCGGTCGATCGGCACGGGCGCGTTCGGCGGTGTGCTGGCGGCGACGGTGTTCGGGCTCGTGTTCGCGCCGGTGGCGTTTCGGGTCGTGGCGTCGGTCGGGCGACGCGGACGGCGGGTGGCGGTGGCGAAGCGGGACGATCGTCAGGCGGAGGTGGTGGGGGAGTGAGGTCGCTTCGACAGGTGATTTTCGAGCGTTGTGTTGATTAAATGCGATTACCGTGCAGACGGTTCACCGACATTTCAATTCAAGGAGACGAATTCAGACCATGTCCTACGTTCTGTATTACTCGCCCGGCGCGGCAAGCATGGCCGTGCACTGGATGTTGATCGAACTCGGCGTGCCGTTCGAAACGCGCCTCGTCGATATCGATACGGGGGCGCAGCATACGCCCGAGTACCTGCGGTTGAATCCCGCGGGCCGAGTGCCGACGCTGGTCGTCGATGGCAAACCGCGGACCGAATCGGCCGCGTTGCTGATGCTGCTCGCCGAACGCCATCCGGAGCCGCGCCTGGCTCCGGATCCGGGCTCGCCTGAACGTGCCGCGTGGTTGGAGATGATGATCTATCTCGCCAATTCCGTCTTGCCGGCGATGCGAAACTGGTTTTATGCGGAGACGGATGGCGATCCGCGATGCGCTGACATGGTGAAAGTTTTTTCGCAGGGGCAAGTCGAGGGGGCGATGGCGCATCTCGACGATCTGCTGTCCGATGGCCGCTCGTATTTGATCGACGATCGGTTGAGCACGGTCGACTTCCTGGCGCTGATGCTCATGCGCTGGACGCGCAACATGCCGCGTCCGGCAACGACGTGGGTGAATCTGGCGCGCTATATCCACGCGCTTCGCGCGTTGCCGACGTTCATCGAGTTGAACGCGCGCGAAGGACTGACGGAGTGGTTGAATCCGGTTGCCTGAGCGTTTTCGAACGCGCTCAAAAGTGCGGCAGCGGTCGGTTGAAGGCTGCTTGTCGTGGGGTTTGGGGCTGAAATATAGTATTTGACATAATCAACATTATCGACGGATTTGGTTGTAGTGGCTAGATTGAAATGTCCGCTTTTGGCTACATAGAAATGTCCGCTTTCGGGCCGCGTAAGCTGTTCGGTCGCCGGGTGTCCGGCGCCGGAGGCTGCGATGGCTGTAACGGAACGGATCAC